>UQMF01000016.1 GCA_900542145.1 uncultured Oscillospiraceae bacterium | reverse complement strand
TATCATATCACATTTTCTGTCGAATTGCAATAGTTTATGACTTTATCTTAAAAAAATTTCGCAGCGGAGCGCATTCCGGAAAATAATACACAAAAAATCAGAAAAATTTTAAGAAAATTCTGAAAAAACGCTAAAGTTCAGAGAAAACCAGCCGATATAATAAACGTGATAGCTGAAAAGCTAAAATCCCGAAGCCCAAGTGTACATAAGGGCAGACGGAAAAATTACTTTAACCAACCGCCTCTCAGGAATGATTCCGAATATAGAGGCGCGTAAATTCAAGGAGGATATTACTATGGGAATGGTAGTACAGCACAACATGAACGCGCTCAACGCGTACAACAAGCTGAACACAAACGTAGCTGGTCTGAAGAAGTCTTCTGAGAAGCTTTCTTCTGGTTACAGAATCAACCGTGCAGGCGACGACGCTGCAGGTCTGGCAATTTCTGAGAAGATGAGATCCCAGATCCGTGGCCTCACACAGGCTAAGAGAAACTCTCAGGATGGTATCTCTTTAATTCAGACATTTGAGGGCGCTACTCAGGAGTCCCACTCCATTCTGCAGAGAATGAAGGAGCTCGCTTCCGAGTCTGCTAACGGTACATACCAGAACGAGGTTGACCGTGACGCTATCCAGCTTGAGTTCAACCAGCTCAACGATGAGCTTGATCAGATCGCTGATACCGACTTCAATGGTACTGTAATGCTCAACGGCGGTACAATGGCTGATGGCACTAAGCAGGTCAACGGTAAGTTTGACTACGTAAACTCCACTCGTTCTGCTCAGCAGGTTGGTACTGCTGGTGGTTATGTTAAGGGCATGGGCGTTCGTGACTATGATGATACTTATCTGACTAATGCTGGCATTACTTCTGAGAAGGCTACTTTCACCGCTTCTGTTGATGCAAATGGTAAGGTTACATGGACAACAGATGGCAAGGGCACTCTTGCATCCAACACTGATAACGGTGGTTTCACTTATGCAGGTGTTTCTGTAAACGTTGATTCTACTAAGATTGTAAACGGTGATACCCTTGTACTGAATCTTTCCGCAAAGCAGGACGCTTCTGCTCATGTATCTGAGGTAACAGGTTTCAACACTATCTCCAGCAACACTGTTGGTGATGTTGATGCTAAACTTGGCTTTACTATTGATGCTGACTTAGATGCTGATGATATTATTGGTGATCCTACAATCGCTGATGCTCTGAATTCTCTCAATGGCATATCTATTGAAGAAAACATCGCTGATGGTGCAACAACAGCTGCTGATGCCGCTGCAATTAAGATCAATGGCATCGCTGGTAACACTGCTAATGACGTTGACATCATGTCTATCAAGGGCGGTGGAAAGATTACTCTTGATAAGGACGGCAAGACTCTTAAGTATGTAAATGGTGCAACAACTACAAAGCTCGGCGCACTTACTTACACCGAAACTGCAGATGCACAGGCTGGCGCAAAGACCATAAAGAGCGAAATGCTTCTGACACAGGCAAGCTACAATGCTCCTAAGTCTTCCGGCGTTGAGCTGGTTGAGCCGGAGAGCAAGGTTTCTCAGGCTAACTCCAATGTAGCTGCAACTGCTCCTCTGACCTACACCGATCAGCTCACTCTGCAGACCGGCGCTAGAACCAAGGACAGTGTAAACTTCACATTCTCTTACAAGACTGAAGGTATGGGCGACCTCAAGGCTAACCTTGACGTTTCCTCCAGAGAGAATGGTCTGAACACAAAGAGCCTGTCCCTTGCAACCGCTAAGGACGCTAACACTGCTATCGACCAGATCGATAACGCTATCAACAAGGTATCCATGGTTCGTGCAACCTTCGGTGCAACCCAGAACAGACTGGAACACAAGATTGAGAACCTGACTACCACTAACGAGAACCTGACCGAAGCTGAGTCTGGTATCCGTGATACTGATATGGCTTCTGAGATGCTGAACTACACCAAGTACAACATTCTTCAGCAGGCTGCTCAGTCCATGCTGGCTCAGGCAAATCAGCAGCCGCAGTCCATTCTCCAGCTCCTCGGCTAATCCCCTGCGGATTGACGATGGCTGCATGAATGCGGCATAAAACTTAACAGTTTTCGCCCCTTGTCCCCAAAGGCAAGGGGCGTTTTCATCTCAATTTGACAAGCTGAGTCAAGTGTGATATAATCATTGTATAATTCATAAGGGGGCGCCGCAATGAAAAAAATACTGGCAGTTCTGCTCTGCGCCATAGTTCTGTTCACGGGGTGTTCCACCGGGAAAAACAGTTCCGGTTCGCTGACCGTGGACCAGGTGTTCAGCGGTGGGAAACCGGATAACGGCAATCCTCCCCCGGCAATGCTGAACCTCTCCTCCCAGCAGCTTGTCAGCAATATCCGCATCGGGTGGAATCTCGGGCTGGCTCTGGAAAACTGTCTGGAGCCGGGCGGCAATGCCGGAGCGGACTCCGCCGAAACCCTGCGCGGTAACCCCACGGCAACCGAAAAATTGTTCGAGTGCCTGGTGGACAGCGGTGTGAACGCCGTGCGCCTGCCGATATCCTGGCAGGATCATATTGACGAAGCCGGAAACATAGACGAGAGCTGGCTCAACCGCGTGACGCAGGTAACGAATTACGCCTACGACAACGGAATGTACGTTATCCTCACCATGTACCACGACGGCGACAACGGCTCCTGGCTGTGCAGCGCCGCGGAGGACCACAACGCAGTGCTTATGCGATACGCCAATATCTGGCGGCAGATTGCAGAGCATTTCGGCAGCTACAACGAACGGCTCCTGTTTGAGAGCATGAACGCAGTGGATTTCAGCGGAATCTCCGACGATGACGCCTACAGCCTGCTGAACGAGATCAATCAGCTGTTTGTGGACACGATACGGAATTCCGGCGCGTTCAATCCCTGGCGGCACCTGCTTATATCCGGATTCAATGCGGATATTATCTGTTCCATCGACAGCAGGTTCAGAATGCCGGAGGACGAATACAGCAGATGTATCCTGTCGGTGCACTACTACATACCCATAACTTTCTGCGTTGACGGAATACAGGACAACTGGGGCAGCAACACCGACCAGATCTGGATGGAAAGCATGATATCCCAGCTGCGCACGAATTTCACCGACAAGGGAATCCCAGCCATGATCACGGAATACGGCACCGCCGGCAACGATATCCCCAGCCGCGTGTTCTACTGCGAAATGCTGACAAAGCTGTGCCGCGACGCCGGTATTGCGGCATTCCTGTGGGACAGCGGCAGCGAATTCGACCGCAGCGGATTCACCTGGCGCACTCCGGGGCTTATCGAAGCGCTGCGCAAAGCCTCCGGAAGCACCGACTACACCCCGGAAAAGCAGAAGTAGTCCATGCATGAAATCCCCGTTATTACGCATAATAATACCGCACCGATATTGGCGCGGTATTTTTTGTAGAAGGAGATCAAGCATGCAGGAATACACCAACTGCCACCGCACCGGAGGCAAGAAAAAACGTCCAGAACCGCCTGTGACCCCCGTCACCGATCCCACTCTTTCCTCCCCGGAAACCGACCCCCAGGGAATGTACACCGGAGTACCAAAAGACCCACACGAGAAGCCGATTCAGGACGCGGACGACCTGTAAATCAATTCGGAATTCGTAATGCGTAATTCGGAATTATTGTGTCCGCTCTGCGGACAAATTAAAAAGCATTAATATGAAACAGCACAGGGCGAAAGAACCACTTTCGCCCTGTGCATTTTATTATAATTCTTTTGAAATATTATCGCCAAAGGCGATACCGTAATTCCGAATTACGCATTACGCATTCCGAATTATTCCATATCATTTCTTTCTCATGTCGTTCGCCGTATACACGACCTCGGCGTATATCGCAGCGACGATCTGGTACAGTTCCTTGGGGATAGTTTCGCCGGCGTTCAGCATTACCAGCAGCGCCGCAACGCTGTCGTCGCGGTAAACCGGAACCCCTGCCTCGTCGGCTATGTTCACGATACGCTGAGCCAGTTCCCCCAGCCCGGACGCCACTACCACCGGCGCATAGTTCATATCCGGATTGTATTTCAGCGCCACTGCGGCGTTCTGTCCATAAAGGCGCTTGTTGTTCGCCGGCGCTTTCGGGTGCTTCTCCATAGTGTATTCCTCCCGTCAGACTCTTGTGTTCAGCGTGGTGCGCTTGTCCACTATTTTCGGGAATATCTCCGTCAGATTATGCGGCGCCTTAAGCGGAGCCGTTTCGAATGCCCGGGTATTGTACCCGACATTCCGCACCACCTTGTTTATCCTGTCCTTCATCGGATCTATCTGCTTTTCAAACCTCGGCGGATACAGCAGCGTCAGGTTCACCTCGTCGCCAAGCGCGTACAGATCCACCTCGAACCGACCGATACTCTCCACGTCAAACGTCAGGAACAGGTGATAGTTCCGCTGCGTTCCCGGAGTATTGTTCGGGTTGTTCTCATCGTTGTCCACCCACAGCTCGCCGAACGCCTTTGTGCCGTCAACGTCCAGCGGAAGTATGTAGTGCGCCAGCGGAGTGAACACTCCAGGCGCATTCAGCAGGCTCTGGAGCAGGTTCGCCGCATTGAAGCTGTCCAGGGATTTCAGCGCAGGGTGGTTGATGTTCTCCTGTATGAAATCCGTAAGGCTGTCCAGCGTGGAATGCACCGGAGGTCTGACCCCGTGCTGCGGCAGCTCGTTCTTCAGCGCCATCTTGTCCACCACGTCCACGAACGCCCCGTAAAGCCGCTCGCGTATCGGCATATCCGGCATGGCGCGGAGCATTTCGTTCAGCTTGTCGATGACCTCCTGCACGGTGTGCAGCTTGGAAAAATCCTGGGTGAACTGCGCGGAATATTCCCCGGTCTTGTCCTCCACGAACAACCCTTTCACCATGTTGTGCAGAGTCTGGAATCCCGACTGCCTGCCCCTGGAATACGCTGTCATCATCTGCTCGATGTTATAGCCGCTGTCCTTCAGGTCGGACATATAACCCTTCTCGCTCATGCTCTCGTTCAGAAACTTCAGATACCCGGTAAGCTCCGGCTCTTCGCTCCCGGCATTTTCGACAATTCCGCTGTCGCCATTTTCGTCAACCTGACCGATTTTTTCTCCCTGCGCCGAAATTTCTGCATTTTTATCTGCGGAATTTCCTGTTAGTGGTTGATTTTGTTCAGATTTTGTTGTATAATTATCAATAGAGGTATCCGCCACGTTTCCGCCCTGCTGTGGGTCCGTCATCTTCTGCTTGTTGAAGATGGCAGAGTACAGTCTGGCGAAGGAATTCTTCAGGGATTCCCGGAGCGTGCCCGAGGATATCTGCGACAGCAGCAGGTTGAAATATTCCTTGCACATGTAGGGGCTGTTGTTGTACCGCGACAGGTTGTGCGTGATGAGCGGGATCAGCATCTGAGTGCGCTCGTCATTCAGCAGGCTTCCGCTGACGTCTTTCAGCACCGCAAGGGTTTCCCCCTTGAGATAGTCGAAATACTTGTCGGCGTCCGCCGCGCCCCACTCCTGCGAGAGGTTCAGCAGCTTGGCGGAAAGCTTCTCGTTCGGGGAGAAATACTCCGACAGGAACTTCATGTTCGCACGCAGCGCGCCGAGTATCTCGTTCTTGTTCTGGGCAAAGTTGATGGATTTCAGCAGGTTGCCGATAAGCTCCTTGGTGGAGGGATCCGTGGTGGTCTTTGCGACCTCCCGGAGCACGTCATAGAACTCGTGGCCGCTGAACATCGTGTTCTGCTGCTCCTGGTTCTGGATCTCCTGCACAAGCTCCTCCGGCTTTACATAGAGGGCGGCGGCGAGATCCTCCAGCTTCCCGTAAAGCTCGGTGTGGCCGTTTATCAGCGCCTGGTTCAGTACCTCGATGTTGAGCAGGTCCTTGAGGGTTTCCACCGCGAGGGTGGGATCCTTGGCGACCTGGACCTGAAGCGGTATGAGCTCGCGGTTGCCCATCTCCAGTCTGCTTCTGGCGCTGGAGGCTGAGCCGCTCCCGGCTCCCTGCACGCCGGTCAGCTTGACGATGTCGAAAGGCTCGGTGTTCGGGTCCATCGGACGGGAACTGTAGTTATAGTTCTTCGCAGTTATTGGGTTGTTTATCTGCGGTATCTGCGCCATCGCGATCCCTCCTTTTGGGCTGTAGATAAAGATAACTTCAATAAATATATTGTACCATAAACCAGGCAAATAATAAAGTGTTTTTTTCAAAAAAACATCATTATTTCTTTAAAATACATACCCCTGACCTATAGTCACGGACAGAAAACAACAATATGCGCCACGGCGTATATCAGGAAAGGAATGTTATTATGGCAAAAATTGAACCCGGCATGGAAGCTATGCTGGACATGTACTTCTACGAAACAAATTCACTGCTGGAACAGCTCGACGAGATACTCCTCAGAACAGAGCAGGCGAATAAATTCGACGGTGAGGACGTCAAGGAAATTTTCCGTATCATGCATACCATCAAGGGCTCCTCAGCAATGATGGGCTTTGACAACCTTTCTGTGCTGGCACATAAGGCGGAAGATATGTTCTTCGTTATCCGCGAGAACCCTGATGTCATCACTGATGTAAGCTTCGTGTACGACTTGGTTTTCCAGGTTTCCGACTCCTACAAGGCGCAGATCGAACTTATCCAGAACAACGTGAACGGCGAGTATGAGCAGATGGATTTCAGCGAGCTCATCGACAAGCTGTTAAAGGCGCACGACGCCCTAGTAGGCGAAACCAAGGGAGATTCCCCGGCGCAGGCTGAGGCTATCGCGGCAGGCTCCGCTCCGGCGGACGCGGCTCCGGCACAGGCTGCCGCTCCGGCTGCGCCTGCGGCTTCCGGCGATAACACCACGACCGTCCGCGTGTTCTTCGAGGACGGCTGCCAGATGGAGAACCTGCGCGCATTCCTGCTGATAAACACCATCAAGGACGCCTGCAAGACCCTGGAATTCACCCCGGCGGACGTTGAAACAAATCCCGACACCGCCAAGGAGATCATCGAAAAGGGATTTCTCATCACATTCACCCCCCACGACAGCGTGGACGAGGTGCTCACCGCTATCGCCAGCGCACTGAACGTACAGAGCTACGAGATAGTATCCCAGCCCGCTCCGGCAGCGGCTACAGCGGCAGAAACCCCCAAGGCGGAGCTTCCTCCCGAGCCGAAGCCCACTGCGGCGACGGCTCCGGCAGCGGCGCCTGCCGCACCTGCACCGGTCAAGGAGCAGTCCTCAGTGGAAAAGGCAAAGGAAGCTGTCGAAAAGGTACAGCAGTCAGCCGGAGGCGCACAGAAGCAGTCCCTCATCAGCGTAAACCTGGCAAAGCTGGACGCGCTGCATGATATCGTCGGCGAGATCATCACCACAGAATCCATGGTAATCTCAAACCCCGACCTCGAGGGTCTGGAGCTTGAAAGCTTCAATAAGGCTGCGCGTCAGCTCAAGAAGCTCACAAGCGAACTCCAGGATACCGTAATGTCCATCAGAATGGTACCGCTCGCAGGCGTATTCCAGAAGATGAACCGTATCGTCCGCGACATGAAGAAAAAGCTCAACAAGGACGTTGAATTCGTAATGGAGGGCGAGGACACCGAGGTGGACAAATCCATCGTGGACAGCCTCCAGGATCCGCTCATGCACCTTGTCCGTAACTGCATGGACCACGGAATCGAGGAGCATGTCGAGGAGCGTATCGCCGAGGGTAAGGCGGCAAAGGGCATAGTAAAGCTCACCGCGCAGAATTCCTCCGGCGAGGTAATCATCACCGTATCCGACGACGGCGCCGGAATCGACCCCGAAAAGATCATGGCAAAGGCCCGCAAGCAGGGGATCCTCACCAAGCCCGAAAGCGAATACACCACCAAGGAGATACAGAATCTGATACTTCTCCCCGGGTTCTCCACCAACGAAACCGTTACCGAGTTCAGCGGACGCGGCGTCGGCATGGACGTTGTAAAGGCAAACGTTGAGAAGTGCGGCGGCTCCATCATCGTGGACAGCAAGAAGGGCGAGGGCACAACGTTCATCATCAAGATTCCGCTCACCCTGGCTATCATCGACGGCATGGAAGTCATCTGCGGCGACCTGGTGTTCACAGTACCGATTTCCACTATCCGCGAGAGCTTCAAGGCAGAGTCCAGTCAGATACTCCGCGACACCAGCAACAACGAAATGATAATGATACGCGGCGTGTGCTATCCAATACTGCGTATGCATCAGAAATTCGGCATAGACACAAAGATCACAGACCTTGAGGACGGTATACTTCTGCTTGTCGAAACCGACAACAAGAGCGTGTGCATTTTCGCCGACAGGCTTATCGGCGAACAGCAGGTGGTGGTAAAGCCGTTCCCGGCGTACCTGAACAAATACAACATCAAGGGCGAGGGACTTTCCGGCTGTACGATCATGGGCGACGGCAGCATTTCGCTGATCATCGACACCAACACGCTCATAGGTTAAGGAGGAGATCAGCATGACTAATGATGTTATAAAGGAAGCTGTTGCAAAGCAGCAGTCCACCGACAGAAAGCTTTCCAGCGAAAACACCGTGCTTGGAAAGGTTATGACGTTCCACATCGGCGACCAGATCTACGGCATCGAGATACAGTACGTCACCGAGATAATCGAAATGCAGCCCATCACAAAGGTGCCGCATGTCCCCCCGTACATCAAGGGAATAATCAACGTGCGCAGCAAGGTGGTCCCGATCGTTGATATCCGCAGCCGCTTCGGTAAGGAGGAAATACCCTACACAAGCCGCACCTGCATTATTATCCTGAGCCACAACGAAATGTCCGTCGGTATCATCGTTGACAGCGTTGCCGACGTTGAGGACATTCACTCCCACGACCTCTCCGCAACCCCGGAGAACCGCTCGGTGAACACAAATTCCTTCATTCAGTATATGATACGCTCCGGCGATGACGTGAAGCTGATTCTCGACGTTGCCAAGCTGCTTGACGACGAGGGCTGATATGGAACTTTCTGACCGTGAATTTCACCGCCTTGTGGACTACATGCACGATAATTTCGGCATAAACCTGTCCGCAAAACGTGTGCTTATACAGGGCAGACTGGGAAATATGCTCCGCGACCGCGGCTTCACAAGCTATGACCAGTACCTCGACGCAGTGATGGCGGATACCTCCGGCGCCGAGGTAACTACTATCTTGAATAAGCTCACGACAAACCACACCTTCTTCATGAGGGAGCCGGAACACTACACCTTTATGAAAGATGTGATCCTTCCCTGGGCGGTGGAGAATGCGAAAAACAAAGAGCTGCGCATATGGAGCGCAGGCTGTTCATCCGGCGAGGAATGCTACACCACTGCAATGCTCCTTGACGAATACTTCGGCAGGGAAAAACCCATGTGGGACACGCGGATTCTCGCGACGGATATCTCACACAGCGTCATGGACAAGGCGAAGAAGGGAATATACAACGCCGAGGGCATGAAGGGACTCAGCAACGAATGGGTGCGCCGGTACTTCAACAAAGTGGACGACGAGCACTACGAAATCTGCCAGGCGATAAAGGACGAGATAATCTTCAAACCATTCAACCTGATGGACCCAATGCCCGAAAAGTACATTCGGCGCCCGTTCGACCTGATATTCTGCCGCAACGTCATGATATACTTTGACCAGCCAACCAAGAACGCACTGGTAAACCGGTTCTACGACGTGCTCAAACCCGGCGGATATTTCTATATCGGTCACGCAGAAAGCATTCCCCGGGGAGAAACCAGGTTTGAATACATCAAGCCTGCGATATACCGCCGCGGAATCAACACATGACCTTGTGACACGGGGGCGAATAAATGAGAAAAATCAAACTGCTGGTAGTAGACGACTCCATGCTTTTCCGGGAGGTCCTGTCCCGGTATATACGGGAGGATACGGAAATAGACGTAGTTGGAACTGCCGGCGACGCATACAGCGCCAGGGATATGATACTCAAATTTGAGCCGGACGTCATGACCCTGGATATCGAAATGCCGAAAATGGACGGAGTGGCATTCCTCAAAAAACTGCTGCCGCAATACTACCTCCCGGTGATCGTTGTTTCCTCCTCCATTGAGCAGAAGCAATCCGCGCTTGACGCCGGAGCCGTGGGATTTATCCAGAAGCCATCGGCAAGAACCACAGCCGAAATGCAGGGGTTTGCCCAGAATATTGCACGCGCGGTGAAATCCGCGTTCGCAAAGAACGACGGCGCAAAGCCGGAAACGACAGTCACACACACGCCGCTCTCCTCCACCGGGAAGAAATTTCACAAGGCGGATATGGTGCTCGCTTTTGGAGCATCCACTGGAGGGACCGAGGCTCTGGAAAAGGTGATACGCGAACTCCCGGCGGATTCACCGGCAACGCTCGTTGTTCAGCACATGCCTGCGGGATTCACGAAGATGTACTCCGAAAGACTCAACCGAAGCTGCAAGATGGAAGTCAAGGAGGCCGAGGACGGCGACAGACTCCGCAGGGGACTTGTGATAATCGGGGCAGGGGAGCATCACCTCAGGCTCTGCCGTGATTCCAGGGGGTATTATGTATCCTCAAGACCCGGCGAGAAAGTGTCCGGACACTGCCCGTCGGTGGACGTACTGTTCACCAGCGTTGCGGAAACCGCCGGCAGCAACGCCATCGGCGTGATACTCACCGGCATGGGGCGCGACGGCGCGGACGGAATGCTCAAAATGCACAACGCCGGCGCATTCACCATCGGTCAGGACAAGGCGACCTGCGTCGTCTACGGAATGCCGATGGAGGCATACAAGCTGGGCGCAGTGCAGGTACAGGCGCCGCTTTATAAGATCGCTGATATAATTCAGGATCAACTGGTGTGAGCAGATAGCGATATCATATATCATATCCCCCGAGCTGCAGCTCGGGGGTCGGTTTTTAATTATACTACACCCTGCAAGTGTTGTCAATTGCAGATATATAATTTCATATCGTGCCATAAATCCACAAAAACCTTGACTTTTATGCGGAATAGTAGTACAATAAAAGGTACACGGCAAACGCCGTGAATTAACATTGAACGGCAGGGCTTTTGTTTAGCTCTGCAAGGAAAGGAAGTTCAGTATGATAAAAGTAACACTGGCAAATGGCGAAACAAAGGAATTCGACTCTCAGCTGTCCGCGTTCGACGCTGCAAGAGAGCTGGGCGAAGCAAAGACTGCATGTGCCGCAGAGATCGACGGCAAGGTCTGCGATCTGAGAACCACACTCACCGATGGCTGCACCGTGAAGTTTCTCACCTTTGAGGACGAACAGGGTCAGAGAGCGTTCAACCACACCGCCTCCCACGTTCTGGCGCAGGCTGTGAAGCGCCTTTTCCCGGCAACAAAGCTTGCCATCGGTCCGGCTATCGAAAACGGATTCTACTATGATTTCGACACCGAGGAGCCTTTCACCACCGAAACACTGGCAAAGATCGAAGCAGAAATGAAGAAGATCGTCAAGGAGTCTATCCGTCTTGAACACTTCACCATGGCTCCCGACGAAGCTATAAAGTATCTCGAGGAACAGGGCGAACCTTACAAGGTAGAGCTGTGCCAGGAGCACGCTGATAAGGGCGAGCCCATCTCCTTCTACAAGCAGGGGGATTTCACCGATCTGTGCGCAGGTCCGCACCTGATGTCCACTTCTCCCGTCAAGGCATTCAAGCTCACCTCCGTTACCGGCGCTTACTGGCGCGGCAGCGAGAAGAACAAGATGCTCACCCGTATCTACGGCACCGCATTCCCGTCAAAGGACGCCCTCAACGCACACCTCGAGGCTCTCGAGGACGCAAAGCGCCGCGACCACAACAAGATAGGCAGAGAGCTTGAGTACTTCACCACCGTTGACTATATTGGTCAGGGTCTGCCGATACTCCTGCCCAAGGGCGCCAAGGTCGTTCAGATCATGCAGCGCTGGGTAGAGGACGTTGAGGCAAAGCACGGCTGCCAGCTCACCAAGACCCCGTATATGGCAAAGCGCGAGCTTTACAAGGTCTCCGGTCACTGGGATCACTACCTTGACGGAATGTTCGTGCTGGGCGACCCCAACGATGAAACCAAGGAATGCTTCGCACTCCGTCCGATGACCTGCCCGTTCCAGTATCAGGTATTCCTGAACAGACAGCGCAGCTACCGCGACCTGCCCATGCGTCTGACCGAAACCTCCACATTGTTCCGTAACGAGGACAGCGGCGAAATGCACGGTCTGATAAGAGTTCGCCAGTTCACCATCTCCGAGGGTCACTATATCCTCCGTCCGGAACAGCTTGAGGATGAGTTCAGAAACTGCCTGGAACTCGCCAAGTACTGCCTTGAAACCGTTGGTCTGCTTGAGGACTGCACATTCCGCTTCTCACAGTGGGATCCTGCCAACCCCAAGAACAAGTACGAGGGCACCGCAGAGCAGTGGGAGATCGCACAGGCTACAATGAAAACTATCCTGAACGACCTCGGCGTTGAATACACCATCGGTATTGACGAGGCTGCGTTCTACGGTCCGAAGCTCGATATCCAGTACAAGAACGTATTCGGCAAGGAGGATACCCTGGTAACTATCCAGATCGACATGCTGCTGGCTCAGCGCTTCGGCATGGAATACGTCGATGTGGACGGAACCAAGAAGAATCCGTATATCATTCACCGCACAAGCCTGGGCTGCTATGAGAGAACTCTCGCATACCTGCTGGAGAAGTACGCCGGCGCGCTGCCGCTGTGGCTGTCGCCGGAACAGGTCCGTATCCTCCCGATAACCGACCGCGCAAAGGACTACGCAGAAAGCATCGCAAAGCGCTTCGACGACATGAACATGCGTGTGACTGTAGATAACCGCAATGAAAAGATCGGATACAAGATCCGCCAGGCACAGCTTGAAAAGATCCCGTACTTCTTCATTCTCGGCGACAAGGAAGTCGAGGACAACACCGTTTCCCTGCGTTCACGCAAGGACGGCGACCTTGGCGCTTCTCCGCTTGAGGACGTTATCGCAAAGATCGTGAAGGAAAACGCCGAAAAGGCAAGATGATTACAGAAAGGTAGCGAAACAATGGCAAATCAGCAGCTTACCCCCGAGCAGATGAAGGTATTCAACAAGGCTCTCGAAGAGCGCATAACCGAAGCAAACGAGGATAAGACCAAGACCAAGTGGAAGAGCGTTCTTCCCGATCTGATGGCAGCGGACGTATTCGCAGTCGCAGCCCTTGGCGACCAGACTGACGCCAATGGAAACAGACTGCTCAACGTTATGATGATGACCAACAAGAACGGTCAGCAGGTTATTCCGTTCTTCACCTCGCCTAACCGCATGTCCGTCCTCGCCACCCCCGACCGCAAGACCTTCAACTGCATGAAAATCAACACGACTCGCCTTTTCAACGCGATAAAGGGAAAGACCGCAGTGCTGAATCCCGGCTCCCCGTGCAGCAGACTGTTCACTCCCTTTGAGATGAACCTGCTGGTGATGGAGAACAAGGACCAGCTGGCAGTCAAGCCGGCTCCGGCTCCCACGCCTGCACCGACAGACACCCTCGTTGAAGAGTGATCGGCTGAATAAAAGCATGACCTGGAGAACATAAGTCCTCCAGGTCATTTTTATGTGGTTTAAATCAGAAACCGAATGTTCTTCTTACAGTGTTTACAAAAGCCTGACCCACAGCCTTCACAACACCTACAACGATGTTGCGTGCGGTGTTCATTGCCCAGCTGTATGCGGAACCGCCGGATACTCCTTCGAGGTCGCCTTCGGAAAGCTCCTCGCCGGATTCCTCTGCCAGGACGTCCTTCATTACCTGCTCCAGTTCCTCTGCGGTGATCTCAATGCCCTGGTCTGCGAATGCTGCGACCATCTCGTCTACGCTCTGTGCCTCGGTGAGTGCCTTTGTGATTACTTCGTTGTTTACTGTCATGGTGTTTTTCCTCCTGATTTATGTGTTGTGTTTTTGTTTTCTTTCAGCTCATTTGCCTTTCGACTGTATATACACGCCACCAGGAATAACGTTACAACAAAATTGCAAAAAAATACCGGAGCCGAAGCTCCGGTGTTTTCTTGATGTAATCAGCCCTCGGAAGGAGCGCCTACAGGACATGTGCCTGCGCATGCGCCGCAGCTGATGCAGGTGTCAGCGTCGATAACGTACTTGCCGTCACCCTCAGAAATAGCGTTTACAGGGCAGCCCTCAGCGCAAGCGCCGCAAGCGATGCAATCATCAGAAATAACGTATGCCATGATAAATACCTCCAAAAATAATCGGGTCGATTCCCGCCGTCTGACCACGGCACTCTGCCGTCAGCCTTTATTATATTGTAACATATTTTCAGAAAAAGTCAAGTGCTTTACAATAATTTTCACACATTTTTCGTCTGCGGATCCAGTGATAGCGCGGAGTTAGGGGGAATTAACGTTAACCTCAGCCAACTCGTTGGGTTAGTCGAAACTAATACAATATTCCCAACTTTCCGTCATGATCTGCACCTCAGGGAATATTTTTCGGCAATAATTTTATAGGGACACACTCCTGTCCCAGTCGGGTGGTAAAATATGATCAAAGATAAGAAAACACCCAAAAGGAGGAATAATCATGTTAGATCTGATCATAGGCGCAATCGCAATTATAGGCGTGGCAGGAAAGCTGATGTCCGGCAGCGAAAACAGCCATGTGGACTCCGTCGGGCAGCACCTCGAAAACGCCGAGCACAAGGCCCTGGACTGTCTTCAGAAGATGAACGACGAAGGGGAGAAGATGGCGAAAAGGTACGCAAAGAAGAACTGACAGGAGGAACGCCATGCCGCTCACGATAAGGACCATCGAATACAAGTGCACCTGGTGCGGAGCCACCACTTCGCGCCCGGCGAATTCCGGCAGACCGTCGCCGGGAAACTGCCCCCGAAAGCCCAAGGACAGGAACGGGAATCCCAAGCCGCACACCTGGGTAAAGAACCGCTCCTGGTAACATAACAGAAAGGAATTACCACTATGAACATGTTCGACATCAAATGCCCCCGCTGCCACAAGGTGGTCACCAAATCCAACCTCACAGGAAGCAAGAGCGCGCTTTCGTGCAGCTCCTGCCACATCAGGTTCGACATCACCGTAAGTCCGTCGTCGTCAAAAACCGGATCCTACAGCGTGACGAATGTCCGCTCCTTCTGACAGTACGCATAAAAAAAGCACCCCGGGATCAATATGATCCCGGGGTGCGGTCTTATTTGTCCTCAAGTCCCTTGAGAGCCTTCGCTTCGTCGCGGCTTATTCTTACCTGTCCGTCCTTCAGCAGCTTTACGTCCGCCTTGTTCACGGTGATTGGAGCGTCCGGATTCTTGTCCAGCTGCACCTTCAGAATACCCGTGAGGAGGTTCGTTTCGCACACGCGTCCGCGTCCCTCCGCGGTTTCGACATACGCGCCCACCTTTGGAGTGGTGCGCAGGAATTCCTCGTAGCAGTTCTGCTCGTACTTCAGGCAGCACATGAGCCTGCCGCAGGTTCCCGAGATCTTCGTCGGGTTAAGCGACAGGGACTGCTCCTTCGCCATCTTGATGGACACCGGCTGGAACTCCCCCAGGAAGCTGGAGCAGCAGAACGGCCGTCCGCAGATCCCCAGTCCGCCGAGCATTTTAGCTTCGTCGCGCACGCCTATCTGCCGCAGCTCTATCCTCGTGCGGTAAACGGACGCAAGGTCCTTTACCAGTTCGCGGAAATCCACCCTGCCATCGGAAGTGAAATAGAACAGTATCTTGCTGCCGTCAAAGGTGCAATCCACGTCGATGGGCTTCATATCAAGCTTGTGCTGGGCGATCTTGTCGCTGAACACCTGCATGATCTCCTTTTCCTGGCGGCGGCGCTCCTCAAGCTGCTTCACGTCCGCCGGAGCCGCCTTGCGGATTATGCTCTTGAGCGGTGACACGATGGTGCTCTCGGGAACAGTCCGGTTGGTGAGGACAATCTCGCCGCACTCCACGCCGCGCGCCGTTTCAACGATCGCCTTGTCCCCCTGCTCGAACTGTACTCCGCCCGGAGCAAAGTAATACACCTTGCCAACGTCCTTGAAGCGCACGCCGATTATCTCCACGACTGCGTTGGGGTCCGCCGGCTTCCTTTCCCTGCGCGGAGGATTCTCCCTGCGCTGCTCCGGCTTCTGCGGTCTGTCGCCGGACCTCTGGCGGCGTTCGCCGTTATCCGCATTACTCCTCGGCTGCGGCTTCCTGTCCTCAGTGTGATTTGCGCGGCGCTCTGTCAGGTCGTCCGGAATGTTCTTCGCCGGGACTGCCGCTGCCTGCGGCTTTCTGCCCTCGGTGTGGTTCGCACGGTGCTCCGTCAGATCGTCCGGAATATTCCTTGCCGGGACTGCCGTGGGCTGTGTATTCTCCTGCGCCGGCTTATTCTTCGGCGCTATTTTTTCTGTGAAATAGTTGTTATCCATTATACTCCTATCTTTTAAAGCAGCCTTGACGTGATATACGCGGAGCACAGCGCCAGGTTAAGGTTCAGCGCCGCCGCCCGGTCGTTTATCTCAAAAACGCTCTCCAGCATTCCCGTCAGTCTTGCTTCGTCAAATGATTTCGCAATATTCCTTGCTTCGGTCTTTCCGCAGGAATAAAGCTCGCCGCCTGCCCTCGCCGCAATAGCGTCGCGCAGTATCCCGGCGAAGTACTCCAGCGCCGCGGCGTACTCCTTGCGCCCGGTCTGCTCGCCAAGCGCCGCGCACAGCATGTACGGATTCTTCGCCGCCACTGCCGCCGCCGCATGCCGCGCGCTCTCCATCAGCTTCAGCTCCGACGGGATATCGTCCTCCGGCTCCTCGTCGTCGGATTTCTTCGCGCCGCGCTTCTTCTCAGGGATTGCGGTCATTCCCAGCGCTTCAAGGCATTTGCCGATATTCCCGGACATCATCTGGGAATACTCCTCCGCCTGCTTCGGGGCTACGTTATATTCCTCGATAAGGCACCTGCGGCATTCCTCCGGGGTACAGTCCGGCACGCGGAATTCAGCCACCCTTGAGCGGATAGTCGTCAGCAGGCTGCCGGCGCTCTCGCATATGAAGATGTACTTCACCCAGCTCTCCGGCTCCTCAATATTCTTGAGCAGCGTATTCTGCACCTGCGCCGACATCTCGTCCGCCTTCTCAAAGATGTATATCTTTATATCCCCGTCGTTGGGCTTGACTGCAACGCCGTCCATGAATTCGCGGATATCCGTGAGTCCGCCCTTGGTGGTCAGACCGTATTTTCCGCCAATCTCCCTCAGCACGTTTATAACGTCCGGGTGTGCGCCCTCGTTTATCCTCGTGCACACGGAGCATTTCTCGCAGGGAACCGGACCGCACAAAAACATCTTCGCGATATATTTCGCGATCGTCATTCTTCCGCTGCCGCGCTCTCCGGTGAGCAGTATCGCGTGGGGCAGGCGGTTTTCCGCCGCAGTGTCTGACAGCAGCTCCGCCAGTCTGTCTTTACCGTAAAGCCGCATTATACCTTCTCAAATCTCTCGATATTCGTGACGAATATCGTCGCGCCGCCAACGGATACCTCCACCGGGAAGCTCGTATAATTGCTCAGCCCGTAGCTTGCGGAGTTCGGAACGAACTGCTGACGCTTGTGGCTGTGCTTGCTTATGATATCTATGACATTATCCACCTGGTCGTCCTGCGAACAGATCATGAACGTGGTATTTCCGGACATGAGGAATCCGCCGGTAGACGCCAGCTTTGTCGCCTGGAATCCGCCCTGGGTGAGCGAGGACGATACGGAGTGACTGTCGTCGTTATTCACGATAGCAAATATAAGTTTCATTTATAACTACCTCCTAATTCCGCCGGGCGGAAAAACAGATTTCATTCATATTTTATTATACAGCATATCGCCGAAAAATGCAACGTTTTTTTCAGCTGATGATAAATAAATGCAGTATCCCGGAGCAGAATACTTGGGAACAACACAAAAGGAGGAACGTCATGAAGATTCAGCCGCACTCCGACCTTGCCTGCGAAAGCTCCCGGCTCGCCGGGATATCCGGCGGCAGGACCGTCACCCGTACCATCGGCGGCGTCCGGATAACCGACATACGGATACCGGAGCAGGAACGCAGGATCCGCCCGGGGCGCTACATCACCCTGGAGGGCGACCCCTCACGGAATGCACTCCCGGCACTGCTGCGCCGGGCGCTTGAGCAGATACTGCCCACCGGAGGAACTATCCTCGCCGCCGGACTGGGGAATCCCGACATCACCCGGGACAGCCTGGGAGCGCTGGCGATCCGCCGGCTGGTGCCGCAGAGGGGCAGCCGCTATTCCCTAGCCGCCATCGAAACTGACGTAGCCGCCCGCACCGGGATTGAAACGGTATCCCTTGTCCGCGCCGCCGCCCGGGAGATAGACGCCGCCTGCGTCATCGCGGTGGATTCCCTCTGCTGCACCTCGCCGGAGCGCCTTTGCAGGACTGTGCAGCTTTCCACCGCCGGGATAACTCCAGGGTCCGGCTCCGCCGCGCCGCGCCGGGAGCTTTCCTGCCGCACCGTCGGAGTACCGGTCGCCGCAGTCGGAGTGCCTACGGCGCTCAGCGTGGAATCCCTCACCCACGACCCGGCACACCGGGGACTGCTCGCCGCGCCCTCCGACGAGGACGTCCAGCTGAAGCTCTGGGCATACTCCATCGCCGATGCCATCAATTCTGTGATACGCTGAACTACTGTTCCATAAAATACTTGATTTTTTTCCGGATTTTTTATATAATAGTATAAGAAAACTGTAGGGAAACTATAAAAACCGGTGTGAAATGCAAAAATGGGCAGGGTGCGCCATATTATAGGAAAGTCGACGCAGTAAGGCTGTATGCCTTTCAAGGAGATTTGACGACGAAGATGGCGCGCACTGCACATTTTCGCTCACATGAGGTTTTTAGAGGTGACCTTTATTCTATGGGGGTGGTTCAATGAAAGCATTCAGACCGGCATATGCTATTGCAGCCATGGCACTTCTGCTGACTGGCTGTAACCTGGAAGAAGAGCGCCCGGAGTCTGCCTCCGCCGCAGCCGTAACTACCCTGGCGGCGACGGAATCCACCACCGCGGCAACGACCACCACCCCGGAGCCGGAGCCGCTGAAGCCGGACGAGGTAATACCCCCGGCGGAGCAGACCCCGAGAATAGAAGGCAGCAGGCTGTCGTATACTATAAAGAACGTGTATTCCGCCGGGAAATACTACACCGTGGACATTTCCTGCATAAAGCTGCCGGAAACCGCCGAAGCCCCGGAGCTTGAAACCACAGTCATCGACGGCAGTCTTTACGGGGATTTCCGCCTGGACCTCCTCCAGCAGGGTAATATCATCGACACGCTGAAGATAAATGTGCCACGGGACGACGGCTTCCTCATATTCGAGAATTTGCTCAAGGACCTTACATACGGCTGCGAGATAATCTCCAACATGCGGGATTTCGCCGCGGAGGAATACCCCGACCTGATACAGCTGGATTTCACTATCCTCAACGAGGTGGAGGTTCCGCAGTACGCGCGGTTTTTCGCCATATCCGACGGGAAGCTGGTGGAGATCCCCGTATACGAAAACGGCGTGGAAACGGCGCCCTACGGCACCCACCTGGAGCCGCAGTACGCAGGCATGATGATACAGCATATCGTGGCGAAGGAATACGGGACCTATACGGTCAAGCAGTATGAATACACCTACGACCCGGATAGCCTGACGATAAACCGGAAAAGGGTGCGCTACACCGGATACAACTGACGACGGAGGCAACAATGACAGACAAGGAAGAATTCCTGAAAATATTCACCGGGAATATCACCCGGGACGGCGCAGACAAGCTGCTGGACTTTCTCGAGAATAAGAGCGATTTCTTTACCGCCCCGGCAAGCACGAGGTACCACAACGCCTTTGAGGGCGGACTTCTGCGGCACTCCCTTAACGTATACCACTGCCTGTGCGCGTATCTGGAGAGGGAACGGGTGAAGCAGGAATACCACCTCGCCGCCAGTCCCGAAACCGTGGCGATAGTCGCGCTGCTGCACGACGTGTGCAAGGTGAATTTCTACCGGGTAGGCTGGCGCAACGTCAAGAACGAACAGACCGGTCAATGGGAAAAGCAGCCCCGGTACGAGATACACGACACGCTGCCCTACGGTCATGGGGAGAAATCCGTCTACATGGTGAGCGGATTCATACGCCTCACCCGGGAGGAGGCAATGGCTATCCGCTGGCATATGGGATTCTCCGGAGCCGAGGACAAGAATACCGTCGGTCAGGCGCTCGCCATGTATCCTCTGGCGTTTGCGCTCTCCGTCGCGGATATGGAGGCTTCCTACTTCCTGGAAGGGGACGCGGAATAAAACAGACCGACCCGTTCGGATAAATACATTCACGCGCATGATTCTTGTCAGCGTACCATTAACCGCCATATACTGACACCCTGATCAACAGTCAGGGTGTTCTTTTTTCAGAAAATGGGATTCAACATTCAACGCGGATTTGTTGATAAAAAATAAATCCACAACCTCTTAACGACTTTTCAACTGCTGTTCCAACTTGTTCACAAAATTCAACAGTCCGCAATTTAACGGGAGATTTTAACCGTTTCAACACAGTTTTCAACACTACTGGCGTAATAAATCCGATTCAACGTTGAAAACCACCCTTAAAAACCCGTTAAATATGCCATGTGCAATAGCTTTCAACGGCTGGTATCCATTTAATAACAGTCGGACGGTTTTATCGCACTCATGCAACTAAACAGAGAGTATAATACTGGACTTCCCACAAACTTTAAACTTAAAAATCTGGGCATTTCATTTGATTGGTTGAAAGAACGTTTTTACAATCGGCGTAAGAATGCGAATTTTTAACCGATTCAACATACTTTTCAACAATTCGTTCGGACTTTTCAGCATTATACAATCAGTTTTTTATCACTTAACCGATTTTTGTTAAAAATCAAGTAAAATCATGTATAAATTTATAAATACCACCCATGATAATGTTAAAGTATTCTTATATATTCACGAAAGGAAATCATATGATCAAGGGTGTGACCAAAAGCATTATTGAAATGACACCACGCAACAGCTGCTTTGAGAAAGTGATAGTAATTCTCAACAGCGGCTGCGATACCACTGACCGAGCAGAAATAGAACGCCAGGCGGCGCTTCTCACCAGCACCGCTCCGGAATTCCTGCGCCGCAGCCAGCAGCTGAACCGCCTTAAAATGGCAGCCTTCGCAGCCGCAGGAGCTTTTTCAACCGCGCTTTTATTCGCATTGCTATATATGTTTGTTTAAAATTCACAGATTATTGCTGATAAATTAAGTGCTTTTTTGCTTGAAAAATTTCAACTTTTATGATATCATTAAATATGGACACTTATTGACGAAAATCATTTAGCTATTCTAATTGATTTTTGATGCTTTATTCCTGCAAACTGCACTATTTATAATATACCCCTGTCAGGAATAAACTGTAAAGAAATTCACTGAGCAGACCAGGTTCTGCAATAAAAGTATGGAATATGGAATGGTGACTTATTATGAAATCAATTTCCTCTCTCTCCGACATCTATAATCTCGTTGTTGAAAATTATGTCCGGGAATACAATACATCTGCCTCCGCACGGGAGATCTGGCTGGATACGCTGGAGCCGGTTGAGATGAACGGAAACGTTGTGATACTCGCGACTGACATTGATTTCAAGCTTAACACGCTCAACGACATCTACCGCGCCCGCCTTGAGGAGCAGTTTGAGAATGTCATCGGCTATCCCATCACCATTCAATTTATCGTGCAGAGCGACGCTCCCACCAACGAGAGCCGTATGAACTCCGCCAAGAACGATGAGGAGATCACGAGCCAGATCGACAATATCGTCAACGACAACAAGGTTACATATACCTTTGACAACTTCATCGTCGGACCTTCCAACAACCTCGCTTTCGCGGCTGCCAAGGCAGTTTCCCAGAAGCAGCACGAAAAATACAATCCGCTGTTTATTTACGGCGATTCCGGTCTTGGAAAGACACATCTTCTGTCCGCGATTCAGAACGAGATGGAGAAGAAATACCCCGGTATCAACATAATCTACATTTCCGCGGAAACCTTCACCAACGAGTTCCTGCACTCCATCACCGCAAACACGACGGAGCTTTTTGACGAGAAATACCGTAACGCCGACGCCCTGCTGATAGACGATATCCAGTTCATCGCCGGCAAGGAGCAGACCGAGGAGAAGTTCTTCCACATATTCAACGAGCTATACAAGCTCAACAAGGCGATCGTACTCACATCGGACCGCCCGGCAAAGGAGATCAAATCCATCTCCGACCGTCTGAAAACGCGATTCTCCTCCGGACTGGCGGCGGACGTCCGCGCTCCGGAATACGAAACCAGACTGGCGATAATCCAGCGCAAGGCGGAGATCCTCAACTTCAAGATTCCGGACGATGTTATCGACTTTATCGCGACCAAGCTCAAATCCAACATTCGTCAGATTGAGGGCGTTGTCACCAAGATGAACGCACTCTATATGGTATCCCAGATAAAGCCCACCATCGTTGTTGCCCAGAACGTAATAAAGGATATCGTATCTGACCACCAGCCGATCCCGATAACCGTTGACAAGATCATCAGCGAGGCGGCTAAGATCTACAGCGTGGATCCCGACGAGATACGCTCCCAGAAGCGGAACGCGCCGGTTTCCTCCGCGCGTAAGGTGGCTATCTACGTTATCCAGGAGATAACCGGGCTGCCCTATGAAACCATCGGGCAGGAATTCAGCGGAAGGGATCACTCCACCGTTGTCTACGCCATCAAGAACGTAAAGGAAATGATGGCAAAGGACAGCAACTTCCGCTCCGTGGTCGAGGATCTCATAAAGAACATCAAGGCAAATCAGTAATTCCGCAGGCGAAAAAAGGCAGTTTTTGCTGAGTTTTTCAACGAGTTTTCAGAACTATTCAACAGCTTGTTGAAATAAAAACACTCCACAAAAGACTCACATTCTTTCAACAGCGGACGTGAAAAAACTTATCGGCTGCGATCTGTTTGTGAAAGCGGTTTTACGGACTTTTCAACTTTTGAACCGCCCTTATTATTATTATTAAAAAATAGATATCTTTGAAAAAATTCCGCCTTCGGCGGAGTATGCGAAAGGAAGATAATATGAAGTTCAGCTGTGGCAAGGAAATTATCCTCTCCGCCGTTCAGACTACCTCCAAGGCGGCGGCAGGAAAATCCAGCATACCTGCGCTTGAGGGTATACTCATGGAACTGGAGGGGAATACCCTTACAGTCACTGGTTATGATCTTGATATCGGTATCAAGACATCTATAGAAGTAAACGGTATAGAAAGCGGTAATATAGTTATCAACGCCAGAATGGCAGGGGATATCATCAGAAAAATGCCCTCCGGAGATATCACTTTCGAGTGCGGCGGTAATAACATCGCTGAAATATCCGGACGCGATACAAATTTCTCCGTTATGTGCATGAGCGCCGACGACTATCCCAACGTGCCCCAGGTAAATCCCGAAACAAGCTTTACAATGCCGCAGAAGCTGCTGAAAAGCATGATCGTGCAGACAAAGTTCGCGGTCGCTACCGTTGACAACAAGCCTGCACTCATGGGCTGCAAGTTTGAGCTGGAGGACAATGTCCTCAGCGTGGCCGCAGTGGACGGTGTTCGTATCGCTCTCCGCCAGGAGCCGCTGACCTACAACAACATGAGCTTCATCGTTCCTGCAAAGACCCTGGAAGAACTCACTCATATCCTCTCCGATGATAACGATAAGAACGTTATCGTCAGCGTGGACAAGAACCAGATCAGCTTTACCGTGGACGGATATATCATGATCTCCCGTCTGCTGGACGGCGATTTCATTCCCTATAAGTCGTATCTCAAGAATACATCGGAAGTGTTCGCTGTGGTAAACTGCCGCGAAATGACAGATATGCTTGAGCGTACTATGCTCATCATCAACGAGAAGAACAAGAATCCTATCCGCTGCGAGATAAAGGACGGCACAATCACAATGAGCTGCACAACCGCTATCGGAAAGGTAAACGACAAGATCTCCGTAAGCTACAACGGTCAGCCGCTGGTTATCGGATTCAACGCGAAATACATGCTTGACGCATTCAAGGCGTGCGATACGGATACCGTAAAGCTTGTCGTTACATCTTCCGTGGCGCCGATACTTATTCTGCCGATGGAAGGGAATGCGTTCACATACCTCGTCCTCCCCATGCGCCTGAAATGAATCGAACGGTGGGAAAGAGCCTGCACTGCCGTGAAGGAACTCTGCCCTCCATGAACAGCGCGGAGTGATAAAACTGCTTCCGTTAACACGGCGGCGGTTTTTTCATGTGTTGAAATATGCGTTTTCCTGACTGGCTGCTGCGTCATGCAATACGGCGCCGGCAGCAGATCGCCGTATAGTCGGCGGGCAGGTTATATAGTGTTGCAAGAGATAAAGAAAGGAATAACAGACTAATGGAAGAAATCAAGATTGTGACCCCTTTTATCAAGCTGGATCAGCTTATTAAATACGCAGGGCTGGCGGAAACCGGCGCCAAGGCGAAGATACTTATCGAGCTTGGCGAATTCAACGTGAACGGCGAACTCTGCACCAAGCGCGGAAAGAAGATCAAGCCCGGCGACACCATCGAATTCAAGGGCAAGAAATACAGGATCGTGCTTGATGAGAACGCAGTGATCCCTGGAACCGCCGAGTAATGATCATCACCAGGCTGTATATCCGCAATTTCCGCAATATACGCGAGGCTGAGCTGAATTTCGACGACAGGCTGAACGTGTTCGTGGGAAAGAACGCCCAGGGAAAAACCAACCTCATGGAGGCGATTTCCGTCTGTCTGGGCGGAAGCTTCAGACATGTGCGTTTTTCGCAGTATATTCCGGTTTCGGACAGCAGTGCGGAAGTGTTTATCCGGCTGTGCTTCCGCGATGATGACAATACCGGGCGTGAAAATATTGTGGAATATACGATCTGTAATAACAAGCCGCAGGTGAAATACAACGGACTGAACGTAAGCGACGCCGCGAAGCTTTACGGCGTGCTGAAATACGTTGTGTTCGTTCCGGAACATCTCAACCTGATAAAGGGCGCGCCGGAACTCCGACGGGCGTATCTCGACGACGTTGCGGTAATGCAGACCCAGACCCATCTCAAGAAGCTTTCCAACTACAACCGCGGATTAAAACAGCGCAATAATATCCTCGCGTTCGCGCGCAGGGATATCCCGGCGGAGGAACTTTCCGCCCAACTGGCGCCCTGGAACGAGGTGCTTGCCAGCGAGGGAATAAACGTGACCTACGGCAGGCTGAAGTACTTTGTGTTCCTCCAGGAATACGCGGCGGAGATTTATTCCCGGCTTACCGAGGGGGCAGAGGCTCTCAGAATGGAATACTCAAGCTCTGTTTTCAAGACTGATGGTATAAACTTTGATGATGTCAACGCACTGTTTAAGGAATACGTCGCGGAACTGGAGAACAATCTGTACACCGAAATGAAGCTCCGCTACACTGTCGCAGGAGTTCACCGCGATGATGTGAATTTTTATATCAACGACATGTCGGCACGGGATTTCGCGTCCCAGGGGCAGCTGCGAAGCGCGGCGCTCGCCCTCAAACTGTCGGAGGCGGAGATAATCCGCCGGAGAAACCGCACCTGCCCGGTGGTTATCCTGGACGATATCCTAAGCGAACTTGACCATATCCGGCGCGGATTCGTTATCAACAATATAGATAAAAGTCAGGTGTTTATTACTTGCTGTAATATGGACGACCTTTCGGCGCTGAACGGCGGAAAGTCCTGGCGTACGGAAAACGGCGTATTTACGGAGGTGTGACGCGGTGTATCTGTTCCTGGGTGGGAATTCCACGGTGAAAAAGGACGACGTGATCGGCATTTTCGACATAGAGGAATGCTCCGTCAGCCGCACGACGGCGGATTTCCTCAACGCCTGTCAGAAGCGCGGCTGCGTTGTCAGCGTTTCCGACGATATGCCAAAGGCGTTCGTGGTGTGCTCGGACGGCACATATATCACGAATGTGTCTAATGTCACACTGAATAAGCGCTACTCTGAGAAGTACACATAATATCACTGGGTTGAGTTTCTGCAACCCTTTATTTTTCGTATTTTGTAATACGATTAGTGTAATTTTGCGAATAATATACTTAAAGTGCTTAAAGCAAATAATACAATATGATATTTTGAAATAATATAATACCAATAGTAAATAAGCACTAAAAAAATAAGAGCGGTGTTACCGCTCTCTGTGGTTATTCCGGGAGGTCGATGTTATCCTCGTCCACCTGGTGGCTGCGGCAGCAGAAGTTCTCCGCCGTGAGCTTGATGAGGACCATTCCGTTGAGCGCCTGCTCGCTGAACTTGTGCTCCTGCTTCACATCATCGTACTTGCTGATGATAGAGGTCAGTCCGGTCAGCTTCTCAATTCCGTTGATGATCTCGACAAACCCCGTGCCGGTCATGCACTCGTATATAGCGGTCACGCTGCATCTGGATTCGTCCTTGACGATCCCGGTGAGGCAGTCCATTTCGAAGCCTGCAAGGTTGTTCTTCTTGATCAGGTCGATCTTCTGCCCGGTCGGGGCGCTGTGGAAGTACAGCTCCAGCTGTCCGCCGTCGAGCTTGTATCCGAAGCACATCGGGATTATGTACGGGTATTCTCCGTTCATCAGCGCCAGACGGCATACCTTGGCTTCCTTTAAGATGCGCTCTATTTCGGTTAAGTCCGTTATTTCCTTGTTTACACCTGCCATATAAAATCCCCCTTACTTATATTTTACGCCATTTTTCCCTATATAAAACAATCACCCACACGCTTTCGCCTGTGGGTGTAGTTTCGCTTAGTTCAACAATTACGCAGAAGCGTTTGCCTTCTTTGCAAGCTGGGACTTCAGGCGGGCAGCCTTGTTCTTGTGGATAAGACCCTTGCCAGCAGCCTTGTCTACGCTTACAACTGCGGTCTTGATAACAGCAGCGTCAGCACCCTCAGCGCGTGCCTTCTTGATAACTGTTCTGAGTGCAGTCTTGGAAGCCTTGTTAGCCTCTGTTCTCTCCTTGGCGATGAGAACTCTCTTCTTTGCAGACTTGATGTTCGGCATTTAATTTCACCTCCATAGCTATTCGATCGGAACGCCGCATCAGCCGCGCTCTCGATTTATTATCTTATTGGGTATCCAGAGGCTTTTATATAATCCCTCATTCTGAACACCATAATAATATATTTTATTATAGCATATTATTTTCCGGATTTCAAGGGGGTTACACAATTTTTTTTGCAGTTTTTTTCAACAGCGAGTAATTAATGTGTCTGATTATTCTGATTTGTTTAGCAAGTCTACGCGGGGTATGCAGAAATACTGACCCGGGATTCAATTTCAAATATATAGAAAGAAACGAAAATTATTATCTTAAATACAGCGCAAATGCTTGCAATTTGGGCTGTTTTGTGGTATACTATATATAATATATGCGTTATGCAGATATGGCTTTACTGAGATGGCTCAGTACGATATGGAGGGCAAGGTTTTTTATGGCTGAAAATGAAAATGTTCAGGATATGAGCTACGGCGCAGACGACATACAAGTTCTCAAGGGACTTGAGGCTGTCAGAAAGCGCCCCGGCATGTACGTCGGCTCATCGGGCGAGGGCGGACTTCACCACCTCGTTTATGAGATCGTTGACAACGCTATTGACGAGGCACTGGCAGGATACTGCACTGAGATCAATGTTTCTATCCTGCCGGACAATATCATCGAGGTAGTTGACAACGGACGTGGTATCCCTACCGCTATCAACCATGCGGAGGGAATCTCGGCGGCTACCGTTGTATTCACGGTGCTCCATGCCGGCGGTAAGTTCGGCGGCGGCGGATACAAGGTCGCCGGCGGTCTGCACGGCGTCGGTGCTTCCGTTGTAAACGCCCTTTCCGAATGGCTGGAGGTCAAGATATACGACGGCAAGAACATTCATTTCCAGCGTTTTGAGCGCGGTGAATACAGCGAGCCGATAAAGGTTATCGGCACCACCGACCGCACCGGTACTACCGTAAAGTTCAAGCCGGACGGGGAGATATTCCACACGACGGAATTCAACTACACCACGCTTCAGGACAGACTGCGTGAGAAGGCGTTCCTTAACGGCGGTCTGAAGATCACGCTGTCCGATACCCGCGACCCCGAGAATCCCGTATACGAAGAGATGATGTACGAGGGCGGAATCAAGAGCTACATCGAGTGGCTCAACAAGAAGCGCGGCGCTGACGTTCTCCACCCGGACGTTATCTATCTCACCGGCGATATGAACGGGATCAACGTGGAGATTGCGTTCCAGTACACCACGGATTTCAACTCCGAGATCTTCCGGTCCTTTGCGAACGATATCCACACCGGCGAGGGTGGTACCCACGAGCTGGGTTTCAAGAAGGCGCTCAATAAGGTCGTGAACGACTACGCGAAGGCGTATAAGGAGAACCAGGAGAAGAATAAGCCCAAGAAGAAATCCGCCAAGAAGCAGGAGGACGAGAAGCCGTTCACCGGTTACAGCGGCGAGGCTATCCGCGAGGCGATAAACGCGATAATCTCCGTCAAGCTGCCGGAATGCGAGTTCGAGGGTCAGACTAAGAGCAAGCTGGGTAATCCCGAGGTGCAGCCGGTAGTCTACAAGATCGCAGTGGAGCAGCTGACCTACTACTTTGAGGAGCACCCCGAAACCGCCATGATCATCATGAACAAGGCGATGAACTCCCAGGCGGCACGCGACGCGGCAAAGAAGGCCATGGAGGCGAAGCGCAAGTCCGTTATGGACAGCAACGGACTCCCCGGAAAGCTGGCGGACTGCTCCGAGAAGGATCCCTCCATAACCGAAATATACATCGTCGAGGGAGATTCTGCGGGCGGTTCTGCTAAGAGCGGGCGCGACAGAAGATTCCAGGCTATCCTTGCACTGTGGGGCAAAATGCTCAACGTTGAGAAGGCAAGGGCGGACAAGGTTTACAACAACGACAAGCTCTCCCCGGTCGTAAAGGCGCTGGGCACGGGTATTGCCGAGGATTTCGACATAACAAAGCTGAGATACGGCAGAGTTATAATAATGGCAGATGCCGATGTCGATGGTGCGCATATCTCCACGCTTATGCTGACGTTCTTCTTCCGCTTCATGCGGCCGCTTATCGAGCAGGGGCATGTGTACATCGCGCAGCCGCCGCTTTTCAAGGTGGCAAAGGGCAAGAACGTGCGCTACGCGTTCTCCGATGAGGAGCGTGACAAGTATATCCGCGAGCTGTCCGGCGAGAGCGGCGCAAAGGTTGACGTACAGCGCTACAAAGGTCTTGGTGAGATGGATCCCGAGCAGCTTTGGGAAACTACCATGAATCCTGAAACGCGCACCATGGTACGCATTACCGTCGAGGACGCCGCAAAGGCTGACGAGATCATGACGATACTCATGGGCGACAAGGTAGAACCCAGACGTGAATTCATTGAGCAGAACGCCAAGCTGGTTCAGAATCTGGATTTCTGATTGTATATTGCAAGATGAATATAACTGTGTGTATTTAAGTATAAGGAAGTGATATGTATTTCTAATGGAATTTTACCGGATCTCGGGGATCTGAATGAGGATAAGCAGCCGAAAAAGGAGGAAACTCCGCTGTTTGAATTCAGCTACGACAATACGCTGGAGGAGATCGACGGCGCAATGAAGTCATTCCAGTCCAGGTTCAAGAACAGGCGCCACACGCTTTCCGTGGCGGCTTATTCGGTTATCGGCGTGGCGGTCATTGCTGCAATAATCATGAATCCGGAACAGTTTTTCGCATATGCGGCTCTGATATTCTGCCTGGTCGGGCTTTTCTACAGCCTTACCGATAAGAAAAGGGCACGAGCCAAGACGCTTGAAGCACTCAGGGATATGAACCCGGAGGACTACAAGGCAACTTTTTACGGCGACAGAATAGAGATCGAAACGCTGATAAAGCCCAAAGAGAATGAAGTGCATGTCAAAATTGATGAGGAAGCGGACGATGAGATAATCTCGCCGCTGAAAACCACGTTCATTCCCGGCAGCGACCTGCTGGAATTCATCGAGAATGACGAATCGCTGCTGCTTATTTTCAACAGACAGCAGATATACTGCTTCCCCAAAAGGTGCCTTTCCGTTGAACAGGAGGGCGCTGTGAGGGACTATCTCACGAACAGGCTTTCGGGAGAGTGACCGGTGATGCCGGATCTGCGGCTGAATACGCCGCATAATGTTCAGGAGGAATAATGGATATTGATTTCAGCTTGGAAAAGCTATTGAATGTTGACCTTGAACAGACTATGAAAACGTCGTTCATACAGTACTCTATGTCGGTAATCACCGCGAGAGCCCTGCCGGACGTCAGAGATGGTCTGAAGCCGGTTCACCGCCGTATCATCTATACCATGAACGACGCCGGAAATACCGCGGATAAGCCGTTCAGAAAGTGCGCATACACTGTCGGAGAGGTTCTCGGTAAGTATCACCCCCATGGTGACGCGTCCGTTTATGACGCGCTTGTGCGACTTGCACAGGACTTCTCCCTCAGATATCCGCTTATCGACGGTCACGGCAACTTCGGTTCCGTGGACGGCGACCCTGCGGCGGCTTACCGTTACACGGAGGCAAGACTTGCTAAGATCTCCAACGAGATGGTGCAGGATATCGGCAAGAAAGTCGTGGATTTTACAACCAACTACGATGATAAGCTCCAGGAGCCGGTAGTGCTACCCTGCCGCTTCCCGAACCTGCTGGTAAACGGAAGCAACGGTATCGCAGTCGGCATGGCTACGAATATTCCGCCGCACAATCTCGGCGAGGTTATCGACGCTTTAATGCTGATGATTGACAATCCGGATGTGTCCATTGAGGAACTTATGTCCCAGATTCAGGGTCCGGATTTCCCGACCGGCGGTATAATCATGGGATACAGCGGAATTCGCTCCGCGTACTACACCGGACGCGGCAAGATAATCCTCCGCGGACGTGCGAACATCGTTGAAGAGAACAACCAGACTCGCATTATCATTGATGAGATTCCCTACATGGTCAACAAGGCGCGCCTGCTGATGAACATAGGCGATCTGGTGCGCGACAAGCGCATTGAGGGAATAAGCACCGTGCGCGATGAATCCGACCGCAACGGTATGCGCGTTGTTATTGAACTTAAGCGTGACGCAAACGCAAATGTCGTGCTGAACAAGCTGTATTCCTTTACGCAGTTACAGGACACTGTCGGTGTTATCATGCTGGCGCTGGTCAACGGTCAGCCGAAGATACTCACGCTGAAGGAGTGCCTGGAGCACTATCTGGATTTCCAGGTAGACGTTATCACTCGCCGTACCAAGTACGACCTGGACAAGGCGCTTGAGCGCGAGCATATCCTTGAGGGATTCATCATCGCAATCGATTTCATCGACGAGGTCATTGCGATACTCCGCTCCAGCAAGACCGTGCAGGAAGGTAAGGAGCGCCTGGTGGAGCGCTTCAGGGACATCGACGTATCCTCCACCGGATTCTTCGACAAGGGTACTTACTCGCTGACAGAAGCACAGGCTGACGCTATCGTGCAGATGAGATTAGGCGCACTGACAGGTATGGAGAAATCCAAGGTTATCGACGAGCTGCTTGAAAAGCGCGCTACCATCAGGGAAATGCAGGAGATCCTCGCGGATCACAACAAGCTGCTGCGGGTTATCGGCGACGAGCTTTCCGTTATCAAGAAGAAGTACAACGACGCGCGCCGCACAAAGATCGAGCCTGTCAGCGGCGAGGTGGACATTGAGGACCTTATCCCCGAAGAGGACTGCGTTGTCACCTATACCAACATTGGCTACATCAAGCGCCAGCCCGTGGAGCTTTACAATATCCAGAAGCGCGGCGGCAAGGGCGTTTCCGGCATGAAGCAGAGAGATGAGGATTTCGTTGAGAATATGTTCATCTCCTCCAGCCATGAAAATATACTGTTCATCACGAACCAGGGCAACATGTACCGCCTGAAGTGTTACGAAATTCCCGAGGGAAGCAAGCAGGCGCGCGGTATGAATATCGTCAACCTTCTCCAGCTGAACGATGGCGAGAGGGTAGCTGCGATGATGACTACACGCGACTTTGCAGACAACAAGTTCTTCGTCTGCGTGACCAAGAACGGTATCGTAAAGCGCACCAATCTGTCTGAGTACAAGAACGTCCGCAAGAAGGGACTGCGCGCAGTCACCCTGGCGGAGGGCGACGAGATTGCGTCTGCGTTCCTGACCGAGGGCGATTGCAGAATACTCACCGCCACAAGAAACGGTGCCGCTATCTGCTTTGATGAGAACGACTGCCGTGCGATGAGCAGGCAGGCGCGCGGCGTTAAGGCAATAAAGCTGCGTGATGAGGACTATGTTGTCGGCGCGACAAAGGTGTTCGACGATTCCGCAACTATACTCACGGTGACCGACATGGGAATGGGCCGCAGATGCGCGGTTTCCAGCTACAGATTACAGCGCCGCGGCGGAATGGGACTCAAGAACTACAAGGTTGGCGACGAGAAGGGATATGTTTGCGGAATCCGCACGCTGGGTCCGGACGACGATGTTATCCTTATCAGCACGGACGGCGTAATAATCCGCTTCCGCGCTAACGACATGAGGGTCATGGGCAGGTCTGCGACAGGCGTTCGTGTAATGCGTCTTGGTGATGAGAGCAGGGTTGCTTCCTTCACGAGAACGGCTCACGATGATTCCGAGGATACTGAAGAAATTGAGAGTGTTTCCGATGAGGAAATCCAGGCTTCCCTCAACGAGGATGCCTCCGAAGTTATAGAGCCTGACGCTGCACCGGACGATGAGGATACCACCGACGGTGAGGATACCGGAAGCACCCCCGAGGAATAAAGCAAACAACTGAACAGATTCGCCCGGATCGTATAATTCGGGCGAATTTTTGAATGTTCCACATGGAACATTGTGTCGAAAAGAACATCTGAAAGGAACAATTTATGTCATATACTCTTGAAGAATATGATGTGGCGGTCATCGGCGCGGGTCACGCCGGCTGCGAAGCCGCCCTTGCCGCAGCGCGGCTGGGGCTGAAAACCGCAATATTCACCCTGTCACTGGATTGTATCGCAAATATGCCGTGTAATCCCTGTATCGGAGGCTCGGCAAAAGGACAGATCGTGTGCGAGATAGACTCCCTGGGCGGCGAGATGGGGCGTGCGGCGGACGCTACGTTCATTCAGTCGCGTATTCTCAACCGGGGAAAGGGTCCTGCCGTACACAGCCTGAGAGTACAGAGCGACCGCGTGAAATACCACACCTACATGAAGCAAACGCTGGAGAACACACCGAATCTCTACATCAAGCAGGCGGAGGTCACGGCGGTGGACGTTTCGGACGGTAAGGTGACCGCCGTGCACACAAAGCTGGGTGCAGTCCACCCGGTGAAGGCGGCGATCATCACCACGGGAACCTATCTCAACGGCAAAATACACATAGGAGAGCTGAGCTACAGCTCCGGTCCGGATAATCTGCTTCCCTCCAGCGGTCTGTCCGACTGTCTGAAGGCGCTCGGTGTTTCCATGCGCAGGTTCAAGACGGGCACCCCGGCGAGAGTACACAAGCGGTCCATCGACTTTTCTGTGATGGAGGTGCAGTCCGGGGACGAGCAGATAATGCCGTTTTCCTTTGACAACGAACGCGAAATGAAGAACGTTGCGGACTGCTACGTCACCTACACGAATGCGGAGACCCACAAGGTCATTCTGGATAATCTCGACAGGTCGCCGCTGTATTCCGGTCGTATTGAGGGAATCGGACCGCGTTACTGCCCGAGCATTGAGGACAAGATAGTCAGATTCCGCGACAAGGAGCGCCATCAGCTTTTTGTTGAGCCGATGGGGCTTGACACCGATGAATACTACCTCCAGGGTATGTCCTCGTCGCTTCCGGAGGACGTGCAGGTGAAATTCCTGCGGACGATAAAGGGACTTGAGCACGTTGAAATAATGCGCCCGGCTTACGCGATAGAATACGACTGCTGCGATCCGCTGGAGCTGCTTCCTACGCTGGAATTCAAGCGCATTTCCGGATTGTACGGCGCAGGTCAGTTCAACTGCACCAGCGGCTACGAGGAGGCTGCCGCCCAGGGAATCGTTGCCGGGATCAACGCGGCGCTGAAATTACAGGGCAGGGAGCCGATGATACTTGACCGTGCGTCCAGTTATATCGGGACGCTGGTGGACGATTTGGTGACAAAGGGTTGTTCCGAGCCTTACAGAATGATGACTTCCCGGAGCGAATACCGGCTTATTCTGCGGCAGGACAACGCGGCGGACAGGCTTCTTCCGGTCGGTCACAGGGTCGGACTTGTTTCCGATGAGAGATTCCAGAAGTTCCTGGACGAGAAGAAAATATGCGAGCAGGAGCTTGAGCGTATAAAATCCGTGACTATACATCCGTCAGAAAAGCTGAATTTGCTTTTACGGGAGAAGGGAACGTCGGAGATCACCGCCGGAGTTCGCATGATAGAGCTGCTGAAGCGCCCTCAGGTGGATTACACTGACCTGGCGGAATTTGACCCGGGTCGTCCGGCTCTGAAATATTCACTGGTGAACAAGCTGGAGATCGAACTGAAATATTCGGGATATATCAAAATTCAGCAGGAACAGATAGAAAAAATGCGCCGTCTGGAGGAAAAGAAGCTCCCGGCAGATCTGGACTACAAGACGATAAAGGGGCTGCGATTGGAAGCACAGGAAAAGCTGAATAAGTTCAGACCGCTGAACGTGGGGCAGGCAGGGCGGATTTCCGGCGTGAATCCGGCGGACGTGTCGGTGCTTCTCATCTGGCTTGCTTCACAGGAAAAGGGGGAGCATAATGGATAATTCGCAAAGGATACAGTACACCATAGACCGGTTTGCGGCGGCGAAAATCAGCATAACTGCAGAAATGGCGGACAAGCTGGTAAGGCTGTGTGATTTCATGGTGGAATACAACGAGCACGTGAATCTCACGTCCATCACCGAGTTTGAGGAGGTTGTGGACAAGCATTTCGTGGACAGCGTGCTACCGTTTTTCATGGTGGAGATCCCGGAGGGAAGCTCATTTATTGATGTTGGAACTGGCGCTGGTTTCCCGGCGCTGCCGCTTCTGATAGTCCGCCCTGACTTAAAAGGAACGCTCTGCGACAGTCTTAACAAGCGCTGCGTTTATCTGGAAAAGGCATGCGAACTTGTGGGAATCCACGCAGAAATAATCCACGCGCGCAGCGAGGAACTCGGCAGGAAGCGCCGGGAATGCTTTGACTTTGCCACGGCAAGGGCGGTGGCTGCTATGCCGGTGCTGGCGGAATACTGCGTTCCGTTTGTGAAGAAGGGTGGCAGATTCATCGCGCTGAAATCTGTGAACGAGGATATTATGGCGGCTGCTTCCGCTGTGAAAAAGCTCGGTGGGGAAATTGCACAGGTGACTGATTACGAGATTCCCAACGGTGATCGGCGCAGGCTGGCGGTGGTAAATAAATTATCGCAGACTCCGACACAATATCCGCGCAGTTCCGCTAATATTGCAAAAAAGCCGCTTTGAAGCGGCTTTTTTTGTTGAACCGGCGATGAAAATGTCGGGAAATGCGATATTTACTTGTGGATATTACTTCCAGGACATGGTATAATGGACTTACCAAAAAGAAATCTGCCTGAAAGGACGTAATATTATGACCGGATTATTCAAGAACAAGGAAAAAACCGTAGGAAAAGTAGTGGCGCTGGACGTGGGACTGATAATCCCCAACAGGTCGCAGCCCCGGGTGACATTCGACGAAAACGAACTTGCCGCGCTCTCCGCAAGTATCCGCGAGAACGGGATTCTCCAGCCAATCAACGTGCGGAGGTGCGGAGTGAACTACGAGATAATCAGCGGCGAGAGAAGATTCCGCGCGGCAAAAATCTGCGGTCTTGAGGAGGTTCCGTGTATTGTGATCGACGCGGACGATGAGCGTTCCGCGGTACTGGCTCTGATCGAGAATATCCAGCGCCGCGACCTCAGCTACTTTGAGGAAGCTCTTGCAATTGAACGGCTGATCAAGTTCTACGGGCTTACCCAGGAGGAGGCCGCTTCACGACTCGGAAAGGCGCAGTCCACTATTGCAAACAAGCTTCGTCTGCTGAAATTCAGCGACGCGGAGCGTGGGCTCCTGATCAAGGGAAATGTCACCGAGCGCCAGGCACGGGCGCTTGTTCGTATTGATGATCAGAAGCTGAGAATCCACGCAATGGGGGAGATGATTATTAACAAGCTGAATATTGAACAGACGGAATCAATGGTGGAGGGGATACTGCATGGGATTATTCCGAAGAAGCGTGAGGAGGAGCCGGAACCTGCCGAGAAGAAGCAGGCTTCCCGGAAGAATTTTCATTTTCCACTGCCCAGACTCTACATAAACAGTATCAACAAAATCGTCAAGAACATGAAAGAAGCAAATATCGAGTGCGAAACCGTAATGAATCATGTAGGGGACTGCTATGAGTATACTATAAAAATCCATTCGGCGGCTGAAATCTGATTTTCGACGGCAAATACAATTGTTCCACATGGAACATTCGACATAAAACTGCTTGTTCCACGTGGAACTTTCGGAATGGTGTCGAATAATTGTTCCATGTGGAACATTTTTTCTAAAAAGGGCTTTACTCTTTGCGCAGAGTATGATATAATAGAAATGTGAGATAATATCGGCGTATGCCGAGTGAAAGGGGAGAATGAAATGGGCGTAGTTATCGGCGTGGTAAACCAAAAAGGCGGAGTCGGCAAAAGCACAACATCAATCAATGTGTCCGCCGGACTTGGCGCACTGGGAAAAAAGGTACTGCTGATAGATTTCGACCCACAGGGGAACTCTACAACGGGATTCGGTATCAAGAAAAAGACTCTCGATGTGTCCATTTATGAGATAATCATGGGCGAGGCACGTCCGCAGGACGGTATCATCAAGACAAGATACAAGAATGTCGATCTGATTCCGGCAACAAGCATGTTCTCCGAGGCAGAACTCCAGCTGGCGGATGTGGAAAAGCGAAACTATCAGCTGAGAAAGGTGATACTTCAGGTCAGGGACGATTATGACGTGATAATCGTGGACTGCCTGCCGTCACTGGGAGTTCTTGCGGTGAACGCGCTGGTCGCGTGCGACAGAATAATCGTGCCGATGGTGTGCGAACCGTTTGCGCTTGAGGGTCTTGCACAGCTCATGCAGACCGTCAAGAAGGTTAAGAGAGCCGCAAACAAGGATCTTCAGCTTATGGGAATCGTGTTCACAATGCTGGACAGACGTCTGCTTGCAAGCAACGAGATCATGAGGGATATCAAGAGGACATTCCCGTCTGACGTCATATTCAAGACCGAGATACCGCGTAACGTCCGCATAACCGAGGCACAGAGCCACGGCGAGCCTATCATATTCTACGACAAGAATTCCAAGGGCGCGGATACATACAAGCGGCTTTCAAAGGAAGTGCTGGAGAAGGTGCGCGAAATGGAGAGAAGAAATGAGCAATAAGAGAATCGGCGGAGATTTCAGCAGCCTTTTCGACGACAACAGCATGGAGGAATCCGAGGGGCTGAGGACGCTGCGCATTTCCGAGATCGAGCCGAACAAGGGGCAGCCGCGTAAGGTGTTCGACAAGGAAGCCATGGAGCAGCTTGCAGCTTCAATCCAGCAGAACGGCGTATTGCAGCCGCTGCTCGTGCGTCCGCTGGCAACCGGGAACTATCAGATAATCGCCGGTGAAAGGCGCTGGAGAGCCGCGAAAATCGCAGGGCTGAGCGAGGTTCCGGTAGTTATACGGGACGATCTTTCGGAGGAGCAGGTAATGCAGGTGGCTCTTATTGAGAACCTCCAGCGTGAGAATCTGAACCCGATTGAGGAAGCCCAGGGCTACCGCGAACTTATAGACAACTACAAGATGACCCAGGATCAGCTGGCGAAGGCGCTCGGAAAGGCGCGTTCTTCCATTGCGAACAGCCTGGGACTGCTGACGCTGCCTATCGGCGTGCGCGACCTGCTTATGGACGGAAGGCTGTCAATGGGGCACTGCAAGGCACTCAAGGCAATCAAGGACCCTGCGCTCATGACTGAAATTGCTGTCCGGGCTGCCGAGGGAGAACTCAGCGTGCGCAGCATTGAGGCAATAGCCAAGCGTGAAGCCAAGCGCGACGAGGAGCAGAAGCTCATCAAGCCGAGAATGGCGTATTACACCGAGGTGGAAATGAGCCTGACCGAGGCACTGGGAACCAAGGTGCGTATCTGCGAGGGCAAAAAAACCAATACGCTTCAGATAGCGTTTGAGAACAAGGATCAGCTTGAGGGAATACTCCGGCTGATGGACGTTAAATAACTGACTACAGGCGAAAACCTGAAATCATAAAAAAGAAAGGCAAAGAAAATGATAGACATTAAGTTTTTAAGAGAAAATCCCGACGTTGTAAAGGAAAACATCAAGAAGAAGTTCCAGGACAGCAAGCTTCCGCTGGTTGACGAGGTGATCGAGCTGGACGCTCAGCTGCGTAAGGCTCAGCAGCGCGGCGACTCCCTGAGAGCCGACAGAAACCGCATTTCCAAGGAGATCGGCGGCTTCATGGCAAAGGGTCAGAAGGAAGAGGCTGAAAAGGCTAAGGTTCAGGTAAAGGAGTTCTCCGATGAACTCGCAGCCCTGGAGAAGCAGGAAGAGGAGCTTTCCGAGAAGGTAAAGAAGATCATGATGACCATTCCGAACATCATTGATCCGTCTGTTCCGATCGGCAAGGACGACAGCGAGAACGTTGAGATCAAGCGCTACGGCGAGCCGGTGGTTCCGGATTTCGAGATCCCCTATCACAGCGAGATCATGGAGCGCCTGAACGGTATCGACCTCGACAGCGCAAGACGCGTTGCAGGCAACGGCTTCTATTATCTGATGGGCGACATCGCAAGACTGCACTCCGCAGTTCTGGCTTATGCAAGGGATTTCATGATCGACCGTGGATTCACCTACTGCATTCCTCCGTACATGATCCGCTCCAACGTTGTTACCGGCGTTATGAGTTTCGCAGAGATGGACGCAATGATGTACAAGATTGAGGGCGAGGACCTGTACCTTATCGGTACCTCCGAGCACTCCATGATTGGTAAGTTCATCGACAATATCCTTGAAGAGGACACCCTGCCGAGAACCCTCACCAGCTATTCCCCCTGCTTCCGTAAGGAGAAGGGTGCGCACGGTATCGAGGAGCGCGGAGTTTACAGAATCCACCAGTTTGAAAAGCAGGAAATGATCGTTGTCTGCAAGCCCGAGGACTCCAAGATGTGGTTTGACAAGCTGTGGCAGAACACTGTTGACCTGTTCCGCAGCATGGATATCCCGGTAAGGACTATCGAGTGCTGCTCCGGCGACCTGGCTGACCTCAAGGTGAAGAGCTACGATGTCGAGGCATGGTCACCCAGACAGAAGAAGTATTTCGAGGTAGGCAGCTGTTCCAACCTGGGCGACGCACAGGCGCGCAGACTGAAGATCCGCGTAAACGGCGCAGATGGCAAGAAGTACTTTGCGCACACACTGAACAACACCGTTGTTGCACCTCCCAGAATGCTCATCGCATTCCTGGAGAACAACCTGAATGCAGACGGCACCGTGAATATTCCTGAGGTGCTCAGACCGTACATGGGCGGCAAGTCCAAGATCGGCTGATAGTCGGAATGGTTAAGAAAGAATGAAAAGGGGGCAGGGAAAACCGGCGCATTGTGTCGGTATTTCCTGCCTGCTTATTTTACGGATATGCTGAATGGCAGGGCGGCGGCTTTGCTGAATTGAGCAATTCCCATAACAGAAACGGAGAGATTATTATGGCTTTCGTGACATTGGAAAACGTATATAAGCGGTATCATATGGGCGAGGTCACCATAAACGCCGCAGACGGAATGACTTTCGACATAGAAAAGGGCGAATTCGCGATAATCGTGGGTCCCAGCGGCTCCGGAAAGACCACCGTGCTGAATATGCTCGGCGGAATGGACAGCTGCGACGAGGGAATCATCAGCGTTGACGGTGCAAGGGTGGACAGCTTCAACCGCCGTCAGCTGACGAATTACCGCAGATATGACGTGGGATTCATCTTCCAGTTCTATAATCTTATGCCGAATCTGACGGCAAAGGAGAATGTGGAGCTGGCGGCGCAGACAACAAAGGACTTCATTCCGGCGGCTGAGATACTCCAGAAAGTCGGACTGGGCGAACGTCTGGACAACTTCCCGGCGCAGCTTTCCGGCGGCGAGCAGCAGCGCGTATCCATTGCGAGGGCGCTCAGCAAGAAGCCGAAGCTCATGCTGTGTGACGAGCCTACCGGCGCGCTGGATTACAATACGGGCAAGCTGATACTGAAGCTGCTCCAGGATACCTGCCGAATTGACGGCATGACGGTTATCCTTGTCACGCACAACTCGGCGATAGCGCCCATGGCGGACAGGGTCATCAGGATAAAGAACAGCCGCGTGGAGGAGATTATCCGCAACGAACACCCCACGCCGGTGGAAGAAATAGAGTGGTAAAGAGGGTAACAGGGTGAAAGCAGTAACCAGAAACTTATTCAGGGAGATAGCCAGAACCAGAAACCGCTTCCTGTCAATATTCACCATCTGCGCCATTGGCGTAGGTTTTTTCAGCGGAGTCCGGGCTACCCCAAGCGATATGACTATAACCGCGGATAACTACTATGATTCCCACGACCTTTTCGATATCCGCGTAATGTCCACTTTCGGGCTTACGGACGGGGATCTACAGGCGCTTTCAGAAGTGGAGGGCGTGGATCATGTCCAGGCGTCCAAATACACAGACTTGACTCTGAGTTATGACGGCAGAAATTATAACACCAGGATATATTCTATAGGCGAAAACGACCAGATGAACCGCATTGACCTCACCGGCGGAAGAATGCCACAGGCGGAGGATGAGTGCGTGCTGAATTCCAGCAAGCTCCGGGAGGGAATGAAGATCGGCGATAAGGTGACGCTGAGTGATTCCACCGGAGCGGAGGAATTTCCGCTGAAGCACACGGAATACACCATCGTCGGCACATTTGAAACGCCGATGTACATTTCCGCCACCCAGAGGGGGAGCACCACCATCGGCAACGGCTCGCTTCAGGCGTTCCTGTATATTGCTGAGAGCAATTTCACGCAGGAGCCGTATACGGAGATATATGTTCAGAGCGATGAGATGAAGGGCGTACAGAGCTATTCTGACGAATACGACCAGCTGAGGGACAGGCTCCAGGACAAGCTTGAAGAACTGGGGAAAGATCGCAGTGAAATACGCTATGACGAGGTAATCGGCGAAGCGGAGCAGGAGATATCCGACGGAGAGAAGAAGCTAGCCGACGCGAAAACCGATGGTAAGAAGGAACTTGACGACGCCAAGGCGCAGCTTGACGAAGCAGCGCAGCAGATAGCCGACGGCGAAAAGGACCTGGAGGAAGCCAAATCCCGGATAGACGACGGACAGACGCAGATTGACGAAGCCCGTCAGACCCTTGCCGACGCGAAATCCGAAATAGACAGCGGCTGGGCGGAGATTGAGGAGAATCAGCAGAAGCTGGACGAGGCGGAGCAAACCCTTAACGACAGCAGCAGACAGCTTTCTGACGCGAAAAAGCAGCTGGATTCCGCAAAATCCACCCTTGACGACAGCAAAAAGCAGCTTGACGACGGACAGGCGGAGATAGACGCCCAGCGCGCCCAGCTTGACGAGGGCAGGAAGCAGCTCGACGAGGGAAAGCAGCAGCTAACCCAGGGGCAGGCACAGTACGACGCCGGACTGGCGGAATATAACAGCAGGCTCGGTCAGTATGAGCAGGGAATGGAGCAGTACAACGCCGGAATGGCGGCAGTGGAGCAGCTTGAGGCGCTCCTCGGCAGCGACAACGCGCAGGTAGTACAGCAGAAAGCGGCGCTTGCTGCGGCAAAGGAACAGTTGGATTCCGGAAAGGCGCAGCTTGACGCGGCTAAAATCCAGCTTGATGAGGCAAAGGCGAAGCTGGACGAGAATTCCGCCATCATAGCGGAAAAGGAACAGCAGCTCAGCGATGGGGAATCTCAGCTGAATGCGGCGCAGGAAAAGATAGACGAGGGCAGGAAGCAGTATGAGGACGGGCTGGCGCAGTATAACGAGAATTACGCCAAATACGAGGACGGCGTGCGGCAGTACAACGAGGGCTACGCGGAGTTCTCCGACGGGCTGAAGCAGCTCAACGACGGAAAGAACACGCTCCGCGCCGCCGAAAAGGAATACAGCGACGGTCTGGCGGAGTTCAGCGCAAAGGAACAGGAATTCCAGGACGGAAAGAGGGAATACGAGGACGGTGTAAAGGAGCTTGAGGAAGCAAAGCAGAAATACCAGGACGGTCTGAAGGAATACCAGGAGGGATTGGAAACCTATAATTCCGAGATAGCTGACGCGGAAAGGAAGATAGCCGACGCAAAGCAGCAGATAGCGGACGCCGGCGAGGCAAAGTGGTATTTATTCACCCGTGACGACAATCCGGGGTATTCCGAGTATTCCAGCAACGCCGAGAGAATAGACAGGATCGCCTCGATTTTTCCGGTGTTTTTCATGCTTGTGGCGGCGCTGGTATGCCTTACCACCATGTCGAGGATGGTGGAGGAGCAGCGAATGCAGATCGGTACGCTGAAATCCCTTGGTTACCCTAATACGGTTATCATGCGGCAGTACATGCTTTATGCGGTGATTGCGGCGGTATCCGGAAGTCTGTTGGGGGCGTTGGTTGGCATGTTCCTGTTCCCGTTTATCATCATGTTTGCGTATGGCATGATGTATATTTTCACCGATTTCTACTTTGAGTTAAGTCCGGCGAACATCATCATATCCGCCGGAAGCATGGTGGCGGCGATAGGGCTGACGGTATTCCTTACTGCCAGGAAGGCGCTCCGGGAAACCCCGGCGGAGCTCATGCGCCCCAAGGCGCCCAAGGCAGGAAAGAGAGTGCTGCTGGAGAAGATAGGATTCGTCTGGAACCGCCTGTCGTTCTTCGGGAAGGTGTCCGGGCGTAATCTGTTCCGGTACAAGCGCAGAATGTTCATGACCATAATCGGAATTGCCGGATGCACTGCGCTTTCGCTGACCGGATTCGGTCTGAAGGATTCCATCAGCGATATTGTAGACTTGCAGTATAATGATATAAATAATTACAGTGGGTATATTGCATATGACACCGACACGGACGACGACGGGATACAGGCGATATACGATGCGCTGCTGGACTACAACAAGGATACGGAATACACCCGGGCGCTGATAAAGCAGTACACCCTGTCCTCTGACAGCGCAAATGTGCAGTGCTACGTCACCGCAGTCGAGGACACCGGGATATTCGAGGACATGATAGACTTCCGGGACAGAAAGTCCGGGGAGAAGCTGGGATTCGACACGGCGATTGACGGCACGATAGCCACCGAGAAGCTGACAAAGCTGCTGGACGTAAAGAAGGGCGACAAGGTCACGCTGCGGATAAGCGACGGGAGGTCCTGCGAGGTGACTATCGGCGCAATAACCGAGCATTACGCAAGTCACTATCTGTATATTTCACAGGAAAAATACGCGGAGTTATTTGGTGAGAACCCGCAGTTCAACATAATCTACTTCCGCAATGGCATCACCGCGGACGAGGCGCAGCAGGACGCATTCAGCGAGAAAATGCTCGCCGTGGACGGAGTCCTCAGCGTGCAGATGAACGCCGGCGCTTCAAGCACTTTCAGCAGCATGCTGAAAATAATGGACCTCGTGGTCATAGTGCTGATAGTATCCGCCGGGGCGCTGGCATTCGTGGTGCTGTATAATTTGACAAACGTCAATATTACGGAGCGTATACGCGAGATAGCCACGCTGAAGGTGCTTGGATTCTACGACAAGGAAGTATCAAGCTATGTGTTCCGGGAGAATAATATACTGTCGGTAATGGGCGCTGTCATAGGTCTGGGGCTGGGCGTGGCACTGTGCCAGTTCATAATCCAGACGGCGGAGATCGACGAGTTGATGTTCGGGCGGAATATCCACCCGTTGTCCTTCCTGTGGGCGTTCGTGATTACCGTGGCGTTCTCGCTGATAGTCAACCTTATCATGCGCCGGGACCTGAAAAAGATCAGCATGGTGGAATCACTGAAATCCGTGGAATAATTACTGACAGGATATTTCATAACTATATAACAAATCGTATACGGGGGAAGCAGAAATGATTGAAACGCTGGTGTCGGTGGGACTTCCGGCAGACGAGGTGCTCACCATAAAGAAAAACAGCCTGAAGGGCGTGGGCTGCGAGGACGGAAAGCGTATCGCAGTCGTGACGGGAATACACGGCGACGAGCTGGAAGGACAGTACGTCTGCTATGAGCTGGTGCGGAAGATCACCGCGAACATGTCCTATCTCAAGGGGACTGTGGATATCTATCCGTCAATAAATCCGCTGGGCATGGAGGCGGTCAGCCGCGCAGTGCCCATGTCCGGTCTGGACATGAACCGGGTATTCCCGGGCAGCGAGAGGGGGACCGTGGCGGAAAATGTCGCGGCGAAACTGGTCGCGGATATCCGCGGCGCGGACGTGTGCGTGGATATCCATGCCAGCAACATATTTATCCGCGAGATTCCGCAGGTGAGGATCCCCAGCGACGACAGCGGACAGCTGCTGAAATACGCGAAAATGCTCAACACGGATTTCGTCTGGGTGCATGATTCCAACGCGGTCGGAGAAGGCTCCCTGGCGCATTCCCTGCGGCAGGAGGGAGTCCCGACGCTGGTCATTGAGATGGGCGTGGGACAGCGTATTACTAAGGCGTACTGCCACCAGCTGCTGACGGGAATATTCAACCTTATGTCCAGAATGGGAGTATGGGAGGGTCCTGTCAACAAGATATCCCACCCCATGGTCAGCAGCGACGGCGCAGTAAATGTAATACACGCTGTTGAAGGCGGAATATTTATACCCAGAGTAGAGCACAACATGTGGGTGCAGAAGGGCACGGTCATCGGCGACATAGTGACCCCAATAACGGGCACCGTCGAGGAGGAAGTCACGGCGCCGGAGGACGGACTTATATTCTCGCTCCGGGAATATCCGATAGTGTACGAGGGCAGCGTGATAGCGCGTATCCTCAGCATGAAGAACGGGGAAATGTAAAATCCTGCTTGACTTGAATTGATAAATATGGTATCATATCATTAGAAGCAGCTGTGGCTGCAGAGCATTGAAATTGTATTAGAAAGGTCACAATATGAAAGGGAGAATACTCGAATCCGGTGAGGATTATCTGGAAACTATACTGATTCTGCATAACCGCAACGGCGAGGTGCGGTCTGTGGATATCGCCACTGAGATGGATTTTTCAAAGCCCAGCGTAAGTGTGGCAATGAAGAACCTCAGGGAGCAGGAGTGCATTTCCGTTGACAAGAACGGATACATCACCCTCACAGACAAGGGCAGGGAGATCGCCGAAAAGGTGTACGAGCGTCATATCCTGTTCACCAACTGGCTGACCTCCATGGGCGTGCCCGAGGAGATCGCGGCGGCGGACGCGTGCAGGATAGAGCACTGCCTCAGTGCCGAGAGCTTTGCGGCAATAAAGAGGCATGTCAAGGGGGAGTGATTCCTTGAAGCTTATCTGTCTGATAGAGAACACCGCCGTTGACGACAAGCTCTACGCCGAAAACGGAATGTCGCTTTTTGTGGAATTCGGTGGAAAGAACTATCTGATCGACGCCGGTCTGACCGGAAAGGCGATGGAGAACGCCCGGCGAATGAAGCTCCCGGTGGACGCGTTGGACGCGGTGGTCATCACCCACAACCACATGGAGCACATCGGAGGGATCGACGCGGCAATGCGGCTGAGTCCGGACGCGGAAATATACCTGCGCGCCGGCGCCCAGACCGAGCGCTTCCGCAAGAGCGGACTTTTCAAGGAGCCTGCCGGAATGGGGAAGTCGTTCTTCAAGAAATACGCGGAGAACCTCACGCTGTTCAACCGCTTCTCTGAGGTGGCGGAGGGGTTCTACCTTGCCTCCTGCGAGGTGTTCGACGAGAAGGGGATAAATCCCGACAAGTGCTGCTTTGCGCTGGACGGCAAGAAGCAGGTCCAGTATGATTTCTCGGACGAGTGCTTTGCAGTAATATTCCCGAAGAAGCGCAAGGCGGACGGGCTGGTGATAATCGGCGGCTGCTTCCACTGCGGAATACAGAACATGCTGGATACCGTGAGCCAGAACTGGCCCGGGATCCCGATACTGGCGGTGATCGGCGGATTCCACTTCATGGGGTCCAATCCGAAGAACCTTGGCTGCCCGGCGGATTACGTCACGTCCCAGGCGCGCGCACTCAAGCTCAGCAGCGCAGAAAAGATATATGCGTGCCACTGCACCGGATTCAAGGGCTTTGACATTATGGACGAAATACTCGGCGACAGGCTGATGTATATCGGTGGCGGCGAAGAAGTAGATATCTGAAAAAAGCGCCCGGAAAAGGGCGCTTTTTTTGTTTTGTTGTAACGTTATTCCTGGTGGTGTGTATATACAGTCGAAAGGCAAATGAGCCTGAAACGAAAACTAAAAAACA
>UQMF01000015.1 GCA_900542145.1 uncultured Oscillospiraceae bacterium | reverse complement strand
GTTGACGGAAGCGATAGCGTTTTCAAGTCAACAACTATCGACGCAAGGCTGGTCTTTCGGTCAACCTCTCCGGCGCTACGCGCCACCTCCCCCGCTGGGGAAGACACGCCTTGCTAGGACGAATTGTGCAAGATGCAAGTTTGGCGCAACATGGAACATATCCGTTGAGTAATCTTGTGATTTTTTGCGCCAAACTAAAAAGATGCAAGCAAGACACGTGCAAAATCCAATATATGGTCTTTGTGCGGTGTTGCCTTAGGGGTCACTTGTCCTCGGCGGCACGAACCTGTCTGAAATGCCATGCGTCACGGCACATTTCGTCCAGGGTCTTTTCGGCCTTCCAGCCGAGCTCCTTTTCTGCGAGGGAGGGGTCGGAATATGTAGCGGCGGCGTCGCCAGGTCTTCTCGGACCGATGGTGTAGCCCAGGTCGATCCCGTTAACGCGCTGGAATGTGTCCAGTATCTCCAGTACGGAATAGCCCTTGCCGGTGCCCAGGTTGTAGGCAGGCGCGCCGGTAATGGTGCGTGCCTTTCTGACTGCGGCAACATGTCCCTTTGCCAGATCAACGACGTGGATATAGTCGCGCACGCAGGTTCCGTCCGGAGTGGGGTAGTCGTTACCTGCCACTGCCAGAACGTCGCGCTTGCCGGTAGCCTTATCCAGCACGATGGGCATGAGGTTGTTCGGGATCCCGTTCGGGTCCTCGCCGATAAGTCCGCTCTCGTGTGCGCCGACAGGATTGAAATAACGCAGCAGTATCATTGTCCAGGCAGGATCAGCGGCGGACATCTCGCGGCACAGATTCTCAATGATGAGCTTTGTGCTGCCGTACGGATTTATCGCGGACAGCGGGAAGTCCTCCTTGACCGGAACTGTCGCAGGAATACCGTAAACCGTTGCAGAGGAACTGAACACGAACTTCGTGCAGCCGTACTTCTTCATGGTTTCGAGAATATTAAATGTACCGCGCAGGTTGTTGGAATAGTACATCAGCGGCTTCTTCACGCTCTCGGGAACGCACTTGTAGCCTGCAAAATGTATCACCTGCTCGATGTCGTTTTCTGCAAATATGCGGTCTACTTCGGCGATGTCGAGCATGTCCGCCTCGTAGAACCTGAAGTCCTTGCCGGTTATTTTTCTGATTCCGTCAAGAGCCTTGGAATTTGAATTATAGAAGTTATCCATCACAACGATTTCTTCGCCTGCATTAAGAAGTTCCACGCAGGTATGGGAGCCGATGAAACCTGCTCCTCCGGTTACAAGAATAGCCATAGTCTGACCCTCCGTTTTGTTCACTTTTCCGGCGCGCGCCGAAAATACATTTTTATTATAATCCTTTTTCAGACGTTTGTCAATAACGATTTGCAAAAACAACGGACGGCATTTTCAGCCGTCCGCCGGGATATTACTCAGTTGTTACGGATTTCGCCAGGTTCCTGGGCTTGTCGGGGTCTATTCCACGGAGAACCGAGGTGTAATACGCGATCAGCTGGAGCGCGCACACCGTCGGCAGCGGAACCATCATATCGTCAAGGTCTGCGTCTATCTCTAGCTTCATGTCCACAGTACCCTCCGCAAACACGGTGCCCTTGCGGCAGACTGCGATTATCACACCGCCGCGCGCCTTGACCTCCTCCATGTTGCTGATGGTCTTGGCGAGGATATTCGCCTGGGTCGCCACGGTTATCACCGGGATTCCCGGCTCGATAAGGGAAATTGTGCCGTGCTTCAGCTCTCCGGCAGCATACGCCTCGGAGTGGATATAGCTTATCTCCTTCAGCTTCAGGGAGCCTTCAAGCGACAGCGCGTAGTCGAACGTCCTGCCGATGAAGAACAGGTTATCTGCGTTCACCAGTTTGCTTGCGATGAACTGGCACTCGTCCTTGTTGTCAATGACTTTCCGGATAGCAGCCGGAGCGCCCAGGAGCTGCGCCGTCAGCGCCCTCAGCCTGGATTCGTCGATAGTTCCCTTCGCGAATGCGAACCGGAACGCCAGCAGGTACATCACAGAGATCTGCGCTGTGTACGCCTTTGTGGAGGCTACTGCGATCTCCGGGCCTGCGAGCGTGTGGATATACATATCCGCCTGGCGTGCGATGGCGGAATACTTCACGTTGACCACCGCCAGGGTCTTTGCACCCTTCTGCTTGGCGAGTTCCATGCCTGCTTTGGTATCCGCGGTTTCGCCGCTCTGGGAAACCACGATAACCAGGTCGCCATCGCCCACGATGGGGTCCATATACCGGAATTCGGAAGCGACCTCCACGGTCACCGGAATCCTCGCAAGTCCCTCGATGGCGTAGCGGCCGATTATCCCGGCGTGCATTGCGGTTCCGCAGGCAACGACGAATACTCGCTTCACACCGCGGATAAGATCGTCGGTCAGCCCTATATCGTCGAAATACGGAACTCCATCGCGGCAACAGGATTCAACGGTCTTTCCGACAATATCCGGCTGCTCGTGGATCTCTTTGAGCATGAAGTGGGGGTAACCGCACTTCTGCGCCTGCTCAACGTCCCACTCCGCAACGCTGATCTCCTTCTTCTCGGGAAGTCCGTGGACATCATAGAACTCCACGCCGTCGGTTTTCATGCACACGATGTCGTCATCGTCCAGCAGGACATACTTCTTGGTGTATCTGAGGAATGCCGGGATATCGCTGCCGATGAAATACTCGTTCTCGCCGATACCCACAATAAGGGGGGATTCCTTACGGGTGGCGTATACCCTGTCCGGAAAATCCCGGAAGATTATGCCCAGGGCGTAACTGCCGCGGAGCTCCTTCACGGTTTCGGTGATGGCGTGCAGCGGATTCCGCTCGGAATAGTAGTAATCCAGCAGGCATGCGATTATCTCGCTGTCCGTCTGGGATTTGAACGTATACCCCTTCTCCGTCAGGAATTCCTTCAGCTCTATGTAATTCTCGATTATTCCGTTGTGAACGATGGTGACGCGCCCATTTGAATGCGGGTGGGAATTCAGGTCGCTCGGCTCGCCGTGGGTCGCCCATCTGGTATGGCCGATTCCGCAGTGACCGACGGGGCTGCCCTCCTTGACGAGCTTTTCACGCATATCCTTGAGCTTGCCCTTGGTCTTTACCGTCTTTATCCCGGTCTTTTCGAAAACCGCAATACCGGCACTGTCATATCCGCGGTATTCCAGCTTCTCAAGTCCGTCCATAAGTACGTCGGTGCAGTCGCGCTGACCGATATAGCCTACTATTCCGCACATTATATTTTCCTCCGATCGTGTATTTCTGTATCATGTTTATTCGGCTCCCCTGCCGGATAAAACCACTTTCTCTGATTATAACACATGCAGCGGAAAAATTCAAGCACCGCGCCGCATTTTTTGCGCCGCTCATGCCGTCGTTTCCGCTGCATGGGGTTATTCTACGCGTATCCCCCCGCCGCCGGGGTCGTCCGGTTCAGAGGTATCCGGCGCCGGCTCCTCGGTCGTGGGAGCTTCCGGCTCCGGGGTCGCCGGGGATTCGTCGGAGCCTGGTGTATCCGGCTCGGAGGTTTCCGGGTCGGTAGGTGTCGGCTCGTCAGGCTCCGTCGGGGTGACTGGCTCGTCCGGCGTCGTCGGCTCCGTGGGAGTCGAGGGGGTGGAGGGCTGATCCGGGGCTTCGCTGCTTCCGCTGCCGGAGTAGCTCAGACCGCTGCGCGCGAAGTACGCCTTCACGCCGTCGGCTATGCTCTGCGCGATTCCGTCCTGGTGGGTGGGATCCGCCATGATCATGCACTCACGCTCGTTGCTGACAAATCCCATCTCCACAAGAACTGACGGGAAATCCTGCTGGAGCGTTACCCAGTAGTAGCTGTACTTGTCGCCGCGACTGCTGTTCGTGCCATCGCCGTAAACCTTGCTGTCGTAGTAATTTGAGAGGTTGTCGTTGATGTACTTCGCAAGCGGCTGCGAGAAGGACGTGAAGTAATACACCTCAACGCCGTGCGCCTGCTGATTCAGCGCCGCATTGCAGTGCAGCGAGATAAACATATCCGCGCCGTAACTCCGCGCAACCGTCGGGCGCGTTTCCGTCAGAATGAACTCGCTCTCGGTCTTTAAGCGGACTACGGTGGCGCCCATCGCCGTGAGCTTCTTCTCAAGCACCTTTGCCACCGCAAGATTCACGGACTGCTCCGTAACATTGCCGATGGAGCCGGGGTCCAGCTTTCCGACTACCTTTCCGTAGCCGTGTCCAGGGTCGATGACGATGACCTTGCCGGAAAGCGAAGCCGTCGGCACATCGAAGGTTATCATCAGGTCGCCGTTTTCGTCGTAATACGCGCCGCAGCCGCTGTAAATACCAGCCTGGCGCAGTGTGAGCGTCAGCCGGAATTTCGGCACGCCCTTCTGTTCCACGGTGTCCCAGCTGCCTGCGCTGAACAGGGAGCAGTTCTTGAAATCCGGGAGCTTTGTCACGCTCGTCACGTTGTCGAAAACTATCTCCACCTTGGTGGCGTTGTAGTTCGTGACCCCATAGGGTCCGTCCAGTTCCTCAACATAGGAAACCGGCGCGGTCACGTTGAACGTGGATTTGTAGTCGAGGTGCAGCTTCAGGTAGCTTTTCCCGTTGGAATTGCCCACAGCCTTGACGTACAGCGCATTCGTGCCGAGTCCGGTGTCGTAGAACGTTGTGACATCGGAGGACTTGTAGCGCCTGCCGGAGGTCGAGATAACGAAGTCGCCGGAAGCGGTCTTGTAGTAATCCAGACTGCCTGCCGGAAGCTGCGACAGCACCGGCGACGGGATATTTCCGGAGGTCTGGCTGTCGAACACCTGGGTGTAGTTGTTCAGTGTCTTTATGTAGGTAACGTACTCGCTGCTGGTGACTACCGGGGCGATGGTTCCGACTACCTCTCCGGTGCCCACGCTGGATTCGTCCACGAAGTTGCTTTCCACCTGCTTCGGAGGCTCCGGCTCGGCGTCTATCGTTATGCTTCCGCCGGTCATGTACTCCTCTATTCCGCGGTACACTGCGTAGTAGCTCACGCTGCCCAGGCTCTGCTGGGAGCCGACTATTCCCTCGGGGACGCGGTAATATCCCACAAACTTCGCGTAATCCGAGTTGGAGTCCAGGTCCTCGCTGGCTCCGGACTTCTCCTTCAGCGTCACGGTCTTTCCGGCGATGACGGCGGAAACGCTGCTTCCGCTGTATGCCACCGCCTCCAGGGTAACTCTGGAGCCGCCCTCGACCACGATGTCCTTGGTCTGCCCGATGGAGCGCAGCACGTCCACCTGGCGCTCTATAGTATAGTATATCTTCTTTCCCTTATGCTCAATGACAAAAGAGTTCCTGCCGACCTTGAGGTCCTTCTGAATGAAGAAGTTTCCTGCCTCGTTCAGCTTTACCCTGCTGCTGTCAAAGTACACGTCGAAGTTCTCGTCGAAAGTTCCCATGAACTTCACGGTGGAGTCATAGGTCACGAAGCTGGTCTGGGTCGGCGAGATCATCTGGAGTGAATCGAACAGCGTGCTCGTATTTATCTGCTCGTCGAAGTACTTCATCAGCGTGTCCGTGGAGCCGAGCAGGTTATCCCGCAGCCCCTGGAGGGAATTGAAGCAGCTTCCGCCGATGTCGTCGTAATCCTCCATAATGGAAAGCTGGCGCAGCAGCTGGTCCTCATACCAGCCGGAATACTGCCCTATCCTGTCGTTGAGGTGCAGCACATACATCTTCACGCCGTTCTGCTCCGCGAGGTCGTACCACCAGGATACCACGCTGTTGAATCCCAGGGAAGCGTCGCTGTCGGTGCCGTACGCCTTAACCATCACCATGTCCGCGTAACCCCGGCGGATATACTCCCGGGTGTCGCAGTTCCCGTCGTACAGCGCCTGGACGGTATCCGCAGTGGCGGAGCCCTCCTCATTGCTGGAGCTGTTCGCCCACATATCGGTTATCAGCAGTCCCACCGCCGTGGTATTGCTGGTGCGGCGGATAACCTCCGACACGGTGCGGATAATGTACTCGTTCGTTTCATACAGCCAGTTGCCGTAGCCTATTCCCGAGCCGCTGCGCATGTACTCCGCGTACATCTCCGGAGTGTCCTGCGTGTAGTAATCCGACAGGAGTATGCCCTCGCAGGCATACTTCATCACGAACTTGTGCACCGCCGCCGCAAATCCGGATTTCAGTCCGCCGCCCTGGGCGATAACATCGGCGACCAGCGAATCCACGTCCAGCTGAATATACGCCGACAGCCCGTATTCATGAGCCTTGTCGATCACCGTGCCCAGTACTCCCCTGCCGGATGTCATATCCAGGTCATAGTATTTCTTCCCGTTGGCGTCAGAATTTATGAGCACTGCGTTCATTTCATACCCGGAAATCTCATCGAACAGCGCCGGGAGTTCCTCCGCAAGCGCAGCGTCAGTGGTTTCCCCGGTGCAGAAATCCTTCCCCGGGAAGAGGGTGACAGCGCGCAGCCCGTTCGGCAGGAACACCATGCTCTCGCCGGAAACCAGGTCAGCAGCGGTGAGGTCGCTCTCCTGCTCCGCCGTAACTTCGGATTCCTCCACGGTCTGCTGCGGCTCCTCCGATGTCGGGAGCGCTGAAGCGGCGCCGGTCAGGATACTCAGCGATAAAACGGCGCCGAGCAGCCCTTTAAATAGTCTTTTCATTGCAATTCCCCATTATATCAGATCTTTCAGCGCGGATATCTCCTTGTTCACCGCGGCGCTCACCGAGCTTTCCGGCGAGAACACGCTGCGGTAGCTGTACAGTGCGAATCCGCCATAGGAACGGCACTTCTTCGCTGCGGCAAGCTGCCGGGAGATGATGTCGCTGTTGTTTATCCACTCGTATTTTCCGCTGCCCGCCCAGGTATCCTCGCAGCCCACCTTCGATACGGAAAGCCCGGCAACAAGCGGAATTCCGCCCTTCACCGCCAGAGCCTCCCACTCGTCCAGGGTCGCCTTGTACGGCGCCGCAGAATTCTCGAAGCCGTAATATATCTGCGGAATTATCATGTCCAGGTATCCGGAAGTCGTGCACCATTTGCGCACGTCGGCATACAGCTGGTTGTAATTATTATCGATGCGCCCCTGGACGCTCACGCTGAACAGCGCCGTTGGATTAGCGTCCTTCACCGCGCTGTAAAGCTCCTTCACCATTCGGTCGCAGTTGGCGAAGCGGAAATCCGACAGGCTGGAATAGCCGCTGGCGGAATACGCACTGCTGTCAAAGGAAGCGTCCGTTGTCGGGTAGAAATAGTCGTCAATATGCAGCCCGTCCACGTTATAATTCGCGAGTATTTCCGAAGCGCCGGCGGCGATAAGCTCCGTTACCTCCTCATACGCCGGATTCAGGTAATACGTCCCACTCACGTCAACGGCGTACTTCCCCTTCATTCCAGCAGCCGTCGCAAAGGAATACACCGGGAAGTTCCCATAGGAGCCTATCTGCCCGGTACTGCATGCCCTCAGCGGATTTATCCACGCCTGGAAAGACAGGCTGCGGCTGTGCGCCTCCTTCAGCATTACCGCCAGAGGGTCGTAGCCGGGGTCATTTCCGAGGGTTCCCGTTATGTACTTCGACCAGGGGAAAAGCTCCGACTTGTAGTAGGCGTCGCTGTGCGACCGCACATGGACGTACACAGTGTTTATCCCCAGGGAAACACAGTTATCGAACACCGCCGCAATATTCCTGCGGAAGCCCTCCTTCGACTGACCCTGCATTATCTCCGCAAGCTCGATGTAGCTTATCCAGATACCCTTGACCTCGGAGTAATTCACCGCCTGGTAACTGTTGCTGCCGTAGTCGTACTCCGGGATATCCGGCGCAGGGGCCGTCGTCGCGGTAGTCCCCCGGGTGGATTCCTCCTGACGTGAGGTCGCGGAGGTGCTGGTAGTGGCACTGGCAGTAGTCTGCGGCTTCTCCGTCCGGGAAGTCGCGGCGGCGGATTCCGCCGGCGTGCTCTTCTGCGTCGAAGCAGAAGTCTGCTGCTCCGGAGCGGATTCCTCCGGCGTGGTCTGCGCGGTGCTTTCCGCCGGGGAATCCGGCGTCCTTGCCGATGTCGTGGCAGGCGATTCCGGGACGCTTTCGGGGCTGTCCGTGGACTCCGCCGGAAGCTCCGCTGACGTGCCGGAGTAGTTCACTCCGCCGGAGCCGCCGAAATCCGCAATGCTGACCCCGGAGGAGCCGCCATGCGAACTGCACCCCGTCAGGAGCGCCGCCGCGAAGAATGCGCAGAATCCTCTTGCTATGTTATTTCTCATGTATGTATTTTCCTCAATTCAGCAGGCTTCCCCATTCGTTCGCCTGCTTTCTATCTTATGGTCACCACTAAAACCTCATGTAAGTTAAAATGTGCAGCATCCCAGTCGCCACGCTTTGAAAGACATACAACCATTTTAGGCGGCTTTACTAACTAGGGAAACGCCGCGCATAACCATTTATTGAATCTGACGCATGTATTGCTTGCATCTTTTTAAATTATCGCTTTTCAATCCGATTTTCAGGGCTGACATTATATTATGCAGATTTATTATAACATCGTTGCATAGAATTGTCAATACCAGACTCAAATCGGGTTTTGCAAAAAGAGTAATAAAGCGCAATATGCGCACAATCTTTATTTGATGTTACCTTTAGAGGCGAACTACTAAAATGATATAAGGTCACCTTTAAAAACCTCCTTCACGGCAGATTTCTATGACTTACATCATCTGCGTCGTTACCAAACCTGGAAATACATCAAGTAAACGCGTTATCCGTCTGAGGCGGATAACGCTGCGGTTTAGTTTCTGACACCTGTTATAGGTTATGTACAAAGTCTGCTCGCGTCCCAGTTTTTAGAGGTGACCATAAAAAATGAGAGGACCGAAATCCTCTCACAATTTATTCACGCACCAACATCAGCCCTTAACGTTGTAGTCCTCGCAGAGAGCGTTCATTGCGCTTAATAACTTAGCCATGTAAACGAACGGGCCAACAACGATAAGTGAACCCAGTACATTCCAGAGCCAATAAGTGGAAGCGCCGAACTCTATGGGAATGCCACGTCTTTTAAGTTCATTGCCGACTCTGTCAGAAAGGTTATGATACCATACGATTCCGCCAATGCCCAGTGTGAGACCGGCAACCAGGAAGCACAGCAGACAGAAATGCATCGTTCTCCTGTTATCATAGCGTGAAGCTATGAGATTGATCCTCTCGGAAATAGAGGACATGACAACGATCGGATAAATACCCAGAGTGATAATGCCCAGGAAAATGTACTTTACCAGGGAATAGTTAGCCTTCAGCTTAAGCGCAGGAGCGTTGGAATAATTAGCATTCTGTACTCCATTAGTCAGCGCACCGCATGCAGGACAAGCAACAGCACCATCTGCCATTTCGCTACCGCAATTTGTACAAACCATAATAAATTCTCCTTTTTATGTATTTCATCGTTGTATCCCGATGAGATTGGTTTAATTATACACAATAAGCCACATTTTGTCAATACATTTACACACAAATTTATATCTTTTGAGTAATATTAGCGATTTTAACAAATTTGATTACCTTTTATTGTAGGCTCTTCCAATAAAAAACCTCCCTGCAGCACAGGGAGGTTCTGGTATTATTTGGTGTGGTCAAGGTTGAAGTTGCAGTTTTCATGGAACCGCTTGCTTTCCTTTGCGCCTTTTCCCGGCTTTCTGTCGTCGGGGTGAAGCTCGGTGTGCAGCTCAACATCCTGCGGCTTCTTGTTTCCACGGACGAGGTCAGCGTCCTGCTTCATCGTGTGAGTTTTCTTTTCACTCATAGCGCCACCGGCTCTGCATTAAACGCAGCCCTGAGCCTTCATAGCCTCTGCAACCTTCAGGAAGCCGGCGATGTTAGCGCCTGCCATGTAGTTGCCGGGCATGCCGTACTCCTTGGCAGCCTCGTCGCAGCTCTTGAAGATGGATACCATGATGTTGTGGAGCTTCTCGTCAACTTCCTCGAAGGTCCAGCTGTATCTGATGGAGTTCTGGCTCATCTCAAGACCGGAGGTAGCTACGCCGCCTGCGTTTGCAGCCTTTGCAGGACCGTAGAGCATCTTGTTAGCGAAGTAAACCTCGATAGCCTCAGGAGTAGAAGGCATGTTAGCGCCCTCTGCTACTGCATATACGCCGTTCTCAGCGAGGTTCTTGGCGAAGTCGCCGTTGATCTCGTTCTGGGTTGCGCAGGGCAGAGCGATGTCAGCCTTGATCTTAGCGCCCCAGACGCTGCCATCGTGGTACTCAGCGTTCTTGTGAGATGTTCTATTGACATACTCCTTGATTCTGCCGCGCTCAACTTCCTTGATCTGCTTAACTACATCAAGTTCAATGCCGTCCGGGTCGTAGATATATCCGTTAGAATCGGATACGGTAACTACCTTGCCGCCAAGCTCGGTAGCCTTCTTGGTTGCGTAGATAGCAACGTTGCCGGATCCGGAGATGATAACAGTCTGATTCTTGAAGCTCTTGCCGTTAGCCTTGAGCATCTCGTCAGTGAAGTAGCACAGACCAAAACCGGTAGCCTCGGTTCTTGCGAGAGAACCGCCGTATGTAAGGCCCTTACCAGTAAGAACGCCGGAGAACTCGTCGCGGATTCTCTTGTACTGACCGAACATGTAGCCGATCTCACGTCCGCCGGTACCGATATCGCCGGCAGGAACGTCGCAGTCAGGACCGATGTGTCTGCAAAGCTCAGTCATAAAGCTCTGGCAGAAACGCATAACCTCTCCGTCGGACTTGCCCTTAGGGTCGAAGTCGGAACCGCCCTTGCCGCCGCCCATAGGAAGTGTGGTCAGGGAGTTCTTGAAGATCTGCTCGAAGCCGAGGAACTTGATGATACCGATATATACGGAGGGGTGGAGTCTGATACCGCCCTTGTACGGACCGATCGCGGAGTTGAACTGGATACGGAAACCTCTGTTTACCTGTACCTTGCCGTTGTCGTCTACCCACGGAACGCGGAAGATGATCTGTCTCTCAGGCTCAACGATTCTGTCGAATACGCCTGCGTCGATGAGGTCCTGTCTCTTTTCAGCAACCGGCTGAAGGGTCTCAAAAACCTCTGTAACTGCCTGAATGAACTCGGGCTCGCCGGGGTTTCTCTTCTTTACGGTCTCCAGTAAGTCTGCGAGATACTTGTTAGTTAACGCCATTGTTAAGCAACCTCCTAAATAAATTCCTCCGCAGGCGGTATATGCTCCGGTCTTTCTCGGCGACTCTGCCTGAATGTGCCGCAGCCCTACGGACTGTATACATTATACAACATGTTCTATGATTTTGCAAGATGATTTTGAGATTTTTTCATTGCAAAAATGCTTTTTGTTGATTTGCTACAATACAGTCATGCTGAAATTAGATACTTTGCACAGTATTATTTACTAAAAAAACCTGCTTCGTATCTGCATTCCTGCAAAAACGTGCAGAAATCCACCTGGTTTCCAGTTAAAGCGATTGTGCCGGCGCACAGAACAAACGGCGCTGTAAAGCCGTCCAAGCGTAATGCATACATGCCACATAGGAATTGTTACATATCCCAGTACACGCCCAAAAGCCGATTTATGAAATATTGCAAACAAAAAATTTCATTTTGCTGGCTATAAAAAGCGAGATTCGCTGCTTTTCTCTCCCTATGTCAAAAAAATTGCAGTTACCCCCTTGACAACACCAAGTAACTTGTGATATAATTTGTTCATGCAAAGTCGTGTTCATGAACACGGAGATTTGTGAACAGAGGAGTGATAAAAGTGGCTGACGTTATAAAAGTCCTTGAGCGTGCACGCTCCATGGAGCTTGAAGTATCCACACAGCTGGAACATATTGAGCGGTTGGAACGCATCGCCAGACGTGCACATGATTCCACCGCATATGCACAACAGACCGTAGAAAAGCTTGCGCGCCTGGAAAAGCAGCTGAACGACCGGATCGACCTCATGTGCGACGCAAAGGCGGACGCCCTGCGCTATATCAGCTTCCTGACTGGGGAGGAGCGCAGCGTTATTGAGGGCTACTACATACTGGCAAAGAACTGGCAGCAGCTTTCGTACGACCTGTACATGAGCGAACGGCGCGTATTCATGCTGCGAAAAAGCGCCCTTGAGAAGCTTCTGAAAAGGTACGGCGGAGATATTCCGCGCGGCGATGGAAAAAACGCCGCACGAGCCTAACTCACATAACTGAAAGGAGAACAATATGGGAATCGGCACAAGGATACGCGCCCTCAGGGAACGCGAGGGAATCACTCAGGAGGAGCTTGCCCGGCGGCTTGGAGTGACTCCGTCTGCGGTGGGTAACTACGAACGTGAGATAAGTCACCCAAAGGAGGAAGTACTCTACCGGCTGTTCACCGCGCTTTCCTGCGAGCCTAACGAACTGTTCGCGGATTACTACAATGCGAAGCTTTCACCGGCGCAGATACATCTCGCAAGGTACCGTGAACTCGACGAGCATGGACGGGAGCTTGTGGACGCCTGCACCGAAATAGAATACCGCAGGTGCACCGACGGACTGACTGCAGTCGCCGCAAGGAGCTTCTCCCGGGATCCCTCCCAGCACACGCTGCGGCTTAAAAGGCGCGAGGGCGCCGGGAGCATACTCGACCAGCCGGACGACAGAAAGGACAAGCTATGACAGGTACTCAGGCACTTATCCGCGCCGGGGCGGAATCCCTCCCGACGAGCATTTACTCCCTGGCGGACTGCTTCGGGATAAAGATAGTCACCTACGACGAGTTCACGCGGGTCTACGACATCTCCCGGCAGGAGCTCTACACCTACGCCAGCCGGGGCGGATTCAGCCTGCTCACCGACGGGAGGTTCCTTTGCGTGCTGAACACCTGCCTGTGCCACCAGCCGCGCCGGAAATGGACTGCCGCACATGAACTGGGGCACATACTTTCCGGACACATCGTCAGCGAAAGCAGCGCTCCCACCCCGGCGCAGGAGAAGGAAGCCGACCGCTTCGCCGCAGAGGTACTTGCGCCGCTGCCTGTCCTGCATTTCTGCGGAGTTTCCTCCGCTGCCGAGATAGAGCGCCTGTGTGGGATCTCACGGCAGGCGGCGGAAATACGGTTCACAGAGCTTACACGGCTGCGCCGGGAGCAGGAGGACCTATACCGCTCCGGACTGCGGAACATTGCGGATTTCTCCGCCGACGAGATCCCGGAATACACCGAGCCCCGGAGCGTATTCCTCCGCCGGGACATCGACAGGGAGCTTTTCGTGCAGTTCTCGCCGTTCATCAGCAACTACATCAGCCACCGCGCCGCGCACGACGGATATGAACAGTATCTGGCGAGGAACAGCCGCCAGCCTATGGCGATATAAAAACGGACTGCAACATTATCATTACGTTGCAGTCCAATATTATTTTACTGATCCAGTCTGAAATGCACCGGGATTCCGTTGCGGTACTCCACCTGTGGCTCTCCCTGGATAAGCGGCAGGAAATAATTCAGCGCGTCCACTGTAACGTTATTCCCGGCTTCGTTTATCCACTCCCGGGGGAACTTCTTCTCCTGGTTCGCGACCTTATTGATGTCCGCTGCCACGATCTCCACGCGGTAGGGATTGTTGCTGATACGATGGAACGCCATCATAACTCCGCTTCTGCCGTACTCCAGCGCGAACTGCACCGCTTCCCTGCCGATCCGCTCAGCCTCGTTTATATCGGTAAGGGAGGCTATATGGGAGCTGCACCGCTGCATTACGTTAAGCTCGATGGAGCGCACCTTGCAGCCGATGTTTTCCTTGGTGTATTCCTCCAGCCACTTCCCGATTCCGGAAAGGTACTTATGCCCGAATGCGTCCACCGCCTCGGAGGAGTGGAATCCATCGCCGGGGGTGATTCCCTCGGACACCGCCACGATCACCGCCTTGTATCGAAGCTGCGCCTGCTTGACGTCCTCAAGGTACTTCTCGGGGGAGAACTCACCCTCCGGGAGATATATCATGTGCGGCGCAGGCTCGCCGTTTGCGCGCAGTACGCAGGAACTTGCCGCCAGCCAGCCGGCGTCCCTGCCCATGATCTCAACTATGGTGACCGAGGGAATGGAATACACGCGGCTGTCGCGGATTATCTCCTGGAGGGTCGCAGCAACGTACTTCGCCGCAGAGCCGAATCCCGGAGTGTGGTCGGTTTCAGTAACGTCGTTGTCGATGGTCTTTGGAACACCAATGACGCGGATTCGTATATCCTTTGCCGTGAAGTAGCTGTGCAGCTTCATAACGGTGTCCATCGAGTCATTTCCGCCGATGTAGAAGAATGCCCGGATATTGTGGCGGTTGAACACCTCTGTAATGCGGAGGTAATCCGTTTCGTCCTCGTGCCAGTCCTTCAGCTTGAATCGGCAGGAGCCGAGTATCGTTGACGGCGTGGTCATGAGCAGCTGCTTGTCATGGTCGTCCATCAGTATGCTGCGCAGATTCAGCAGTCTGTCGCCGAGGATACCCTCGATTCCATTTTCGGCGCCGAATATCTCGTCTACCTCGCTGTTCTGCTCCGCGCCGTTGAATACGCCGGTCAGACTCGCATTTATGGCGGCTGTGGGGCCGCCGGACTGTGCCACTGCAATATTGAACATTCTTTCGTCCTCCTGAATTATCTCTGTGGGAAAATCCTGATATAATTTTAGCATATTGTTATATAATTTTCAATAGCCGTAATAGACAAAAAGCCGGGGATATATTCCCGAATGGCTGTGCACATAAACAATAACACTCAATATCTTGTCCGCCGTAGAACGAATCATACGGGCATAAAAATACAGGGGCTGTTCTGGCAGCCCCTGCAGGTTTTATTTCAATGAACCCTCTCCGCCCATCAGGCGCGTCAGTTCCTCTATCCTCTCGACAGGGAACGGCGGCTCGCAAAGCGGCTTCAAAGCAATGCTCATTATCTTCATGGGATTGTCGTCTGCGGCTGTGCGGTTACTGGACAGCGCTCCGCAGCGGCGGCAGCGGTGTATCACCGCACACTCTCCGTTCTTCCTTATCCACAGCGCTATCGCGTCCATTATTCCGCCGCACTCCGACTGGCGGTCCCCCGGCTCGTTGTCCACATGCAGGCTCGTCAGGCAGTTCGGGCAGTGATTCCTATGATCGCTCCCGGCGCCTGCCGGCACCACTGTCCTTCCGCAGACGCGGCAGGTGAATACCTCGCAGCAGGGGTGATTCCTGTAATATCCCTTTTCGTATTGCTTGCGTTTATTTTCACGGTTCATGTCGTTTCCTCCATACAGTATCCGAAGTTTACCTCAGGTACCGGGAGGAATGCAGTCCGCAAACCTCCCGGTCAGCGAACAATCTCCGATTTAGAATTACTCAAAAAACTCTCCTTATTATACGTTCACACCAAAGCCGCGGCAGATAGCCTCAAGTCCGCCCTGGTAGCCTGCGCCTACTGCGTTGAACTTCCACTCGCCGTTGTGGCGGTAAAGCTCCGCGATTATCAGCGCCGTTTCAATGGAATAGTCCTCGGTAAGGTCGTAGCGGATAAGCTCCTCGCCGTTTTCGGGATTGTACACCCTGATGAAGGCGTTGCTCACCTGACCGAAGTTCTGGCTGCGCGTTTCCGCGTCGTAAATAGTTACTGCGAATGCGATCCTGTCGATGTTCTGCGGAACAAGGCTGAGGTCGATCTTTATTGTTTCATCATCGCCGTCGCCCGCGCCGTCACGGTTGTCGCCGGTATGCTCCACCGCACCGGATGAATGCTTCAGATTACCGTAGAACACGAAATCCCCGTCGGAAGTTACCTTGCCGTTGCTTCCCAGCAGAAATACCTCGGCGTCAAGGTCGAATGCGGATCCGCTGTCGAATCCGTTCACGTCCCAGCCAAGACCTGCGTTGATCTTTGTCAGCCCGGGGTTGCTCTTTGTCAGCTCCACTTTCTGACCCTTAACAAGATTGACCATAATGTATACCTCTCTTTCAGAATTCAAATATATCACCGGATTCCCGGAGATCACTCATTCACGGGCTTACCCTCCCGGGCAAGCCGCTCGCGCTCCGCCTGGGGGAGTCTGAGATAGCTCGGCATGAGCGCCGCCGGGTCTATCTGCGCCTTACCCTGCGCCGCGAAGCACACGCCGCTTCCGCGCTGAAACCGCAGGGGGTACGGCGCAAGATCGTATTTCTGCTCCGTTGCCTTGTGCGCCAGCTCTGCGCCGTCGCCGGCGAGTATCACCCTGCCGGATATGGAATCCAACTCCTTTGCCAGGTCCTCCAGGCGTATTGCCCGGTCGTCGCACAGGCGCGTAATGACTCCGCCCTCGCTGCGGAATACAGCATTGTACACCTGACCGCAGCGTGCGTCCATGCAGCAGACTATCGTGCCGTCGATACTCGGGAAATTATACGCGATCGCCTCAAGCGAGGAAACCGCGATACACTTCTTCCCGGCGCCGAAGCACATTCCCTTCACAGTGGAAACCCCGATACGCAGCCCGGTGAATGAACCCGGACCCACAGTCACCGCCGCTGCGTCAAGGTCGTCTACAGTCACACCAGCGCATTTCATCATGCTCTCCACCATCGGGAGCAGCGTCTGTGAATGCGTATGCTTAGTGTTAAGAAACTGCTCTGCGATTATCCTGCCGCTGTCGTCCATAAGCGCGCAGCCGGCGGATACCGCGGAACTGTCTATGCCTAGTATCATGATGTCACTTCCTTATCGGGTCACAGGTATTCCCTGTCCTCAAGTTCGTTGCAGAAAGGCTTCAGACCCTTGCTCTCCATGTAATTGGTGAACGTATCAGCATTGTCAGCAGATATACATACGCCTGTCCAGAGAGCGCCGCAGTCCTCGCATACGCGGACAGTTTCTCCGGTCTTGACGACCTTCGCCCGTACCACTTCGCCGGAGCACTGAGGGCAGATTATTTGTCCGCTGACCTTTATACAACGCTCTGTTTCGCCGGATTTCTCAATGCGAATTTTCAGTATCGTCCGTGAGGAATCCCCGGAAAGCTCCTGCTCCAGCCCCTCAATATTCTCGCTCCACTCCGCCGCGATAATTCCGCCGCGGTCGAGGTAATCCAGGAATCCGATGGCATACAGGTCGTCATAGCTGTCGATACGGTACAGGTCGAAGTGGAACAGAGGAATACGCCCCTCCGGGTACTCGTTCACCAGCGCGAAAGTCGGACTCGTGACCGGGTCGGTGATACCAAGCGCCGCCGCGATTCCCTTTGTAAAAGTGGTTTTCCCGGCTCCCATGTCGCCCTCGTACAATATTATATCCCCTGCTTTCAGCCGGGAGGTCACTTCTGCGGCAATGCGTGCGGTATCCCCCGGGCTGTGAGACAGGTACTCAACATATTCTTCCATCAGAACAGACCTGTGATCTTTCCGTCTTCGTCAACATCGATGTTGTCCGCAGCAGGTACTTTCGGCAGTCCCGGCATTACCATGACGTCGCCGGTGTAGACTACCACGAACCCTGCGCCGGCGGACGCCCTGACATCGCTGACGGTGATGGAGAAGTGCTCCGGCTTGCCAAGCTTCGCCGGGTCGTCGGACAGGGAGTACTGCGTCTTGGCAACACACACGGGAACTCTGTCCAGACCGAGATCCTCGATCTCCTTGAGCGCCTTTGCAGCCTTGGGCGCGAAGTTCACGCCGTCTGCGCGGTAGATCTCCTTTGCGATGATGTCCAGCTTCTCGCGGACGGTGAGCTTCTCATCGTAAAGCGGTTTGTATTCGCTCTTTGTGCTTTCAATGGTTTCAACGACTGCGTTTGCAAGCTCGATTCCGCCCTCGCCGCCCTTGAGGAACACGTCGGAGAATGCTACCTTTGCGCCGTGCTTCTCGCAGTAATCCTTGACTACTGCGATCTCGGCGTCGGTATCGGTGTAGAAGTGGTTGATCGCAACGACTACCGGCACGCCGAACTTTCTGAGATTCTCAATGTGCACGCCCAGGTTCACGATTCCCTTTTCGAGGGCTTCAACGTTCTCCTTGGTGAGGTCGGGCTTTGCAACTCCGCCGTTATACTTCAGCGCGCGGATAGTCGCTACCAGTACGGTGCAGTCCGGCTTCAGTCCGGCGCAGCGGCACTTGATGTCGAAGAACTTCTCTGCGCCGAGGTCGGAGCCGAATCCTGCCTCGGTGATGGTGTAATCCGCCAGCTTCAGTGCGAGCTTTGTTGCGCGGACTGAATTACAGCCGTGGGCGATATTCGCGAACGGACCGCCGTGGATAAGCGCCGGATTGCCCTCCAGCGTCTGGACGAGGTTCGGATTGATGGCGTCCCTGAGCAGGGCGGTCATTGCGCCCACCGCGTGGAGATCACGGGCGAACACCGGTGCGCCGGAATATGTGTAGGCAACCAGGATATTGCCCAGGCGCTCCTTGAGGTCCTCCAGATCAGTCGCCAGGCAGAGGATAGCCATGATCTCGCTGGCAACGGTGATCTGGAAGTGATCCTCGCGGGGAATTCCGTTCACCTTGCCGCCCATGCCGATAACGATATTGCGCAGCGCTCTGTCATTCATGTCCAGGACGCGCTTGAACAGTATCCTGCGGACGTCTATCCCGAGGGCGTTACCCTGCTGGATATGGTTATCCATGAGGGCTGCGAGCAGATTGTTAGCAGCAGTGATGGCGTGCATGTCGCCGGTGAAGTGCAGGTTGATGTCCTCCATCGGGACCACCTGGGAGTATCCGCCGCCGGCTGCGCCGCCCTTGATTCCGAACACAGGACCGAGGGACGGCTCACGCAGTGCCAGGATAGCCTTCCTGCCGGTCTTGTTCATGGCTTCGCACAGACCAACGGAAGTCGTGGTCTTTCCCTCGCCTGCCGGGGTAGGATTGATGGCGGTCACAAGTATCAGCTTCCCGTCCGGCTTATCAGCAAGTCTGTTGAACAGCTTCTGGTTCAGCTTTGCCTTGTAGTGACCGTACTGCTCTACCTCGTCCTCCTCAATTCCGAGATTTGCCGCGATCTCGGTTATCTTCTTCATCTTCGCCTGCTGTGCGATCTCAATATCTGTAAGCATTTTGTGTCCTCCGTTATTACATGAGAGTTATCTGGTCTATGTCTTCGTCTGTCGCCGTTCCTGCCGAGGGAATGGACTTGATACGCAGCGCTTCCACGTCCTTTACGCCGCTCTTATCCGCCGGATAAGCCCCGGCAAGCTCCGCCTTCGTCAGGCGCATTACCTGCACGCCCTGAGTGTCACGCGCAGCCTTTGGAAGCACCAGCGCCGTATTGAACGTCAGCGCCTTTCCTGCCGTGGATTTCAGGACGAAATCCGCGTCGTCCCTGATGAGGAATATCCCAACCAGCTCCGACAGGTCGGAATACGCACCAGAAAGCTTCTTGCGGCGAGTCTTGGTTTCGTAGCTGGAAAGCGGCACCTTGGCGCACTTTCCGTTCCGGAAGAACATCACGAGGGTTTCGCTATAGTCCTCCGTCACCGCCATGAACCGTATACTCTCGCCGTCGTCGAATCCCAGCTTCGCAGGAATGTAATCTCCCATCACGCTCGCCTTGGTTTCGTCGAAATCCGCGCAGCGCGTCTTGTATACCTGGAACTTGTCCGTGAAGAACAGCAGCTCCGCGCCGCCGTTTACCTCGCCGGAATAGATTATCTCGTCGTTCTCCTTTAGCTTGTGCTGACTGCTCATGCGCAGGGACTGCGGCGTGATCTTCTTGAAATAGCCCTCCCGGGTGAGGAATATGTTCACCGGGCCGTACTTCACCGGCTCCTCGACCACCGCCGCGGATTCCTCCACATCGTAGAGGAACATCGTGCGCCGCGGCTGACCGTACTTCTTGGATATATCCCGGAGTTCCTCGATTATCAGCTTGTTCACACGGTTGTCGTTTCCGAGGATATCCTCCATGTCCGCGATCTCGTTCTCAAGATCCGCAGTTTCCTGGGTGCGCTTGAGGATATATTCCCGGTTGATGTGACGCAGCTTTATTTCCGCAACGTACTCCGCCTGAACCTCGTCTATCCCGAATCCTATCATCAGATTCGGAACTACCTCGGATTCCTCGTCGGTTTCGCGAATCAGCTTTATCGCGTAGTCAATGTCCATCAGTATCTTCTTCAGACCGTTCAGCAGATGGAGTTTCTCCTTCTTCTTCTTTAGATCGAACGCCACGCGGCGCTTAACGCAGCTGCGGCGGAATATGGTCCACTCGTTCAGTATCTCATATACTCCCATAACACGCGGAGATCCGTTTATGAGCACGTTGAAATTACAGTTGAAGTTGTCCTGCAGCGGAGTCAGCCTGAACAGCTTGTTCATAACCGCGTCGGGATCCTGTCCCTTTTTCAGGTCGAACGCCAGGCGCAGACCGGAAAGGTCGGTTTCATCGCGGACGTCGGAAATTTCCTTGACCTTGCCGTCCTTGACAAGCTCGACAACCTTGTCGATTATCGCTTCAATAGTGGTGGTCGGAGGTATCTGCGTGACCTCAATACAGCGCGCGTCCGGGTCGTAGTTGTACACAGCGCGCACCTTTACAGCGCCGGTTCCGGTGCGGTAGATCTTGTTCATCTCGGCTTCGTCGTAGACAATGTAGCCGCCGCCCGGGAAATCCGGACCTTTCAGTGTGGAAAGCGCATTGTGCTCCGGATCCTTCATAAGTGCGATGGTGGTTTCACATATCTCGCTGAGATTGAAGGAGCATATGTTGCTCGCCATTGATACCGCAAGACCGAAGTTGTTGTTGACCAACACCGCCGGGTATCTCACCGGGAACAGGCTCGGCTCCAGCATGGTGTTGTCGTAATTCGGCACCATATCCACGGAGTCCTTGTCGATCTCGGCGAAAAGCTCGCCGCTTATCGGCTCCAGCTTCGCCTCGGTGTATCGGGAAGCCGCATACGCCATATCCCTGGAATACGCCTTGCCGAAGTTGCCCTTGCTGTCAACGTATGGGTGCAGCAGCGCTTCGTTGCCGCGCGCCAGTCTTACCATGGTTTCGTATATCGCGGCGTCGCCATGGGGATTCAGCCGCATGGTCTGACCGACGATATTCGCGGACTTCGTGCGGTTTCCGGTCAGAAGTCCCATTTTATACATCGTATAGAGCAGCTTGCGGTGAGAGGGCTTGAAGCCGTCTATCTCCGGCAGCGCACGGCTGACGATGACGCTCATCGCATAGGGCATGTAGTTCTCCTCCAGAGTGCTTACTATGTCCTTCTGCTCGACTATTCCGCTGCCCTCAATGTACGCTCCGGATATCGGGGAGCTGAACTTCCTGGGCTGCTTCTTTGGAGTGTTTTTCTTCAATTCTATCTTCCTTTGATTTAACTGATATCTGCCGCCGCGAGGTACCTGCTGCCGTTCTCCCTTATGAACCGCTTACGTCCCTCAAGGTCGTTGCCGAGAAGCACGTCGAACATCTCCCGGGTAGCCTCCATATCAGTAGGATTCACCTTTATCAGGCGGCGCGTTTCGGGATTCATGGTGGTAAGGCTCATCATGTCCGGGTCGTTCTCGCCAAGACCTTTGCTTCGCTGAATAGTGTACTTTGCGTCGCCTATCATGCCGAGTATCTTCGTCTTTTCCGGCTCGGTGTAGGCAAAGTAGGTGCGCTCCTTAGTGGTTATCTCATACAGCGGAGATTCCGCGATGTAGACATAGCCCTTCTCGATGAGCGTGGGGCAAAGTTCCTGTATCATCGTGAGTATCAGCGTGCGTATCTGGAATCCGTCCTCATCGGCATCGGTGCATATTACTATCTTGTTCCAGCGCAGATTGTCCAGGTTGAATGTTGAAAGCTGCCTGTTAGCCTTGGTTTTTACCTCCACGCCGCAGCCCAGTACCTTTATCAGGTTGGTGATGATCTCGCTCTTGAATATCTTGTCGTAGCTTGCCTTCAGACAGTTCAGTATCTTACCGCGGACCGGAATGACCGCCTGGAACTCCGCGTCGCGCGCGAGCTTTACCGAACCCAGCGCGGAATCACCCTCCACGATGTAGACTTCACGGCGCGACACGTCCTTGCTGCGGCAGTCCACGAACTTGTCTATGCGGTTGGTGAGGTCGATGGTTCCGGTGAGCTTCTGGAGCGTACTCTGGCGCACCTTGTCGGCGTTCTCACGGGACCGCTTGTTAATAAGCACCTGGGTGCCTATCTTCACGGCTTCGTCCGGATTCTCCAGGAAATAGACCTCAAGCTGGTGCTTGAGCCACTCGGTCATCGCCTCGGTGATGAACTCGTTGGTGACCGCCTTTTTCGTCTGGTTCTCGTAGCTTGCCTGGGTGGAGAAGTTGTTGGAAATAAACACCAGGCAGTCCTCGACATCCTCCCACTTTATGCTCTTCTCGCCCTTGTTGTACTTGTTCCCGTTCTTGAGGTAGCCGTCGATCTGGGACAGGAACGCCTTCTGGAGCGCCTTCTGCGGACTTCCGCCGTGCTCCAGCCAGCTGGAATTGTGGTAGTGCTCGATGAACTGGACTTCCTTGCTGAACGTGAACGCGACGTTCATCTTCAGCTTGTATTCGTCCTTGTCCTCACGGTCACGACCCTGGCGCTCGGCAGTCCAGTGCTGCGGCGTAGTCAGGGATTTATCGCCGACCACCTCCAGCAGGTAGTCGCTGATCCCGTTCTCGTAGCAGTATATCTGCTCGGTGAACGTTCCGTCCTCGTGCTCGTCCTTGAGGACAAGCTCCACGCCGTCGTTCACCACCGCCTGTCTGCGGAGGATATCCGCGAGGTACTCCACGCCGATATCTATATCGGTAAACACCTCCAGGTCGGGCTTCCAGTGTATTTTGGTTCCGGTAGTCCCGTCGCCCCGGGACTTCTTGAATCCGCGCTCGTCCTGGGTCACGTTGAATCCCTTTTCGAAGCGCAGGGAGTAGTTCCACTGACCGCGGCGGCTCTCTACCTCCATGTATTCGCTGGAGAACTGGGTAGCACAGAGTCCCAGACCGTTAAGTCCCAGCGCAAAGGAGTAATTTCCGCCGGAGTTATTATTATACTTGCTGCCGGCGTACAGCGTACAGAATGCCAGCTCCCAGTTATATTTATCCTCAGCCTTGTTGAAATCTATCGGGATACCTCTGCCGAAGTCCTCAACGGTTATGGACTTGTCGGCGTGCAGCGTAATGATTATGCGCTTTCCGTAGCCCTCGCGCGCCTCGTCGATGGAGTTCGAGATTATCTCGAACACCGAGTGGCGGCAGCCGTCAACACTGTCCGAGCCGAAAATTACGCCCGGGCGCAGACGAACCTGGTCCGGTCCCTTCAGCGACACAAGGTCGTTGTAATTGTTTTCCTTTGCCATTTATGCATCTCCTGTTTACCGCAGCAATGCCGCAAACGGGCACAAAACTGCATTATCTTACTTAGTATATCACAAATCCAGGAAAAATGCAAGCCCAATGTTCGCACCGATTGACAAATCCGCCCGGGCATTGTATAATTAGTGAAAGACCAACACGAAGGAGAACGACAATGAAAAAAGCGATAATATTCGACCTTGACGGAACTCTCTGGGACAGTTCCGAGAGCGTGTGCGGCTCCTGGAACGAGGTATTCCGCCGCTACCCGGAAATAGACCGCGTGCTTACCCCGGCGGACATCCGCGGATTCATGGGAAAGACGCTGGAGCAAATATTCCCCATCGCGCTGCCGGACACCCCCGATGAGCTCCGCCGGAGGGCGCTGCGTGAATGCGTGGGGTATGAGCTGGAATACATCGCGCGGCACGGCGGAAAGCTGTACCCGAAGCTACGGGAAACGCTGGAGCTCCTCCGGAAGGAATACACGCTGATCATCGTCAGCAACTGCCAGGTGGGGTACATCGAGTGCTTCCTGGATTTCGCTGGAATGCACGACCTGTTCGACGACCACGAGAGCGCCGGGGGCACAGGTCTTTCCAAGGGCGAGAATATCCGGCTGGTTATCCGGCGGAATTCCATCGACAGGGCGGTTTACGTCGGGGACACCCAGGGCGACCTGGATTCCGCGGATTTCGCCGGAATACCGTTTATCCGCGCTGCCTACGGATTCGGTCAGATGAACCGGGCCGTGCCGGAAATACGTTCCTTTGAGGAACTCCCGGAAAAGGCGGCGGAGATATTATAATAAAGGGGTATAATAAAAAGGGAAGCGTTACCGCTTCCCTTTTATTCTTAATAATTGTAAAGCTTCGGAGCAGTACCTATCACCGTTCCATCGGGAGTAATCCCATCGCCGCTTCCAAACGAGAACCAGCCGTAATAATCCCAGCTGTCATAATTAGGCAGTGTACCAGTGTATACTGACGTTCCGGGAACATAGGCAACTCCCGTTACAGAGCCGTTTGTTATGATGATCTCAACCGTTCCGTCGTCGATGGAGGGCAGCATATCTTGAATGAAGAGGGCGAAATCCTTATCCTTGTAAGAGCCGCCGTCCCATGTGAACGCATCATTGCGGAAGTATCCAGGGGTGCTGTATAAAGTCCAGTAGCCGCCGGATACATAGGCGTACAGCGTACCATCACCTACCAAGGTAGCACCATATGTATCAGCTTTCGTAAGGAATGTGGTGGTTGCCGCCTTTATCGTCGAAGCCGTGGAATCCGCCTCGGCTACCCTGCTGGAATCCAAATACCCCTTGAAGGTCGGAGTGTAAATGCTGTCGATTATCGCGTACTTTTCAGCAAGCTTCCCGATGTGATCCATGAGGTCAGAGTTGATCTCGTTCAGCATGTCGCTGTCGGTGGGGTCGTACAGCTTGTAATTATTGCCCGGCTTGGGAGCCACGGTTCCTGCGGCGTCGTAATCAATGTTCAGCATTACCTTGCCGTAGTCGTCGCTGCTCACTCCGGCGGAAATCTTCATTCCCTGGCCGTTCGGGGAGATGGAGAGCAGGAGCTTCGCGCCGCCGATTCTGCTAATGTCGCCGCTTATGTCATACAGCTCGCCGGCGTCAAGGCTCATCTCGAAATCGCCTTTGATGCAGGGCATGCCGAACGCGGTCATCATGCCGAAGTTCTTGTAATCCACGGTGTAAGTCTGGACGTTGGAATAATATCTGTCGGTGATCACCAGCTTCGCTGTTCCCTCGCTGGCGGATTTACCCTCGGCATTGAACCTGACATACTCAGTATCGCCTTCCTTATAGGAGAAAGCGGCATCCTTACCGTTGGAAATGAAGATGGTATTGACATCGTCCATCTTAATTCCGACGCCGGCAAGAGTATTGTTGTTGTTCATGTACGCCGTGATCCTGTACTCATCGCCGCCGTCGTAATACTCATTGAGGTACTCGATTTCGGAGTTGTTATTCTCAATGACGTACTCAATACCGGATATAAAATCATCGGCGTCAGTTCCGCTTATCTGGGACATGTATCTGACGAAACTGCTGTCGTTCTTCATTACTTCCAGAACGACGTTGTAAAGCTCGTAAGCGTCAGCCACATTCAGCGTGATCTCGACCTTCATGCCGTCGAATTCCACGCCCCTGACGAGGTCGCTGCCGGTGGTGTACTTGTACTTGTAGTTCTCAAACAGCGGTCTTGTCTTCTGCTTTATTTTCTGCTCAAGCGCGCTGAAGTTGTAGCTGCTGACAGTCCCGGAAGTACGGCTGTCCATATCGAGCGTAGGAAGCTCGCCCTTGATACCGATGTCGGAAATCCCCGGCAGTATCACTGTGTAGGTGCCGTCCTTTTCATAGCGCACCTGCGCCGCAGCAATGGTATCGCTGCCTATAGTGAGGGAAGCCGCGCCCTCGATGGTGTCGTTCTCCACCTTCTCGGCTGCCGTGAACTTCAGGTCGGATATCGACTTCAGTATCTCGTCGATATCGACGCTGCTGCCGACCAAGCTCTCGATGGCGTCCTTGCCGTCACTGTTGAGCTGGACGTCCGCGGAAACGGTCATCTGCACGCCGGACGTACCGATGTAGCTCTGGAGTATCTGGGAATAGTACTCCAACGCCAGGGTGTCCTTGTAGTTGTAGTATGTATCGTAGCCGCTGTCATAATACAGGCGGTTGATGGCGCTCTGGGCGCTCATCATGTTTCCTGCGGCATTGAGCGACTTGTTCAGTATTTCCCCGGTCTTTCCGCTGGTCAGCGTGCCTATCACCATTTCGTGCGCGTAGCCTGCGTCGCCAAGCGCGGAATGCGTGAAGAACGCCTTGTTGCAGTTGTACACGATAAGCCCGGTTCCGGCGAGGACTACCACGCCGCCGGCTATGCACGCTGCCGGCAGGAACTTTCTGAACTTGCCCGGCTTCTTAATAGGCTTCACTGCCTGGGGATACGCGGAATACGCCTCCGGCATTACGCCGGGCTGCTGCGGTATTCCCTGGTAGGGATTCGCACCCTGCGCCGGTATCCCGGTATTCTGCACCGGAGCGCCGTTCGGATACCCCTGGGGCTGCGCGCCCTGGGGGAATGCCGCGCCCTGCACCGGAACGCCCGGCTGTACCGGAGCACTCGCCGGAGCAGCGGAGGGCTGAGTTCCCTGCGCCGCACGATAATAGGAATTCATAAGATCATTGACTGCGCCGGTGCCACCGTTATTTACGGGGGCAGGCGCTCCCTGCTCGGGCTCGCTTACGCCGACAGGGGCTCCGCAGGCGGTACAGAATTTCATACCTGCACCAAGCTGCGCACCGCACTTTTCACAAAACATAACCAATCTCCTTTTAAATACGCATTACGTCGGGAATCGACGATAGATTACAGATTCAGTATAACACAACGAATGCTATTTGTCAATCAAAATCTGGAATTTACAACAAGTGTTGCAGAAATTTCCGGAAAAGCGCTGATTACATTGCGGTTTGTTTCCTCAATGCCCGGCTGGAATGCATCAGCATATACACAGCCATCGACAGCACAGTCAGGCAGACAGCCGCGCCGACGATACTGTTCATTATCATACGGAAATTGCTGTCGCCGCTGCCAAACCTGGAAGTCAGCGCATTCTGGAGCGTGAACAGCGACATGAGCGCTCCGGCGAGGTTCAGTGCCTTGGAAGCGGACAGCACCGGGCTGTTCAGCCGCCGGAACTTCACAATGTTCACGATGGAGAGCGTAAGTATATAGAAGGTGTAAGCCGCGGTTATGTAGATGATGGAGCCTGGGTATGCGATGGTGTGTTCCTCCCGGATAAGCTGGACCACCATCACCTGAATACCGACATTCAACAGGAACATAAGACAGCCGCACTGCCGGTAACCTTTCAGTTCTCGGATACGGCGCCGTTCTCCGCTCAGCTTCTGGGATTTCCGCCAGCTGCGCACAAGGAGCAGCCTGGATATTCCGAAGATGATGTAATACCCGGCAACCGCCGCGAACCACTGGGACTGGTAGAATATCGCCGCAGCGCCCTTGAATACCGCAAACAGAGTGCTCATCATAAGTCCCTGGTACAGCGACAGTTCCCCACGGAACCGGAAATCGCTGATGAACAGGCTTGCGATAGGATTGCTCTGCGCCCACCGCCACACGCGGCTCCCGTGTAATCTCCGCATGACCAGCTTGGACACGTCGCTCATGCCTACGATGAGCACCGCGAGGGAGTACGCGGATATCAGATATATCGTATACTCCATCGCCGGAAACAATCCACGATTATTCAAAGCGATAATACACAGCACCATTGTTGCAGGGAAAAGAACAAGGATAACCCCCGGCGGAAGCAGGAAAGCCCTCTTTATCGCCGGGGTAAGTTTTCTGATATATTTCAGTAGCTTTTCCCAAAGTTCTTTCATCTGTCCGCCTCCTTTCCGCATAATATGTCTATTTTATACTACCACAGAATTGTTATCTTTTTGTTAACTTTTCAGGCATGAACTGACAATTAATCAGACCGGAGCAATACTGCTTTACAAATCCGCGGAATAATGATATAATATCGGTATGAAAACCAACACAGGAGGACAAAATGGATCCGAGAAAGCATTTCAGCGCACTTAACATAATCCACAGAATAATCGAGGAAAAGGTACAGCCGGGGGACATCTGTATTGACGCCACCGCCGGCCGTGGAAACGACACGCTGTTCCTGGCAAAACTGGTCGGAGAAACCGGACATGTGACCGCCTTCGACATACAGCAGGACGCAGTGGACAGCACCCGGGCGCTGCTTGAAGCAAACGGAATGTCCGACCGCGCGGACGTACTGCTGAAGAGCCACAGCGAAATGGACGAAGTATGCGAGGAGGGCACGGTGTCCTGCATTACGTTCAACTTCGGCTGGCTCCCCAAGGGCGACCACAACATATTCACCAACAAATCCACCAGCATTCCAGCGATAGAAAAAGGAATGAAGCTGCTCAAGAGCGGCGGAATCATGACGCTGATAATCTACTACGGCAGGGAAACAGGATTTGAGGAGCGCGACGCCCTGCTGGAATATCTGCCCACCATCGACAGCGGAAGATACACCGTCATTGAAATGCCCTTTGTCAACCGCCCGAACTGTCCGCCTATTCCCATCGTGATACTCAAGGATATGTAAACGCAACAGCCGCCGTAAATAATTTACGGCGGCTGTTCTATTTATGCGCTTACTCCTCGGCGCTCTCCTCTTTCCTGTGCGTCTTGACCACGAACGCAAAGTAGATTATGTGGAAGAGCCAAACTCCCCCGAGTATCATGCATGGTATGTAAACCTCCCGTGCGAACATCACCGCGAATCCCACTGCCATCAGCAGGGTGACGGTTATCATCACCTTTATCTTGGTGCGCTTCGTCATTCCCTGCCCATTCACGAAGCTCTCCAGGTCGTTCTTATACAGCTTCGTCCCACGGAACCACCTGTCCAGCCGTTCGGAGCTTTTCGCAAAGCAAACCGCCGCCAGCATCAGAAACGGAAATGCCGGCAGAAGCGGAAGCACTGCGCCCACAGCGCCGAGTCCAACGCCTATGCAGCCTGTAATTATAAGAATCGCCTTCTTCACTTGTTCATCTCCAGTCTTCGTTTTTCCTTCTTGCTCTCAACAACATGCCGAACCGCCATTACCGGGTGGTAAAGCAGCATTCTCGGTCCCGAGAACCGCATTACCTCGCGTATCTTCTCGCGCATTTCCGGCTTATAGCAGTGCACCCGGCAGTTCGAGCAGAATGTCTTGGTTTCCATGAACGGGCAGCGGTCGCTGCGCTGCACCGCGTAATCCGAAAGCGCCTGGCACTCGGCGCACAATCCGCCGGAGGTGTGGTGCCTTTTCCTGCAATACAGCCGTATCATGAGCGATACCGTCTTTTTTTCGCGCTCGCGCTTTTTGTCAGCATTCATGCATTATTCCTTTCTCGACGCGGTAAACACGGTCGGCAACCGCCATCGTGCTCTCACGGTGCGAAACAAGGATTATGCTCCTGCTGCGCTTCTGCTCCCGGAGCGCTTTCAGTATGATACCCTCGTTTATGCTGTCCACATTGCTGGTCGGCTCGTCCAGGAGTATCAGGCTGCTTCCGCGCAGGAACGCCCTCGCAAGTCCCAGGCGCTGCTTCTCCCCGGCGGAAAGATTGTCGCCGAGCGCCCCGACCCGGGTTTTGTATCCCTCCGGCAGCGACATGACGAAGTCGTGTATCGACGCCATTCGGCAGGCTTCCTCAATCTCCTGCTGAGTGGCTTCCGGCTTCGCAATGCGCAGGTTGTCCTCGATGGATTCATCGAACAGGTATGTCGTCTGGCTGACCATGGTCACGTTGTCCAGCAGGCTGGCGCCGTCTATTCTGTCGATGTCCGTGCCGTTGTAGGCGATAGTACCCCGGTCCTTCTGCCAGAATCGCAGCAGCAGCTTCAGGAACGTGGATTTTCCGCAGCCGCTCTCGCCCACTATTCCGACGATCTCGCCCTTGCCGGCGTGCATACAGATATCGGACAGCACCGGATTTTCCCCGTCGTAGGAGAAGGAAAGATCCCTGACGTCCAGGTTGTCAAAGGTGAATTCCTCGCCGTTCTCCACGGGCTCCACCGCAGGCTTTTCGGAGAGCAGGTTCAGCACTCTGTCGCCGCTCGCAAAGGTCTGCGTGAGATTCCCCGGGAGGGCGGAAATCGCAATGACCGGTCCGAATGACCCGAACACCGCCGTCACTCCTATGATCATTCTGCCGACGGAGAGCATTCCGCAGCCGACCAGGAGCACTCCGACCGCCAGCGCCGCGATTATCGCCAGGGATACCGTAAGCTCCGTGGCGGCGGCAGCCCGGGTGATGTCTTTCTTCATTTTCCGGGTTTCTTCGAGGAGGACGTCAGAGCGGCGGTCAACCTCCGCCCTGCGGCTTTCGCCGGCGTTGTTCAGGACGATCTCCCTTATTCCCTTTATGCTGTCCAGGAAGAATGCGTTGAATCCGGCGAACTCAGCGCGGTATCTCACGCCGCTTTCCTTCAGCCGTGCCGAGGATATCAGCGGCAGCGCTATCCCTACCGCCGCGTATCCCAGAAGCGCCACAAACGCCAGGTACCAGTGGGCGATATTCCCCACGAAGATGAATACTGCCAGCGACACTATTACAGCAATGCATATCGGCGAAATAGTATGCGCATAGAACACCTCCAGGGTTTCGATATCCGAGGTTATCATCGCGATTATCGAGCCTTTCTGCTTGCTCTCGAGCTTTGCCGGGCACAGAGTGCGCAGCGCTCCGAAAATCCTGCTGCGCAGCACGGCAAGGAGGCGGAAAGCAATGTAGTGATTCCCGTACTGCTCCAGGTAGCGCAGCAGTCCGCGCAGTACTCCGCAGCCTATCGCGAGCGCGATTATCCAGCCGTAGGAAAGCGCGATAGCTTCCCCCATGACCTTCGCAACTCCCACCGCGCCGAAAAGCGTAACGCCCATGGCGCAGAAAAATCCCAGGGAGCCGTTTATTACCGCGAGCACCATTATGTATGCCAGGCTTCCGAGCAGCATGACAAGGCTCGCCATTATCCTGGCGCCACTCCTGCATATCGACTTCTTCATTCTGCCACCTCCGTATAGCCATTTTCCAGTGCCTTCTGTGCCGTATACAGCGTAAAATATCCGCCCTGCTGCGCCATCAGCGCGACATGCGTGCCGCTCTCCCGGACCTCGCCGTTATCCATGTAGTATATCAGGTCGGACGGCACCACGTTTTCCAGGCGGTGGGAGATAACGATAACGCTTTTCATCCCGGACAGCGCCTTTATATTCCGCATTATTACGGATTCACTCTCGATGTCGATATTGCTCGTCGCCTCATCAAAAATGTAGATATCCTTATCCGCCACAAGATTCACCGCAAGAGCGAGCCGCTGCTTCTGACCGCCGGAAATATTCGCGCCGTCCTCGGTCACTGCCTTGTCCAGTCCTCCGTTTTCGCGGATAAAATCCGCCAGGTTCACCTGCTCCAGTGCAGATATTATATCATCGTCCGTGACGTCCTTTTTCGCCAGACGGAAGTTCTCCCGGACGGTCGTATTGAAAACATAAGTGTTGCAGCTCACCACCGCCACCCGGGAATAATATGCCGCCCGGGAAAGATTCTCCAGCGGCTTTCCGCCTGCGATCACAGTTCCGGAGCCGGGGCGGAGCGCTCCGGTCAGCAGTCCCACCGCCGTGGATTTTCCACAGCCGCTCTCGCCGACGATAGCCGTCATTCCAACCGCCGGGAATTTCATGCTCACATTCCGGAGCACGCTGCGCTCACCGTCGTAGCTGAAGGTCACGTTGTCCAGCCGGAGTTCAGTACCGGAAAGCTCCTCATCTCCCCAGACGGGATCCGGCTGCGCCAAGAGGGAGAGTATCTTCTTTCCTGCGCTGACTCCGTTCATCGCCACATGGAACGCCGAGCCGAATGCACGCAGCGGCAGGAAGAACTCCACCGCCACCAGTATCAGGAACAGCGCGTAAACCGGCGGAAGTCCGCGATACGCCGCCCCGGTAACAGCGAACGCTATCCCCAGTCCGGCGCCGCCGTATGCCACCATATCCATGATCGTGGTACTTGCCAGCTGCATTACCAGGACCTTCATGGTGATCTTCCGGAATTCCTCCGCGCTGCGGTTCATCTTCTCATGCCGGGCGGCGTCCGCACGGAATATTTTCAGCTCGCGCAGTCCCTGTACGCTGTCCAGGAAGCTGTCGCCCATAGAAGTGTACTTCCCCCAGTATTTCGCGAATATCTTCTTGGCGTACTTCGACACCGCGATGATGGACACTGGGATAAGCGGTACGCAGCAGATAAGCGCCACCGCCACCCTCCAGTCGATCCATACTGTCGCCAGGAAAAGCACAAACGGCGCCAGCATGGCATAGAAGAACTGCGGAATATACGAGGAATAGTACAGGTCAAGCTGCTCGATCCCCTCCATTGCCACCTGGGTCAGCCCGGCAATGCTCATTCCATCGGTGCTCCGTACTCCCAACCTTACTATTTTGTCGTAGGTCTTTTCCCGGAGGTCCTTTTTAGCTTTCCTGCCGAGAATATCCCTCAGATTTCCGGAAACCCGGCTCGCGGCATAACGCACGATTATCCCGCCTGCCGCCAGCAGCGCCGGCATGAGGTAGGCTCCCGGCTCCGCCTGCTGCGTCAGCAGATATATCGCTGTGCAAATCCCGGCGGTAATCGAGAGATTCGCCAGAAGCCCAGTCATCATGACCGCCACGGTGTAAAATATGTATTTTCTGTTGCCGCCCAGAAGCCGCAGCAATTCCTTATCCAGCATGTCTTTTCTCCTTTTCCGACTTTATGAATTCCGTCAGCGCCGATATGCTCTCATCGCTGAACGCGCATATCGCTCCTGCGGCGTCGCGCCTTGCCGTGTCCGCAGGCACCCGGCAATTCTTCTCAAGATGTCCGCTGAGCCAGCCTATGAGTATGTTATATTTCTCCAGCGTATCGCTGCCTCTCTGCGTCATTATCACACGATTTCTCGCGTCCCGGGCGATAAGACTATCATGTTCCAGACGCTCCACCGCCTTGAATACACTGACTTTAGTCACGTCCATCGCGGCGGCAATGGCACTGAGCCGTATTCCCACAGTCCCATCGTACAGCCCGTTTATCGTTTGCAGATACCTGTATTCCGACAATGTCATACGAACCTCCTGGTTAGATTTGGCTAACTTAGCTTTGCACTCAAAACTGCTTTGGTTAGTATGCAATAAGCGAGTTAGTTATAAATAACAGTATATATGATTATAACACAGCCAGTCCGGTTTGTCAATAAAAAGTTAGCCGCTAGTTAACGGAATTTTTTCTGGAATATAAAGGGGCTCCCGGGCAGTATTCACGCCCGGGAGCGGATATATTGTCGGGAATTTCAGCCGAGCGCCGTGTCAAGACTCATCATGATAATGAATCCAACGGCGAAAGCGACTGTACCGATATTGGAGTGCGGCTCCCCGGACATTTCCGGGATAAGCTCCTCCACGACGACGTAGATCATTGCGCCGGCTGCAAAGCTGAGCAGGTAAGGAAGTACCGGCACCACGAATCCGGACAGCAGCACCGTCAGCACTGCCGCGACCGGCTCCACCGCTCCGGAAAGCGTTCCCAGCAGGAACGCCTTCCCCTTGCCCATTCCCGAGGAACGCAGCGGCATGGAGATTATCGCGCCCTCCGGGAAGTTCTGTATAGCGATTCCAAGGGAAAGCGCCAGGGCGCTGGCGGCAGCGATATTTGCGCCGCCGCTTGCAAGCCCGGCGTATACGACTCCCACCGCCATTCCCTCCGGAATGTTGTGCAGGGTGACCGCCAGGAGGAGCATGGTGTTCTTCCCCAGGGTGCTGCGGTGCCCCTCCGGCGTGTCGGAATTCATGTGCTGGTGCGGAATCACCTGGTCGAGGATCAGCAGGAACAGTATTCCGAGAGCGAATCCCACCGCCGCCGGAATGAAGCTCAGCCTGCCCATTGCGGCGGACTGCTCCATCGCCGGGATAAGCAGGCTCCACACCGAGGCGGCGGTCATGACGCCTGCCGCGAATCCGGTCAGGCTCCTCTGCACAAGGAAGTGCGGCTCCCTGCGCAGGAAGAACACGCAGGCGGACCCGGCGGTAGTCCCGATAAACGGTATCAGTATGCCATATATTATCTGCGTAAACATTGTAATTCTCCTTTCAGTTAGTTATCGCTAACTCATTATATCACAAATCCCCCTGTCTTGCAACAGTAAACGCGACATTTGTAAGTTCTGACTAACCGACACTCTCCTGCTGAAATATTTTCGCCGGAATTCACAAAAAGTGCTTCCGCCCATTGACAACCGTCGAAGTATGTGGTATTATAACAGTGTTATATAACAGTGTTATACAAGAAGGAGAGTCAGCATGCCCGACGAAAACAACACCCTTGAAAGGATAATTTCCGCTGGTGCGGCTGAATTCCTCAGCAAGGGATTCCAGCGCGCTTCACTGCGGAACATAGTCAAGGACGCCGGAGTTACCACCGGGGCTTTCTACGGCTACTTTTCCAGCAAGGTGGAGCTGTTCAACGCCCTCGCCGCCCCCGTCGATCATTTCATGGAGGAATACCGCAAGGTGCAGAACATGTTCGCCAGCCTTCCGCCGGAATCCCAGCGGAGCCACCTGGGAGTGACCTCCAGCAGCTGGATGATGGACATGATAGACTATCTCTACGAGAACAAGACCGCATTCCGACTGGTGCTCACCTGCTCCGAGGGGACAAAATACGCCGCCTTCATGGACGAGATAGTGCGTATCGAGGTGGAAGCCACACATAAATTCTACGAGGTGCTGCGCTCCCAGGGAATTAATGTCCCGGATATTGACCAGGATCTTGAGCACGTTATCGTCAGCGGAATGTTCGCTTCCTACTTTGAGCTGATAATCCACGACCTCCCCCGGGAAAAGAGCCGGGATTACGTCCGGCAGATGTACATTTTCCAGGCGGCAGGCTGGTCGAAGCTCATGGGAATCCCGGACGTTGCAGGAGCGGACGACCTGTTCACATAAACAAGTAAACAAGCCGCAGCTTACAAACTGCGGCTACAGATAAACCAAAGAGTTAGCTCGGGCTAACAAAAGGAGGAACATCAACTTGAAGAAGAAATCAGATCTTTCTGTGCTGATGGGATACGCCGGAAAGCACAGGGTGCTCACCTATCTTTCGTGGGTGCTCGCCGGAATAAGCGCTGTGATCGCACTGGTTCCGTTCTGGTATCTCTGGAGGATAATCAGGGAGGTCCTGGACGTCAGTCCGGATTTCAGCCAGGCGGTACACATCAGCGAATGGGGCTGGGCTGCCATGGGATTCTCGGCGCTGGCTTTCCTTGTGTACATTGCCGCGCTGCTCTGCTCGCACCTGGCGGCATTCCGCGTTGCGACCAACCTGCGTATCGCCATGACGCGGCACATCGCCGGGCTTCCGCTGGGATTCGCCGAGAACTTCGGCACCGGTAAGCTCCGCAAGATAATCAACGAATGCAGCGGCGCGACCGAAACCTACCTCGCGCATATGCTCCCGGATACGGTGACAGCCTACATCACGCCGGTGGCCCTGCTGGTGCTCATGATGGTATTCGACTGGCGCCTGGGACTCCTCAGCCTTGTACCGGCGGTGCTGGCTTTCGTCATCATGATGGTGTTCATGACCGGTAAGTCCCTCAAGAAGAGCATGACTGAATACCAGGACGCGCTCAACGACATGTCCAACGAGGCGGTGGAATACGTCCGCGGAATCCCCGTCGTAAAGACCTTCGGGCAGACCGTGTTCTCCTTCAGGAAATTCAAGGGCGCGATCGACCGCTACGGCGAATGGACCATCAGATACACGAATCAGCTCCGGCTGCCGATGATGTTCCTGACCACCGCCGTGAACGCCGTTTTCGCAATGCTCATCGCTGCGGCGATATGGTTCACCGCGGACGGTGTGTCCAATGAGTTCCTGCTGAACCTCATGTTCTACATCATCATAACTCCGCTGCTGACTGTTACTCTCACGAAGATCATGTTCAACAGCGAGAACAAGATGGTCGTATCCGACGCCATCAGCCGTATCGACAGCGTGATGTCCATGGAGCCGCTCTCCCAGGGTAGCGCTCCCGTGAAGCCCGCGGATCACTCCGTGGAGCTGCGGAACGTATCCTACAGCTACGACGGCAGCAATAAGGCGCTGGACGGTATCTCACTGAAGATAGTCTCCGGACAGACCTGCGCGTTCGTAGGGCCCTCCGGCGGCGGAAAAACTACACTCGCGAACATAATCTCCCGGTTCTTCGACGCGGACAGCGGCGAAGTGCTCATCGGCGGCGTGAACGTCCGGGATTTCCCCAAGGAACAGCTGATGGATATGGTTTCCTTCGTATTCCAGAACAGCCGCCTTATTAAGGGAACGATCCTCGAAAACGTGCGAATGGCTCGTCCGGAAGCCTCGGACGATGAGGTGCTGCGTGCGCTTGAAGCGGCGCAGTGCGGCGATATTCTCGAAAAGCTGCCGGACGCAGTGAACACCGTTATCGGCACCGGCGGTATCTACCTTTCCGGCGGCGAGCAGCAGCGCGTCGCAATAGCCCGGGTGATCCTTAAGGATTCCCCCGTGGTTATCCTCGACGAAGCGACCGCATTCGCCGACCCGGACAACGAGGTACGGGTGCAGAAGGCATTCGCCGAACTTCTCAAAGGCAGGACAGTTATCATGATAGCCCACAGGCTGTCCACCGTCATCAACGCCGACAGGATATTCGTGCTTGCTGACGGAAAGATCGCGGAATCCGGCAGCGGCGCGGAGCTTTCCTCCGGGGACGGAATATTCGCGAAGATGTGGAGCGACTACAGAAAGTCGGTTCTTTAACTGGAAGATGGCGCTTGCGGCGCTGTGGGTGCTGCCGGTGGCTTTCCTGATCGTCGGCTGCACCAACCGCGTTCAGCACGCTATGCACAAGAAGTCCATGGCGGCGAAAATGGCGTGCGCAGACGGAATCCAGGAGTGCCTTGAAACCATGCGCGACCTCAAGGCGAACAACGCCGAGGACTCCTAGGATTGTAAAGAGGAGTCCGGGATTCTTTCCCGAACGGAATGAATACTGAATGAGGAACAGAACATGGATTTCGTTACTAAATAACGGCGTGAAAATGCCGCAGCTCGGCTACGGAGTATACCAGACACCTCCGGAGGAAACAGAACGCTGCGTACTTGAAGCGATAAAGAACGGATACCGCAGCATAGACACTGCCCAGGCATACGGCAACGAGGAGGACGTCGGAAACGCCATCGCCAAGTGCGGACCTCCCCGGGAGGAGCTTTTCATCACCACAAAGATCTGGATCAACAATGCCGGATACGAGAGGGCGTAGGCTTCCATCGACGAACCCTCAGGAAGCTGAAGAGCGACTACGTTGACCTGCTGCTGATCCACCAGCCTTTCGGGGATTACTACGGCAGCTACCGCGCGATGGAGGAAGCATACAAGACAGGTAAGGCGCGTGCTATCGGCGTATCCAACTTCTACCCCGACCGCTTCATCGACATCGCGGCATAGCACAGGTTGTCGTGGGTGTAGAATCCCGTGGGCTTTGCGGTCATTTCCTCGTAGCAGTCATCGCCGTACAGGTTCTGAACCAGGTATCTGTCCGCAAGCACGTCTATCCATATGGTGTTGGAATACACCTTTGCCGAATCCCTTGAACAGCATTTCCCGGATTATCTCATCATCGGTGTCCCTGCCGTTCAGGCTGTATATATTCTGGCTTTCCGCCGTGATACGCAGCCGGGTGATTTCATCGCCGGATTTCTCTGCAACTACGGCAGAAACGGTTATCCATTCGAAGTCGCTGCCGGAATTCACCCGGCACTGAAATACGAACACGCCGTCCTTTTTCATGTACCCGATTATGTTGTCCAGCTGCATTTCCAGCCGGAAGGATTCAAGGTCCACATAATATATCAGCTCTTTTTCAAAGCATAGTTCCAGATAGTCGTCCCAGCTTATGTCCGTCTGCGCCGTCGCCTCGGAACAGGTGACACGACAGCGGCGTGTTTTGAGATTCAACAGGATATCTTCCGTAATTTTACGGGGCTTTACAGGTGTGCTCATTTTTTACAAACTCCATTTCATTCGTTCTCACACATTCTTTGTTCTGGTAAAGCAATAAATTAATTTGCTTATTATATTATACTTCATTACACAGCAGACTGCTTTGATGACTGCGGCTAAAACACTTGACAAACCTATAATAATGTGATATACTGAATCCAGAGATATCCTGTGGTATCATGAAAAGGAGGTCTTTTTATGGAAATGGATATTGCTGCCCTGTCCATGAATATGGCAATGGCAAACTTACAGAATGGTATTTCCGTAGGCATGATGAAAAAGACTATGGAAGCCAACGAACAGAGCATGGAAGCTATCACCGATATGCTGAACAATATGCCCTCCCCAGACGGAAAGGGAACTGTCCTGAATGTCAAGGCTTAATTCAAAGCTCTGCTGACCGCTCAGAAATGGGCGGTCTTTTTGATTAAATCAAGGAGTGCACAGAAATGGACTGGATAACCAACGCCGACTTCAAGATACTCTATTTTATTCACGACAACCTGTCCTGCGGATTCATGGATTTCATCATGCCCAAGATAACATACCTCACCGAAATGGGGGCGGTATGGATTCTGGCGGCGCTGCTGTTCCTGGTATTCCGGAAATACCGCGCAAGTATTGCCATCGCCGGCGGAATGGCCGGTGGACTGCTTGTGGGGAATCTCCTGCTGAAACACCTCGTGGCGCGCTCGCGTCCCTGCTGGATTGACACGGCGTTCCCGATGCTCGTGGACGTCCCGAAGGATTTCTCCTTCCCCTCCGCGCACGCAATGATCTCGTTCGCGGCTGCCGTCGCAATATTCCACTACAACAGGAAGGCTGGTATCGCCGCGCTGGTGGTCGCCTCGCTCATCGCGTTCTCGCGGCTGTACCTGTTCGTGCACTTCCCCTCGGACGTGCTTGTCGGCACGCTCATCGGGATCGGTCTTGGTATCGCCGCTTTCATCGTCACCGACAGGGTCGCCGATAAGATCCGGAAGAACAAGTCCGGCGCAAAGGCATAAAATACGCTCCGCCCAGAAAATTTCCGGGCGGATTTATTTTTCCTATTGACAAAATATTCCCGGTGTGCTATAATCTCATTAAGATATCATTTTGATATCACACAACAATATCTATCCGGGAGGTCAGACTTATGAAAACCATAGAAAAAATGAACTACGAAGAAAAGGAACTGAATGCCCCCAACGGCTGGGCGGTGCTGTTCATCACGATCATTCTGTATATTGCCGCCATATTCGGGGTCATATACTGCTCCGCGCACACAAACGAATACAGCTTCGGAGTGTATGATATAGAAATGATAATTTGCATAATCTGGCTGTGTATCGGCTGGTTTCCGCTTATCGGACTGCGCATAATCAAGCCGAATGAGGCCCTGGTACTCACCCTGTTCGGAAAATACATCGGCACCATCAAGCACGAGGGATTTTTCTTCGTCAACATATTCAGCGTGCCCGTGACCACAAAGTCCCAGTCCGGCGGAAAGCCCGGAATGCCGCGCCCCAAGGTTTCCCTCAAGGCGATGACCCACGACAACCGCAAGCAGAAGATAAACGACCAGATGGGCAATCCCATAGAGGTGGGAATTGTAGTCATCTGGCGCGTCACAAATACCGCGAAGGCACTGTTCAACGTTGACGATTACGAGGACTTCCTGTCTATCCAGGCGGATTCCACGCTGCGCGACGTAGTGCGCTGCTATCCGTATGATTCCACGGATTCCGACGAGATGTCCCTGCGCGGCTCCTCCCAGGAGGTCTGCGAGAAGCTCAAGGCGACGCTCCAGGAGCGCGTTGACAACGCCGGTCTGGAGATAATCGAAACCCGTATAACTCACCTCGCATACGCTCCGGAGATCGCAGCAGCAATGCTCCAGCGCCAGCAGGCGACCGCAATAATCGAAGCGCGCCAGAAGATAGTTGACGGCGCAGTCGGAATGGTAGAAATGGCGCTGAACAAGCTGAGTGAAAGCAATGTCTGCGAGCTGGACGAGGAACGCAAGGCACAGATGGTATCCAATCTGCTGGTGGTACTCTGCGGCAACAAGGACGCGCAGCCCATCGTGAACAGCGGCTCCATCTATTGAGGCGGATATGAATGAGATAGTATTCTCCGGGGAAGCGATAGCGGCGCATGCGGTCATTGCGGTGCTGTGTATCCTTATCCCGGTCGGGGCGGCGCTGGTATGGCGGTTCTGCCTGAAGAAAGGCTCCATGAGATACACCTTCATCGGGGCGGGAATGTTCTTCCTGTTTGCGATAATCCTGGAGCGGCTGCTGCACCAGGCAATGCTGCCGCTGGTGAGTGGGAATGTACTGCTGTACACTCTCTACGGCGCGCTTGCAGCCGGAATATTTGAGGAAACCGCGCGGTATATCAGCTTCCGGTTCCTGATGAAATACAGCCGGAGCGCCGAGAACGCCGTATCCTACGGGCTTGGTCACGGCGGATTCGAAGCGATATATATCGCCGGGATCACCTCCATAAGCGTGCTGATGATGGCTGCTGAAATAAGATCCTCCGGCACCGCCCAGATGATCCAGAACTTCACCGGCGGCAGCGAAGCTGTCGCAGAACAGCTGAGAGCGCAGCTTTTGGGATTCTCCCAGATGACAATACCGACGGCACTCATCTCGGTTTTTGAGCGTATCGTAGCGATGGCGCTGCACGTTTCCCTTTCGGTGCTGGTGATGGAATCCGTCATGGTAAAGGGAAAGGCGTGGCTGTATCCTGCGGCGATAGCGATACACGCGCTGATGGACGTCCCTGCCCTGCTGTATCAGTCGGGAAAGATTCCCCTGTTAGTCTGCGAAGCGATTATGACAGCGTTCACCGCCGTGTGGGTATTCGTGGCGATACGGTACTACAAGGCGCTCCGGGCAAAATAACATGACAGGAGGTAAGCTGCATGGCAGACAGCGAAAAGAAGGATAAAAAGCAGATACCTCTGCGGTTATCGGCAACCCTTTACAACGAACTTATGAAATGGGCTGAGGACGACTTCCGCTCGGTGAACGGACAGATAGAATACCTGCTGACGGAGTGCGTGAAGTACCGCAGGAAGCACTCAGACAAAAAGGAGGACGAGGAATGAACGACAACATTCTCTTTCTGATCTGCTATATTCCCACGCCGGTGATCCTGATGATAGCCGGGCTGGTAATGTGGAGGGCGCCTGCGCCCTACGGCTCTTCCATGGGCTACAGGACGCGGCGGTCCTGCTCCGGCGCAGAAGCCTGGGACTTCTCCCAGGTATTCTGGGGGCGGCTCATGACGTTCATCAGCATTCCGGTGATCGCGATTTCTGCGGTCGCAGGCGTGATCCAGATACGGATCAATGCTGACGAAAACACCGGGCTGCTTATATTCTGTATCGTCATGGCGGTTCAGATTATCCCGATCTTCATCACGATACCAGTCACGGAATCCGAATTAAAGAAAAGATTCAACATTAAATAAACTCAGGGCGAAGCAGTTCAGCTTCGCCCTGTTACGTTACATCGTGATTATCTCAGCCGCCGAAAGCAGCTCGCAGTCCCGATGGTCGTGGGTGACCAGAATGACCGTTTTCCCGGCGGTCATCTTCCTGCACCACCCGGCGGTCTTTTCCCGGGTGGATTCGTCCAGCCCCTTGAAAGGCTCGTCCAGCACCAGCACGGAGTACTCCGCAAGAAGCGCCCTCACGAGCGCCGCGCGCCGCTTCATTCCGCCGGAGAATTCACGCACCGGCTTCCCGGAGCAGTCCGCAAGTCCCACGGCGGCGAGGGCGGATTCTATCTCCTCCCGGCTGCGGCTGTTCCCGGTGACCAGCCGGATATTCGCCGCCGCGGTGAGATTCTCGCACAGCCTGTCCTCCTGGAATACTGCGGAATACCTCGCGCCCTCCGCACCGTCGATCCTGCCGGAGTCCGGTGGCAGCAGTCCGCAGAGTATCCGCAGCAGCGTGGTCTTTCCGCAGCCGGAGGCTCCCATCACCGCCGTAGTCCTCCCTGCCGGGAAATCCTGCGTGAACCCGGAGAGCACGGTCAGTCCGCCGAAGCGCCGGGTGACGGACTCCGCGCGAAGTCCCACCGGTGGAAGTTCACGCCGCGCAGCATTCCCATGCAGTCCCCTTCCGCCGGATACCGCCCGGACGGCAATATCAACCAGCAGCAGGAACACCTTCTCGCTCAGCCAGCTGAGGAGTATCACCGCGATAGTCCACGCGAAAAGGTCAGCCGTTTCGAGATATATTTTCGCGCTGTACAGCTTTTCGCCGATGGAACCGCCGGGTATTCCGATAAGCTCCGCCGCCGTTCCGCTCTTCCAGCTCAGCCCTATTGAGAGCCGGGCGGCATTGCGGAAATACGGCAGCAGCTGCGAAAGATACACCCCGGTGAATCTGCGCACCGCCGGCACCCGGAACAGCCTTGCCATTTCGGTAAGCCCGGGGTCAAGGTTCTCTATCCCCTCAAGCATGCCGGAATACACCACCGGCAGCGTTATAAGAAAAGATATCAGCACCGATAGATTCCGGGATGTCACCCATATCAGCGCCAGCACCGTGATACTCGCCACGGGAACCGCCTTCACTGCCGACATGAGCGGAGCCAGCAACTGCTTCACAATACGGGATTTCCCGGCGGCGAGCGCCAGGAGGGTGCCGGTCAGCGTGCCCATGGCGAATCCCAGAAGAATTCTGCCGGAGGAGAATCCCACGCTGCGCCGGAAATCCGCAGATGGCAGCAGCTGTAGAAGCCTTTCCGCCGCCCTCACCGGGGACACCAACAATATTTCCTGATGCAGCAGCATTGCGCCGACCTGCCACAATACCAGCCAGAACAGCACGCACAGCGCCGCAGTGATTCGCTTCTTCACCGTCCGTTACGCGCCGTAATAGAAGTCGTCGCCGGGGAGTGCGCCGCCTACCGCCGCAGCCGAGCTTTCAAACAGCACGCCGAGATATCCGGAGAGCTTCTCCTTCATCTCCGTGCCGGAAATGAACACGATATTGCAGCTGGGAAGCGCCTTTTCAGCCACCGCCGCCGGAACTATGTCGAACTTTCCGATGAGCTGCGCCGCATCCGCAGTGTTGTCGTTGACGTACTCCACGGAGGAGCTGTACTCGTTCAGAAATTCGTTCACCGCCGCCGGATAAGCCTCGATGAACTCCGTGCGCGCTATCACAACGCCGGTGACAAGGGCGCTGCCGTTGTTAAGGGAAGCCCACTCCTCATTCAGGTCGAGCACCACGTTCACGCCCTCACTCTTGGTCTGCGCCGTGGTAACGAACGGCTGCGGCAGCATTGCCGCGCTGCCCTCGTCGGACAGCAGGGCGCTCAGGCACTCGGAATGCTCGCTCTTCCACTCGATGGTGACGTCGTTATCCGGGTCTATCCCGTTCTGGGTGAGTATGTAGCGCAGCGCGTATTCCGGCGTTGCGCCCTTTCCGCTGGCGTAGATTGTCTTTCCCCGGAGGTCGGCGGCGGAAGCTATCGTCGGCTCCCCGTTCTCGCAGATGTAGAGCACTCCCAGTGTATTTATGGCAAGCACCCGGACTCCGCCCCCGGTCTTGTTATACAGCACGGAAGCAAGGTTCGCAGGAACGCACGCAATATCCGTATTCCCCTGGATAACCGCCGGAGTGATCTCGTCCGCCGCGCCGGATATCGTGAACTGATAGCTGTCGTTTTCGCTCTCGTCGTCCATCATCTTGATCATTCCCATGGCGGTGGGACCCTTCAGCGCAGATACGCGGATAACCTCCGGCTCATCGGTGGGAAGGGTCGTATCCTCCGGGGTGGATTCCTCGGCGGATACCGTCCCGGCTACAGCTGCCGCGGTATCCTCCACCGTCTTTTCAGCCTGCGAGGAGGTTTCGGAGGAGCTTCCCGAGGGATCCCCCTGGGAGGAACAGCCAGCCAGCATTCCCATGCAGAGAACCGCGGCAAGCACGCTTTTAAGTTTCTTTGAGATCGTCATGTTTCGTTTCCTTTCTGCGAAATATCCGCCCTGGAATACACCGCCTTTGCGGTGACTCCCTCCAGCCTGCCCAGTCTTCCGGACAGCCCGGATATGACATTCATCGGTGCATCAAGCACCACGTTGATGATATTCAGCCCCTTCTGACGGTAGGGTATCCCCATTCTGCCGATTATGTATCCGCGGAATTCATGCAGCAGGCTGTTTATCGCCGCCGCACTCTCTTCGCTGCTGATTATCATGGATATGACCGCGACCCGTGTATCTTCCACAGCAGTACCTCCAAACAAAAACGCCCTCTTCCCTCTGCGTGGGAAAAAAGGCGCACAGAATATATCCGCACGAATGCGGAATTTCACAGCCTTTTGCCTCAAGCCTTTGCAGGGTTTCGGCAGCAGAATCGGACAGGTTCATTCCGTCAGGCGCAGCGCGGCTTCGGGTCTGAATTCATTACGAACATGATAGCACATTTTTCCTGTCTTGTCAAGCGGAAAATCCCCGGAAGCACCACAGCTCCCGGGGACGCGTCATTTTATGGAATCCAGCGCCGCCTTGGTTTCGCCGGCAAGCCGGCTGTCGGAGCCGTATTTCATCGCGTATATCATGTATGCGCGCGTCAGCAGCGACCGCGCCCTGTCCGGCGAGGAATCCGCGCACTTCCTGCCCATGGCGGAATACAGCGCCGCCGAGGCGGAATCCGCGCCAGACGCCTTGTCTGCAAGCAGGTCAACGTTGATCATGTCCGAGGATTCCGCCAGGGACAGGTACATTTTCCGGCAGAGGGCGCTGTCCGGGCGGTAGTCGCCGCTGCACGCCGCTCTCAGCGCAGGAGCCGCACATACTGCGCCGCCCTCCGCAGCCGCGAATCCCAGGCGGACAATCTCATCAAGGCTTGCCCTGCCGCAGCCGCTCATATCCAGAAACACCTGCTCAGGCACCGCTCCGTCCAGCATTGCAAGGCTCATTCCGCAGGCAAGCTGCGGCTCCGGAAGCCCGTCTATCCCGAACAGCGCGCCCTTTTCCGCAGTGTATTTCGCCGCCGCATAAGAAAGCGAATGCTCGTCAGCGGTGCAATATTCTGCGGCAATCCTCAGCAGCGCAGGAACGCCTCCGCACTCCGCTGAAATCTCCGCCGCCAGACGGGGATCCGTCACGCCTACGCAGCGCAGCAGCTTCCGGGACTCCGCCTGGTCAAGGGGCTCGATGTTCAGCACGCTGTCAAACGCCGTGGAATCCTCCCGGCGGCTCAGCGCCGCAATGCAGGTAGCCCGGCGCACGAATCTGTTCAGGATATTCCCGGGAACCTCCGGCGTGTAATTGTCCAGAATGAACAGCATGTCCCGGTCGCATTCCGTCAGCAGGCGCAGCTTCTCCAGGCGTATTTCCTCCTCATCGTACGCCGCCCTGCCGCTGTTGTTGACGAATTCCAGCTGATCCGTCAGATCCCGGCGGCAGTCCAGCCAGACGACTGCGGAGTACTCCTCCCGGAACACCCGGCAGTACAGCGTGAGAAGCTCCGTCTTTCCCATGCCGGGACCCGGGGAGGTCACCGCCGTCATGCTTCCCGGGCGCACGAGCTTCTTCAGCCGCGGAATATACGGCATGAGCATTCTCGCCGCCTCCGGGTCGGGATCGTATTCCGGCGAGCTGATGAGGTATATCGTTTCCTCGTTGACCAGCCGGCTCAGCTGGGTCAGCCTGTCCACCAGCAGTTGGTCGGAATACCTCCGGGAGCCTGCCGCGCATATCGTGCGCCGCAGTATCTCAAACAGCAGGTGCTGCGTTTTGGGACCGCAGCCGGACAGAATACTGCTCCGCCGCAGCTCCTTCTCATATAGGAACAGCGTCCGGTCCCCCATGGACGGCTCGGGAGTCCTGCCGCACAGCTTTTCGAACAGCACCGAACCCACCGCGTACACGTCGTCCCTTACATTCTCGGCGTTGTCGCCGTCAATGCTCTCCGCGGAGCCAAGATCTATCAGCTTGACGTAGTGGTACTTTTCCGACCAGAGTATGTTGGAAAGCTTGATATCCAGATGGATCACGCCCATCTCGTGGTATTCCTTCAGCGTGCGCGCAAGGCACAGGCACATCTGTATTATCTCCGCCAGGGACATCTGCTCCGCAGTGTCGCAGGCGACCGCTCTCAGCGGATTCCACTCCATGACGATGTACGGCACGCCGAATTCGCCGTACATCATATACGCGCCGATACTCTCCTCCGCCGTGGCTTCGCTGAAAGCGAGCCGGTTCATCATAACGCAGGACCGCGCGAAATCCTCGGCGGCGCTCATGTATTCCGGGCTGCTCAGCACGCTGTCGGGGTATTTCAGCTGCTGGTTCTCGCGGCGGAACGTGTATTCCGCCAGGAAAGCCGGAGCAAGCTCCTTGATTATGCAGCGCATTCCGTTGCTGCGCTCCGCCTCATATATCACGGAGGTGCCTCCGCAGCCCTTCACGGAGGATATGGTGTATTTCACGCTCTCACCGTCCTGGTAGAGGGTCAGGGTCCCCCGGGCGGGCATTCTTTCACTGTACATCTCCGCCCTCCCTGAAGCTCTCGCTCCACACCATGCGGTAGGAATCCTGCGGACACTCGGAACACAGGCATAGCGCTATGAAACTCTCATACGGGTTCTCAATGCAGAACGGCGCGAACCTCGCCGAAACGAGGAAATCGTCCGCTACCGCGATGAAATCCTTCAGCTGCTGCCGTGGGTCGTTCGTGTCGGAATCCCACAGATTGTCGTTCAGGAACACCATCGTCACGATGTCGCTGCGGCTTATCTCCGAAGTGCCGTTCAGTATTCCGGCGAGCTTCTGCCGCGTCAGCTTCGTTTTCAGGAACCAGCCCTTATCACTCAGGCTGCTGCGGTAATTCGGCAGCATGTTGCTGTCCCCGTTGCGCGTATCCGGGTAGTAGATGGACTTCTCCACCTGGTAGAGGGAGATGTCCACGGCGCTGTTGATGACGGACATGCTGCTGTTGCTCAGCAGCGTGTCGATATAGTCCTCGCTGGTGAAGAAAATCTGCTTCTTGTACATATCCAGCAGGTCCACGAAAACGTCCCTGCGCGACCTGCCGAAGCTGCGCTCCGCCGCCTTGACGTCCGCCAGCAGCTCGATGAATTCCTCCTCGTTCCTCACCGAGCGGAAGCACTGCTCGTATTCGTAGGTGTGGGATTCCCGGGTGAAACGGCTCTCCATGGGGGTCAGCTGTTTGTATATCTCCAGGAACCGGACTACTCCCGAATACCCCAGGCGTTTTCTCAGGCAGTAAAAGTATATTGCCTCCCGGGGATCCTTGAAGTTATAGCTGCTCTCGCGGATTATACGGGTGATGAGTTTCCCGGCGGTGTCGTCGTCCATTCCCAGCCCGAACGCCAGCAGGAATGCCACGTCGCGCCCGATGTGCTCCTTGCGGAACAGCCGGTAGACGAACCGGTGGTCGAGGGCGTGGGGCTTATCCGGGTCGATGGAAGCGATGTTCTCCATGCCGTTTTCCGCGAACCGCGCGGTGAATTCCCGATAGTACCTGGAATCCGGCACGGCGTTGCAGGAGGGATACTGTTCCTTCAGCTGGCAGGTTTCGTACAGATACATTCGCAGGAAATCGCAGAACGGCTGCGCCGAGAGATTGTCCCGGAGGTGCCTGATAAGAACGTCGCAGTCCTCAAACCAGTCCACTCTTCCGCTGGTCTGGCTGAAAAAGTCAAGCACACGCTCCATCGCGTCCTTTTCGTATTTTTTTATTGTATCATCAAACTGCCTGGTTTCGGAAACGACCATCATCAATTCTCCTCTGAAAGAACCTTCTCGGGCAATACCATAAAATCAACCGCTGGCGCGACAGCACGGCAACAGCAACGCTGCCCTAGCACATTATATACCGCAGCGGCATTGATGTCAAGCACCGATGTTTCCCGAACGATATTTAGCGCCAATGATATATTAACATCACAATTTATTTTTCTGTAAAAATTCGTGTCACATCTATTGCTATTGACAAAAATTGCAGGGCTGTGATATAATTTATCTGTAATAACTGACAGAAAGAATGTGACGCTGTGAACATACCGGTCTGGAACGAATGGACGCTTACCGAGCTCATCGGCGAGGGCGCCTTTTCAAAGGTATACCGTGCGGAAAAGCATACTGACGGTGCGTTTGACACCGCCGCGATAAAGGTGATCTCCATACCCTCAGATGAGCGCCAGCTGAGGGCGCTGACCTGCGACGGACTTTCGGAGAAGGAAACGGAGGATTTCCTCTACTCCCTCGTGAAGGGCTACACCACGGAAATCAAGCTCATGACCTCCTTCCGCAGCTGCCCGAACGTGGTCAGCATACTCGACCACACGATTTGCAGAAAGAAGGACTCCGTCGGCTGGGATATATTCATACGCATGGAACTCCTCACGCCGCTGGACAGGTACATATCCTCCACGAAGCCGGACGAAGCAATGATAATCCGCCTGGGCAGTGATATTTGCAGCGCCCTCTCCGCATTCAGCAGCGCCTCCCCGAAGATAGTCCACCGGGACATCAAGCCCACGAACATCTTCATATCGGATTTCGGCACCTTCAAGCTTGGCGACCTCGGCTCCGCCCGGGAAATACTCACCTCCTGCGACAGCTATACCCGGCTCACCAGCGGTGAATTCACGCCGCCGGAATCCGCGAACTCCAACGAATACAACGAGCTTTCGGATATCTACGCCCTTGGGCTTGTTATGTACAAGCTGGCGAACAGGAATCTGCTGCCGTTCGTGACCTCCGCCAGCGACGCGCAGAGCCGCCGCGAAGCCTACGAGGAGAGATTCTCCGGCAGGGATATCCCCCTGCCCTGCGGCATTTCAACGGAGCTTGGAAAGGTCATCTGCAAGGCGTGCGCATTCCGCCCGGAGGACAGATTCCGCAGCGCAGAGGAATTCTCCCGGGCGCTCTCTTCCCTCCACGACGGGCGGAAATCTGCTTCCCGGGCGCCGGTCGGCGTGGTGATTTCCACCGCGGTGATCGCGGCTGCCGCTGTGGGGACGATAATCCTGGGCAGCTCCCGGCACTCAGAGCCGCCGCTCGTGGAATCCACCCCGGTGGTTTCGGCGGAAGCGGACAGCGGCGCTGCGGAGAACATCGCGTCTGCCGGAGGAATCACCCCGGAAAACAGCGCCATAACCGTGGAATCCACCGCACCCACCGGAAGCGCGGAGGAAGCGCCGAATACTTCCGCCGCACAGCGCGAAAACGAGCCGCCGGAGGCCCCGGAGGACGCCACCGTCGTGACTTCCGGGACGGAGGTCACTCCCGGGCAGACAGAAGCCGCTATCATCGCCACGGTTCCGGCGGAAACTACCGCTTCCACCACTGCTTCCAGGAAAATCCCGGGAACCCCGGCTTCTACCAGCCGGGCGGCTCCGGTAACCAGCGCTGCCACGACCACCAGCGCTGCTCCCAGAACCAGCGCCGACACGGCGACTACGACAACTACGACGGCTCCGGCAGGATCCTCCGAGCCGGAGGTCGCGGTGGAATACACCCCGGAGAGCGCATTCCAGTACAGCAACTCCTCCGCCGGCGTAGTGATCACGAAATACGTCGGGAACTACCTGGACGTGGTAATCCCACCGTACCTGGGCGGACTGCCCGTTGTCGAAATAGGCTCGGATTCATTTTCGGACGCGACGGTGCGCTCGGTGAAGCTCCCCGAGGGAGTCGCTAAAATAAGCGACCGCGCGTTCTTTTTCTGCCAGGCTATGGATTCCATCAATCTGCCGGAATCCCTCCAGATCATCGGCGGAAACGCTTTTTACGGCTGCCTTTCGCTGACGCGTCTGTATATTCCGGCGAACGTTATCTCAATAGACTGCCTGACATTTGGCTGGACCAGCCTGAGAGAGATCAACGTGGCTTCCGGCAACCGGTACTACACCTCCCAGGACGGGGTGCTCTACAACGGCTCAATGACCACGCTGATATTCTATCCGCCCAACAGGCCCGGGCAGGAATTCACGCTGCCGGACACCGTTACGGAGATAGGATTCTACGCCATCGACCGCCCGGTAAACCTCAAGAAGCTTATCCTGAACAGCTCCCTCCGGGAATTCAGCGTAGGCAGGATTACCGGTTCAATAGCCGATATTTCCGCAAAGAACAACCCGTACTTCTGCGACATCGACGGCGTGCTATTCTCGGCGGACGGGTCAAAGCTCATCGCGTATCCTTCCGGCAGGAATGGGACTTCCTACACCGTTCCGGACGGGACCTCCTCCATCGGGACCTACGCCTTCGCCGACGCGGGCTGGCTACAGGTGCTCGACCTGCCGGACAGCCTGGCGAGCTTCTCCCAGGACTGCATAGCCTTGTGCAGCAGCCTGAACACGGTGAAATACAGGGGAACCGCATATACCGGCGAGGATTTTATAAGGCGGTTCGCGCAATAAAAAAACCGGGCGGTCAGCGCCCCTGCAACAAACGCGCAGGGACATACGACCGCCCGGCAGTATTTTAATCAGGCTCTTTCCCGTCCGACCTTGGAGAGGACTATTCTCGCCAGGATAAGGAACGCCGCCGTGAATGCCAGCAGTATCCCCCAGGAAGTGAGCAGGTGCGTGCAGGTGTAATCGAAGAAGGATTCCGCCTCGTGGGTTATCGGCAGTCCCTCAAGCTGAAGCTTCATGGGCAGGTCGTTCAGATTCGCGGAGGTTCCGTAGCCCTCCATGCTCCAGCGGCATACTGCGAACCAGGAGATTATCTCCGTTGCGCCGTCCAGCTTGAATATCAGCCCCGAAAACAGGATCTGCGGCATGAGCAGGATCGGCGCCACGGTCATCGCCCTGTCCGCATTCGTGAAGAGGGAGGACACGAAAAGTCCCATCGCCGTGGAGGATATCGCGGTCAGGAACGTGGTTATCAGCAGTTCCAGCAGTGGGTGCATTATCAGCCCCTCCTCGGGCATGCCGACGATCATGCAGAATACGCCGACGATGAGTACGCTCTGTATCATGCTGAGCACTCCGAGCACGATTATTTTCGACATTATGTACGATGTCAGGGATAATCCGGTCATGTATTCGCGCTTCATTATATTGCGCTCCTTGCATATCTCCTGTATCGAGTTCAGCATTCCCACCCAGAAAGCCGAGCAGGACAGCGCAAACAGCAGGCTCTTGGTCATGTCGTATTGCTCGAACTGCCCTCCGTCCGCCACCAGCGTGATCAGCACCGCCAGAAGCGGTGCCTGCACCAGCAGCAGGAACAGCCTCTGCCTGTCGTTGGTGACCAGCCTTAGATAACGCGCGCTGAGCACTCCCAGCTGCCTGAGCCGGTTCTTCTGGGTTTTTGCCGGCACCTCCGGAGTGCGGTTAGCCCTGCGGTGCGAGGAGCTGTACTGCCTGTATTTCGCGCTCCATTCCGGAGCCTGCTCCGTGATCATGTTGTACACATCGACCACGTCGGATACCCCGAAGAACTTCAGTGCCTCGTCCAGTGAGCCGCAGAAGCACAGATTTCCGCCCTTGCCCATGAATACTATCTTGTCGCACATCTTCAGCTGCAATGTGCTGTGCGTTACCAGGATAACAGTCTTGCCGCCGTCCGCCATATTCCGCAGGGACTGCATGAGATTCCGCTCCGTTCCCGGGTCAAGTCCGGAAGCAGGCTCGTCCAGGAACATCAGATTCGGGTCTGACAGCAGCTCCACCGCAATGCTCGCCCTCTTGCGCTGACCGCCGCTCAGGGAGCGGATAAGGCTCTTCCGCTTTTCGGTGAGCTCCACCAGCTCTATCGCCCGGGAAATAGCCGCTTCACGCTCCTGGGGAGTGGTGTCCTTCGGCAGACGGAGCTTCGAAGTATACATCAGCATGTCGTAAAGCGTGAGGTTGTCGTAGACTATATCCGACTGGGGAACGTATCCGACTACTTTTTTAAGGGCGTCAAAATTCTGGTAGAGATTCACGCCGTTTATGAACACGTCGCCGTTATCCGGCTTTATGTAGCCGCACATACAGTTCAGTATCGTGGATTTTCCGGCGCCGGAACCTCCGATCACCGCCACAAGTTCCCCGGGGTTGATACTCAGGTCAACGTGATTGCAGGTGATCGCGGATTTCCTGCCCCTGCCGCGCTTTATGACGATGTCCCGGGCGTCTACGGAAATACCGCTCTTGTAGCAGCAGTAGAATACCGACGCGCAGGAGAATATCAGCTTCGAGTTGGTGATGGTTATAACGTCCTTCTCGTGCAGCAGCCGCCTGCTGACCGGGACTCCGTTCACTATAACGCCGTTGGTGCTGTTGTTGTCAACGATGTAGAAGCTGCCGTTGTCGCAGATTATCTGCGCGTGGAATTTCGACACGGATACATGCGGAAGCGTGATATCGCAGCTTTCGTCACGTCCTATGGAAACGCTCCTCCGTCCGGCGAGAGGGAGCATATTCCACTGATTCCCGGAGCCGCCGGAGGAAAATACGAACAACACGCCCTCCGCCAGCGCGTTCTCAACGTCGTCTATTCTAATGAGGTCGCCGTCGCATATCACCCTGGACACCACGGAACACTCATTATACACAAGCCCGTTGGTGCTGCCGCGTTCCTTGTACGCTGCCTTGTCCTCAATGACCCAGACGTTGTTCCTATAAACGAAGCGCCCGTGCTCTCCGGATACCAGGTGCGACGTCAGCACGATGTCGTTGCCCTTGTCGCGGCCGAAATACACGCAGTCCTTTCCGAACTCATCAAGCTTTATAGTGCGCGGCGCCGTGCTGCCGTCAAATATCGTCACCTGGGAACTCCCGGCACGCTCGGCTGTCGCCTGTCCGGTGAACCAGGTGGTCCTTTCAAAATCCTCCATTACCTTACCTCCATGATGTGCCGCGCGGTATTCCGTCTGTCCGGCGTTTATCTGCTTGGAATTTAACTTAGGTTAATTATACCACAATCGAATGACAAAATCAATAGAATTATCAACAATTAACGACAGGATATCTGTAAAAACTCCGCACGCCCGGGAATTTTACTCAGATTATCAAGACAAATCCGCCACGGCGTGCTATAATACAATTGTAAGCTTACATCAACACAGGAGGGAACGAACGTGGAACCCGAAAAACTCAATTCACTGACCGCCGCGCTTGCCTACATTGAGGAGCACCTCGCCGGGGATATCACGCAGGAGAACTGCGCCCGGGCGGCATGCTGCTCGCTTTCCGGATTGCAGAAGCTTTTCCGCAGCGTATTCCACCACAGCGTCGGGGATTACATCACGCGCCGCCGGCTCACGCTTGCCGCCCGGGATATACAGCGCAGCGGCTCCGGATTTCTGGACATCGCGCTGAAGTACGGCTACGGCAGCGCGGAGGCGTTCACCCGGGCGTTTACCCGGGTGTGGGGCGTGACTCCCAGCGAGTACCGGCGCAGCTGGCGGTTTTCGGAGCTGACTCCACGGCTTGATATCCCGAGAAGATTTCTGCGCGAAGGAGAGCTTATCATGACGAACAAATACGATATTTCCGAGCTTTACGACTACATCAGCTCCATGCAGGGGACCTATGTGTTCTGCTTTGACACCTCCCATCTCATGGAGATAAACGACACGCTGGGGCGCGAAGCCGGCGACCGGGTGATCCTGGAATGCCTGCACAGAATCGACCGCGAGTGCGCCGACGGAATGCTCATGTTCCGTATCGGCGGCGACGAATTCGCAATGCTCACCGGGCTTTCCGACAGAGCCGCCGCCGAAGCGCTGGCGCGCAGGGTGCTTTCCCACAACGGCGAGCCGGTCGTGCACAACGGAAGCGAGATTCCCGTCAGCATGCGCGCCGGAGCCGTTCTGCTGAAGCCCGGAAAGCTCAGCTACAGTGAGCTTTTCACCGAGCTGGTCAGCGCTCCTGCCGACATTCCCGGTGAGGTAAGATTCTGAAAGATCCCCGGAACTTCGCCGTTCCGGGGATCTCCGTTTATTCAGCTTTCGGACAGGATCTGGAAGATATTTACGTCCAAATGATCGCCGACATAATCGGCATTTCCGCCATCGGCAGGGAATCTCACAGTGACCTCCATATACAATCCGGATTTGCCCGTTTCTACCGATGTCACCGCGATCCTGAGATTCACCTCATCTCCGGGATTCCCCTTAACAGTATAGCTCAGCGTCTTGCCGGAAGAAAGTCCGACGTCGGTCTGAATAGTCGCGCTCTCGTCAAGTACGCCGTCCACATAGTACTCAAACCGGAACTCGCCGGTCGCTTTTTTCGGCACCGTATATTTAACGTTCTTTGACTTCAGCTCCGTCATGCCAGCGCTCACGGTGAGCACGATCTCGGAATCCCTGTCCACCCGTGTATTCGGCTCTATGCTCTGCTCCATGACCACGTCCTTGTTGATATCCGCGCTGCTGCGGTACTCCACGCGATAATCCAGGTGGTATTCCACCGCGCGCTGCTCTGCAACGTTCAGCGGAAGTCCAACGAACTTTGGCACGTTCACCACGGTATACTTCGGACCCAGGCTGACCACCAGCACAACGGTGCTCCCCTGCTCCGCCATTTCATGAGCGGAAGGCACAGTGCGGATCACATAGTCCTTCGGGATATCGTCACTTTCCTCATAGGTACTGCGGACAACGAACCCGTCCAGCTTTAGCCTTGTTTCCGCCTCGGAAACGCTCATGTCCGACACATCAGGCACAAGGGATTCATCATCGGGGTTCACGTCGATCCCAGGGTCGGATTCCTGCTCCCCGGGCTGAGAATCGACGTAAGAAACTTCGCCGGAAGTAATCGCGCCGGAAGAATTCTCGTCGAAATCCGGATCAGGGGATACGCTGATATCATCTCCCGTATCCGGGGTGATCAGTGATACCGTCTGCGCATCTACGTCTATATTTTTCCAGTTTTCCTTTATCAGGATAAGGTCCGCTGCGTTCATCGTACTGCAACCGCACAATGACGCAAGCAGTGCGGCTGATATGACTGCCGCCGCGATAAGTTTGATTTTCATACAATTACCTCACAAAAGCTTTACTTCACAGATATTATAGCACAATTGTCGTGTCATGTCAACAAAAAATGGCGGAACAATGTCCGCCTTTTTAATATGATTTTCCTGAAATATCAGTCCGCGTAATCGGAGCCGTACTCCCGGACTTCCAGCGCCTTTATCGCGGCAACTGCGTCCCAGTAGAAGTGCTCCTCGCCGATCCTCTCGCGGAATCCGGCTCTGTCCATCATCTCGCCTACCGCGGTCTGCACGCCGGTGAAGGAGATCTGCGTGCCCTTCTCCCGGAGCTTGTTATACAGCCGCTCCAGTTCCGCCAGGGAAATATCGTCCGCCGTGGGGACTCCGCGCATGGACAGGATAACCTGAGGATTTCCCTCCAGCGACTCCAGCTGGTTGATCAGCTTTTCCTGGGTTCCGAAGAAAAGCGGACCGGAAACGTATACCACCTTGAATTCCTCGTGGTGACCGGACTTTACCTTGCCGCGCAGCTTGTCCTCGTCAATGTCGCTGGAGGTCACGCGCAGCTCGCTGCTCTTTACAACGAACACGATCATTGCAGCGACAACGCCGATGACGATCGCGATGGTAAGGTCGAATACCACGGTCGCCGCCATCGTAATTACATACTGGGAGATGGAGGACTTGAACTTCTTGCCGAAAATGCTCTTGATAGCTGCCCAGTCGTTCATTCTGAACGCGGTCACCATCAGCACTCCTGCAAGCGCCGCCATCGGAATGCGGCTCATGACTCCGCCGAGGAGGAACATCGAAAGGATAAGCACAATGGAATGGAACACGCTGACAAGGCGCGTCTGTCCGCCGGACTTGATCGCAACGGAGGTTCTCGCGATAGCCGCCGTCGCCGGTACTCCGCCCAGCAGCGGAATTATCATGTTGCCGATACCCTGAGCGACCAGCTCGCGGCTGGCGTCAAGGCGCTCGCCCTTCATCTTGCCAGCGCTCGCGCCGCACAGCAGGCTCTCGATCATTCCAAGAGCGGCAATGGATACCGCAGGCATGATAAGGCTGGTGATGTTCGCAAAGTCGAATCCCTTGCGGATTATGCTGTCGTCAGTGATAAGGCTGCTGGGGATAGCTCCGACCTCTGCGACGGTGCCCTGCTCAAAGAACACCATATTCACGATGAGCGCCACGATAATTCCCACCAGGGAGGAGGGGACGACCGCGTTCCACTTTTTCGGGTAGACCACCATTATCAGCACGACCAGTCCGCCGAACATTACCGCCCACCAGTTCGGATCAAAGCTGCCTTCGCCGGTGAAGTAGGACGCTATCTTGGAGATCTGGTTCTCGCCGACGGAATGCGTCCCGAAAAAGTTGTCGATCTGACCCAGCGCGATTATGATAGCGATACCGGAGGTGAAGCCCGTGATGACCGGGGCAGGAAGGTAGCTTACCAACTTGCCGACGCGGCACAGCGCCGCAACTATAAGTATCGCGCCGGAAAGGAATCCAGCGGTGAGCACGCCGGTTATGCCGTACTTCGCGGAAACCGACAGCAGTATCGCCGCCATCGCGCCGGTAGGTCCGGATATCTGGTAGGATGCTCCGGAGAGTATTCCTATCACGATACCCGCAACTATCGCGGTCACAAGTCCGGAGGCTGCGTCCGCACCGGAGCTGACGCCGAATGCCAGAGCCAGCGGCAGCGCCACCGCCGCAACAGTAAGTCCTGCCATCAGGTCCTGGGACAGCTTCTTGCCGTTGTAGCCCCTGAACTCATTTTTCAGGTCGCTTATGTACTTTTTAAACATTGTTTGCCTTCCTTTTATTCTGTCTGTTTTTTTGTATACCAAACGAATAATATTATACTCCTGTTTTCAACTAAAGTCAATCAGCACTACTTACATACTTTTCTGCACTTGCCGCCGGGTTTTTGGTAAAATCGTATCCGGAATCCCCCGTCCGCGCAAAAAGCTATTGCAAAACCCGGGAAAATATGTTACAATAGCTATATGCTGAGTGGTTTCAGCTATTTTTCCGGAAAGGAAGCATACACATTTGGAACTGAACATCGTGCTGGTGGAGCCGCAGATTCCGCAGAACACCGGCAATATCGCGCGCACCTGCGCTGTCACCGGCGCAAGGCTCCATCTCATAAAGCCGATGGGATTCACCCCGGACGACAAACAGCTAAAGCGTGCCGGACTGGATTACTGGCACTACCTCGACATCACCTACTACGACGGGCTGGACGACTTCTTCGCACGCAACGATGGGGAGTATTTCTTCTTCTCCACCAAGGCGGAGAACACCTACAGCGACGTCAGCTACCCGGACAGGAGCTTCCTGTTCTTCGGGCGGGAGGACGCCGGGCTGCCCGAACGCCTGCTGTTCGAAAACAGGAAGCGGTGCGTCCGCATCCCCATGCGCGAAACGCTGCGCAGCCTGAATCTGTCGAACAGCGTGGCAATAGGGGTTTACGAGGTGCTGAGGCAGTGGGGCTTCCCGGAGCTGCAAAACAAGGGCAGGCTCAGGGAATTCGACTGGAACAACGCGGATTAAACCGCATACAAAGGAGTTAAATTATGGACAACACTATCAAGATCATCACAGACAGCGGCTGCGACATCTCCACGGAGAACGCAGAGCGATACAAGGACCTGCTTGAAATTATCCCGTTCATGGTGACCATCAACGGCAAGAGCTACGCCGACCGCAGGGATATCCAGCCGGACGAATTCTACAAGATACTCAAGGAACAGCAGGAGATCCCGAAGCACTCCCAGATCACCGCTATCCAGTTCGAGGAGAAGTACCGCGAACTGTACGAGCAGGGAATCCGCACCATCATCGTGGACGTGATCAACGCGGCTGGCTCCCAGACGTTCTCCAACTCCCAGCTGGCGAAGCAGAACGTCGCAGAAGATCTCAAGGACCTCACCATCTACACGATAGATTCCCAGAACTACACCCTCTGCTACGGCTATCCCATAATCGAAGCCTGCAAGAAGCTGGAAGCAGGTCAGTCCGCGGAAAGCATTGCGGCATACCTCGACGACTGGGGCAAGCACGCGGACTCCTACATAATCGGATTTGAGCTGCGCCACATGAAGAAATCCGGCAGAATAAGCGCTGCTGCAAGCTTCCTCGGCGAACTGATGGGACTGAAGCCGCTCATCTATCTCGGCGGCGCAAAGACCGAGGTCATCCGCAAGGCAAGGGGCGAAAAGGCAGTCATCGACGCCGCAGTGGAAACCATCGCTTCCAGAATAATTCCCGAAACTCCCTGGTGCGTGGTAACGACAACACGCCCGGACTGCGAGAAGGAATTCATCGACAAGATGACAAAGAAGCTGGGTTACGGTCCGGCAATGGTGGAAAAGTGCGGCGTGGTAGTTTCCTGTAACGCAGGTCCCGAGTTCATCGGCGTACTCACCAGAGGTCAGGAGCACCCGGCGAAGGACTGATTTTCACCAAACTTTAACAAAAAGGTATTGAAAATCAAATAACTTTGTGATATAATGCAATCAAAGGGAAAAGCTCCCTTTGATGTTCTGAATTCTGAAAGGAGTTTTCACGATGAGCTTTTTTGAAGATGTTATCAACACCACCAAATCCGCAGCCGCAACCGCCGGAAAAAAGACCGACGAGGCAGTAAGATTCACCAAGCTGAAAATAAAGGAAAGCCAGACCACCGGCGATATCAAGGCTCATTTCGAGAAGCTGGGTCAGATGGCGTATGAAATGCAGAAGTCCGAGAATCCCGACTCCAACCTGTTCGACGCAGAGGTCGAGGAGATCGACAAGCTCTATGAGAAGCTGTCCGAAATCAACCTGCTTCTGGACGACCTCCGTCAGGAAGTGACCTGCACAGAGTGCGGCGCCAAGACCAAGAGCGACAATTCCTTCTGCCCCAAGTGCGGAGCAAAGCTCCCGGAAAAGGCCGTTCCCAAGGAGGACGAGGAAGTTATCCTTTCCGAGGACGTAGTTGCCCAGCCCGAGGAGGAAGAGAAGAAGGACGAGGAAAACAAGTAATCCCGGTCACATAAACAAAAGGCGCTGCTTCTGGCAGCGCCTGAGTTTGTCGAAAAAGCAATTTTTGCCCACGAAGTGGGCTTTTTAAATCAGTT
>UQMF01000014.1 GCA_900542145.1 uncultured Oscillospiraceae bacterium | reverse complement strand
AAGATAAATTATTATAATGGAGGTATGACAAATGTATTATCCTGTTGCCCGGGAAAATGAACTAACGGTTTCGGACATTGATAATAATCCTGTTATTGCAGGATATGTAAGCGCCGCTCAGACTATTCATACATTCGATATAAAATATTTTCAGCCGGTTTATAATGCCGACTCTGCACCCGTTGTACTCCGATTTCCGAGAAAGGTTATCGACCCCGGCAAATGCGTTTACGCTGACTGCAATAACCGCGTCTGTGTTTATAGTAATGACCAGCAGGGAACGCAATATCGGTTTTCTATTCCTGGCAGTCATTATTTTATTGATCTGCCTGTATATCCATACAGACGAGAATACTTCATAGGCGACCATCAATGTGCGCCAGCTTTTCCGAATAATACGCCGCCGACGGCAAGCGTTGTTAAACCGGAACCCACCCCGGTCATGCCCGAAAACCCAGAACCCTACGAGAAAAGCAAAAGGAAATTCGAATACGACCGCTATTTCACCTATGAAAATAAAATCTACTCTTTCTTCGCCGATGATAAGGGTGGGGAGATTGTCACGAATCTCTGCAATTTTGCCGTGTATCCCCAGAACATAGAGCGAATCGTGGACGGAAACGGCTCTGTTACGATATTACTGCGGCTTATGATAAGCTGCGGCATGAATAGCTGCTATATCGCTATTCAGCCGGATAAGACCGAAAAGCTGATAAAGGAGATCCAGAAACAGATACCTCAGGCGTATCTTAACCCGGACGAGAAGCGTGCCGCCAAACAGCTTTCTGCATATATCTCCATGATGTTTGAGAACAACTACTATGCTAATACTTTCAGGACTGCTGGCTGGATCGCACTTACCGGGTCCAATAACTCTACACAGTATATTTATGCGAATGACTCTACTGGTCAGAGCGCCTTTTTCAGATGCGAAACAGGGAAAAAGCTGTGCTGGAATCCCGGAATGACCCAGCAGGAATCGTTCTTCCACGCAGTCAGAATGCTGACGCTTTCCGCCGATATGAGGAAAACTCTGCCGCTCTGGCTTGTTTCACACATGGGAGTTATGTTCAGCCTGTTTGAACAGGCGGGATTTGCTCCACGGTTCGTTACGTATCTTTACGGCTCGTCTGGCAGCCTGAAAACTTCCGTCAGCAAGGTCTTCTTCAAGATACTTAAAGACAGCTTCAACGACATTCCGGCGAATTTCAACGACACCATGACGGCGCTTGAAATAAAAATGGGCAGCACCAATGACGAGGTGCTGCTTGTGGACGATTACCGCCCGTCAGCCACGCGGACGGAATCGGTGAGAATGAACGGCAACTTTGAAAGGCTCGTGAGATTCTACGGCGACGGCATCGGCAAGGGCCGCGGAAATGCGCAGCTCGGTCTGCGAAGCGAGTTCAGACCGCATTCCATGTGCGCCGTCACGGGGGAATATCTCCACGGAACCGCCTCTTCACTGCTGCGGCTTCTGATAATCCATGTTGGCAGGAAAACCTACGACAAGGAGCTGCTGAAATTCTATCAGGATCATCCGATGGTGTTCACCACCCACATTAAGTACCTGACCGACTACATCGCTGAAAAGTACGATAAAATTGTACAGTACATTCAGACGCAGTTCCCGGTATACAGGGGAATCTTCAGCCTGGGCCTTACTGAAAGCCGCCTTATCGACGCCGCAGTCTGCATGAGGATAACCGCTGACATTGTGCTTGAGCAATATGCAGGTCAATGCGGACTTGTTGTGCCAAGCGAAATATCGACCCAGCTTGATATATGGAATACCGTTATTCTGGAGGCAGTGCGCGAAAGTCAGGCGCTTGCCAGCCACCTTGAACCGTATGACATGTATCTGTACGCGATGGTGAAGTCCATAAACGAAAAAAAGCTGGTCGTCTGCGACGGAAAGCAGAATTATCAGGTCAACAGTAATATGGCAGGCTTTATCGACCGTAAAGCAGGCTACCTGTACATTCGTCCGCAGGATACATACAACCAGGTGATAAGGTACTGGGATTCGCTTGACAGAACGTTTTCCGCATCCGACAGATCTATCCGGCAGGACCTTGCTGTTCATCAGTTTATTCTTACGCAATCCGAGGAAACTAAGGATAATACCACAAAGGTGGTAAGGCTCGCTGGAAATGTCGAGCGCAGGTTCCTTGTGTTCGATCTTGGAAAGCTTGAAAGGGAGTACGAAAAACTCAGTTGAGCACAGCTGTATTTTCCTCGAATATAGCATGAAAGCACCATTATATTCTAAATTCAAAAAACGCTTCCAAGTCAGATGAGACTTGGAAGCGTAATTGTTTTATGCGAACCAATGAACATGGCGTGTTTTGTCAGTAACTCAGTGTGAAATTCTGGATCTTATCAAAATCTTCGAGCATTTCAGTATAAGATTTATCGTACTTTATAAACGTACTATTGACACCGTGAAGCCGGATCTGAAAAAATAATGTAAACGCGAATAAACCCGAAAAACGTACCCGAGTTAAAAATGCAGCGAAACAGGGCAACGCTGGAGAGCGCCCCGACGCAGCTGCAAGATATACAGTGAAGAGCAGCGGAGTCAATTTGCTGCTTTTCTACTTCACCGGTATCTTCCGGCGGATAAACTCCAGGTGCCGAGAATTCCCTTATGACCATCCATGTTTATACCAAGTACAGAGTACACGCATTTCGTGACAATTTTGTTATCCTTGCGCGAATTGAACACGATCCCATCGAAGAAAACGACCGGATAAACTGCCTCCAGAGGACAGTCTGCCACTCGTTGGCCTCCGGCAGAATTTTGTCGGTTATACGCGAAACCAGGCCTTGTGAAATTTCGGTTCCGTAGATCTGCTTTAACGCATCTTCGATGTCACGTTGAGACATACCTAGCTGAACTTTGTTCAGCTGGCGTAAGTATCTGCATGATTTTCTGTTCGATCTCGTTTGTTCTTGTCTGTCGCTTTTCAATGACTTTAGGCTCAAAATCGCCGTTTCTGTCGCGTGGGACAGCGATTTCGCACTCGCCATAGCCGCTGATTATCATCTTTTTCCCGTAACCAATTCCGCCTGCTGCCCTATGTTGTGCGGCTTCCATGCCGCACTTTGGGGGCAGCTGCGCAAACATCCTGTTTGCGACTGTTTCCGGAGTGGTCCCCGGCTACGGAGTTCTTCTCGTAGCCAAGATGTTCGTCCATTTCTGCTTCGAGCATCTGCTCGATGGTTCCAGCAAACAGCTTTTTCAGCTTTGCCTGAATGTCTCCGGTTGTCTAGCAATCTGCCATCAGCAGCTTCACCAGTTCCATCTCTCGCTCGTCTAATCCGTGTGTTTTTTTCATGTGCAATACCTCACTTTCTGTGGGTATTATTGGCATTTACACGGTTCGGCATTCAGCCTCAATACGAAACATATTCTAGCTCCGTTTTTCCGAAGATAGACTACCCATCATTTTTCACCAAGTAGGCATTCAGAAACGGCATTAGCCACATACCAGAACATAACGGGAGGAATTGCATTTCCCAAAGCCCTGTACTGATCTCCGTCACTCCCGGACAGAATAAATGTTTCCGGGAATGATTGAATTCTAGCAACTTCCCTAGGAGTGAATCTTCTATATCTTCCATTCTCAAATAGAACAGGATCTGTGCTGTTCAGCGACACTTTTGCCAGGTGCGCCCCGACCGTGTTACAGGGCTTAGTTGTATCCTGCGCACGACCTTTATTCATTGAAGCCCTGTTTCGCATCATCCCTTCCACAGCTTTTTCACTGAAATAGTATTTTTCAGGCACATCGTGGTCAATGCATTTTGAAAGTGGTGTATATTCGTTTTCGCTCAATAATACTGCTTTAGGGAAAGAAAACTGCACCTTTAGATCTTTACGAAAACCAACAATAATGACTCTTTCTCTTTTTTGAGGAACTCCGAACTCCACCGCTTTCAATATGGTATATTTGACGTCATATCCGCTTTCTTCAAATTCTTTTATAATTAGCGAAAAAGCTTCGTGTTTGTTTGCTGTCAGTATTCCTTTAACATTCTCTGCAATAAAGCACCGTGGCTGCCGGTCTCTAAGTATTCTGCACATTTCAAAGAATAGCTTTCCTTTGTCGTCTTTGATTCCAAGCCGCTTTGGATTTTGTGCAACGATTGAGAATGACTGACAGGGAAATCCCCCCGTGAGAATATCGAATTCTAGTAATTCGCTCGATTTCACTGTTCTGATATCACGGTTATCGGGCTTTAGTCCAAAATTTGCCTCAAAAATGTCACAAGCGCTTTTTTCAATATCGTTTGCGTAGACGATTTCCATATTATTGGAGGCATAATGCTTTCCAAGAAAATCAAATCCTCCAAGGATGCCTATATCCGTGCCGCCACATCCGCAGAATAGAGATGCTACTTTTAATTTGTCCATGCTAATAACTCCTCGTACTGCCCAGCCTGTTCTTTAAATGTGATTTCCATACCATCGCGTACAGCGATATCAATCAAATCTTTTTTGAACAGTTCGACAGGATTGCACATGATAAAGAGTTTGATGCTATGCTTGCTGACCATCAGTCTGTAAATCCAATAACGATCGCTGTAGCTTTTCGCTGCCTGCCATTCATTTGGTGTCAAGTGAATCTTATTAAACATAATCGGCTTTGAGCTTATGGTTGTCTTAACTTCAATGTTTCGTAGCGTAGCATCCAATTCCCTGGAACTAATGTCGTATCCGACGCCGAGTTCCGTCGGAATTTTCGTAACCAGATGAACAAGATCAATCCGTCCGCCGATTTTGAGCCGTTCACATTCATGACCATGGACCAAGCTTTCACCAATGTCTCCGATATCCTTGGTATTCAGTTCTTCCAAAGTTGACAGTTTCTCAAAATAAGTTCTAAACCGAGCCACCTGTTCCGTAATAACTTCCATAGGTTCGGGCGTAATATAAGCAGTAATGTTCGTGCTGAAATCGGTGTCTTCGCTTTCCTGATTAACATATTCAAACCACCTGCAACGGCTGGTGTTGATTGCATCTAATGTCCCGGCTCGGTTTCTTATCATAGCATCATAGCCGGCAAACCACTCAGTAGAATTGATAAACTTAATTATCGTCTCGTTTTCATTTCGGTTAATAAAGAACTCCTTGTTGTTATATGAGTTCACAAGATTTCCGAGTTGCATATAATCCAGAATATCTCCAGCATACCGAATGACATCTCCGATAGCTTCATATTCTGTTCCCATTTCCCGGTTGTGAACGATTCGCCGCCATACGCTTCTGACATCCTCGTTATCTCTTGTACAGCGCAAGTCATTCAGTATGCAATAACACGCTTCGGCTTTGGTAATACCACAGCGTTTGCCGGTATCTTTTTCCGCCTGGTCGAGAACCCTCAGAATATACTGAGCAGGCTTAAAATGAACCCCTTGCTCAATCTGCTCAAGGATTCTGTCCGGCTTGATATGAGCGCCAGGATACTGGAAATAGAACATAAACTGTTTAAAGAACTGAACAAGGTCGTTGCTGTCCGCCAGTTCTTTCGCTCTTAACATTGCATGGTTGAACCTGCTGTCATCTTCGTAAAACAGCCCGAATAAAGAGGATATTTCGGTCCTCCAGTTATTAATGGTTTTCAGCGTGCTTGTAGCATTCCCGGGGAAACAACGAATAGCGTCGTTAAGTGAATTATTAAATTCATCTCTGGGGCCGCTCCCAATTCGTGTTATTTCAGTTGCCATATAGATCAGGACGTTTTCAACATTGCCCTTAAATCTTGGACGGCAGTGATGTATTCTAAATTCATATTCCGTTGGTATTCTATAAATCATCATTCATTCCTCCAAGAGTTTTGTAACCTGCCGCGCTATAGCTTCCGCCATTAACGGCGGAACAGCATTTCCGACCTGCCGGAACTGTTGAGTTTTGTTTCCGAGAAATACAAAGTCATCCGGAAAGGATTGAATTCTCGCGCATTCGCGAACAGTCGGTACACGATTGTATTTATAATGAAAGTGGTGTCTATGCCCGGTATCAATAGTTGGAGCAGGGCGATTATCCGGGAATCGTGTCCAGGCAACATGGAAATTGCGAGTGTTCCTATATTCCTCTGGAAGGTCCTTATAATTGCCTCCTGCAGGAACGAGTGATATTATTTTCTGAACCTTCTCAGAATGATTCGCCGCAACATGGTTATGCACGATATCCGATTTCTCGCGCATTATTCTTTGATAGTCATTTTGTGCCGGAGTTGCATATGGCATTTCTTCAGCACCTAGCGTGTCAACTAAAGGAGGTAGATCAGAAAGAGCCATTTCGCAGGAAATATAGTTCTTATCCTCAAGTGGGTACTGAAATTCACCATCGCGATATCCGACAAAAACTACACGTCTTCTCAATTGAGGCACGCCGTAATCAGCTGAACATAAGATTTTATATTGAATCTTGTAACCCATATCCGTAAATTTCTTGTTAATGCTGTCTTTTATCTGTCCGCCGAACAAGCCGACAAGCCCAGGAACATTTTCAATAACAAAAACCCTGGGGCGTATTTCGTCCACAAGACGAATATACGATAAGTACAGCTTGTTTCGCGGATCATCAAATTTTCTGGGGCCAGATAAAGACATACCCTGGCAAGGAGGACCGCCTATAATCACATCAATGGAAGCATCTCCAACAAGTGGCTTTATGTCTTTTTCGTATGACACTTGAGTGATATCGCCACAGATTGATTTCGCACCATTATGGTTCAATGCAAAAGTTTCCAGCGCCTTTTTATCGTTGTCAATGCCCAAGAGGATATTATAACCTGCGCGTTCAAAGCCACAGGAAAGCCCTCCGGCCCCACAGAACAAATCAATCACATTATACTTTTTCATTGTTACCATCATCCTTGCGTCTTTTATCTTCCAGCTTCTACATGTCGGAGGGAATTAACCCAGGCTTCGCCTAATTTAAAATCGGTCCTCAGAGCAAAGCACCTAAACGCGGCGCTATGATATCTGCCACTTTCTTGGTAGCTTGATTTGCTGTCAAATAGTCCATCTCATTACCTCATAGATTATAATTAAAAGACAATCATATTTATTCGACGGAGGCGAATAATATCAAGGCTTTTATAGCTTTTATACACAAATATTTCTTCATTTAACCATCCTCCTCGAATTTCAGCTTTTTCATTGCAGGGTAGATGTTAAGAAACGGTTTAATGGATTGGAGAGTGAAGTCCTGGGGAGGAGAATTGATTAGTTTTTCACGATTATTTAGGCAAAACTTACCTGACATAATAGAACCCACTGAACAAATTCAACACAACTATGGCTTCCGATATAACTTGCTCCACCTGTTAACAATACTTCAATTATATATTATTCTGTCGTTACCGACTTGGCAAGATTTCTGGGCTTATCAGGATCATTCCCACGAAGCACTGCCGAATAATATGCAATAAGCTGCAAAGAGCAAACCGTCGGCAGTGGGAGCAGCATATCAGGAAGCGTAGTATCTATCTCAAATTTCAAGTCCACGGTATTCGCCGCAAACGCTGTTCCTTTGCGACACACAGCGATAATAAACGCACCGCGCGCCTTGACCTCCTCCAGGTTACTGATTGTTTTTGCAAGAACAGCCGCTTGAGTCGCAATAGTTATAACAGGAATATCATGTTCTATAAGTGATATCGTGCCATGTTTTAGTTCTCCGGCGGCATAGGCTTCGGAATGTATGTAGGTTATTTCTTTAAGCTTAAGCGAACCCTCAAGCGACAGCGCATAGTCGAACCCCCTGCCGATGAAGAACAGATTTTCTGCATTCACCAGCCGTGAAGCAATGTACTGACACTCCTCTTTCCTGTCAATGACGCTCTGTATAGCGGCAGGGGCCATATCAAGTTCAGAAGTGTATTTACAAAGCTGCTCCAAGGTTATCGTCCCCCTAGCGAAAGCAAATCTGAAAGCCAGCAAATACAAAACAGCTATCTGCACCATATATGCTTTGGTGGAGGCAACCGCTATCTCGGGTCCCGCAAGAGTGAATATGGACATATCTGCCTCTCGCGCGATAGCGCTGTATTTTACATTAACTACCGCCAGGGTCTTTGCGCCGCGCTGTTTTGCAAGGTGAAGGCTTGCCTTGGTATCCGCTGTTTCACCCGACTGTGACACAAGTATCACCAGATCCCCCTTGCCAACTATGGGATCCATATAGCGAAACTCGCTTGCCACCTCTACCGTAACAGGAACTCTCGCCATTTTTTCTATCGCATACCTGGCAACGATTCCAGCATGCATTGCAGTTCCGCAGGCAACAATAAAAACACGGTTTACCCCACGCAACAATTCGTCGGTAACTCCGTTTTCGCTGAAGTCCGGCAATCCATTTTTGACGATGCTACTAAGCGTTTTGTGAACGACATCTGGCTGTTCATGTATCTCTTTTAGCATATAGTGCGAGAATCCACCTTTTTGTGCTTGCTCAACATCCCAATCGGCAACGCTCACGGTTTTTGATATTTCCTCTCCATGTATGTCATAGAAATGAATATCTTCTTTTTCCATGCACACTACTTCGTTGTCATTCAGTAAGACATAGTTCTTGGTATATTTTAGGAATGCAGGAATATCTGAGGCAATAAAATACTCTCCATCACCCTCGCCTATGATGAGGGGACTTTCCTTGCGCGCCGCATACACTCTGTCAGGGAAATCGCGAAACATGATGCCGAGTGCATAGCTTCCATCTAGTTCCTTCATTGTTTCTGTTATAGCGCGAAGTGGATTTCTTTCAGAATAGTGGTAATCCAGCAGGCAGGCTACGACCTCGCTGTCAGTCTGCGACACAAATTTATAGCCCTTGGTCATTAAGAACTCCTTGAGCTGAATATAGTTCTCTATAATGCCGTTGTGAACTATCGTCACCCTGCCGTTGCTGTGTGGATGGGAGTTCACATCGCTCGGTTCACCGTGAGTTGCCCAGCGTGTGTGACCTATTCCGCAGTGACCCAAAGGCGCACCCACGGTCTTTAATTTTTGCTTCATATCCACAAGCTTACCCTTTGTTTTTACGGTTTTTATAACTCCGTCCTCAGATACAGCAATACCCACACTGTCATATCCGCGGTACTCCAGTTTTTCAAGACCGCTAACCAACACCTCTGTGCAATCGCGCTCTCCGATATATCCTACTATTCCACACATTGCTTTGCTCCTCCAAATTACTTATGTGCTGTTTTAACTAGTTTCTTGGCCAGAAACCGCCTCTTGCTCTGCGGCGGAAACAGTTTGAACATCAGCCGTTTCTTCATGGCGCAGCTGATATCCAGCCTCGGCAGTTCTTTTATTTTCATGCCTCTGGTTCGGCAATATGCAGCGAATATTCCGACAAACCTCTCGCCAAGATAGCCGTCGGTGCGGTCGTCCTGAAAGCTGCCATGCAGCGTCTTGCGACGGTCAAACTCCTCCAACAGCGGAAACAGCAGTCCGCAGTATTCGTTGAATAATTCCCTGCGCATTATGAACATATTGCAGAAATACTGCTTTGTCTGCGGCAGGTATTCCTCCGCAAACGGCAGAAGATGCGGCGCTTTTTCGCCGATTATATCCATGAACAGCGCAAGATCCTCGGAATGGTGATGAGCAGATGTGCAGTAGTGTTCCTTTACCGTGACACCCATATCCTCGCTTCGCGGAAGTATCATGTCAAAGCTCTCACAGAGCCGCTCCGCTGTCTGCAAATCTCCAAGGAAGCGCTTCTGCTGCTTTTCCGACAGCTTTCCGAGCGCAAGATACGGATACCGAACGCTTTCGTCAAAGCAAAAGAAGCGGCGGTAGTGACAAAAGCCGTAATAGTCCAGATTTTCGTTTTTCCAGGCGTAGTATTGAACGGTGAGTTCGCAGTATTCGCGGTTTTTTTCTGAAATGCTGTCGCCGCAGTCGTCGCCCATAACCCCGGGCACTGCGAGGTTGATCGCCCGACCGCCCTGTATAGGTATACATAAGGGAGGTACAATGCTGAATGATTTATGACAGCACAGAAAAATTTTTATGTTCATACAGCACCTCCAATATTCTTTGTCTGGATTTGAACAAACACCAATAACAAATCCGCAAACTATTCAGCTATAAAAAACGACTTTATTTTCTTGTTCCACAGGTTCTTTATCACCCAAATAAGCAAATAGTATACAACGCAAAGACAGATCGTAAAAACGAACATCAGCAGTGTACAGAATTTGTAGCTCTTATCCGTAAACAATGACTGCACTATACATTTTGCCGCAATATGGTTTAAATAAATTGCTAGTGAAATTGAACTTAACCACTTCATCCAGCTAAATCTAAACAGTTTGCCAACATAGCTGACTCCGCTGAAAGTAATCGCAATAGGAACAGGCATAATTAACATTGCACAGTAAATCATAGAGTAATTGTTTTGCGGATAAAAGCAAATTGCAAAAATCAGCAAATATAATAGTATTTCAACTACTGTAAAAAACCATCTTTGGCTATCAGTATGTTTACACGAGAGAATCTTTTCTGCAATAGTCCAACACACAACGCCGAAGCACAGTCCGCATATTCCTCGGATAATTCCGCCGGTTAAAAATGAATATGTATTATACCAAGTCAACCAATGAGATTCTTCACAATACATATAACCGAGCAAAATCAATGCAGTCAGCGGAGAAAACACATAAAGGAAAAAGTCCTTGTTTTTTTGGAGCATATAGTATAACGGAAGCATACATATGAGCATTGCGGAAATATACCATGTTTGTCCATTGATCATTGATAGATCTGTTCCACAAAGACCCGAAAGCTCTATCGCCAGTATTTCCGGTATTGATTTTACAAGTGATTCAAAAACGTTCAGCTTATATAAAATAAGAAAAACCACAAATCCGATTGAAAAAGCAACCCAATATTCAATTGCAAGTCCTTTAAACTTTCCTATAACAAACCTCATGGCTGTTTTTCCATAATCGGTTGATTGGGGCTTCTTCATGTAACTGTTTACCATCAACAGACCGGAAATAATAAAAAACAGATGAACACTCCACCAGCCAAGACCAAGTGGAATGCTAAATCGTGTATTCTCACCTATGAAACGATAGGTGTGCGAAATGAACACAAATAATGTGCATAAAAGCTTTAAAAAGTCAAGCTGATAATTGCGCTCAGTTTTTACCGAAATTTCTTTTACGTTCACCATCTTACCCCAATCTTGTGTATTGTCACACCATATCCCAGGTCAGCACGGTATCCTCCGGGCAATCCTGAAGCAGCGCCCTGCCGATAACTATGTTCTGATATGTGGGCGAAATTCCTGTGCCGGGACGCTTTGCGATAAGGTCGGTTTCGGTTATGACCTCGCCCTTCTTCATATCCCTTGTGAGGACAAGGGAACGGCGTGCTTCGCGGCGTGGGATAAGCTCACACGGAAGAACGGTCTTTTCGCTCTGACCGAGAACGGTGTTCACAAGGCGGAAGTTGCTGATAGCCTTGCGGAAATCCTCGGGGTCGCCGGCATGATAGTGGTCGTTTCCGGGCAGCGACTTGTCAAGCGTGAAATGCTTTTCGATGATCTCTGCGCCGAGAAGATAAGCCGTTGTGAGTATTGTCATGGTATCGTCGGGCAGCGTGTGGTCGCTGTAGCCTATCGTGATGTCGGGGAATATGCGCTTGAGAGTAGATATAATGCGCAGGTTGGCGTCCTCGTTCTTGCAGGGATAGGACAGCACGCAGTGCAGCAGCGCGATCTGGTTGTTGCCAGTTTCGCGGATAGTGCGCACAGCCTGCTCCACCTCGGAAAGATAAGAAGCGCCGACGGACAGATATATCGGCTTACCTTTCTTTGCAATATGAGTGATGAACGGGAGATTGCTGAGGTCGGAGGAGGATATCTTGTATATATCCACCATATCGTCAAGATAATCCGCCGAAGCATAGTCAAACGGAGTGGACATGAAGTCTATGCCGACCTTCTTGCAGTGTTCGTACAGAGCGCGGTATTCTTCCTCGCCGAATGAGTCAAACTTAGTGAAAAGCTCATACTGCGACTGCGTGGTTTCCTTGGTGGTGTCCCAATATGCAGGAGAGTTTTTAGAAGCGATGGTATTCGCCTTGTACGACTGGAATTTTATTGCGTCAATGCCTGCTTCCTTTGCCTTATCGACATAGTGCATTGCTTCTTCCAGCGGCGTAACTCCGCGGAGCTTTGCGGTGTCGTAAAAATTCACTCCTGCTTCTGCAATAACATATGGCTTGTTCATTTTTGTCCCTCCATTAAAGGTTGTCAATAATATTCATGATATGCTTTCTTCCGCTGCGCAGGTCGTGAGACAGCAGCTTTCGCTGCATCTCGGCGCGCGTTTCCTTGTCTGAAAACGCCAGCTTGTCCAGCGTCTGTTCGATCACGGCTTCGCCCGGATCATAACCTATGTAAAGATAGCCATTCTTGTCCGACATGAAATTATGCCGCTCCTCGCGGTCATTCTGGGCAATAGATACTGCCGGAATGCCAAGCACAGCCAGCTCGTATCCCGTTCTTCCTCTTGAACTGAGGGCAATATCACACCTGCTCATGACATCAGGCATATTTGTGATGTCGTAAAGCACCTTGATGTTTCCGCATGCGCACTTCAGAAGGCTCTCAAAATTCTGCTTCGCCCTGCCTATGACAAAGGTGAAATGAATATCGCGGTATTTCTCCTTCTGAGCAAGAGAAAGCACTATATCGGTGTAATTCATAGGGTCTGCGCCGCCGAATGTCACCAGGACATTTTTCACCCTGTCATTTATGCTTATCGGATCGCACAGCAAGAACAGTTTCGGCACAATGTAGTAATCGGCGCCTGCCCTTACATTGTCGGCGGTGCTTTCATCATAAAGCGCGTTGAATACGATGTCCGCGTATTCCGCACCGCTGCCCTCATCCTCGAAATTAACAATTTTCATGGCAGGCATTGCTTCCTTCAGCCGAAGCATATAATCCGCTTCGGTCGAAAGGATGTCGTTTATTAGTATGTCGCAGCCGTTTTCACGCAGTGCGTCAACAAGACCGCCGACACCATCGACAGGAATTGTGTTATAATTCGTTTCCCCAAAATACTCCACCTTGGTCAAAGCGCTGTCAAAATAAATCGCTGGCTTCGTGAAGAACTCGTCGGCAAGCTGAAGGACTCTGTAAATGTGACCTAAACCTCTGATGTTGTTTCCATTTACATAAAAGGCTATCTTTTTTCGGCTGAGAATATTTTCAGCCTGTTTAAGGTCGCCGAATGTGAAAACATCAAGCGCCTCATCGCTTTCAAGCTCGTAAAGGCTGCATTTCTCACCTATGCGCGTATCTATTTTTATGCACTGCGGCTTTGTAATGAAAAACGCACCTGTTTCCATGTAAAACGGCGGCAGCTGATGCTTGTTCATGCGAGTGTGCGTCAATGGAACACACTCGCCGTTCTGGTTTTTGCTCCAGTAATATTGCGCACGGTCTACGACGGATATCATAGTGTCCGCCTGCTCTGAAATACAGCGCTCTATCGCCTTATCAAGCGTTGTGTGCTTGAGTATGGGAGAAATCGGCTGCATAGTTACTATATAGTCGTACTGTGAGAAGTCCACCGTGTCCTTAACGTCGAATACCACCTCGTCAAGTGAAACGCTTGTACTGCTCAATTCGCTGCGGCGCTTTTTTACCATCGCACCCATCTGCCGCGCAATCGTTATCACCTCGTCAGAATTTGTGGTGACTATCGTATCGGTGATATAACGGGATTTTAGTGCGTTATTTAGTGCATAGTAAACCATCGGCTTACCGTTGATAACACGCAGATTTTTGTTTGGCAGCGACTGTGAACCCTCACAAACCGGAATTATCGCCAGGATCTTCATATCTGCTCCTTGATGAACGCAAAATACTGCATTCTGTCATACTCAGCCTTATCAAGGAACGGAGCCATATCGTCGATGCCCGATGAAACGATATTGCCGTTTTCGTCCTTGCGGTTCATAACACGCGGCTCAATGACCTGCGCTGGATCCTGCGGCCACTCGACAACGACCGCGCCATCAGCTGAATAGATCTGGCAGAGCTTTTCGTCAAGGTCTGCATGTCCGTTAATTTTAATATATGGCAGCTCAAATGCCGCTGCTATCTTTGCAAAATCAGGCATTTCAACGCCTGTGGCCTCGGTGCAGCCCGTGTATCTTCCGCCAAACATATTCGACTGGGAGCGGACGATCCCGCGGTAGCCGCCATTGCAGCTTATGAATATCTTTATCGGAAGCTTATAGTGCTTGACAGTCATAAGCTCCTGAATGTTAAGCATAATGCTTCCGTCGCCGGTAATAAGCGTGACTTCTCCATGGGCAGTAGAAGCGCCGACAGCCGCAGGCAGGTCATAACCCATAGAGCCGCAGTTCATGTTATTGATTATCCTCTGCGCGGGCTTTTCAATGCCCATCTGAAGAATATGCGCAGCAATGGTGCTGTTGCCGAGGACGATAACAGAATCGTCCTTCATATAGTTTTTGAGCTGCTTTGCAAAGTAATACGGATTTACCTGTCCCTCGGGCGCATTATCGAATTTCTCCTGATAAATAGGATACTTTGCGCGCAGGGTCTTTGCATATTCGAGCCAGCTATTCTCAACGCCTGTTTCGATCTTGTCCATAGCAAGCAGGTCGTCGATGACATTTCTGATATCACTGTGGATAGGAAGGTCAATACGAAGCGTGGGCTTTTTAAGCTCATACTCGTCGGCATCGATAACAACGCGGCGGGAATCCGGAGAAAAGTTCTCATAGTTGAAGCCTATCTGTCTGAAAGTCATGCGGCAGCCCATGCCGATAACAAGATCTGCATTCTGCATAAGGAAATTGCCCGCACGTCCGCCGATAATTCCGAAGTTTCCGAAATAAGCCTCATCGCCGTTGGCGAAAAGGTCTGCGTTGTAGGTCGCTGCCATCACGGGTATGCCTATCTTCTTCGCAAGCTCGCGGAATTTCTCAGTATAGCCTGTGCTTCTGAGCGCAGAACCGCACAGTATAACAGGGCGCTTGGCAGCTTTCAACTCCGCAAGGAACGTAGCCTTGTCCCACGCTCTGCTTTCGGTGGGCTGCTCAAAATGGCGCAACTCGGCGGGGTCTATCTCACGGCTCTGAATATCCATAGGGACATCGACCCAGACAGGGCCTTTTCTGCCGTTTTCTGCGATGTAGGCGGCCTTTTCTATCTCATACATGATATCCTCGGGCTTTTTTACCATGACCGCATACTTTGTAAGCGGCTTCACAGTATCGACGATATCATGCTCCTGCTCGCCCATAAAGCGCAGAGGAAGTCCCGTGCTGTCAACGCAGGTAGGATATCTCACCTGCCCCGAAAGCACCAGCATGGGGTAGTTGTCCTGGAATGCGCCCAGTACACCCGTAATAGCGTTTGTTCCGCCAGGTCCTGTGGTAACGCAGACAGCCGCCATCTTGCCACAGGCTCTCACATAACCCTCCGCCGCCATGGAGCACGCCTGCTCATGCTGGGTGTAGGTCACATGGAGCTTCGGATTATGACCGAATGCGTCGTTCATAAACATTGCACCGCCGCCGACAAGGCAGAATATGTCGTTTATCCCCTTGTCTGCAAGGTAATCGGCTATTATGTCGGAAATTCGTTTTTTCATGATACTACTCCTATATATTGATTTACAGATCTTTCTCTGTTACAAACAGCCGCTCGCACTTTATGATCCTGTCGTCTGAAAATCCTATGCTCTCGCATATATCACCGGCAACTCTGACCGCAAGATACGCCGTAATGATGAGGTAAAACTCATTATCGCCAATATGCTTTTTCAATTCCTCGGGCTTAACGGAAGTGATCCCCTTGAACGTGACCGTGCGGAACATATCATAAATATCCACAAGCTGTGCCTTAGGAAATTCCTCCGAAATAAGCCTGTACAGATTTTCAGCATTATCGTTCAGACCCCAGAATGCATAACGCACGGACTTTTCACGGTTCCAGCTGTTTTTGATCTGCTCCCATGCTTTCTGAAAGTACAGCGTCTGGTTGGTTCTGCCCTGCTCCGGTTCGCTGTCAGTACGCTGAATATCCGTCAGTTCAAGAAGATCACCGTATTTCTCTACGGTATCCCTGATACGCCGAAGCGCGATTTTTTCGACTAGCTTTCTGACCGGAGTATAATCAACATCTGGCATATTCCAGTTGATCTGATCGTACTCTCCATCGGTGAATATCGGCAAATGATTTTTTATCCAGCTAAATCGGAACGTCATTCTTTCCAGTGTTATCGCCGCCGGAATATTCTCCGCCAGAGCCAGCACTGCGCCGTGAAATCTTGATGTAACGATCATACGCGCACCTGCAGCGTATTCCTGAAAAATACTCTCCGCCCACTTCGACGGGACAAAATCTGCCGGCATATCGCTGCGCCGACAATATATTTCCTGACTTAGGAACTGAATCTCACCTTTCACGCTTTCAGGAATGCACTCTGCCGCCGCCTCGGGGACATCAATAAACAGTATCCTGTCATTGTTCTTTTCGCTACATTTCGGCAAAGCTATACAAGAAGCTGTGCAGCCGTTCAAGTAGCTTTCAATACCAAGTTTCTGCATTAGGTCATATGAGCGCTGATCCCGACATCCAATCGGGCTGAACCTTTTCAGGCACTCTATCTGCTTGGGGGTCAGATTGCTGTCAGTAAAGCACATTCCAAGGAAAACCGGAACTATATCCGGGGAAAGTTCCTCAAGTATCCTGTTATATCCCACATAGCTGTCCAGCGAAATATTCAGCGCAACGATAAGCTTCTCGCCACGATAAGAGGTCAGCTCGCTGATGCAAAGCGGCAGCGTCTTTTCATCTGGGATACCAAGTTTCCCATAAAGCTGACGTATTACCTTATATTCCGCCGCGTCACCGATATTAAGCAATGCCTTGTTGTTCCATGAATTGTCCCAGTACCAGTTCACCGTGCGGTCAAAATCAATATAGCCGAATTTCATTATTACCAGAGCCCCTTGTCAAAAACATATGTATGCTCATACTTCTGCGCGTTCCAGATAAGCGCAGTTCTCATTCCGCTGGACATTGAACCGATGAGCGTATCGCAGCGTGACAGCAAAGCGATTTCAGTAACATAGTCAAGATTTGTCTGATATCTGTTTCCGTCATAATACATTGGGTTTTTAGTGATTCCATCCATGGGACGCTCAAACGTATCTCGCATTCTGGGCAGCACAATCAGCCTGTCGCCAAATTCCTCTCGCATTTCGTCCACCATTTCCTGCATTTCATTAACAAAAAAAACAAGATCCATGCCCCATTCGTCGAGGAGTTCCCATATCGTCTTTTTCAGCTCTTCCATACCAACCTGCTGTGGGTGACTTCTGTACGGAGTTCCTCCATGACCATAAGCCGCACCGCGCAGTACAACACCCATGATCCTCTTTCCCTCAGGAAAGAGTTCCTTCTGAGCATCGGATACATAATTCTCGGTGATTTCGTTGAGATGTACATTTTTAAGATACGGAGGGCACTGTTCTGCTAGATCATGAGCATATTTATCATAAGGCGGTGCCATTGAGCAATGTGGAATATATCCAAAATCTCCTATATTCTGTGTAGAAAGGATAACGTTCTTGCTCTGATATACCTCTTCAAGCGTAAAACTACTGGGCTGCGTCCAGTAATACTCCCATGAGTTCTCGGTACCATTTACGGGATAGTTCTCGGCATGTGGCATCAGTCCATAGTTTTTCCAATCCACCACTGGAATGTACCCGTTTTCCAGTGCATAGCTGAGCTTCTGAAGAACGTAATAATATTGCGTAAGCAGATTAGCAACGTTGCGGTAAATAAGCACATTAGGCTGAAGGAAGTAATATGGGCGTATAACATAGAATGTGAGATCTGGATTTTTATCGCCATAAGACTTTTGGGTCTGCGCGCCCTTTGTAAGCAGCTCATTCCGCAACGAAGCCCTCTTCAGCGCAGTAGGAAGCCCAATTCCTCTCTGCGCGATGTCAATAAACATCTGCTGGAATATATACACAAGGTTCACATATGTTCTCTGCGGAAGTATCAGTATCAGAAAACTCTTAAAGAAAGCCAGCAGCAACGACAAAGAAAATGTCAGCGGGAAAAATACTATCTTCCAGAAAACCTTTAAGCTTTTGGTACTGGTCATAGCCGCCTTTATTTTGCCCACACAGAAGTTGAAACGAGGTTTTAATTTCTTTGGCACAAGTGCCTGAACCACCATTTTTCCGATTTTTCCGACCCCAGTCATATTGTCCTCCCAAATCAGTATAATAATTTCATGAGATCAATATCATTCCTGATCTCTCTGTAATAATCGTAAAGATGATTAATTCCATCCACCGCAGAAGTAAACCTAAAATCTCCCAATTCGCTTCTCATTCTGGAATTATCGGCAGTATATTCGTTTGCCAATCCATCCCTGCATACAATAACCGGAACGTCAGAGCCGCTCACTTTCTTCACAAACGCAGCAAGGGATTTCAAATCCACCTTTGTCCCAGATGTAACGTTATATGTATGATACTTAGACTCTTTATCAACAAAACATTTCACTATGCGGCAGAAATCATCAATATATAAGTAATCGAAATACACATTCTGCCGAATAGAAATAGGAAGCCCCTTCAGTGCCTTACAACAAGCGCCCGAAATAAAAGTTGTCCCATAATTCTCGTATTTGCCGTAAAGCCCGAATATTCGCAGATTATATATATTGCGGCTGCGGTCGATATTTTTCCCTATGATGTATTTAGCAAGGCCGTAATCATTGAAAGGGATACTCCTGCCTATGTCGTCCTCGGTAACGCTGCATATGGGAAAACGCTTGTCGTATTCGGCTCCGGAGCCGAAATATAGCATCTTTCCGTACATATCCGAGCAGCGCTCCAGGTTGCAGAACATTCTGATGTCGCACTCAAGCTCGCTGGAGTTCTTCGTGAAACTGGAACGGCGCGGATTGGCTATTGCCGCGTTCACCACCACGTCATAGTTTCCGTGGGCGAGCCAGTCATGTACTTTTGTTTCATCAAGCAGATCCATCTCTGAACTGGAGGGCGCGTCTATTGTATATTCCGTTGGGAACTGCGACAGATACTCCCACAGGTTTCTGCCGGCGAATCCGTTTCCGCCCAGAATGAGCAGCTTCTTCATATCACGATCTACCCTTTCTTCCTTTTGTCTTCAAAAAATCCTCTTTCAAGAATCTCACAATGTTCATATGTCATATCGTTCCTCACCACAGCGTACCTCAGGCCACTGGTGATCGAACCGATAAGCCCATTGCAGCGCGACAGCAGCTCCATTTCTGCCAGATATTCAAGCGTAGTGCGGAACATATTCTGCTCGCAGTACATGGGGCTGTCGTGATTGGATTTATACGCAACGCCCTCTTTTCGGCGTATTCTTGGCATAATGATGAGCCTGTCCCCGAATCTTTCGCGGAAATACTCGACAGAATCCATGCTGTCCGATGTCATGAACACGCAGTCCATTCCCCACTCGGAAAGCCGCTGTTCCACAATATCCGCAAGCTCGTCTATATCCGGCTGTACCGGGTGACCGTCACCGTGGTAGAAGCAGTTCCTGGCATGGCCACCATATCTGAAGCACACACCGAGTACCTTTCCTTTTCCCGAAATAAGCTCATTGTACTTTCTTTCGACATAATCCTCAGTCATCGTATTGAGCGGTACACACAATGCGCTAACCTGTCCCACCACTGCAGGATCTCTGTATTTGGCGGCGTCATATCCCATGTCCCACTGCCCGAACCATTTGCGGCGGGAAAGTATCACATTCCTGCTGCGGTACGCCTCGTCGAGGGAAACATCAGACGGCTGCTTCCAGTAGTATTCCCACGCGTTCATAGTGCCGTTGATGGCGGAATCAGCGCTGTTATACACAGGATAGTTCTGCTGGTCAACCACAGGGACATAGCCGTTCACCCGGGCATATCTCAGATGCGTGAGTACATAAAAATAATTCGCCATGAGGTTGTTGATCGGCCCGTTATAAAATCCGGACTTATCATTCACACAGCGAATGATGTATATAGTCTTGTCTGGATTTTCATCACCAAAGGACTTATGCAGCTCCCTGTTCTGTATCGTGTACATCAGGTTCTGAAAGGACGACCTGACGCCCCACTTTTTCACATAGGAAATGACTTTTGACGGGCTTACCATTTCTTCCACGGAGCTGTGCCGCTCTCCCACATTTTCTCAAGCGCATCGTGCTCTTTTTTGGTATCCATGCACTGCCAGAATCCTGTGTGCAGGTAGGAAGCAAGCTGACCCTCAGCCGCAAGCTTTTCGAGTGGGTCCTTTTCAAATATGCAGTTCTTTCCGCCGAGATAACCAAAGACCTCCGGCTCAAGCACCATATAACCTGCATTTATCGGCTCTGTATCCAGCGAAGATTTCTCACGGAAAGCCCTGACCGTGCCGTCCTCGATATCCAGCACGCCAAATCTCTGCTCCAGCTTTACGGCAGTAAGCGTCGCCTTTTTTCCGCTGTTCCTGTGGAAATTGAGCAGATCCATGATATTCACGTCGCACACACCGTCGCCGTAAGTCATAAAGAACGGTTCGTCGCCGATGTACTTCTGGACTGCCTTTATACGTCCTCCGGTCATTGTTTCAAGCCCGGTGTCCACTACCGTGACCTTCCAGGGTTCGGTCTTTTTATCGTGGATTATAACGCTGCTTTCGCTCTGCGTGAAGTCAAACGTCACATCGCAGGTGTGCAGGAAATAATCCGCAAACCACTCCTTGATCATATGCTGTTTGTATCCGGCGCAGATAACGAAGTCATTAAAGCCGTAATATGAATATTCCTTCATGATATGCCAGAGGATCGGCATTCCACCGATCTCTATCATAGGTTTAGGGCGAAGCTGGGATTCCTCGGATATACGGGTGCCAAGACCGCCTGCTAAAAGTACAACCTTCATTTCTATTGCTCCTTAACCGATCGCTTCAAGTATGGTTTTTGCCATATAGTCGATCATCTCGTCGCTCATTCCCGGGTACACTCCTATCCAAAACGTATCGTTCATGATTCTATCGGTATTTTTTAGAGTGCCGACAATTCGATAGCCTTCACCAGTCTTTCTCATTTCGTCAAAGCAGGGGTGCTTCGTGAGATTGCCAGCAAACAGCATTCTTGTCTGAACTCCCTTGCTCTCAACATAACGAACAACAGAATTTCTGTCAACGCCATTCCTGCAAGTGATAAGGAAACCGAACCAACTCGGATCGGCGTTTTCTGCCGCTTCAGGAAGAATGAGTCTGTCCTGTGCAACAAGAAGCGCCTCTTTAAGCCTTGCAAAATTATGCTTTCTTCTCTCGACGAACGTCGGGAACTTCTCAAGCTGTGCGCAGCCGATTGCAGCCTGCATATCCGTAGCCTTGAGATTGTATCCGAAATGTGAGTAAACGTACTTGTGGTCATATCCTAACGGAAGTTCACCGTACTGCCTGTCGAAGCGATGACCGCACATATTGTCGCAGCCGGATTTGCATACGCAGTCGCGTCCCCAGTCGCGCATAGACTTGATTATCTTTGACAGAAGCGGATCGTCTGTATACACGGCGCCGCCCTCTCCCATGGTCATATGATGAGGGGGATAGAAGCTGGACGTTCCGATATCGCCGATGGTGCCGGTGAACTTCTTTTCACCGTTTATGGTGTACTGAGAACCGAGGGCGTCGCAGTTGTCCTCCACCAGCCATAATCCGTGCTTGTCGCAGAAAGCCTTTACGGAAGCGAGGTCAAACGGATTGCCGAGCGTATGCGCGATCATGACCGCCTTTGTCTTATCGGAAAGCGCACTTTCCAACATATCAACATCAATGTTATACTGGGGAATGGTGACATCAACAAAAACAGGCACCGCACCGAACTGTATCATCGGAGTTACGGTTGTGGGAAAACCTGCAGCAACAGTGATAACCTCGTCGCCGCGTTTGATGGCTCTGTCGCCCAGCAGCGGCGAAGTCAGGGTCATAAATGCGGTCAGGTTTGCGCTGGAACCGGAATTCACAAGCGCGCAGTATCTTACGCCAAGATACTCGGCGAGTTTCTTCTCAAATTGGTCGGTATATCTGCCGGAGGTCAGCCAGAATTCCAGCGAGCTGTCCACCAGATTTACCATCTCCTTGGAATCGTATACTCTTGAAGCATACGGGATCCTGTCGCCCTCTGTGAACGGCTTTTTCTTATTGTGAAATGTATTACAGTATTCCTCTGTGAGTTTCAGTATCTGCTCACGGGCCTGCTGCTCAGTCATATTCTCAAACACGCAAATTACTCTCCTAAATATTCTTTGATTTGTTTTTCCATTACGGCAACGGTGTCGGCATGTGAAATATAAGCCTTGCTCCATTCCACAGTCTTTTCAACTGCTTCCGAAATGCTCCATTTGGGTTCCCAGCCAAGGATTGATTTTATCCTGGAGCAGTCAAGCTTCAGGAAATTAGCTTCATGCGGTGCATTCTTCTCACTGACATTTTTCCACGATGCTCCGTTACCCCATTTTTCGCAGAATAAGTCTGCGAGGTCGCCGGTATTGACGCAGCTGTTGTCATCAGGACCCACATTGTAGTTACCTGCAAGCGATGGATCATTCAGCTGTTTCAACGCCAGCATGAGATACGCAGTAACAGGCTCTAAGACATGCTGATAAGGGCGAGTGGAATACGGATTACGCAGTAGGATCTGCTCGCCCTTTTCCATTGCCCTGACGCAATCGGGGATTATTCTGTCTTTAGCAAAATCGCCACCGCCGATAACATTACCTGCACGGCAGGTAGAAACCGCAACTCCGTTCCCGACAAGAAACGATTTTGCATATGATGAAGTAACAAGCTCGGAACAGGATTTTGAATTGGAATACGGATCGTACCCGTCGAGCGGATCCGTTTCCCTGTATCCCCATTCCCATTCGTTGTTTCGGTAAACCTTGTCTGTTGTCACGTTAACAAACGACCTGACGTCGGGACAGTGTCTTATAGCTTCGCAGACGTTCACCGTTCCCATGACATTGGTCTGATATGTGTATACGGGATCGGCATAGCTTTCACGCACTATGGGCTGCGCCGCCATATGTATCACGATCTCCGGTCTGCATTCCGCCACCGTCTTTTTCAGCATTTCCAGATCTCGTATATCACCGATGACCGAACGCATATTTTTCTCTATGCCTGAGATTGAAAACAGATTAGGATCCGTCGGAGGTTCAAGAGCAAATCCAGTAACCTCTGCGCCTGCCATGATAAGCGTCTTGCAGAGCCATGAGCCCTTAAACCCAGTGTGCCCCGTTACCAGAATCTTCATTCCCTTATTTTTTTCAAGCAGTTTTTTCATAATATCACCTTAATGATTACAGCAGCTCACAACTGACCTCGAGCAGCTGAAAGCGCCGCCGCAATAACCTTGTCCATATCGTAGTATCTGTACTCACCCAGCCGTCCGCCGAAGATAACGTCTGTCCTGTCGGCGGCAAGCCGTTTGTATTGCCCGTAGAGCGCATTGTTTCGCTCGTTGTTTATTGGATAGAACGGCTCTGCGCCGTCAGCCCATTCCACGGGATATTCGCGGCTTATAACAGTTTTGGGCTGCGTTCCGAATTCAAAATGCTTGTGCTCGATGATACGCGTGAACGGAACTTCCGCCGATGTGTAGTTAACCACGGCGTTCCCCTGCCAGTCAGGGCAGTCCAGAGCTTCCGTTTCAAAGCGCAGGGAGCGGTACTCAAGGCTGCCGAAACAGCCTCCGAAAAACTCGTCGATCCGCCCTGTCCACACGGTTTTTGCCGCCCGAATTTGGTTCTTCACCGCAGAATAATCCGTTTCAAGGCGTACATCACAGCCGCTGAGCAGCTTTTCAAATATCTGCGTGTAACCGCCGATCGGAATTCCCTGCCATCTGTCCGTGAAGTAATTGTTATCAAACGTGAACCTCAGCGGAAGCCTTTTTATAAGAAACGCAGGAAGCTCCTTGCAGGGACGCCCCCACTGCTTCTCCGTGTAGCCCTTTACCAGCTTTTCGTAGACATCTCTGCCGACCAATAGCAGCGCCTGCTCCTCCAGATTCTGCGGCTCTCCGATATCAAGGCTGCTTATCTGCTCGTCAATGACGCGTTTTGCCTCCTCCGGGGATTTCACTCCCCACATTCGGCTAAAAGTATTCATGTTGAAAGGCAGATTATACAACTCGTCATTATATATCGCTATGGGTGCGTTGATGAAATTGTTGAACTCAGCAAACTGATTGACATAATCCCAGACTCTCCGGTCAGATGTGTGGAATATATGCGCGCCGTACCTGTGAACGTTTATTCCCTCGATTGACTCCGTAAAGCAGTTTCCGCCGATATGGGAACGTCGGTCTATAACAAGGCAGTGCTTTCCGCGCGCGGTCATTTCATGTGCAAACACCGAGCCAAAAAGCCCGGCGCCCACTATTAGATAATCATACATCATTATCGCTCCGGATATCGGGCAGGATCCCGGTTACCAGGAACTCCTGATAAGCGTCGCAAAGCACGTCTGCGTCGCCGAATGCCACCTGCCTGCCATGATCCAGCCACAGTATTTTATTGCACAGTCTGCGTACCTGATCCAATGCATGGGAAACGAGTATTGTTGCTTTTCCGTTTTGAATTATCTCGCGCATTTTCGCCTCGCTCTTATCGCGGAATGCACCATCGCCTACAGAAAGCACCTCGTCGAGAATGAGTATCTCCGGCTCAATCATACTGGCAATGGAAAACGCGATACGCGCTTTCATTCCGCTCGAAAGCTGCTTGAACGGACGATGCTCAAACTCTTCAAGCTCAGAAAACTTCAATATCTCCGGGTATTTTTTGTCCATGAACTCACGGGTATAGCCAAGCATGGCTCCGCGGAGATATGCATTCTCTTTCAGGTCAAGATCGCCGTCAAACCCACTGGTAAGCTCCAGCAATGCGGCTATTCTTCCGTTCACCCTTACATATCCGGTGGACGGCCGCATAATTTGCGTCACCACCTTAAGCAGCGTGGATTTCCCCGCTCCGTTAGTCCCCACGATTCCCAACATATCGCCCTGACAAAGTGTAAACGACACACCATTCACCGCTATGAACTCCTCAGCGTGATAAGTGCGCGTCAATTTTTTCATGACGTATTCCTTCAGACCGATATTTCTAAGATCGCCGGTTATATATCTGACGGAAACATCTTTTGCTTCAATTATTACCTGATTCATTTTTTCTCCGATCAGATGTAGTATAGGAATTTGTAGTTTTTCTTCTTATAAATAAGCGCACCGACAGCAAGTACTACCAGCGCATATCCTGCCGCAAGCAGATGGAACGAGAACTTAGGGATCACACCATCCAAGATTATCTTGCGGAAATATCTGATGTAAACGTACAGCGGATTTAGATAGAACAAGTACTGAACCTGCTGATCGTAAACATCTATTGAATAGAAGATCGCCGAAACGTACATCAGCATGAGCGTGAAGATATCATAAAGATATTTCAGATCTCTAAACATAAGATAAAGGGCGGAAAGAATCAGCCCTGCCCCCAGGTTGAACACCACAAGGCAGCAAACGGGATACAGCAGCATGATGAACTTCCAGCTGAACGCCACGCCATCAATAATGCAGAACACGAACAGCAGGACGACGTTGATCCCGAAATTTATCAGAGCCGAAACATTCTTTGACAACAGGAACATATATTTCGGCACATTCACCTTGGAAAATATGCTGGCATTTTCGTACAATGCAGTCATTCCCGTGGAAGTGGATTCCTTAAAGAAACTGTACAGCAGATTTCCGCAGAACAGGTAGATAACATAATGCGGTATATCCCTGCCGAAGAACTGAGAAAACACAATAGCCATAACCGCCAGCGTCATCAGTGGACCAAGCACACTCCAGAGCATTCCCAGAACTGTACGTTTATATTTTTTTGTAAAATCTCTTTTAACGAGTTCTTCAAACAAAAAACGATTCTTGCTAAACAGCATTGCTATTTTTTTCAGCTTATTCTTCATATTCCCTCAAGCATACCAAAACAAGATATAACATTTTCACGCCAATGGAATATCCAATAGAAATCCTATTGTATTATACAACCAAACAGGTTATTTGTCAATAGGCAAAACAACCCACAATCCTCATTGATAACACAAAGGAACGCCGTGCACGGCAGATAACCGGGCACGGCGAAACGAATTATAAATCGGAGCTGTAAGCGTAATTTCCATCGGATCTTGCGGTCACTGAGGGAACTGCCCTCATCACAGGGCGGAGATCCATAGCGGCTGCGCTGCCGTTGCTGCGCACCTGGTAGTAACGCTGGCATTTCAGCAGCTCCATAGCAGTGTCGGGAGCCTTGAACGGCGTCATATCAGCGCCCTTCTCCAGCTTTATCCACCTGAGCGTATAATGGGTGCAATTGGTATTGTTGATCACCAGACGGTGATTAGGCGTATTACCCCAATCAAATGTAATTGTATGCACGCCCGGCGCAGAGATATTCAGCGTACTCAGCTTATTTCCGTGCTGCTGAATACTTATGGTACCTTTTATCTCGCTCACCTCAAGTGACAAAGTAACTGTTTTTCCGACAAGATTTGCGCCGTCTGCTATCACCTGAGTGAGTATTGCGTCATCGGCGCCCATCGTTCCGTCCACAGCAATCGAACCGTCATAGTTTACTGTAACTGTGCCGTAATTGTCGCAGTTGTATTTCCAGATACACCATCTGTCCACGGTGTAAGTATATGCCGATATCCCTGTATATATGCTTTGTCCTCTCTGGTTAAGGTGAAAATCCGGGTTGTCCAGCAAATTCTCCGATTTCATAGACTTTGCAGTCAGTAAAAGCGCCCTGCAAAGTCCGTCGTGCTCGTTGCTGATAAACTCTATCCCAACTCGTCCGCTACCCAGAAAATAACAATGATCGCTCAATCCCCATGAATTTGGATTGCACCCAGAACAACCCGGCTCCACCACCATTACCTCGTTATCGTCCAGTCTGTCAGCGATATCCGGATCCTTTGAAACGTATACCGTATCATCGGTCATATTGGTAACAATGATGAACTCCTGCGGCACATTAGTCAGCTTGTCCTCACCGCTGAGCATCAGTTCTTTTTGATTGTCGTATTCTATAACCGCCATATGAACCTCCTAATAATAAATAATATTCTATTGAGCTTTCCGCTCAACTAAATAATAAGTCGTGAACAAGTGCAAAATACTGCAAGCCATATTTGGACATACTGATTAAGGATACGTCACAAATAGATCGCGCGTGTGCCGTGCTGTCAGTTTTGTGATTATTATGCTAATTTTACTAACAAGACACATTTATTCAAAGAAACGTAAAGATAATTGTTGAAAGAAGTCAGGCCTGCTTTTAGTTCGACACAGCACGGGACATATACGCAATTTGACCAGTGCTTCCTTTTATAAGCCACCTTCCATCCATATCGAGCGGTGACAGCATAGACTGGAAGGAACCCACCCCCGAGGAGATCGTCAAAAAGGTCACCGGCGGCGTGAAATCCGGGTCGATCGTGCTCTTCCACAACGATCTTGAGAACACCACCCAGGCGCTTCCGCAGGTGCTGGAGCTGCTTTCCGGGGAGGGATACGAGTTCGTGCCGGTGGGCGAGCTTATCTACACCAGCGACTACACCATCGACGCCAACGGAATGCAGATACCCACCGTGCAGAGCAGCACCGTCATCACTCCGGACAACGCGGACGAGGTGCTGGCGCAGTATTCCGACGACCTCAAGGCGGCTGGATTCACCGACGAGCAGCTGACCGCGGCGGTTCAGGCGGTGAAGGACGGCGCGGAGATCCCGGAGCAGGTCGCGGAGGTCCTCGCAGGACTGTCGGCAAATGCCGTGAGATCCGCAGCAGACACGACTTCAACGTCAGCGGAATATGAAAAATAGGTGAAATTAAATTAAGTAATTTTACCGAACATTAAGTAATTGCAGTAACTTTGCTATGCGATTTTGCACAAAGAAGCCGGGTTTAAATTATCTATTATAGATATTGCATTATTACGCAAATTACTGTATAATGTAACTAGACAATTTATTTGTCCCTGCTTTAACATTTTACTTAATGGAGGTTTATTGATGAACAAGTTCAAGACCGCTGCTGCCAGCGTGCTCGCTGCTGCAATGATCCTGTCGCTGACCGCATGCGACGAGGAACCCGCAGTTTCCGGCAGCAACTCCGGCGTATCCAACGCTGACGCACCGAACGCCGACGGCACTTCCGGCAACAACGCGCCGGTATCCGCTGTAACAACAGCAACATTCGACACCGACCCCGACGTTCAGGAAGCTGCAAAAAACGCAGCTGACAAGCTCGACAACCCCGACCTTGAGGTCGACACCCGTATCAAGTGGATGGCTTGGTGGGAGATCGACGAGACCGCTGCAAACGCAGAGCTGTTCAAGGAAGTATACGGTATCCCCACAAAGGGTATCGAGAAGAGCGAGAATTACGACCACACCGGAAGAATTTTCGACTACATGTACACCGACTACAACTCCCGCTACGACAAGCTGGCTACAGCTATCCAGGCGGGCGACTCTCCTGACCTGTTCCCGTTTGAGATCCGTGACTATCCTTACGGCGCTCTCCAGGGCAGATATCAGCCGATCGACGGCATTGTCGACCTCACAACTGATAAATGGGCTCCTGCAAAGGACGTAATGGATCAGTTCGAGCTGAACGGCAAGCAGTACTGCGCTATTTACGAGGTCTCCTTCGACTCCCTGCTGTACTACAGAAAGAGCGTTATTGAGGACGCAGGCCTTCAGGATCCGCGTGAGCTTTTTGAGAACGACAACTGGACATGGGATACCTTCCTTGAGATGGCAAGAGCATTCCAGAAGTCCGGCGATGACAGATATGTGACCGAGGGCTTCCACACCGAGATCGAGCTTCTGGTATCCACCGGTACGCCTATCATAAGCATTGAGAACGGTAAGCTCGTAAACAACATGAACAGCGCCAACGTTCAGAGAGCAATGGATCTGCTGTCCACACTCCAGTCCGAAAACCTCAGATGGCCGATCCAGGAGAACGGCTGGTCCCTTAACCCGAAGCTGTGGGCACAGGGCAATATCCTGTTCTACGCTAACGGCGGCACATGGGAATTCGAGGGCGATTCCGGTCTGAAGAAGTTTGCTGACAGATTCAGCTGGAACGACGACGAGATCTGCGTTGTTCCTTATCCGAGAGATCCGCAGGCTGACAAGTACTACCACTTCATGAAGCAGGACGCTCTGATGTGGTGCAAGGGCTCCACGAACGCTAACGGCGTTGCCGCATGGATCGACTGCTGCGTAACCACCTCCCTTGACCCTGAAGTAACTGCTACTTCCAGAAAGCAGGCTAAGGACAAGTACGGCTGGACCGACTACAACCTCGACTTCATCTACAGCCAGACCACTCTTGACGGCACCAGCAAGATCACTCCTATCTTCGACTTCAAGAACGGTATCGGTAACGACATCGCAGACGCAGGCAAGGCTGAGTCGCCTGTCGAGGCTCTGACCAAGACTGTATACCTGTCTGGTGATAAGACATACGCACAGCTGAACGCTGAGTACTTCACCCAGATCGACACTCGTATCAACGAGATCAACGAGAAGATCAGCAAGCTCTGATGATTCAGTTCACAGAATACGCTCCGGGATCCCGGGGCGTATTTTTTTGCATATTCCACGACCTCCCGGGCATAATACTACCGTGCCGGAAGCTGGGCTGAAAAAAATCTCAGAAAAATATAAAAAAATATAAAAAAGCTATTGACAAACCGAGATCTTCGTGCTATAATATAATACGTTAAGTCACTGGGGTGTCGCCAAGCGGTAAGGCAGATGACTCTGACTCATCCATTTCGAGGGTTCAAATCCTTCCACCCCAACCAAAAACCTCGTCGAGTTTCGACGAGGTTTTCTTTTTATATGCGAAAAACCTGCCGGAGTTCTCCGGCAGGTTTCTTTTATTTCCAGCCGCGCAGCTCCCGGAGGGTTTCCACCGTTTCCCGGACTGTCGCGGCGGCACGCTCCGCTTCCTGCATCGTGGTGGATTCCGACAAGGTGAGCCGCAGGGAGCCTTTCTGGAATTCCGCCGGGACTCCCATCGCAGTGAGCACATGGGAGGGCTTCTCGTCGCCGCTGGCACACGCCGACCCGGAGGAGGCGCACACTCCGCGGAGGTCAAGCCCCAGGACAAGGCTCTCCCCCTCGACCCCGGCGAAGGACACATTCACGTTTCCGCACAGCCGTGGGGATTTTCCACCGTTGAGCCGGCTCCCGGGAATTTCCGTCAGCAGGGAAATGAGCCTGTCGCGCACCTCGGACATCGCCGCGGATTTCCCCGGAATGTCCCTGCACGCGTATTCCATAGCCGCGCCCATCGCCGCTATCGCGGCGGTATTCTCCGTCCCGGAGCGCAGCCCGTTCTCCTGCCCTCCGCCGTTCAGCAGCGGATTCACGGGGATCCCCCTCCGGCAGTACAGCAGCCCGGCGCCGCGTAGTCCGCCCAGTTTGTGCGCGGAAATCGAAAGCATGTCGCAGCCGATGTCGTTCACGTCCAGGGGAATCATTCCGGCGGCCTGCACCGCGTCCGTATGGAACAGCACGCCGTGCTCCCGGCATACCGCCGAAATCTCATGAATCGGCTGTACCGCTCCGACTTCGTTGTTCGCCGTCATCACCGTGACCAGCGCGGTATCCGGCGTGATAAGCTCCCGGGCGCGCTCAGCGGACACATATCCGCCGCTGTCAACCGGGAGATAATCCACAACAAAACCGAAGCGCTCCAGCGCGCGGCAGCTTTCCATCACCGCCGGGTGCTCAACCGAAGTTGTGACTATCCGCCGCCTGCCCTGCTCCCACCCGGCTAGTGCCGCGGATTTCACCGCCATGTTGTCGGATTCCGTGCCGCCGGAGGTAAACAGGATCTCCTCAGGAGCCGCGCCGATCGCCCGGGCGCACTTCTCCCGCGCCTCTATGAGCGCCAGCGCCGCGCGCCTGCCCTCGGTGTGTATCGACGAGGGATTACCCCAGCAGTCCCTCAGAAATGGCTCTGCAGCGTTCAGGGCGCAATCCAGCACCGGCGCGCTCGCCGCGTTGTCCAGGTATATCATCGTGCCGCCCCCTTTATCCTGTCGATAGCCCACTCCCACTCCGGGAAATCCCGGAGAATCCTCGCAATGCACCGCCAGATGAACTCCTCGCGCAGCACGGGGTTGTCCCTCATCTGCTGCTTAGCCCCCCACAGGTGCGTGTACTTGTCCTGGGGGAAGAACAGGAAGTCCTTTTCCAGCAGCGTTTTCACCGGGGTCCCGGTGTATTCCGCGCACATGGCAACCATGCGCTGCTCCGCGAACACCATGTACTTCAGCCTGTCGCCGCAGCTCTCTGCGGACTTCATGAACGCTATCGCCTGGGAGGTGTAGAACTCCTTGAGGGAGTTGTCCGGCATATACAGGAACGCCGTGTTCAGCGGCAGTACTTCCCGGCTGAATTCCGGAATGCTGTGCCCGGGCGCGGAGAAGTACTCCAGCGGCGGATATATGTCCGGATTCAGATCCTCCCGGTGCGCAGCAATCAGCTCGCCGCCGAATTCCGGCTTCTCCCAGACGATGAGGTCTGTATCCACCATCGCGCAGGGAGCCGGCATGCGGCGCAGCGCCAGCAGCTTCCCTGCCGCCCAGAACATCTCCGGGTCAATTCCGTCCAGGTCGTCCGGTACCTCCTGACGCAGCCCGTCCCAGACGGATTCCAGCCCGGAGTTTCTGATGTAATCCGCCGCCGGTCCGTCGCAGTACAGGAATATCCTGCTGCCGTCCCTGCGCCACTCCAGCGCGGAAATCACGGCGCAGAACAGGTCGAAATCCTCTAAAGCAAAAGCCCCGTTATTTTTCGCGAAAAACGGAGCCGTTGAAATTATATGAAATGCGTCCAAATCGTTACCTCTGTCAGACTATGTGTATTCCGTAGCCGAAGCAGTCCAGCGGACATCTGCGCAGCGTCAGGTACATTATCCTGTCGTATTCGTCGGCGGTGATGAAGCAGCTGCCGTTCGCCATCGGAAACGCGAACGAGCCCCACCCGAAGGAGCCTGCGAAACTCCCCAGCCAGCCGCTTAAGGAGCCGAATCCGAATGAGCCGCCGAGGAAGGAACCTCCGGCAAAAGAGCCGCCCCTCCACGAGGAATTCCTGAAGGAGCCTGCAAAGGAGCCGAAGCGCCATTCCCACTCCCATTCCCACAGTCGGAATCCGCCGAAGCTGCCGACCGCAGAGCCATAGGAGCCATACCCCACAGCGTAGGAGCCGCCAGTAAAATAGGAGCCGTACCCTGCCGCGCCGGAACCCACGGAATAGGAACCGCGATTCCACCCGGAGCCGCTTACAGCAGGGGCAGCGTAGCCTGCGCCATCGCCCCGGAATACCTCATTCTTCTCCGCATCAGCCTGCCCGAATATCTCCGCGAGCCTGCGGTCAAGCGCCGGGTCCTTGGGGTCGAGTGCTGAAACGCGGTCTGCCTGTTCCTCGCCGCCGTGCTCCCGGAGCCACTCTTCAAGACTACCCCCGAGGAAATAGCCACGGAGCGACGCCATATCGAAATGTTCTGCGATCTCAGACGCACTGTTTACCATGCACCGTCCGAACCATAAGGAACAATCCAACGGAGCCACCTCCTCTGCTATTCCGGGACAAATCCCCTTTGTATATTATAGCATATCCGGCGCTATAATGCAACAATTTTTATTGATTTTGTGGCTAATTAACAGCCGCGTTACATTCCGGCACATCAGCCATGGAAGTTCCGCTTCCGGTTGCCCATCATCAGCCGTATCATCACCGTGGTGACGGATTTCCTCACCGAAGCGATGAGCACGCGCTCGTCGTCCGTGAATCCGCTCCATTCAAGTCCCTCGCCCTCGGGGAGCCTGATGTACCTAGCCGGGAGTTCCTCCGCCGCCAGCCGGGAAAGCTCCCTCCGGCAGGTGTCGCAGTCGCAGGCATTGAACCGCGCAAGTATCAACGGCGCGGCGTCCTCCGCGGTCATTCCGGTCAGCTCACACATCACAAGCGGCGCGCTCTGCTTCTCTTCCAGCTGCTTCTCCGCCTCTGCCTCCCGGCGGATAACCCGGGACAGCGGCTCGATTCCCCTCAGCTGCCGTGGGATACGGCTTTTCCCGGCGGCGATGACCTGGTTTTCCATCGCGGCGGTGTCCTCCACCAGTTTCATCACGCTGGGAGTTTTCACGCTGACCGCCTGCTCCTCCGTATGCGGAGCCTTCGGAGCTTCTTTCCCGGGCTTCTTCGCGGTTTTTCTGCCGGATCCGCGCATCTTCCCGGAGCTTTCCGCGGCTCTCTTCCCGGGAGCCGGATTCCCAACTACCGCCGGCTCGTCCTCGCGGCGGACAAGAACCGCTCCCTCGCTGTCGTAGCGGTCGGTTATCGCATTCTTCTCCTGCTCTCTCATTTCTTCTTAGCCGCTTTTCCGCCGCACTTCGTGCCGGTGAGTTCCTCTATGAACGTCAGGTACTCCGCCGCCGCCTTCGACTTCGGGGAGTATGTGATCACGCTCTCGCCGTGCGCCGGCGCCTCCGCAATGCTGACGCTGGTGCTTATGCGGCTCTTGTAGATCCTGGTGTTCAGCTGCTCCGCAATGACGTTGGCGAGGTCCTCCACATCCCTTGTGAGCGTGAGCCTGGGATTGTACTTGTTCAGCAGTATCCCGCCCACGGTGAGGTCCTTGTTGTAATACCTCTGCACCGCGAATATGGTCTGCTTAAGCTGGGCAATTCCCTGGAGGCTGAGTATTTCGCACAGCATGGGGATAACCAGCTCGTCCGCCGCAGTATACGCGTTGATGGTAAGCACGGACAGCGCCGGCGGCGTATCCAGTATGATGAAGTCGTACTCCTCCCGGATAGTTTCCAGCTGCTCGCGAAGGATATATTCACGCCCCACGCCGGTAAGTTCCAGCTCCACGCCGGAAAGCAGGATATTGGAGGGTATCACGTCGCAGATGTCGCCGTGCTGTATCGCGTCGGAAATATCGCAGTTCCCCTTGAACACATCATATATCGTGTAGCAGTCCTCCGCCTCCACGCCGAGCGAGAAGCTGAGATTCCCCTGCGGATCCAGGTCGATCGCGAGCACCTTTTTCCCTGCGCCCGCCAGCCCTCCGCAGATGGAGCAGCAGGTCGTGGTCTTTCCCACGCCGCCTTTCTGGTTTGTCAGTGCGATTATCTTAGCCAATTGAAAATACCCCCGTTGCAGCACCTGCTGCGGTTTATTCAGACATCACAAGGGCGCACATAAAATGTCCGCCCTCGGTCATGTTCAGATGTTGATTAATAGCCCTCAGGATCCTTGTACTCGTCTGTAGCGCTGTCCTCGGGTATGTAGATGTGGTAGTTCGTCTTACCGTTCTTCTTAACGAAGTACATCGCAGTGTCCGCAAAGGAGAGCAGCTCGTTGACGTCCTCCGTATGCTCGGGGCAGAACGCAACGCCGATACTTGCCTTGACATCGATGTGCATTCCTCCGTCGGGAGTGTCATAGCCCTGGTACAGTTCGTTGATGATATCCATGGAGATGTTCTCGATATTCTCGATATCCTCCTGGTTCGTGAAGCAGAGCACGAATTCGTCGCCGCCGAAGCGTCCTGCGAATCCGCCGCGGTCATCGACCTTCTTGCGGATCGTGTCAGCCACGAATCTGATTACCTCGTCGCCTATGGTGTGTCCGTAGCGGTCGTTGATGAACTTGAAGTCGTCAACGTCGATGAACAGCGCTGCAACGCGCTTGGTTCCGCGGCGGTCGATCTCGGCGGTGAGGTTCCTGATGAACGTATTTCTGTTGTACAGCTGTGACAGGAAGTCGTAGCTTGCACGCTCGGAAAGCTGGAGCTCCAGCTTCTTCTCGTTGTCGATATCGGTCATGACGCCGATAACTCTCAGCGGCTCGCCCAGACGGTCGGTAATGCATACCGCGCGGAGGGAAACCCAGATCACCGCTCCACTCTTGGTCTTGAGCTGATATTCAGCGCTGTAGCCGTTCTTGTTCTTGAGCAGCTGGTTGATGTCACGCTTGTATTTCTCCGCGTCCTCGGAGTTCATCAGGGAGTCGATGAACTTACCGTTGGACAGAGTGGAATCCTCGGTCTTGATATCGAACTTAGCCAGCATGTTGGGAGAGCAGTACATTCTTTCCTTGTGGAAATCCCACTCGAACAGCATGTTGTCGGACAGCTCCGCAATGGTGCGGTGACGTTCCTCGCTGAGGAACACCTCGTCCAGCAGGTCGTTGAAGGAGGTCTGGATCTCGCCCAGCTCGCTCTTTCTGTTGGTGACCTTGAAGCGGATATCCGTAGCGCCCTCTGCATCGGAGATCTCGGTCATGGTCTTGAGCATTCCGCTCATGTTGCCGAGGAATCTGCCGATAACCACCAGGGAACCCACGGAGAACACAACCGCCGCAGCCGCAACGACTACCCAGCCGAGCAGGTTAGCAGTCATGGAGAAAGAGTGGAAGCTGCTGCCGTCCGCTGCGCCCACCCATCTCCAGTCGGAGATGGTCTTGTCGATAAGACCCACGCAGTAAACAGTGCCGCCGGCGCTGCCGACAATGGATCTTACATCAGAAGCGTTCTTAAGCTTGTCAAGATCGCGGCTGTTGGTGTCATAGAGATCCTTCACACCGTCGTTCCAGACGCTTGTGCTGCTGAAGTCCTTGTCAACGCCGCCGCTGGTGTAGTTGAGGGCAACACCGTTGGAATCCACCAGCATGAACTTGCTGTTCGCGAGATCGCCGAACTGACCCGCGACAGCCTTCTGGATACCGCTCTCAGGGGCAACGGAAACGACCTCGATGAACGCGCCGATCTCGTTCTTGTTGTAGTCCTGGATCTTGGAGTAGAAGTAAACCGCGTCCATGCGCTGACCGTAGCTCTCCCAGGAAAGCACGGGAGATACGCTCTTCAGGCTGGAAATGCCGTCGGAGAGGTTCTCGAACGCACCGCCGGTTTTGCCGCAGGCGGAAGCCACGACAGTACCCTCGCTGTTGAGTATGAGCACGTCAACGATGTCGCTGTCCGCGGACTTGATCGCTGTAAGGACCTCGTCTGCGCTGCCGTCGCCGGTAACTCCGTCCTCGACTGCGACCAGCTTGGAAGAAGCCGTGACGCTGTTGATGTAGTGCGTGAACAGCTCGTTGATGCCGGCGGACTTAGCCTCCGCCACCTGCCTGAGCGTGTTCTGCTTCGCGGAACTTTCGTAGTTCATCACGGAAAAGGTTCCGACTGTGCCGACAATGACCGCCGGAAGTATAGAAAATACCAGCATGATCACCGTCAGAACTATCTTCAGTCTGAAATTGCCCATACCACTTATCCCCCTGAATTATGTATTTTTCGCCGCAGGGAACCCTCCCTGCCGTGTGATTTATTCTTCGCCGTTCTGTTTTGCGCGCAGCAAAAGCTGCTGATGGTTGATATATTTGCCGATGGAGTCCTCCTGTGCGGCGGTCAGGCTCTCAAACGCGCAGCCGTAGCCGAGCACCTCGTTGTCCTGCCCTGTCTGCACCCTCAGCACCCTCGCCATGGTGTTCAGCCGGTATCCGTCGTTCAGCTCGACGTCCACGCACACGCAGTCGTCCTGCATGAACTCATAGCTGCTCGACATGAAAATACCGCCGACATTGATATCCTGTATCCCGATATTTGCCGGCTCCTCGAACCGAATGGTGTCGTCGCCCCTCACAAGGAACAGCACCCTGCCCTTGAGATCGACCTTGATCTTAAAATACCTCCGGCGCTCCTCAAGCAACTGAGTGTTGCGGTATTTCTGGAGTGAAACGTTCATCTGCCGGCTGTGCGCCATGGATATTTCCCCGAGGTACTTTATCCTGTCGCCTGCCTTGGAATACGCGATGACGGTCACCCTGACGCCGCGCTCAAGCTCCGGAAGATCCCTGCCCTTTATTATAAGTATGCTTTCTTCGTCAGAGTCAAGGTTTCTCGGGAACACGAAGCCCTTGTCAACAGAAGCCAGCAGCGCGCCGTTCTCCCCAAACACCTCAATCTTGACAATTTTATATCCGAAAAGCAATAGCATCAATCCTCTGTTCGTTAATAATTACCCACCGCCGATGGAAATACCATACCCCGGCACAGCGAAACGGCGCCGGAAAATGACGCAGACGAAAAATGCCGGTGGTCATTCAGCAGGCAGAAATCTTCTGACCGCACACAGGCATATGTCGTATGCTTATCGAAAAAAACGTACACGCGTTCAAAAGAACAGCATTTGTCAGAATACTCTTGTTTATATTATACAATAAACCACTATCATAAATCAAGGCATAATGGTGATTTTCTAAGAAATAGACAAAATTTTTTTTGTTTTTTTGGATAACATAACAACAATACCACAACGCCGGCAGACAAATGCTGTCCGCCGGACCGGGTATTGTGCGCCGAATACGTCACGCCTTCTTGATCCTGATCTTGAACCGCTTGCCGCAGGCGCGCATAAGGCGGTCGCGGAGCTGCATGGGAGTGCCGCAGATGAAAAGCGTCTTGTCGCAGATGATGGCGTCAAGCTTCTTCCCGTCCACCGGCTCCGGAAAAAGATAGAAGCTGTGGCTGCACTCGAACGCCTGACCTATGCTCTTGTAGGGTATCTCCACCACCTCGGCGTTCCTGTCGCTGAGCGCAACGGAGGCTCCTGCGGAGCTCTCGGCGTCCTCGCCGTCCTCGTCGGGCAGGGAGCTTATCGTCAGGACTATCCTGTCCTCAGCGGTGAAATCCGCGCTGATCAGCTTGCCGAAGCTGTCCTCCAGCTTATCCGCGCGCTTGTTGAAATATTGTATGCGCATGTTGTGCGGCGCAGTCGCCAGCATAAGGAATATCGCCGCGAATATCGCCGTCAGCAGCCACTCACTGCACCATATTGCCGCCAGCATGACCAGGAAAAACACCGCCGCACCGTAATAGCACGCGGTCTGGAGCGGCCTTACCTTCATCAGGTACATGAAATCCGAGAAGGAGCGTATTCTCGCCATGGTGCACCGCGTTTCGCACACCAGGCGCCCGTCGTCCTCCGGGTGATTCTCGGCGTTGAACTCCTCGAACATCTTCGCGAGTTTCGCTTCGGTGGATTGCACGATCTCCTGCTGTCTTTTGCTTTTGAACATATTTCAGTTTCCTTTCCCGGAATTGTATTCGTGATACTAGTATATCACAATCCGCAGCAAAATGCAACGGAATTGCCGCAGTATGCACGAAAAATTATCCGGAACAGCCGGGCAAAATATTACAATTTGGATACAATTTAAGGAATCCAGGCTCCGGCGGCGCCAAAAAGGTTGACAATCCGGCTGATTTGGAGTATATTATTAAAGTGGTGGTCTGTAAGTATCAGACCAGTATTTTACAAGAACATAACAGGAGAACGCTAATGTTAAAAGAAACTTCCTTGTGCATGGGCTGCATGAACGACAAGACCTATGACGGTCCGTGCAAGCTGTGCGGCTACAGTGATGATTCGCCCTGCATTCCGACATATATGGCGCCCAGGACATTCCTTGCGGACAGATACATCATCGGCAAGGTAATCACATACAACGGAGAGGGCGCGGTCTACATCGGATACGACACCGCCGCCGGCATCAAGGTCACGATAAAGGAATTCATGCCCGACACCCTGTGCATGCGCAGAAAGGGCGAAACCGAGATAACCGTGGAACCTTCCTCCGCAGCGCTCTACAAGACCTACCTGTCAGAGTTCATCGACCTCAACCGCACGCTGATGAAGCTGCGCGGAATATCCCACATCCAGACGGTGCTTGACGTGTTCTGTGAGAACAACACCGCCTACGCCGTGTTCGAATACATAAACGGTATCTCCCTCAAGACCTACCTGGCGAATTCCTCCGGAGAGATAGCCTGGGAGCAGGCAAAGGAACTGTTTTCGCCGTTCTTTACAACTCTGAGCCTTATCCACTCTGCCGGGATACTCCACCGGGGAATCTCCCCCTCCACGATATTCGTCACCGACAAGATGGAGCTGAAGCTGACTGGATTCGCAATATCCGCCGCGCGCACCACCGGCACCGAGGTGGCATGCGAGGTTTTCGCAGGATTCGCCGCGCCGGAGCAGTACACCAACGAGATAAACGGCACCTGGACCGACGTCTATGGAATCGCGGCGGTGCTCTACAGATGTCTTACCGGCTGCACGCCCACCGAGGCGATCGCGCGCAGCGGCGGCACAATGCTGGAGCCAATGATGATAAACCGGAATATCCCGGCGAACATCTCCGCTGTGATAATGGACGGACTTCAGCTCTCCCCGGACAGGCGTATCCGCACCATCACGGAATTCGTTGACCGTCTGTTCAGCCAGCCCAAGCCGGTGGAATCCGCCCCGGTGGAAAAGGCGCAGCTCACCCGGCGCGAACTGAAGCAGCGCAAGGAGCGCGCAAAGACAATCGCGATCCTCGTCGTCGCAGGAGTCGTGCTGGCTGCGTTCATCGTCGTGTTCGTGATGACGCTGAACGGCGCGTTCAGCAGGAATGACGGCGACTCCTCACAGGAGCCGACCGTGGAAGCCGTGACCACGGAGGAGAGCACCCCCGCCCCCGAAACCACCACCTCCCAGACGGAATCCGAGCCGGAACCCGTCGTCAGCGATACCCTCACTCTGAAGGATTTCGACGGCAGCAGCTACGACTACGAAGTCGAGAGATACAAGAACATTCTCACCTTCGTGCCGACCTATGTGTACTCCGATGAGTACGAAAGCGGAAAGATGTTCGACCAGAGCATTCCTGCCGGCACCGTTGTGCCTACCGGCACCACCATTGAGATAACCGTCAGCAAGGGTCCCAGCAAGGTGCCGCTGCCGGATTACGACGGAATGTCCAGCGATAAATACACCGCCGAACTCAGCAAGCTGAACATAAAGTACTCAGTGGAAACCGAGCGCTCCAACGCCGCCGAAACCGGAAATGTCGCGCGTTGCAGCATTGAGATAGGCGACCTCGTCGATGTCGAAAACAACCAGGAGATCATCGTCTACATCGCCGAGAACTACGAGCCGACCGCGGAGCCTACCGTGGAGCCCACAGGCGAACCGGACTACGGTTCCTATGAGGGCATTCCGATCACGGAAGAGAACATTGTGGAAGGGACTTTTGACTAATGGGAACAGAGCTTGATTTAAGCGTTATCAGAAAGAATATAGACGCGATAGACGACCAGCTGCTGGAACTATTCCGCCAGCGCATGGACCTCACCTGCCAGGTGGCGCAGTACAAGGCGGCGCACAACATGGTGGTATTCCAGAGCGAGCGCGAAAAGGCGATAATCCGGTCCGTCCGGGACCGTTCGCCGGAGGAGCTGAAAAGTTCCGCGGAGTTCCTGTTCACCAACATCATGGATATCTCCAAGTGCCGCCAGAACAACGCAATAACCCCGGCGGTGGAGATACCCCACAAGTCCGCGATAAAGCCCGGCGCCTCGGTGGCTGTCCAGGGTATTGCCGGAGCCTACGGGCATGCGGCGGCGGTGAAGCTGTTCCCCGACGGTAAGATGGATTTCCACGGCAGCTTCGCCGAGGTATTTGAGGCTGTTGAGCGCGGCGACGCGGATTACGGCGTGGTGCCGGTGGAGAACAGCACCGCCGGCGAAGTCACCGCCAACATGGAGCTTCTCGAGAAGCACAGCGTGTACATCAACCGCACCGTCACAGTCCCCTGCACCCACGTCCTCGCCGCGAAGCACGGCGTGAAATCCGAGGACATCAAAATAATTTTCGGGCACGAACAGGCTATCCGCCAGTGTGGGGAATACATCTCCAGCCGCCCGTATCTCACGGTCATTCCCTACGCCAACAACGCCATGGCGGCGCAGATGGTGGCGGAGAACCGCAGCAGCGAACTCGGCTGCATATGCTCCCGGGAATGCGCCGACATGCACGGACTTGACGTAGTTGAATCTGCCATTGCCGCCGACCCAAACAACGCGACCCGGTTCATCTGCATCTCCCGGGAGATGGAGGTCTACGACGGGGCGGATACCATCGCCGTGTCCCTTTCCCTGCCGCATATCTCCGGTTCGCTCTACCGCATGCTGACGAAGTTCGCGGTGAACGAGCTGGACCTCACCAAGATACAGAGTAAGCCGCTGCCGCTGGAATACCGCACCGCCGAGGACGAATTCATGTTCTACCTGGAATTCTCCGGCAACATCAGCCAGCCGGTGGTGCTCCGCCTGCTGAACAACTTCAGCACGGAATACAGCTACTTCCGCCTGCACGGCAATTTCATGGAAGTCCGCTGAGGAGGGCGTATGTTTTCTGCGATAATTCTCGCCGGAGGAAGCTCCACTCGCATGAACGGCATAAACAAGCAGCTTGCGGTCCTGGAGGGAATTCCGGTGATCGTGCGCAGCGCACTGGCTTTCGAGCGCTCCGCCCTGGTCGATGAGATAATCCTCGCGGCGCCCCGGGGGGAGGAGCAGGACTACGGCGCGCTGCTCCGCAGCCACCTCGTCACCAAGCTGAAAGCCGTGACCGCCGGGGGAGCCACGCGGTTCCTTTCCGTGAAGAACGCCCTGCCGAAGTGCTCCTGCGAATTCATCGCGGTACACGACGGCGCGCGTCCGCTGATATCCACGGAGGATATCGACAGGGTGCTCACGGACGCGGCGAACTATGGCGCTTCCATCGCTGCGGCTCCCGTCACAGACACGATAAAGATCTGCGCCGGGAATCTGGTGGATTCCACCCCGGACAGGGATACGCTCTACGCCGCACAGACGCCGCAGGCGTTCCGCCGGGAGCTGTATCTTTCCTGCGTGGGCAGGCTTGGCACCCGGGCGGAATCACTCACGGACGACAGCGCGCTGCTGGAAGCCTGCGGCGAGGAAGTACACATCACCGCAGTGACCGCCTGCAACATGAAAGTGACCCGTCCGCAGGATCTGGCGATAGCTGCGGCGGTTTTACGGAGGTAATTATGTTCAACATTCTGGTAGTGGACGATCAGGCGCATATCCGGCGGCTGTATGAATACACACTGGAGAAGAACGGCTATCAGCCCTTCACCGCCGGTGACGGCGCGGAGGCGCTGCGGCTGATGGAGAACACGCACATCGACCTTGTGATACTGGACCTTATGATGCCGACGATGGACGGCTACACCTTCCTGCGGACGATGCGCGAAAGCGGCAGCAATATTCCCGTGCTGATAATCACCGCCCGGGACAGCGCCGCAGACGTCCGGAAGGCGTTCACGCTGGGCACCGACGACTTCATGGTGAAGCCGGTGGACGAGGTGGAGATGATACTCCGCGTGAGGGCGCTCCTGCGCCGCGCCCGGATATCCGAGGAACAGCGGATAACCGTGGGCAGCACCACGCTGATATACGATTCATTTACGATGGTGCAGAACGGCGTGGAGGTCCAGATGCCGAAGAAGGAGTTCCAGATACTGTTCAAGCTGCTGTCCTTCCCGAACAAGACCTTCACCCGGGCAAGCCTGATGGAGGAATTCTGGGATATGGACAGCGAGAGCGAAGCGCGCACGGTAGACGTGCACATCAACCGCCTGCGCGACCGTCTGAAGGACAACAGGGATATACAGATAGTCACCGTCCGCGGACTTGGATACAAGGCGGTAAAGACCGCGCAGAAGCAGGATACGCCATGAAAAAGCTGAAGTTCATAAGTCTTTCGATGGTGAGCAGGCTGGGAATAAAGCTCAGCCTGCTGATACTGGTGATAACCGTCGCGGCGGACGTGCTCAGCTTCACATCCCGTATAGTCATCGACATGGTGTTCTCAAACGGAAGCACCGACACGGAAAACGTCATCGCCTCCATAGTCAGCAGTATAGTCATTGGTACGCTGCTGTCGTTCGTCGCGGTGAACTTCTTCATGAAGCCGCTGGTGGAGCTTATCAAGGCGACAAAGCGGGTTTCCGAGGGGGATTACTCCGTGCAGGTGGACATGGGCTGGGCGGAGAAGCATACGGTCCGGGAGCTTGCGGACCTCATCAAGGTGTTCAACGAGATGACCCGGGAGCTTGACCGCACCGCAATGTTCAACAACGATTTCATCGCCAGCTTCTCACACGAGTTCAAGACTCCCCTGGTGTCGATACGCGGATTCGCGCGGCAGCTCTACAACGGCGACCTCACCCCGGAGCAGCAGAAGGAATTCTCCCGGATAATCCTGGAGGAAACCGAGTACCTGTCGGAGCTTTCCGCCAACACCCTGCTGCTGACCAGCCTGGAAACCAGCGACATCGTCGCCGACAAGAGGGAATTCCAGCTGGACGAGCAGCTGCGCACCTGCATGCTGCGGCTGGAATCCAAGTGGACGGAAAAGAACATCGACCTGGATATGGAACTGGACGATGTGAAATTCACCTGGAACGAGCAGATGCTCTCCCATGTGTGGAACAACCTGTTCGACAACGCCGTGAAATTCACGCCGGAGAACGGGCGGATATTTGTCAGCTGCCACCGCAGCGCCGGAGTCATCACGATACGGGTTCGGGATTCCGGCTGCGGAATACGGCAGGAGGCGCTGCCGCACATCTTTGAGAAGTTCTACCAGGCGGATTCCTCCCACGCGACCAAGGGCAACGGTCTGGGACTTCCCCTGGCGAAGAAGATAGTGGAGCGCTGCGGCGGCAGGATAGGCGTACAGAGCGAGCCGGGCAGGGGCACGGAATTCACCGTGGTGCTGCCGGACGACGGCGAACTTCTTGGAAAAAACAGCGGCAGGGACGAACTCGTTCTCAGACCGGAAGAATAAAAGGAGGAGCAATATGGAATTCATCAGCGAAAGAACGGCTTTCACAATGATTTCTGAAACCGTGGTCAAGGCAGGCGTATCCCTGTTCAACGCCATGAAGTACATCTACATGATAGCCGACAAGGATCTGTACAATATTAATATAAAGGATATTTTCAGGATATCGCTGAACAATATCACCGACACGACCTGCCTCTACAACACCGGCATACGCCTGGACAAGGAGCGCTGCGCCGAGATGAACACGCCGGAATACGAACGCGTGCTGTCACTGATGGTGTATTCCTTCGCGGTAAGACTGCCTGTCCTGAAAAACGTCAAGACCGCCGGGGGATTCCTCAACGACAAGCAGATAAAGACCATCTATGACATGGTGGTGGCAAAGGGCGCCGCAAACTACGACAACGTTATCCCGGACGACTTCGAGGAGGTCCGCCGCCTGGTAAGGGCAGGCAGACCCGTCCCGGCCTACGACGCCGAGTGGTACAAGGGCTACATCTACACCTACGTCCCCACGCTCGCCGCCATCACCAACCGCAACGTATTCCTGCTGGGCAGCGCGGATATCCTCTTCACGCTGTTCTATTCCTGCCTGGAGGAGGAGCTGGTGCGCCAGCTGAATTCACTCGCCGCGCAGGCGTAATAACCTCCCCGGACGGATCCGGCTTCTCCCTGCTGAAAGACATCACCATCTGAAACGGCGCATATACTGTGCTGAAAGAGAGGTGCAGCTCATGCAGCATTCAGAACGATTTTCATACATACAGGCGGAATCCCCCACCCTGCACGGAGAACTTCACGGCAGCTCCGGATTCCCGGATATCGCCGGAGCGGTTCTCGCCTACTGGCTGAACGATGGTATGTATATCCGCGCAGAATTCGAGGGACTCCCATCGGACAGGGTGTTCGGGTTCCACGTCCACGAGGGCGTTATCTGCGGCGAAGCAGATGAAAAGGAGCCTTTCATCGACGCCGGCGGCCATCTTTCCCTCTGCCCCGATGGAACGTGGTGCGGCAGACACCCATACCACGCCGGGGACCTCCCTCCGATTTTCTCGGACAGCAGCGGATATGCCGCCATGGAGGCGTATATCGGCAAGGCACAGATCGGGGATTACTCGGGCAAGCCGCTGATACTCCACGAAATGCCCGACGACTTCAACACGCATCCCTCCGGGAATTCCGGCAAGCGTATCGCCTGCGGTATCTTTATGGAAGTTCTATAATACAATATATCTTCTGGTAACCTCTAAAAACCGGGACACGAGCAGATTTCGTATATGACTTATATCAGATGCCAGGCGTCAAACCGCAGCGTTTTCCGCCGCAGGCGGATAATGCGTTTACTGTATGTATTTCAAGGTTTGGTAACGCAACAGATAATACAAGTCATAGAAATCTGCCGTGAAGGAGGTTTTTAGAGGTTACCTTCTAAAACAAAGGAGCATAAAATGGCTAACGAAATCAGAAACCCCGAACTCTGGGAAAGCGGCGCACGCAAGATCGCGTGGGTAAAGCGCAACATGCCCCTTCTCAACGGCATTGAGAAGGAATTTGAGCAGGAGAAGCCCTTCGCCGGGCTGCGAGTTGCCCTCTCGGTACACCTCGAGGCAAAGACCGCGTACCTCTGCAAGGTACTTGCGGCAGGCGGTGCGGAGATGTACGTCACCGGCAGCAATCCGCTGTCCACCCAGGACGATGTTGCGGCAGCCCTCGTCCATGACGGACTTAACGTATTCGCGTGGTATGACGCCACCAACGAGGAGTATCACCGCCACATCTCCCAGGTGATAAAGGCGCGCCCGAACGTGATAATCGACGACGGCGGCGACCTGGTGAACCTCATTCACAACGAGTACCCTGAGCTTATCCCGGAGGTACTGGGCGGCTGCGAGGAAACCACCACCGGCATAATCCGCCTGAAGGCTATGGACCGCGACGGCGCGCTGAAGTTCCCGATGGTTCTCGTGAACGACGCGGACTGCAAGCACCTGTTCGATAACCGCTACGGCACCGGGCAGTCCGTCTGGGACGGAATCAACCGCACCACCAACCTCATCGTTGCCGGAAAGAACGTCGTTGTCGCAGGCTACGGCTGGTGCGGCAAGGGGGTTGCAATGCGCGCCAAGGGACTGGGCGCCGATGTCATCGTCACCGAGATCGACCCGATCAAGGCTATGGAAGCAGTCATGGACGGCTTCAAGGTAATGCCCATGCGCGAAGCGGCAAAGGTCGGCGACTTCTTCGTGACCGTCACCGGCTGCGCAGACGTAATCGGCGAGGAGGCATTCCTCAACATGAAGGACGGTGCGATCTGCTGCAATGCAGGTCACTTCGACGTGGAAGTCAACATGGCGAAGCTGCGCGAGATCGCGACTGAATCCTACCTGGCGCGGAACAACATCATGGGATACAGGCTGGCGAACGGGAACACCGTGTTCGTTATTGCCGAGGGCAGACTGGTGAACCTCGCCGCCGGCGACGGCCACCCTGCCGAGATAATGGACATGAGCTTCGCTATCCAGGCGCTTTCCGCGAAGTACATCGCGAAGAACAGCACGGCGGTGAAGAATTCCGGACACATGACCGTGAACGTGCCGAAGGAGATCGACCGCGAAGTCGCCCTCCGCAAGATAAGCTACTGGGGACTGGAGATAGACAGGCTCACTCCCGAGCAGGAAAAGTACCTCGGCAGCTGGGAGGTCTGACATGACCTTTGAAGAACAGTTCGGCAGGATACAGCAGATGTTCGGGGATTCCGGCTGCGACATCATCGTGCTTCCGCCGGACGAGGAAAAGGCGCGTAAAGTCCGTTCCCAGCCCGGGGATTTCTCACCGCTGGCGGCGGTGCTGGCAGGCACCGGCGGAGTTTCCGTCAACGGAATGCTCCGGCTCCTGGGCAGCGGCACGATAGACTTCTTCGAACGCAACCAGCGCCTTGCCGAAACCGGAATGACGATAGTCGCCGAGGACGTATTCGGCGGAATATTCGGGCTTGGCAAGGACGGCACACTGCTCTATCTCGCGCCGGACGAGCTTGCCGTGGAGGAATTCGGCGACGACTACGCCGAGCTGCTGGAATTCGCGTGCAGCAGCGAGGACATGGACAGGTTCTACCGCGACTATGTGAAGGAGTGCCCGGGAGTGCTCTTTGACCAGCTCCCGGCGGACAAGGGCGTGAGCCTTTATCCGCCCCTGTGGGAACCTTCGGACGAGAAGCGCTCCGCGGCGGCAGTCCCCATGAACCAGCTCCAGGACGTGGAGATAGGCGTAATGAAGAAGCAGGCAGGACAGGAAGACGAAAACGACGGAGGTGCGGAAGAATGAACGCAGATTACGAAAAGCTGATGAAATGCTATGAGTGCGTGCAGCAAAAGATAAGCTTCAGACCGGAGCTTGCGCTGATACTCGGCAGCGGCCTCGGCGACTACGCCGACACGATGGATGTCGTTGAAACGCTGGATTACCACGACATCGAGGGATTCCCGGTGTCCACCGTGCCCGGGCACAAGGGCAGATTCGTGTTCGGATACGCCGGGGGCGTTCCGATCGTCGCAATGCAGGGCAGAGTGCACTTCTACGAGGGATACAGACCCCAGGACGTGGTGCTTCCCGTGCGGCTGATGAAGCTCATGGGGGCGAAGGTGCTGTTTCTGACGAACGCCGCCGGAGGAATCAACCGCAGCTTCAGCGCCGGCGACCTCATGCTGATAACCGACCACATCTCCATGTCCGTCCCCTCGCCGCTCATCGGTGAGAATATCGAGGAACTGGGAGTAAGGTTCCCGGACATGTCCGAGGTGTACAGCCGCAGGCTCCAGAAGATCGTTGAGAACGCCGCTGTCACCGCCGGAGTTCCGCTGCGCAGGGGCGTGTATATCCAGACCACCGGTCCGCAGTACGAAACTCCCTCCGAGATACGCGCGTATGAGCGCCTTGGCGCGGACGCCGTGGGTATGTCCACCGCCATCGAGGCGATCGCCGCCCGGCACGCCGGAATGGAGATCTGCGGAATTTCCTGCATAAGCAACCTCGCCGCAGGAATATCCGTGAATCCGCTCACCCACAAGGAAGTCCAGGAAACCGCCGACCGCGTGGCTCCCCTGTTCAAGAGGCTCGTAACCCAGGCGATAGCGGATATCGCAGGCTCGTGAAATAACGTCAGATAAAACAAGTCAGCGCCCCTCCGAACACAATGTTCAGAGGGGCGTTTTCGGGTGTTCAGCAGAAGTGGAATATGTACGGGGCATCAGAATTCCTCGTCAATGGCAGGGATGCCTGCCAGCCTGGCGCTGATGACGTGATGTGCCGTCTGTATCTGCTCTATGGTGTATATGATATATCAGCCCTGCCCATAATACGCATTCGCGCCGTGCTTGCGCAGGTAGTGCTTATCCAGGAGTTCCTGCTGCATTCTGCCTGCTGTGGGGGCGATGGTCAGTGCATGGAAGTTCATGAATGCGACTTCCTCCAGCACCACGGAATTGTGGACTGCCTCGTGCGGGTCAGCGCGTGGTAATACAGCATGTCATAAAGCGCAGGCTTTGCGACCGGGTGACCGCTCAGCTCCGCAGTCAGCGCGGCTTCCCTTGCACCTGCGTTGAGCACCCCGGGAGGACTTCCGCAAGCTTCCCGGAGAATCCCTTTTCCGCAAGCTTCTCATCGACTTTCGCGATGTACTCCGCGTTGTACCCGATGCCGTCCACCGGGAAAATTCCGGAGGCTTCGCCAATGCCCACCTGGCGCTTTCCGGTCAGCTGGTAGTGGATATATCCGGCAAGCGTGTTGATGTGCGCGATATCCTTGACGTGCTCCTCGCCGTTAAGCACCGCCTGGTAGAGGTGTGCAATACTCCAGCGCTGGGGGATATTGAACCCGAGCAGCTCCGACAGCTCGGACGCCGCCTGCTCGGTTATCGTATTTCTCCATGTGCGGAACGGAACCAGCAGTCTGTCATCCTTGCCGAATGCCATGTAGCCGTGCATCATGCCGGAGATTCCCATTGCGCCGTAGCCCGTGGGAACTACGCCGTATTTGCTCTCGACGTCCTCCACAAGGCTTGCGTAGCAGTGCTGAAGTCCGGTGGTGATGTCGTCGAGGGAGTAGGTCCACACGCCGTTCTCGTAGCGGTTCTGCCAGTCGTGGCTTCCGGAAGCGATTGGCGCGAATGTGTCGTCGATGAGCACCGCCTTGATTCTGGTGGAGCCGAATTCTATGCCGAGGTAGGTCTTGTTGTTCTGTATTTTTTCCTGTATAGTCATACTATCACCTCTTGAGAGCCGCAGCAGCGTCAAGTAATGCAAGCTGCTGCTCAAAGCTGTTTATGTCGGTCTTGTCATCAATGACCACAAGTTCCGTATTCGTCATCTTTGCAAACAGGCGGATATCATCGACAGTGAGCGCCGTGGAAACCACCGCATGGTGTGCACCGCCGGCGTATATCCACGCAGCCGCTCCGGTTGCGAAATCGGGCTTCAGCTTCCACATCAGCCTTGCAACGGGGAGTTTCGGCATGGGAGCAGGCTGCTTTACAAGCGTGATCTCAGCGCATACAAGACGGAATCTATCGCCAAGGTCTATCATGGAAACCGCGATTCCCTCGCCGTCAATTCCATCAAACACAAGGCGCGCCGGGTCGGATTTTCCCCCGATCCCAAGCGGGTGTACCTGGATTTCAGGCTTGTTTGCTGCGAACACCGGGGATACCTCCAGCATATGCGCCGCAAGCTCCAGCTCCTCGCCGGAAGTGAGGTCGTAGGTGTAGTCCTCCATGAATCCGGTGGAACCCTTTCTTCCCTCGGACATTCTGAACAGCACCGCACCGAGAGCCGCAGTCTTGTAGTCGCCCTCCGGACCGAAGCCCACGCCTTTTGCCATGAGATTCTGCGCCGCGATTCCGGGGAGCTGGTTCAACCCGTGGAGATCCTGGAACGTATCTGTGAACGCGCCTATCTTTTCCCGTGCAATGAACTTGTCGAGAGCAGCTTCATATTTAGCCTGCTCGCGGACAGCGGCGATGTTGTCCGTCGCCATCGTGTACTTTTTGGTGTATTCAGCCATTTTGGCGTCTATCTCGGATTCGGTAACGCCGTCGGCGATCTCCACTACGTCGCCTATACCGTAGTAGTTCACGTTCCAGCCGAAGCGTATCTCGCTTTCAACGCGGTCGCCGTCAGTGACTGCAACATCACGCATATTGTTTCCGAGCATCGCTACCCTTAAAGTCCTGCTGAACGATACTGCGGAAGCCGCATGAGCGAATCTGCGGATCTTCTCTATAACGTCCTCGTGCTGATAGTAGCCTGCAACGACCTCGCGCTTGATGCCGAGCCTTGTGCAGATGAACCCGAACTCGCGATCGCCGTGCGCAGACTGGTTGAGGTTCATGAAGTCCATGTCGATGCTGTCGTAGGGGAGCTTCTCGTTGAACTGCGTGTGCAGATGGAGCATTGGCTTTTTCAGGGCTTTCAGCGCTTTTATCCACATCTTGGCGGGCGAGAATGTGTGCATCCACATGATAACGCCTATGCACTCCTTGTCGGAGGAGGCGCGCACGCAGATGTCCTCGGCTTCGTCAGCGGTCTTTACCACCGGCTGGAATACGACTTCTGCGATGTCCGAGAGCTTTTCATTCAGAAAATCAGCCATCTGAGTGCTGTCCTTAGCGGCCTGCGCAAGGGTTTCCTCACCATACAGATCCTGGCTTCCGGTAACAAAGTATATCTTGTTCATAATAATTCTCCTTCACAGAAAAGCCGCACCGAACTAATATTCAGTGCGGCTTGTGTTATGCCTTTTTCTTGTTCTTTCTGGAAAGAACCACGCTCTGGATAACAAGGAACAGGCAGATCATTGCCGCAACGGTAATGTTCGTCCACCATGCGTCGTCAAGTCCGAGGGAGGAAACGATGTTCTTTATCGTACTCAGCGAGATGACTCCGAACAGCGTTCCTATGATGTTGCCCGAACCGCCGGAGAGCATCGTGCCGCCGATGATGGATGAAGCGATCGCATTCATCTCGGCTCCGCTTGCATGGGAGGGTGAACCGGAGCCGACATGAAGGAAGTAAACAAAGCCGCCTATACCTGCGAGCACTCCGCACATCAGGTAAGCGAAGAACTTTGTGCGCTTGACGTTGATACCGAGCATATTTGCGCTCTGGCTGTTTCCGCCGATAGCGTAAAAACCGCGTCCGAGCTTGCCCCATTTGAGGACCACGAACAGTATTGCCACAATCAGCAGCGCGACTACCACGCCTATTTCTATGTACGCCGGAACAAATACGCCATGCTTGTTGGTGGAGCCTATTCCGGGAAGTGATATTCTTGTTTCCTTGAGTGCGCGGAACTCTTCGTTCTCAACGTTGAACTGCGTTGCGTTGACGATGGTGGTCATGCCCTTTGCAAAGAACATTCCAGCCAGTGTTACAATGAACGGCTGTATCTCCAGATACGCTATCAGATAACCCTGGACAAGTCCGAAAGCGGTGCCTATTCCAAGGGCTATGAGGATAGAGGTAAATACATTGCCTCCGCCGTAGTCGAGGTTCATTGCGCAGCACATACATACGAGCGCCGTAACTGCGCCGACCGAGATGTCGATACCGCCGGTTATCATTACAAGGCTCATTCCGCAGGAGAGGATTATCAGAGCCGCGTTTTCGTTGAGTATGTTGAAGAAGGTCTGCACCTTCGTGAAGCCGGAGCCGATGAACGCCACAGCGCAGATATACATTACAACGAATATCGCAATGGTGATAACCAGAAGCAGATTAGAGTCAGATAATCTCCGTGAACTGCCGTTGGCGTTTTTCAGAAATTTCATACTAATTCGCCTCCTTGACGGGATTCCTGCGAGAAGCTATCTTCTTGCGGAGCGCTGCAAGCTTGCTGCGTACAGTAGGAGCGCTGAGAACTACCAGGATAATTACTACGACCGCCTTGTATGCAGGGAGCGCAGTAGGAGCTACCTGGAACTTATAAAGAGTTGTCGTCAGGAACTGGATAACATAAGCGCCGAGTATTGAGGACGCCATGTTGAACTTACCGCCGCTGAGGGCGTTTCCGCCGAGTGCTACCGCAAGGATGGCGTCCATCTCAATGTCCTTTGCAACTACCGAGTAGTTGATGGAGGAGATACGGCTGACCTTGATGAAGCCTGCGACTGCAACGCACAGGCCAAGTATGACGTAGGTCATGAACTTGATGCGTGCGGGGTTCAGACCGTTAAGTCTGGAGGATTCGGAGTTTATGCCGACCGCCTGGGTGAACAGTCCCAGTTTTGTGAACCGGAGCACCAGCGCGATGATTATAATGCATATCGCCGCAATGAATATCGGGGTCGGAAGCGGCAGTCCGGGAATGAAGTTGCCGAACCAGCCGAAGCTCTCATCATTGATGACGGGGAGCTGGTTGTTGTTTATCCATGCCGCTATGGAACGTCCTGCGGTGAATAGGATAAGCGTTGCGACCATCGGCTGAATCTTGAAGTACGCCACCAGGGTGCCGTTGAACGCACCCAGAAGCATTGATACGACAACGCAGGCAAGGAATGCAACGATTATCGGAGCGTGGAGCGTAGCCGGGCTGACCTCGCCGCCGCAGAGGACTCTGAGTACAACGCTGCCTGCAACTGCGATAGTTGCACCAACGCTGATATCCTGTCCGCCGGAAGCTGATGTTACCAGCGTCATGCCGATAGCAAGTATCGCAAGCTCCGAAGCGTTGTCGAGGATCGTGATGATGTTGCCCGAAATTACCATATCGCCGACACTGTTCGGAGCATATTTGATCGCAAAGAACGAGGGGTCAGCGATCAGGTTGAACAGCACCAGTATCAGCAGCGCTGCCAACGGAATAAATATCTGATTCCTGACCGCTCTTTTCAGAAAAGCAAGGAACTTGTTCCCGCCTGTTTTTTCAAGCGTTTTCATGAACCTTTTCACCTCCTGCGATCGTTTCCATTATCTTGGACTGGTTCAGGTCGGAGCCGGTAAGCTCGCCTGCGGTCTTTCTGTCGCGCATTACAATAAGTCTTGAACATACGTTCAGCATTTCGTCTATCTCGGAGGAGATGAACGTTACGCTCTTGCCCTCGGCGGCGAGTTTGAGCACCAGCTTCTGTATCTCGAGCTTGGTGCCGACGTCGATACCTCTTGTGGGTTCGTCGAGGATAAGGTATACGGGGTTCGCAAGAAGCCACCTTGCGAGGATAACTTTCTGCTGATTACCGCCGGAAAGCGACTTTATCGGCGTATCCGGGGAAGCCGTCTTTATTTCCAGCAGCTTTATGTACTCGTCGGCATATTTCGCAGCGTCCGCCTTGGATATCGGACGGAACATTCCGCGCATTACCTGGAGCGCAAGGATTATGTTATCCTTGACGGACAGGTCGCCGATGATACCATCGTGCTTTCTGTCCTCGGGGAGGTAGCTTATGCCGTGCTTCATTGCGTCAAGCGGCTTTCTTATCCTGACGGTCTTGCCGTTCATCTTGACTGTGCCGCCTGTTACGCTGTCCGCACCGAATATTGCACGGACAGATTCGCTTCTGCCTGAGCCGAGAAGTCCGGTGAAGCCGTTTACCTCGCCCTTTCTTATTGAGAAATTGAAAGGCGCTATGCCGGCGTTGCTGACAAGTCCCTCCGCTTCGAATACCGGAGCCTCGCCGTTGGTCTCCTGCCCGACCTCGTGGGGCTTGTCCATGTCGGACAGTTTATTGAGGTCCTTACCGAGCATCTTGGAAACCAGCTCGACTTTCGGAAGGTCCGCCGCGTTGTACTCGCCCTCGAATTTACCGTCGCGCAGTACCGTTATCTTGTCACAGACCGCGTAAACCTGGTCGAGGAAGTGCGTTACGAATATTATTCCAACGCCGCGGCTCTTGAGGTCGAGCATTAGCTTGAACAGCTTCTCAACTTCCTGCTCGTCCAGGGAGGAAGTCGGCTCGTCAAGGATAAGCACCTTGCAGTCCATATCGACCGCACGGGCTATCGCGACCATCTGCTGGACCGCAAGGGAGCAGCTTCCGAGCTGCTGATTCGGTCTTGCCGGGATATCAAGCGATTTCAGAAGCTTTCCGGCGTCCGAATACATCTTCTTCCATTTGGTGAAAGCGCCCTTTGATCTGCCGATATACATATTCTCGGCGACCGTAAGGTTCGGGCAGAGTGTGATTTCCTGATAAACCGTGCTTATTCCGGCTTTCTGGGCGTCCTGGGTCGATCTGATAACGACAGGCTCAGGATTGCCGGACATATAGATGCTGCCGCCGTCCTTTTCGTATACACCGGTGAGTACTTTTATAAGTGTGGATTTACCAGCGCCGTTCTCGCCCATCAGCGCGTGTATTTCGCCCTTGTGCAGTGTGAATTCAACGTTCTGGAGCGCTTTCACACCGGGGAATTCCTTACATATGCCCTCTAGCCTGAGAACAACATTTTCATCACGCATTGTATTCGCCTCCGGTTTGTTAGTTAACAGAATGGTCCGATACAAGGGATTTGTTATCCATCATATCGGACCGTTTCCGTCATGGTTGATCAGCTGATTCAGCTAGGCTGTTCAGAACGATCAGATACCGTACTTGTCAACGTCCTCCTGAGTGATTGTGGAGGCGTCGAAGCCCTTCTCGTCCATAATGATGACCTTGTTTGCGGGAGATGTGCCGTTCTCAAGATCCTTGATGATGGAGTCGATGTAGGAAGCCTGGAAAGGATTGCACTGACCATCGTAGTTCCAGCTGCCGGAAAGGAGATTCTCAAGAGCCCACTTGTTGCAGTCGAAGCCCATTACGATAACGTCCTTGCCAACGCCGTGGGAGATGTTAGCCTTGTCGAGGGCTGCAACTGCGCCCTTTGCCATATCATCGTTCTCGGCGTAGATGACGTTGAAGGAAGTGCCGCTGTCGATGATGGACTGAACGATCTGCTGCGCTGTTTCTGCGTTCCAGTCAGCGGTCTGCTGTGTAACGAGGTTCCAGCTGTCGTCCTCAGCTACCTTGGTGTCGAGGGCGCCGGTTCTGCCGACCTGTGCAGCGGAACCCATCGTGCCCTGGATATGTACTATGTTGTACTCCGAAAGTCCCTGGGAAGCCAGCCAGTCAACTGCGGTCTGACCTTCCTTAGCCATGTCGGATACGATGGAAGCCTCGTACAGACTTTCGTCAGCGTCGATGGTTCTGTCGAACAGGATAACCTTGATTCCCTGAGCCTGAGCGTCCTTGAGCACGGAATCCCAGCCGGAAGTGCCAGCGGCGGAGATGAGCAGGTAGTCCACCTCAGACTGAATGAATGTCTGTGCCGCTGCGATCTGCTCGTCGTTCTTAAGGCTGTATGCAAAGGAAGCGTCGTAACCGTTCTCCTCTGTGAATGTAGCCTTCATGTCCTTGTCGTTCGCTGTACGATAGCCGGACTCGTTGGGGTCGTTGTTGATTATTCCTACCTTGATGAGGTCTCCGCTTGCAGAACCAGAGCCAGATCCGCTGCCTGAGCTGCAGCCTGCAAATACGCTTGCAGTGAGTGCCAGACCGAGTACCGATGCGAGTATCTTCTTGATTTTCATAGCTTTTTCCCTCCGATAAAAAATGATCGTTGTGGTTTCGTTTTCGGAACATCAGAACAAATTCCCAGCATATTTGCTACAAATTTTGTTTTTGTCTGCATTCCTGTTTGTTGTCCTTATTCTAGCACAAAGCGCAGATAAATGCAATACACAAAATGTACATTCTTTCAGAAAAATATTTGTGCATATGATACAAAAACGGCTTTTTTAAAGCAAACAAATAAGCGTCGATCAAAAACATCTTGACAAACAAAGAATAAAGTTGTATTATATACGTGGACAGATTTGTACTCTTTGTGAATTTAGATTTGTAATTTTTATAGAGGCGATAATATATGACTAAATATGAAACTGTCGCGCAGGCAATAAAGACAGATATTGAAAACGGCGTATATACCGAGGGACAGGCGATACCTACCGAGGAGCTGCTCACCGCCCAGTACGACGTCAGCCGCCAGACGATACGCAAGGCACTGGCGCTCCTTGTAGAGGATAATCTTATAATAAAGCGGCAGGGCAGCGGTTCGGTTGTGCGCCCGAAGCGGCTGAACCCGAGGACCGGAAAAATAGCGGTAGTTGCAACATACATCAGCGATTACATTTTTCCGAGCCAGCTCCGGGCTGTTGAGGAAGTGCTGTCCGAGAACAAGTATACCGCGGTTCTTTCCGCGACGCGCAACCGCGTCTGCAACGAGCGCGCTATTCTCGAAGAGATACTGAAAAATCCCGTTGACGGAATACTGATAGAGGGAACAAAATCCGCAATGCCGAATCCAAATTTCGATTTGTACGAGAAGCTTATAGGCATGGGAATTCCGATAGTCTTTTTCAACGGATATTACCCGACCCTCAGCGGCACGTATTCCGTCTGCGCGGACAATCAGGCAGGCGGCGCCGAACTTGTGCGGCATCTCATTGACCGCGGCCATAAGAAAATCGCAGGGTATTTCAAGAGCGATGATATCCAGGGTCATCAGCGGTATTCGGGCTTTATTTCAGAGCTTTTCCGCAGCGGTCTGATAATCCCTGACGAGAACGTGTTCTGGTATACCACTGAAACAAAGGAAAAACTCTTCGATGATCCGGAGGAAGTGATTAAATTCATCGGCGATAATACGGCGGTCGTTTGCTATAACGACGAGGTGGCGTTCGGGCTTGTGAAATGCCTGCTTTCCAATGGCAGACGCGTTCCGGAGGACGTTGCGGTAGTCAGCTTCGACAACAGCAATCTCAGCCGGATATCCCAGGTCCCGATAACCTCGCTTTCCTATGAGGACAGGAACATAGGCAGGATAGCCGCACAGAAGCTCGTCGATATCCTGAACGGCAGTGAGGTTTCTTCCGAAGTTTTGCCGTGGACTTTTATCCAGAAAGAAAGCTCATAAATATGGAAATGCCCCCTTTTGTTAGACAAAGTGGTATAATTAAAATATACCAAAATTGCAACTAATGAAAGGGGGGCATTTTTATGCCAAAAGGTCAACCAAATAAAAGGTATACTCCGGAGTTCAAAATTATGGTAAGACCGAAGGTCGTTGCTTTGTGTAAGACCGTTTTATGCGGATAGAAGCGTTTTTAACAAGAGTAGCGGAGATCAGGTGATCTCCGCTATTCAATTTGTGTGATTATATTTCGATCGGATCGCCGTAGTTCCGGATGCATTGAACGTTTTAAACGTTCTTGCTTTCTGCGAGGGCTGAATATGCGCCAGGCTTCTTTATAGCGTTTGCGGTGTCAGTGTTGACACCGCATTTTCCTTTGCCGAATCAGTTGCCGGATGTTTATTCTTATACAAAAATATTGTTACAAATTGGTTGCAGATTGGAAACAACTGTTGCATTTTGCAAAAAACTATGGTAAAATAAGAAAAAACTACAAGGAGGCTGCTATGGATAAAATAATGCCGCTGTTGCTATCAGCAATAACACTTATGACTTCGTGCTCCTATAAGAATCCCGCCGAAAGGCAGGACGGCTCAGAGATCTCACAGCCGTCCGCCGCTTCAGGCGACCAGTTTAAATTCTGGTTTCCCGACAAAAGCGCCGACAGCTCGCCGGCGACAGCTGAATCTATCCGCAGCCTTGCCGCTGAGGAATTCGCCGGGGTGCTTGAAAATGGAGCGGAGAACATTAAAATAAAGCTGCTGTTCGGCGAGGACGATTGCAGTGTGATTTCCGGTGGCGGCTGTCCGCAGAGCACTGTCAAAGGATTTGTTGATAAATGCGGGCTTTCCTCATGCTATCTGGAGATCTGTCTTGACAGCCGGTTTACCTATGGCGTCGGTGTATCTATGATACATACAGAGAACGCACAGAATGTCCCGGAGGTCATGCCGGACGCATTCAATTTTGCAGACGGAGTTTTTGACGGTGACCTGTCAGAAATACGTACATACCCGGAGCTGAAAAACGGAACGTCGCTTGCCGCATATGAATATTCCGACATGACCGGCTGTATTTCTGAGCTGAACGGAATAGCAAAGGCAGGAGCGCAGGCGGCGCTCGACGCGCTCAACGGAAGAACCGGGTTCTACGACGAAAGCTACATCAACAGCTATGGCACGGCTCATGCGGTGTTCAGCTCTGACAAAAGCGGAAAGTGGAGCGTAAACGCCAGATATAACGATCCGATTCTGACTAACGAATACACAAATCGTGTGATCAGCTCCTTTAACAAAAGCAAGACGCTTTCCGAAGCAAAAAACTGTACGATCCAGCTGATGTTCTATATGGAGAATTTCGTCGGCGTATCGGCAGACTGGTCGGCGGACGAAAAGTACTTCGCGACCTATAGTGCAGATGTTGATGAAACCTGGAAAGCACCCTGCGAGGAAAGCTACTATCGCAAGACTTTCCTGAACTGGAGCAGCGAAAGCGGCTGCCTTAAAGGTGAAAACGGTAGGCTGTGCCCGGTAGGTACATACTGCCTTGCGACCGAAGAGCCGCTTTGGATATATGTTGATCCGTCAATCTTCGGGGACTGGAAGCCTGCGACGGTCGGCGGCAGGGACTTTGCCGAGTACGAAAAGGATATATCGGACGGCTGGACGGATTATTCGGGCATAAAGTTCAGTATAAGCGGCAGCAGAATGCTGATATATAATTACGGCTCAACAGATGTTTACGATATCGTTAAGACAGCAGATGGCTACGACGTGGAATATCACGGCGCAAAGCACGGCAGTATAAGCGTTGAAAACGGAAAGATCACGCTTTATCTTTGGCATCATTCGTTCACACAGAATAACAAATACCTCCCGATAGTCCTTGAACGCGCTGAAAATCCCGTATACGACTGGGACAATGACGAACCATATGAACCTTACGACCCGCCAGCGATACCTACAGCTGATGAATTCGCTGCGCAGGACACTGAAAAGCTCGGACTGCTCGATCTGACGGGGAAACGCGTGGTAGGTCAGCAGATTGATGACCCGAATGTGCTCTCTGCATGGAGAAAATACGCAGCGGACGGCGGTGCATACACCATGGAAACCTATCAGACGGGCGCTTCCCGCCTGGAATATTCGTTATATTCAACGGACGGAAAGAATGGCTATCACCGCTGGGACCTTGTGAAGCACGATGACAACAGCGAACCCGATTACGGCTGGGAATATATCTATTATGACGGATATGTCTACGACTGCGGATATCAGCAGTCCCGCTATGATTTGCGTAAATTCGACTGCCACGTCAACACGGACGGCGACGCGCTGTACTGTCCGCTGTTCAGCGTCAGCGAGTGGTATCCGCTGCATTTTGTCAAAGCGTACACAGTCAGCATAGGCGGCGTGGAGTATGTCGCGGAGGAATGGCAGATGGGCGACCTCGACAACGGATATATCGTGTATTCCATAAACGGCGAGCTGAAAGGTTTTGAGGGCAGTTTCTACGGAAAGAAAGTCACCACTACGATAAAAAAGCTGGAAAAGCAGGGCGACAGCACTCTCATCAGAAAGCCGGACCGACTGACCGGAAAAGTGTTCAGCGAATTCGAGTAAATACGTCCATGGCGTATCGGAAAGGGCAATTATATGAAAAGGGTAATTATATGAAAAGAAAAATCGCATTACCTACGGCCATATGTCTGCTGACCGGCTGTTCTTCGTCCGGGGTAAACAGCCTGAATGCCACAGACGCAGGACAAAACCTGGAGCTTCCGGAGTTGAGCCAGGATCAGCAGGACGAGATCGCCAGGCTGGTCAGCTTTCGGTAAGGCTCACAGATCAGATATTTATTAATGGCAACGTTTATGACGACTGGCACATCGCGCCGACAAGGCCGTAGATGTGGCATCCTGAAAAAAGCAGGAGCTGAAACAACTCCTGCTTTTCTCTATGATCAGTTCCCTAAAAGGCTCATTATCGGATCGGCTCCAAGATGGTCACGGACGATAGCATAACCCATGTAGGCGATATAAAGGAAAACAAGTATTCCTCCCTCAACACGGGTGATCTTTTTCTGAGTAAGGCAGAATATGTATGCCAGCAGACATATTACGATGTAAATTCCGAAATCCACAAGAGTATTGCTGAGGTCTGCTCCGGTGATAGTGATAGGCGAAATAACCCCGGAAACTCCGAGAATACACAGGATATTCAGAATATTTGATCCGATGACATTGCCGATTGCCATATCGTTTTCGCCCTTTTTGCAGGCGGAGATCGACGTGACAAGTTCGGGAAGAGAGGTCCCGACAGCGCATATAGTAAGTCCCACAAGGCTTTCGCTCATGCCCACGGCTTTTCCAAGCAGAGAAGCGTGGTCCACAACCATGTCGCCTCCCAGAACTATCGCGCCTGCTCCGCAGATTATAAAGAGCGCACACTTCCACCAGATAAATGGCTTCTCAGCGCTTTGTTCCTCGGAGGTCTGACGGTTTTTCATTGCTGCTATGACAGTCCATGTCAGATAACCTGCCATAAGCACTACAAGTAATATTGCTTCAAAAATAGTGATCTCTCCGGAAGCTCCGAAGAATATAAGCATTACAAAAAACAGCACGGATGTGAATATCGAAACCGGATAATCTCGATGAAGTATGTCTTTTGTAACTCCAAGGGGGATTACCAGCGCACATACTCCGAGCACGCCAAGAAGATTGAAGATATTCGATCCCACTACATTGCTGACAGCCATTGAATTCTGCCCGCCCAGCGAAGCTGAAATGCTGACCGCAAGCTCCGGTGCACTCGTTCCAAGCGCGACTATTGTAAGACCGACCACAAGAGAGGGGATCCTTAGTTTCCTTGCAAGAGAAGAAGCTCCCTCTACGAAAAAATCAGCGCCTTTTATCAGCAGGACAAACCCTGCGAGAAGCAGCACTATGTCAATGACGATGTTCATATGTGACCTCCATATAAAATAACACACATCATTATTATAGCCGTATTCCTGTGTGTTGTCAATATCAAATGACAAACACAGAATTTCAGATATATTGAAAGGAACTACACATGACAACTCACGGAAAATACTGCGATTTTGATTTCTGTGTAACCAGCTTGGACACGGAAAACGGCTATGCCGCCACCGAACCTATGTCCTCCGGACTTTCGCTTTTGGAAGCGGTTTCGGAGTTCTATAAACGCTGCGGAAGATATCCGTCAAGCACAAATATCATGCTCGGCGTTGAGTACACCACCAGCCGCCGCGACCTCGAACCAGCCGAAAAAGGCGCGGCGGACCTGCTCCAGCGCGTAAACGGACATCTCCATATTTCAAAGGATTATGAGCAGTCCGCAGTGCTTTCGCAGGAGGGACTTATCGCAAATAACGCCGTATCATTCCCATGCCAGGGTGCGTACTACTTGGGTCTGCATTGACACGCCAAAGCAGAAAAGGACGGGCACTTCTGCTCGTCCTTTACGCTTCGGTTATTATTAGATCCTTTGCTGTGATTTTACACAAATCTTTGCTGATTTATTGGTAAATATGCTCAAATTTCAATAAAATGGTGAGGGGGTTGTGCTTTACCATCTTTACCATCTTGGATTTTAGGCTTTAATGTATTAAATTCAACTTGTGAAACGCACGTCATAGGTCAAATGCAAAAGTAAATGCAAAAAAAGCGGAAAGAAATGTTGCGATAACCCTTGCACAAACGACCGAAAAAGCGAAAAAATGTTGCAATAAGTTCTGCATGAAATGTGGTATAATTAAGATGACCGAAATGCCGGAAAAGAGGAACCATGAAATTTCAACATCTTAATTTAACCAACAGATGTGTAATAGAGAAGGGCTTAGCATTTCAGAGCAGCTTTCGTGAGATAGCCGCGATGATCGGGTGCAGTACATCGACTGTTATGCGGGAAGTCAGAAACAACCGCGAATTCATCTCAACAGCTAATACCATCTGTTCAAATTACACATCATGTCTGCAAAGAAAACTGTGCGGAAGCGCAGCCTGCTTTGCTCCGTGCAAGACCTGTCATTCGCGCTGCTGTCATGATTTCAAACCATTCTGAAGAGATTGATTTTTCCCGCAGAACTATTTACAACTATATCGACAAGCGCACATTTGATGTCAGAAATATTGACCTTCCGCGAAAAGTCAGGTATAAAAAGCGTAAAACAAAACCTTCCGAACCTGCTCAATACGCCTACCGTAAAGAAAGAACCTATGCTGATTTCAAAGCCTTTATGGAAAGCCATCCGGAGCTTGATGTTGTCGAAATGGACACAGTTAAGGGACGGCGTGAAAAGGGAAAATGCCTGCTGACCATGATTTTCACGAAATATGATCTGATGCTGATCTTCCTTATTGAAAGCGCCAGCCAGAAATGCGTTCATGCTGTTTTCGACGAACTTACCGAGAAACTTGGCACTGAGATCTTTCAGCGTTTATTCCCTGTCATTCTTACCGACAACGGTGGAGAGTTCAAAGCTCCTGACTCGCTTGAAAACACTGATTATGGCGTCAGACGAACCAACATCTTCTACTGCCAGCCGATGGCTTCGTGGCAGAAACCTCATATTGAACGCAGTCACGAATTTATCCGACAGGTGATTCCCAAAGGCGTCAGCATGGATTGCTTCACCCAGGCAGACATTACCCTGATGACAAATCATATCAACAGTGTTGCAAGGGACAGCCTGGGAGGTTCATGTCCATATAACGCAGCAAAGGCGTTCATTGGGCGCAAGCTTCCTAAAATTCTTGGATTGCAGAAAATTGCTCCTGATGACGTAATTCTGCGGCCGTCACTTTTGAAACGATAATCTGACATTTTGAACAGGGCATTTCGGTATTTCCACATATCATGGATATGGGCGTTGCAATAATTCTTGCACAAATTTTCCCCGCCCTTAGCACTGCTGCGCTCGTTTTCCACTGCAATTACCGTGTTTTGCTCTTTTTCCTTTGTTCTATTTGCTTTTTTCATCGTTTTTTATGTCGCCGCTTTCCGCTTTTTTGCATTTACTTTTGCATTTGACCGTTTGAAAACGGCACATTCGATGTGATTATCGGAAACGTGCCGTTCGGAGATTTCAAGCCATACGACCCGGAATACGACGAATACCTTATCCATGATTACTTCTTCGCAAAGTCAATCGACAAGCTGAAGCCTGGCGGAATAATGGCGCTTATCACCTCCGCAGGAACTATGGATAAGTACGATGATTCGTTCCGCCGTGAGCTGTTCGGAAAAGCGGATTTCCTCGGCGGCGTAAGACTCCCGGAGGACGCATTCCGTACAGCCGGAACGCAGACGGTCACGGATATTCTTTTCTTTCAGAAACTCGAATTTGAGCATGAAAATGACCGAGATCCGGATTGGGTGCGCTCCGAGCGAGTTTACGGAGAAGCAAGCGTATTTCAGGAAAATCGGTACTTCCGGCAGAATCCTGAAATGGTGCTCGGAACTCCGGAAATCGTTCCGGGAAGATTCGGAAATACGCGCACGATAAAGTCTGACGGCAACACCGCCGAACG
>UQMF01000013.1 GCA_900542145.1 uncultured Oscillospiraceae bacterium | reverse complement strand
ATTGTACAATGAGGAGTTGTTGACGGAAGCGATAGCGTTTTCAAGTCAACAACTATCGACGCAAGGCTGGTCTGTCGCTAGTTTGGCGCAACATGGAACATATCCGTTGAGTAATCATGTGATTTTTTGCGCCAAACTAAATAGATGCAAGCAAGACACGTGCAAAATCCAATAAATGGTCTTTGTGCGGTGTTGCCTTAGGCGAACTGCGGCGGAGGGATCCAGTCCTTCCGCCGCTTGATTTTATAACGTTCAACAAAAATCGCCGGGCATTTCTGTCCGGCGTTGTGCTTATATTATTCCTCAGGCTGTAATACCTCGTCCTCGGGCGTGGTGGATACAGACGTGCGCTTTACTCTGTTGCGGTAGGTGTATTCGAACTCGTTCTCGTTGTACGCTGCGATCTCGTTCAGCCAGTAGCTTACGCGGTAGTTGCCGACGTCGATCACTGCAAAGTTCGCTGTGGTATTCACGAACATTACTACTCCCTGTACCAGGGGTCTTACGCTGCCCTCGCCGCTGAAATATTCCTTCAGTCTGACAACGACCTTATCTCCGACTTTAATGTCCCCCATCTTTTATGTCCTCCTAAGCAATGATATCTGTGAAAATACGACAGAATTTACATCAGTAATTGTAACACATATTACACGGGCTGTCAAGCAATTTTCTGAAAAAACCTGTGAATTGCCGCAAATGCGCTGTAACTTCTGCCATTTAGTATATCAGCAACAAATTATACGCGCTGGAATTATGCAATGTGACGATAAAGTCAGGTGTTCTGGCGCGCACATCCAGTGGAGTAACATTATTCCGGGGTCTTGACTTTATTCCCGGAATGGGTTATCATAAATACGGCGAAAGCCAGAAAAGCAAAGGAGAAACGATATGATAAGACAGATCATTCACATAGACGAAGAGAAGTGCAACGGCTGCGGACTGTGCGCCAACGCCTGCAAGGAATCCGCGCTGGGGATCGTTGACGGCAAGGCGAAGCTGCTTCGCGAGGATTTCTGCGACGGACTGGGCAACTGCCTGCCGGCATGTCCGATGAACGCGATAAGCTTTGTTGAGAGGGAAGCGCCGGAATTCGACGAGGAGGCGGTGAAGCGCCACATCGAATCCCAGAAGCCTGCCCGGAACAAGCCGGAATTCACCGGCTGCCCCGGAATGAGAATGGCGCAGATGAAGCCCAGGACTGACGCCTGTCCTTCCGGGGATGTTCCCAGCATGCTGAGCCAGTGGCCGGTGCAGATAAAGCTCGCCGGGGCGCAGGCTCCGTATTTCCGGGGCTGCGACCTGCTTATCGCCGCAGACTGCACCGCGTACGCCTACGGGGATTTCCACCGCCGCTACATAAAGGGAAGAGTGACGCTCATAGGCTGCCCGAAGCTGGACGAGGTGGATTACGCCGAGAAGCTTGGCGCGATAATCCGCGTCAACGACATCAGGAGCATTACCGTGGCACGCATGGAGGTCCCCTGCTGCGGCGGTATCGAGAACGCAGTCCTGCGCGCGGTGCAGGCAAGCGGACGCGATATTCCGGTGAAGGTGGACATAATCACCACCGACGGACAGGTTATGGAGTAATCCGGGGAATATTATAACAGGGGATTCAGCTTCCCCTGTTTTTTTGTGACAAATATCTGAAACCTTATATAAAGTGCAATATTATGTGAAATACAGTTTGACAAATACGCGGTATAGTGGTATAATAAAATGAATATTTGTATTCAAGAGGTGTTTTTTTATGACGATTTTTTACAAATTTGATGGTCAGATGTATATCAATATAACCAACGGCTGTCCCTGCGACTGCGTTTTCTGCCTGCGGAATAATTCCGACAGTGTGAAGGGTAACGACAGCCTGTGGCTGGAGCACGAGCCGTCTTTTGAGGAGATTACCGCGGCTTTCGATAAATTCGATAAGACGGGCTGCACCAATGCGATATTCTGCGGATACGGTGAGCCGACAGTACGGGCGGACATGCTGGTTAGGACGGCAGAGTATATCCGCGCGAATTCGGACATGAAGATACGGCTCAATACCAACGGACTGGTTCGGCTGATTCACCCGGGATTCGATGTGGAGCGTTTCCGTGGGCTTATTGATATTGCTTCCATCAGTCTTAACGCCCCGGACTCCAAGCGCTACAACGAGGTGACAAGACCTCACTTCGGCGAGCCTGCATTCCAGGCTATGCTGGATTTCGCCCGGGATATGAAGAACATGGGCGTGCAGACGAAGTTCACCGTGGTTGATGTGATAACAAAGGACGAGATAGCGCGCTGTCAGCAGCTTGCGGACAGCATGGGGATTCCGCTGAGAGTCCGGGAATACATCACCAATAACGAAAGCTACACATGAGGATAATCGGGATCGACCCGGGCTACGCCATCGTGGGATACGGGGTGCTGGACCTCGACAAATCCCGGTTTTCGGTGGTGAACTACGGCGCAATAACAACAAATGCCGGGACAAGTTTCGACCGGCGGCTGATGGAGATATACAGCGACATGTGTACAGTCCTTGACATGTTCAAGCCGGACTGCATGTCCATCGAAAAGCTGTACTTCACCAACAACAAGACCACCGGAATTGACGTGGCGCAGGCGCGTGGAGTGATATTGCTTTCCGCGGTGCAGAGGGATATTGAGATATTCGAATATACCCCCATGCAGGTCAAGCAGGCGGTCGTCGGCTACGGCAAAGCGGAAAAGCACCAGGTCCAGGAGATGGTGAAGAATATTCTGCACCTCAGCGAGATTCCCAAGCCGGACGACACGGCGGACGCGGTCGCGCTGGCGATATGCCACGGGCATTCCAGCGGTTCCCAGCTGTCAAGGCTCATCGCAAAGGCGAATGCGAACGATGGCGCAATGGGAAAGATACTACACAAAACTTACGGAGAGTGACGAAATGATATACAGCCTGCACGGAGAACTTATACACACCGAGCCTAACCTTGCTGTGGTGGAATGCGGTGGAGTTGGCTATGCCTGCCGCACCACGATGAATACGCTGAAGAAGATAGGCAGCAGCGGCGAGGTGCGCCTTTTCACGCAGCTTAACGTCCGGGAGGACGCCATCGACCTGTTCGGATTCGCGGATACTGCGGAGTTACAGGCGTTTAAGCAGCTGACGTCGATTTCCGGCGTGGGACCAAAGGCGGCGCTGTCGATACTTTCGGATATCACTCCATCAAAGCTGGCGCTGTGCATTACGACCGGTGACAGCAAGACGCTGACTCGTTCACCGGGAATCGGCGCGAAGATTGCCCAGCGCATCGTCATGGAATTAAAGGATAAGGTTTCAAAGGAGCAGCACATATCTGCGGCGGATTACAGCGCGGAGCCAGTATCGGCGGCTGCCGGCGGAAATGCCGCGTCAGAAGCGATCACGGCGCTGTGCGTGCTCGGATTCCAGCTGCCGCAGGCGCAGGCGGCGCTCGTCGGCGCAAGCCCGGACAGCACTGTGGAGGAACTTATCAAGTACGCTCTCAAACGGCTTGGCTGATATTTACGACAAAAAAGGGGAGGTGAGTGTCCTGAAGCGTTCGGATTCTTCTCAGAAGCTGTTTATGGTGATCGCGCTGTGCGAATTCGTCCTGTTCATGCTGTATCTTTTGCAGAACAACGACAAAGACCAGGTGATGTGCATTTCGGGGCTTATCCTGGCGGGAGTGACTGCGGTCGCGTCTTCGTTAGGCATGCTTTTCTTCTTTTTAAAGGAAAAGATGTCAATACGCACGGCGGCAGTCAGGGCGCTTGGCAAGCAGGGAATCAGCGCCATGAAGAACGACAGGAGCGCCAGGATCGCCTACAAGGGAATCGTCAGTATGATGGAGGGGCACTACCCGGAATCCGAGGAGCTTTTAATGCAGTCCCTCAGCATGTCTGAGGTGCGGCAGAATCAGCTGTTCTGCGTGGAGTGGCTCGTCAAGCTGTACGAGGCTCAGGAGAGTGATGGGAAGCTGATGTGGTGCTACCGCCGGGCGGCGGAGATAGCGCCGGATAATCCCGAGGTGCAGTCCCGGCTGGGGCATGCGTATTATGCGGAGGGAAAGCTTTCCAATGCAGAGCACTGCTTCCGGCAGGTGCTTAAGTACGACCCGAACTACGGCTATGCGTACTACAGCCTGGCTTCGATATACATGGTGCGCGGAGAGGACGAAAAGGCGCTGGATACTCTGAAGCAGCTGGAAAATATCCAGGCAAGCCATCCCCTTGTGAATGCCGAGCTTGCCACATGGTACGCAATGCACGACGATGAGCAGAAGGCGGAGGAATACTACGACAAGGCGATTTTATGCGGATTCAAGGAGCCGGAGCAGCTTTCAAAGCGCATGACGGCGCTGCGGCTGTTCAATCACGCGGAGGGTGCGACAGGCTCCGATCTGCCGCAGGATTATTACCGGAAAAAGGAAAAGGAAGATACAGATGCTGGAAATGTCTGAACTCGGGGGCAATCCCGAACGCAGTAACAGAATAGTCGAGCCGGAATATAATGAGGCAGATACCGATATCGAGTATTCCCTGCGCCCGAAGGTGCTGTCCGAGTACATCGGGCAGGAAAAAGTCAAGGAGAACATGAAGGTGTACATAGAGGCTGCGAAGAAGCGCGGCGAGTGTCTTGACCATGTGCTCCTCTACGGTCCTCCAGGACTTGGTAAGACCACTCTTTCGTGCATAATCGCGAATGAGATGGGCGTGAATATCCGCGTGACATCCGGACCGGCGATTGAAAAGGCGGGGGATCTGGCGGCGCTGCTGACGAATCTCCAGCCGAACGACGTGCTGTTCATAGACGAGATACACCGTCTTTCGCGACAGGTGGAGGAGGTACTCTACCCGGCGATGGAGGACTACGTCCTGGATATCATTATGGGCAACGGTCCGTCCGCGCGCTCCATTCGTATCGACCTGCCGAAGTTCACGCTGATCGGCGCGACGACGCGTTCCGGTCAGCTTTCTGCGCCCCTGCGCGACAGATTCGGCGTTATTCAGCGGCTGGAGCTGTATACTCCGGAGGAGCTTTGCAGCATAGTGCAGCGCTCGGCGATAATCCTGGCGATACCCTGCACAAAGGACGGCGCTATGGAGATCGCGAAGCGCTCCCGGGGCACGCCGAGAATCGCGAACCGCCTGCTGAAGCGCGTCCGGGATTACGCGGAGGTGCTCGGCGACGGAAAGATTACCCGGGAGATAGCGGACATTGCCCTGGCGCGCGAGGATATTGACCGCCTGGGACTTGACCGCCTTGACCGCAGATTCCTTGAAATGATAATCAGGGGATACAACGGCGGTCCGGTGGGACTGGAAACGCTTGCTTCCGCGCTGGGGGAGGAATCCGTAACGCTGGAGGAGGTCTGCGAGCCGTTCCTCATGCAGCTCGGATTCATTGCGAGGACTCCCCGTGGACGTACCGCGACGGCGCTTGCTTACAAGCACCTGGGGATACTCAAGGACGGACAGCAGACGCTGGATAACATTGAATAATTAATTCGTGACAATTCATAAAAAATAAACCGCCGGAGGCGGTACAATAATTCCGGATTCCGTATTGCGAATTCGGAATTAAATATGGGGGTAGGATTTATGGGCAGATTATTTGGAACTGACGGTGCACGCGGCGTTGCAGTTACTGAGCTTACCTGCGAGAGGGCGATGGAGATAGGCAGGGCGGCGGCTTATGTACTTACAAAGGAGAGCGGAAAGGCGCACCCGAACATTCTGGTTGGCATGGATACGCGTATTTCCTCCAAGATACTGGAGGCGGCGCTGTCCGCAGGTATCGCTTCGGTAGGCGCGAATGCGCTCCAGCTGGGCGTTGTGCCTACTCCGGCGGTCGCTCACCTTGTGAGGGAATACCACGCGGACGCCGGAGTTATGATCTCGGCTTCGCATAACACCGTGGAATACAACGGGATCAAGCTGTTCTCCTCCGAGGGATTCAAGCTCCCGGACAGCGTTGAGGAGGAGATCGAGGCGCTTATTCTTGATAAGACCGCGGAGATACCGCTGTGCAGCGGAACGGAAGTAGGCAGGATAACCAGACTTGCCAGCGCCTGCACGGACTACATACAGCATATCCGGGACTGTGCCGGCGCAGGGCACTACGCAGGCGACAGCAGGCGGTTCTGCTTCGACTGCGCCAACGGAAGCTCCGCGGCTACGGCGCGCAAGCTGTTCGCCTACCTCGGGGACGGCTGTGAATTCATCGCAGACGAGCCGGACGGCACGAACATCAACGACAACTGTGGTTCCACACATATCGGCCAGCTGTGCGAGTATGTCAAGAACGGCGGTATGTCCGCAGGATTCGCCTTTGACGGCGACGCGGACAGATGTCTTGCGGTGGACGAAAACGGCAATGTTATCGACGGCGACAGGATTATCGCAGTCCTTGCCAAGCGCATGAAAGAGAAGGGACTTCTCAAGGGCAACGCGGCGGTGGTCACCGTAATGAGCAACCTGGGATTCCACGATTTCATGAAGGACAACGGCATAAAGACCGTATGCGCGAAGGTCGGCGACAGATACGTCCTGGAGGAAATGCGCAAAAATGGCTATAATATAGGCGGAGAGCAGTCCGGGCACATAATCCTGCTGGACCACGCGACAACCGGCGACGGGCAGCTCACCGCGGCTATGCTCATAAAGGTAATGCAGGAAACCGGGAAATCCCTGGCGCAGCTGTGCGCGGATATCACGGACTATCCGCAGCTGCTGGTGAACGTGAAGATCACCGAGAGCGGCAAGGGCAGGTGGAATACTGTCCCGGCAATAATGGACTGCATTTCCGCAGCTGAGAAGGAGCTCGGCTCCAACGGCAGAGTGCTTGTCCGCGAGAGCGGCACGGAGCCGCTCGTCCGCGTTATGGTCGAGGGCAAGGACATGGAAATGGTAAAGCGACTTGCGGACGGTATCGCAGAAGAGGTAAGAAAGAACCTGACATAACGGAGGAAATCATGCTGGTTTGTGCAAATAACGGGAATTTCCCGGCGGAGGACATGGAGCAGCTCGGTGCTGCCCTGAATGCCGCCTGCGGAGAGATATGGCTCGGCGAGGGCACGGATTCCTACCCCTGCATTGCGATACTCTGCTGCGAGGACGGTGCTTCCATCAATTATTTCGAGAGCGAGGGCGGCACGGCGTATGTATCCGTCGGGGACCGAAAAAAGCACGGCACTATCGATGTGAACATAGACGGCGAGATGTATCAGCTGAACCGTGGTCAGATAGTTCCGCAGGAGAAGATACTCGTCATCGCGGCGGAATTCATGAAGGATCTGAAGCTGCCAGGGTGCATTGAGTGGGAGAAGCTGTAATCCACCGGCAACGATTGAGTGGGAATAAGAACAGAGGACAAAAGAATGAGATTATCAGACAAGTGGCAGGACTACTGCCTTATCGACACATCTGACGGGGAGCGGCTGGAGCGCTGGGGCGACGTCACGCTTATACGCCCCGACCCTCAGATAATCTGGAAGTGTGCCGGAGAGGCTCCGGAGTGGCGCAGCGCCCATGCGAAGTACAACCGCTCATCATCGGGCGGCGGCTCGTGGGACTACCGCCGGAAGCTCCCGGAGAGCTGGCAGATAAAGTACGGGGAGCTGACCTTCATGGTAAAGCCCACCGGATTCAAGCACACCGGCTTGTTCCCGGAGCAGGCTGTCAACTGGGACTATTGCATGGACGCAATACGCGGCGCCGGGCGCCCGATAAACGTGCTGAACCTGTTCGCCTACACCGGAGGAGCCACCCTCGCCTGCGCGGCGGCTGGAGCCTCCGTCTGCCATGTGGACGCAGTAAAGGGCATGGTGGACTGGGCGCGCACCAATGCGAAGCTTTCCGGGCTGTCGGACAAGCCGATACGATGGATTGTTGACGACGCGCAGAAGTTCATAAGCCGTGAGATACGCCGCGGAAACCACTATGACGGCATAATACTAGACCCCCCGAGCTACGGCAGGGGCACGAACGGCGAGATGTGGAAGCTTGAGGACTGTATTTACGACCTTATGGAAAGCTGCACGCAGCTGCTTTCCGACAAGCCGCTGTTCGTTCTGCTGAACAGCTACACCACCGGGCTTTCCGCAAGCGTAATGAGTTACCTGCTGCAAATGACGGTAGGCAAGCGGTTCAATATCACCGTGGATTCCCAGGAGATAGGGCTTCCGGTAAAGCAGACCGGAATGGCGCTCCCGGCAGGAAGCACGGCGATAGTTCATTTTTGAGAATAACAGGTGAATTTACTTGAATATTATAGAAGTCGAAAACGTATCCTTTGACTATATCAGCCGCGACGAGGACGGCAAGGAAATAAGCCGCAGCCCGGTGCTGAAGGACATAAGCCTTTCCGTTCCGGAGGGACAGTTCCTGGCGATACTGGGACATAACGGCTGCGGAAAATCCACGCTGGCAAAGCATTTCAATGCAATACTCACCCCCACCGCCGGAAAGGTGACGGTGGCAGGTATCGACACCTCCGACGAGGAGCGGCTGTTCGATATCCGGCAGACTGTCGGAATGGTGTTCCAGAATCCGGACAACCAACTTGTCGCGACAATCGTCGAGGAGGACGTGGCGTTCGCCCCGGAGAACATGGGAGTCCCCCAGCCGGAAATACGCCGGAGGGTGGACGAAGCCCTGAAGCAGGTGGATATGTATGAGTACCGCGATCATGCGCCGCACCAGCTGTCTGGCGGACAGAAGCAGCGCGTTGCCATCGCCGGAGTCATCGCCATGCAGCCGAAGTGCATAGTCATGGACGAGCCTACCGCAATGCTTGACCCAAAGGGACGCCGAGAAGTAATGAAAACTATCCACGCGCTGAACAAGGAAAAGGGCATAACTGTGGTTCTCATAACCCACTATATGGACGAGGCTGCCCAGGCGGACCGCGTTGTCGTAATGGACGGTGGGAAAATCATTATGGACAATGTTCCTAAGAAAATATTCTCCCGGGTGAAGGAGCTGCGCGCCGTGGGACTTGACGTCCCACAGGTGACGGAATTATGCGACATGCTCATAGAAAAGGGCATTGATATTTCCCCGGAAATAATCCACGAGCAGGAGTGTGCCGAGGCGCTCTTCCGGCTGACCGGGGGCAGGAGCGCGGTCATTCCGCCGAAGCCGGAGGAACCCGTGGAGGACAACCGCCCAGTGGTGCTCACCGCAGACAAGGTGACGTACAAATACAGCGTGGGCACTCCGTTTGAGAAGACCGCAGTGGACAGCGTTGACCTGGAGATACGCGAGGGTGAGTTCGTGGGGATCATCGGGCACACCGGCAGCGGCAAATCCACGCTGATCCAGCACTTCAACGGGCTTGTGAAGCCAACTTCCGGGCATGTTCTGGTGGACTGCGCGGATATCTGGGGCAAGGGTGTGAATATACGGGACATACGCTTCAAGGTGGGGCTGGTGTTCCAGTATTCCGAGCACCAGCTGTTCGAGGAAACTGTTGCCAAGGATATAGCCTACGGTCCGAAGAACATGGGACTCACCGAGGAGGAGATAAAGCAGCGCGTGGTCAGTGCCGCAGAGAGCATGGACATCGTGAAGCTGCTGAACAAATCACCGTTCGAGCTTTCCGGAGGACAGCAGCGCAGGGTGGCACTGGCAGGAGTGCTGGCGATGGACCCGGAGGTGCTTATCCTGGACGAGCCTGCGGCAGGTCTTGACCCCAAGGGCAGGGACAAGATACTGGGACAGATAAAGCAGTACCACGAGAAATACGGCAAGACGATACTGCTGGTTTCCCACTCAATGGAGGACATCGTGAAGTACGCCGGAAAGGTGCTGGTCATGAACAAGAGCCGGCTGTTCTGCTACGACACGGTGGACAGGGTTTTCGCCCGGACGGAGGAACTTGCGAAGATAGGTCTTGACGTTCCTCAGGTGACGCGAATGAGCCATATCCTGAAGTCCCTCGGGACAGATATCGGGAATGACATCTACACCACAGAGAGAGCGGCGGAGCGTCTGCTTCCGCTCATTCGATAAGTAAGGACTAGAACAAAAGATGATAAAGGATATTACGATCGGGCAGTATTTTCCCGGCAACTCGGTCATACACAGGCTGGACAGCCGCGTAAAGCTCGTGCTGGATATACTGTACCTTGTTATACTTTTTACGGCGCAGAGCTACACCGGTCTGCTGCTGGGGCTGCTTTTCATGGTGATATGCTATATGCTCGCCAGGATAAAGCTCATCATGATACTCAAAAGCGTGAAGCCGATACTTCCGCTGATGATATTCACCGGCGTGCTCAACCTGTTTTTCATCAAGGGTGAAACTCCGCTGTTCCAGTGGCAGTTCATCAGCATTTACCCCGAGGGCGTGGATACGGCGCTGTTCATGCTGATAAGAGTTCTGACGCTCATCATCGGCATGTCGCTGCTGACCTACACTACGTCGCCGATAATGCTGACCGACGCCATCGAGCGGCTGCTTTCGCCGCTGAAGAAGATCCATGTGCCGGTGCACGAGCTTTCCATGATGATGACTATCGCGCTGCGGTTCATTCCTACCCTGGTGGAGGAAACCGACAAGATCATGTCCGCGCAGAAAGCCCGCGGCGCCGAGATGGACACCGGCGGTCTTATCAAGAAGGCGAAATCCCTGATCCCGGTGCTGATACCGCTGTTCGTGTCCGCATTCAAGCGCGCGAACGAGCTTGCCACCGCGATGGAGTGCCGCTGCTACCACGGCGGCGAGGGACGCACACGCCTTAAAGTAATGCACACCGCTCCGAGGGATTACGTCGCCATAGCAATCATGCTGGCACTTTTCGCCGGGGTAATCGTGATAAACTGCTTCCCTGTGCTTCCGTGACGAGGTGAGATTTTGCGTAATTTAAAGGTCTTTATCGCCTACAACGGCGCGGAATACCACGGATTCCAGCGGCAGGACAACGCCGTCACCGTGCAGGAGATCGTCGAGAATTCCATCGGGAAGCTGCTCAAGATACCGGCGCCGGTGATCTACGGATGCTCCCGGACGGATACCGGAGTGCACGCGCGGCAGTTCTGCTTCAACGTGCACATAGACAGCCGTATCCCATGCGAGGGATTCCTCAAGGGAATGAACACGCTGCTTCCGCCGGATATCGCGGTGCTTTCCTGCGAGGAGGCTCCCGAGGATTTCCACGCGAGATACTGCACCCGTGGCAAGGAGTATGTCTACCTCATCGCGAACACTCCCCAGAGGGACGTGTTCCAGCAGAAGCTGGCGTATCACTACCCCTATGAGCTGGATATCGGCAAGATGAACGAAGCGGCGCAGCTGCTGGTGGGCGAACATGATTTCGCCGCCTTCTGCCGTGCCGAGGGAAAGGCGCGCATGAAATCCACGGTGCGTGAAATATACAGCTTCCGGGCGGAGAGGAACGGCACGAACGTCGAACTGCGCATAAGCGGCAGCGGATTCCTGTACAATATGGTGAGGATATGCGCCGGCACGCTCATATATATCAATGAGGGGAAGCTCATGCTGGACGACGTGCGGCGCGCGCTCGAAACCGGCGACCGAAGCCTGGCAGGGAAAACGCTCCCTCCCGAGGGGCTGTATCTGAACCGCGTGGACTATTGACGAAAACTAATTGATGATGTATAATATCCTGGGGAATGAATGCTGCTGAAACGGCAGAAAGCGGGGGATTCAGATGGCGAAAAACAACGCTGCAAAAGGAAGGCAGGGTGCCTCCGGAGCTGTCAGCGAAAGGAATAATATAAACAAGTTCAGGAAGAAGCGTGCGGCACGCAAACTCTGGCTCAATCTGGGAATACTCACGCTCATCATTCTTGTGATGATACTCGTGGTGATAAACTGGAGCAGGATAATCGCTCCGCTCAAGGACGCCGCGCTCGACGTCGGCAAGGGCGGATTCCCGGTGGACCTCCCGGGCAGCACGGATTACGTCCTGGATGGGCTTGGGGATAACTTCTGCCTGCTGACGGATACTTATTTCTACACATACAATTCCGATGGTGCGATGATAGCGAACGTGCAGCACGGAATGCAGAACCCGGAGCTTTGTACGAATTCCCGGCGCGCTCTCATATACGACCGCAAGGGCAGGGAATTTCAGCTGTATTCGCGAACCGGCGAGGTGTTCAGCGCCTCTGTTGACGACACGATAGACTTCGCTGAGATCAGCAATGACGAGCGCTGCGCCGTGGTGACTAAATCCACGAAATATTCAAACTGTCTGTATATATTCAACGGCGAGGGCAAGCAGATATTCCGCTGGGCGTCGCCGGCTTACCTTATCGACCGGGTGGAATTCTCGGACGACGACAACAGCATTTACGCGGCTGTATGCGGTTCACAGAACGGTGATCTGCAATACTACGTCATGCGGTTCGACCTGGACAACGCCGAGGGAAGCGTATGGCAGACCTATGCCGGGGAGCACATGGTATTCTCGCTGGAATATGCACGCGATGGTATATTCGTTGTCACCGCCGGCGGCGCAGAACTTCTGGACAATAACTCCGGCGAGATTTCGGCGCAGACTACATTTATCAGCAGCGTCGCGCAGATACCCGGCGGAAATACCCGGGCGCTGCTGCTGAAGGACAGTGGCGGCAGCAATGTGCTGACTGTTTACGGCGACGGACTTGAAGCCGCCGCAGCGGAATCCCTCGGAGATGTGACGAGAGTAGTTTCCTCCGGGGACAGCCTTTACGTCCTGACGGACAGCGAGCTGACGAAATACGATCAGCAGCTCAATGTCACGGGGAATTACGAGCTGGACGATGTATATTCTGATGTTACGATAATCGGTGGCAGCGCGTACCTGCTGTGTTACAATACGGTCCAGAGGCTGGAACTCTGACCGGGGGAGGAACAATATGGGTTCTCAGTTTTCATTTATATATGACATAATCGTTGTGGCGGTGCTGGCAGCGGCAGTTTTCAGCGGCGCCCACAAGGGATTCGTCAGCAAGGTGGTCGGGCTTGCCGCAGGGGTAGTCGGATTCATCTGTGCGATCTCTCTGAGCGGTCCGGTCGGGAACTGGGCGTACTCTTCCTTCGTGGAGAAGCCGCTTTCCGAAGCGGTTAGCACCACATTGGACGAGAGCATGGGAGGAGTCACGCTCCCGGGCGTTGCCGTTATGGATTTCGACAAGGTAAAGGTGTCCGGAGTCCCGGTTACGGAGATAGTCCCGGAGTATTCCGGCACTGAAAAGGCTGTATTTGATCTTTCAGAGGTGGATCTTTCCGAAACCGGCTTTGATCCCTCCGCCATGGGCAGCTTCGGATTCGGCTCAGGCACGGATATCACGGATCTGAATGGCAAGGCTGCGGAATTCACCCACAGCGACATCGAACGCAGCGGACTGGGCAAGCTGGTTACGGCGCAGGTCATAGCGGTAAAAATGCTGGATACCCCACTGTTCAGTGAGATATCCGGATATGTGGGAGTTATCGGACAGACCGTCCCGGCGCTGTTCGGTGATACTGCGGACAGTATTAGCAACGGAAATGCCGCTGCGCTGCGCTCTCTTGTGCTGACGATGATCAACACGTCCGGTTCCGTCAGGGATTCCATTATGGATCACATGATCCGTCCGCTGTTCACACTGGCGGTGCAGACAGTGGCGTTTGTCGTTATATTTGCGGTAGTTTTCGCCGTTATAGAGATCATCGCAAGCGCCCTCAAGATCGTCAACAAGATACCGGTGGTCGGCTCCGTGAACAGGGTGCTGGGCTGCGCGGCTGGTCTTGTCAGCGGACTGCTCTCTGTTGCAGTTATCTGCATCGTGGTGCGGCTTCTGGTGAGCCTTACCGATGGCAGCGTGATATTCCTCAACAACGATACTATCGGGCAGACGGTGCTTTTCAGGCATTTCTATGACATGGAATTTCTGAATTTCTTTTCGTGAATGAGTGAAACGAGTCTCCGGCTTTTCCGGAGCATTTCAGTATAAAGGTGGTTCAATCTTATGATGATGTGTTCAAGATGCAAGAAACGTCCGGCAGTGGTGTTCATTTCCTCTATGAAGGGGAGCGAACGCCGCAGCGAGGGACTGTGTCTCAAGTGCGCAAAGGAGCTGGGACTTCCTCAGGTGAATGATTACCTCAAGCAGATGGGTATTTCTGAGGAGGAGTTCGAGAACGCTTACGACGCGCTGTTCGATGAGAACGGCAATCCCGATCCTTCCATGCTTGGGCAGATGGGATTCCAGGATATAACGAACTTCCACCCGGACGACAGCGACGACGAGGAAAGCGCCGATAACGACGACGCAGACAACGGCGATGAGCTGTTCCAGAAGGGCGGCGCAGGCACTATGCCGGATTTCTTCAAGAAGCTGTTCGGCAGCGCGGACGGAGGAAAGAGCGAGGAGAAATCCGCCGACGGCTCCGCCCCCGAAAAGAAGGAGAAGAAAAAGGAAAAGACCGATAAGAAGCGCAGGAATCTCGAAACCTACTGCACCAACCTCACGCGCCGCGCAAAGGACGGCAAGATCGACCGTATTATCGGGCGTGACAAGGAGATCAGCAGAGTAATTCAGATACTGTCAAGACGTACCAAGAACAATCCTTGCCTGATAGGCGAGCCCGGCGTCGGAAAGACCGCCATCGCCGAGGGGATAGCACTGCGCCTGGCGAGCGGCGATGTTCCGTTCAGACTCCAGGGCAAGGAGCTGTATCTGCTCGACTTGACGGCGCTGGTTGCAGGGACTCAGTTCCGCGGACAGTTCGAGAGCCGCGTGAAGTCCCTTATCGACGAGATAAAGGCGGCAGGCAACGTAATGCTGTTCATCGACGAAGTACACAACCTTGTCGGCACCGGAGGGGATTCCGAGGGCACGATGAACGCCGCGAACATGTTCAAGCCGGCGCTCTCCCGCGGAGAACTCCAGGTGATCGGCGCGACCACGTTTGATGAATACCGCAAGTACATCGAGAAGGACAGCGCACTGGAGCGCAGATTCCAGCCGGTGACAGTCAACGAGCCGACGGTGGAGGACACCGTGAAGCTGCTCGAGGGTATCAAGGAATACTACGAGGATCACCACAAGGTCAAGGTTTCCCCGGAGATAACACGCATGTGTGCGGTGCTATCTGAAAGATATATTAATGACAGATTCCTGCCGGACAAGGCGATAGACCTGCTGGACGAGGCATGCGCCTGCGCGAGCCTTGGCAGCCCTGATATAACCGAATACGAGAAGCTGAAGTCCAAGATGGCGCAGCTGCGCACGGACGAAAGCAAGATCGCGGCGGATAGTCCGGATATCGACTATGAGAAGCTGGCGGAGGTCAAAATGCAGATCGCACAGACCAACGACGGCATTGAGAAGATAAAGGACAAGGCGGAGAATGTCGAGGTCACTATCGACGACATTTCAAAGGTCATTGAGATGTGGACGGGAATCCCTGCCAATAAGATAAAGGAAACTGAATACAAGCGTATTGGCAGCCTGGAGCAGCACCTCAAGGAGCACGTCATCGGTCAGGACGAAGCCTGCGAACTCGTGGCAAAGGCGATAAAGCGCACTAGAGTGCAGCTTACCGACCGGCGCAGACCGGCGTCCTTCATATTCGTAGGACCCACCGGCGTGGGCAAGACGGAGCTTGTGAAGGTTCTCGCCAAGGAAATGTTCGACACCGTGGAGCCGCTGATAAGGCTCGACATGTCCGAATACATGGAGAAGCACAGCGTGTCCAAGATCATTGGTTCGCCTCCCGGCTATGTGGGATATGAAGAGGCAGGACAGCTTACCGAGAGAGTACGCCGCAAGCCGTATTCTGTGATCCTGTTTGATGAAATTGAAAAGGCGCACCCGGACGTAATGAATATCCTGCTCCAGATACTGGACGAAGGCAAGATAAATGACGCTCACGGCAGGTCGGTAAGTTTTGAGAACACCATAATCTGCATGACCTCCAACGCAGGCTCCTCTACCGGAAGCAACAGCGTGGGATTCACCAAGACCGAGGGGGACGTCAGCAAGGAGCGCGCCATGAAGGGACTGCGCGACTTCCTCCGTCCGGAATTCATAGGACGTATCGACGAGGTAATCGTGTTCAGGCCGCTTTCCGTTGAGAATTACGCGGACATTGCAAAGCTTATGATGGGCGAACTGGTATCTCCCCTGGCGGAGAAGAAGATCACGCTGAATGTCGGCGACGGCGTTTACATGGCGATTGCCAAAAAGGCACACGGCGGTAAGTACGGCGGACGTGATATCCGCAGGGTAATCCGCAGCGATATTGAGGATCCGATGGCGGAACTCATCATCGACCATGCGGAACAGCCGCTTTCTGAGATCTCTGTCAGCGCGGACGGCGACGGAATAAAGGTGGACGGCAAGTGAGCGTTATACTGGTTACCGGCGGCACCGGCGCAATAGGCAGCGCCATCGCCGCTGAATTCGCCCGTACCGACGATGTGATATTCACCTACAACTCCCGGGCGGAGGAGGCTGCGCGTATCAGCCGCGAACTCCGCTGCACGGCTGTGCAGGCGGATGTGTCGGACTATTCCTCAGCACAGGGCGCAGTGCGGCAGGTGCTGAAGGATTTCGGCAGGATCGATGTGCTGGTGAATAACGCCGGCGTGTCGCAGATCAAGCTGTTCACAGACATTACTCCGGAGGACTGGCAGCATGTCATGAATATCGACCTTAACGGCGTGTATAACATGACGCATGCCGCAGTGGATTCCATGATCCGGCGTAAAAGCGGCGCAATCGTTAATATTTCGTCAGTGTGGGGAGTTTACGGCGGAGCCTGTGAGAGCGCGTATTCCGCAGCAAAGGCAGGAGTCATCGGGCTGACAAAGGCGCTGGCAAGAGAACTGGGCGCTTCCGGAATTACGGTGAACTGCATTGCGCCGGGAGTTATCGACAGCCCCATGAATAGTTCGCATCTTTCACAGGAGGAACTACATGAGTTGGCGGAGCAGACTCCGGTATGCCGCCTGGGACGCCCCGAAGAGGTCGCGAAAGCAGTCAGGGCGCTGTCTGAGAACCGTTTTATTACCGGGCAGGTGTTGGGGGTAGACGGCGGTTTTTGTTGAGTGCTGATGAATGTGACGATGAGCCGGTTAAACATATTGACTAAAAATCCTGCTGGAATTTCTCTGCGTTTTGTCAAAAAAAACACAAACTTTCCGGTTGAATTTTCTGTGAAAATATAGTATAATAAATTTGATTTGAAAATCCGAAAGGCGATTTCGGCTAAAAAGGAGACTTAATATGAACATCGCTTATTCCATTCTGTCGGCTGCGTCTACCGTTGAAGCGGCTGTCACGGCGGAAGCTTCCTCCGGTCCCTGGAAGAACGTTTTCGGCGCTGTACAGTCCACTGCTGAGGCAGGAAACGATCAGCCCGCCGGCGTTATCGACAGGATACAGGCGCTGCCTGACGCACATGCGCAGCTCAGCGATCCGAACTACTGGGGTTCAGTAGGCATCATCACCATCACCGGTATTCTGGTTGTATTCTTTATTCTTGCTATCCTTATTTTTCTGTTCTGGCTGATGGGTAATATCTTCCAGAATATCGACAAGAGCAGGAAGGCAAAGGCTGAGGCTGCCAAGGCTGCTGCTGCAAAAACTGCTCCTGCGCCTGCTCCGGCTCCTGTTGAAGAGATCGCCGAGGAAGAGGACAATGACGATGAGATAATGGCTGTCATCAGCGCGGCTATTGCTGCCTACGCTGAGGAAGAGGGCACCTCCTACACCATCAGGGACGTAAGGAAGCGCGACAAGAGAGCGCGTTCCGCATGGAGCCTTGCTGGTATCGGCGAGAACACACGCCCGTTCTGAGAACAGACAGAAAGGAATATTGAAGCATGGAAATATTTGTTGATACCATAAAATCGCTCGCTACCACTTCTGGCTTCGCAGGATTCGGAGCAGAGAACGGCTGGCAGAGCATAATTATGATACTGCTTTCCTTCGTCCTGTTCTATCTGGCGATCAAGAAGCAGTACGAGCCGCTGCTGATGCTCCCTATCGCATTCGGTATGCTGCTCACAAACCTCCCCGGAAGCGGGCTTTACCACGCAGAACTGTGGAACCCTTCCACCAATCCCTACTTCGCTCCTGAATACGTTCAGGAAGGCGCGAACCTCGCGATAACATATGTCAAGGAAGTCAGCCTGGATTACGGCAGAGTCCTCCATGAGGGCGGACTTCTGGATATGCTGTACCTCGGCGTTAAGCTCGGTATCTATCCGCCTATCATCTTCCTCGGCATCGGTGCTATGACCGACTTCGGTCCGCTGATTGCAAACCCGAAGAGCTTCCTGCTCGGCGCTGCCGCACAGGGCGGTATCTTCTTCACATTCCTCGGCGCATGCGCTATCAACGCGCTTGGTCTGGGCGACGGATTCTCTCTGAAGCAGGCTGCTTCCATCGCCATTATCGGCGGTGCGGACGGTCCTACAGCGATCTTCCTTACCTCCAGACTGGCTCCGGAGCTGCTCGGTTCCATCGCGGTAGCGGCTTATTCCTACATGGCTCTGGTTCCCGTAATCCAGCCGCCTATCATGAAGCTGCTCACCACCAAGAAGGAGCGCGAGGTCAAGATGGGTCAGCTCCGTCAGGTATCCAAGCTTGAGAAGGTCGTATTCCCGATCGCGGTTACAGTTATCGTATCCCTTATCGTTCCGGACGCAACTTCACTGGTCGGAATGCTAATGCTTGGTAATCTCATGAAGGAATCCGGTGTTTGTGAACGTCTGGTAAAGACTGCTACAAACGAACTTATGAACATTATCACCATATTCCTTGGCGTTACGGTCGGTGCGACAGCGGTTGCACAGAACTTCCTCAAGGTCGATACGCTGCTCATCATCGCACTCGGTCTTATAGCATTCTGCGTTGGTACTGCATGCGGCGTACTGCTTGGCAAGCTGATGTATCTCCTTTCCGGCGGCAAGATCAATCCTCTGATCGGCTCCGCAGGCGTATCTGCCGTTCCTATGGCGGCGCGTGTTTCCCAGAAGGTTGGTCAGGAAACCAATCCGTCCAACTTCCTGCTCATGCACGCTATGGGTCCGAACGTTGCAGGCGTTATCGGTTCTGCGGTTGCAGCCGGCGTTCTGCTGAGCGTACTCGGTTAAAACTGAATTATAAAAGGGCGGTCAGCAATGGCCGCCTTTTAATATGCCGGATAATTCAATCATATATCGGATATATGTAAAAAAGATATTGCAAAATACACGGAATGGTGCTATAATAGACAAAAAAGAACAGGAAAGGTGATCTTCTTGAACCAGAGATTCAATAACCTAATAGACATGGACGACTACAGCGTTTCCCAGTGGAACGCGATGGTGACACTCGCCGAGGACATCATGAAGCGCCCCGAAACCTACGCGGACAAGTGCCGCGGAAAAATTATGGCAACGCTTTTCTATGAGCCGTCCACCCGTACCCAGATGAGCTTCCAGGCGGCGATGATACGCCTTGGAGGAAGCGTCATCGGATTTGACAATCCGGGTAATTCATCGGTGTCAAAGGGCGAGAATCTCAAGGATACTATTCAGATTGTCAGCAGCTATTCTGATATTCTGGTAATGCGGCATAACCAGGAGGGCTCCGCCAGGGCGGCGGCGCTTTCCGCGAACTGCCCGGTAATCAACGCCGGAGATGGCGGACACCTCCACCCCACCCAGACACTCACCGACCTTCTCACGCTGAAAACGGAGCTCGGGCGCCTGGACAACCTGACTGTGGGGCTTTGCGGCGACCTCAAGTACGGACGCACCGTGCACTCCATACTGAAGGCTCTTTCCTGTTACAAGAACAACAAGTTCATACTGATCTCCACCCCGTCGCTTGCGCTGCCGGAATACATCAAGGACGTGCTCCGCGCACGCGGCTGTGAGTTCCGGGAGGTAAACACGATCGAAGAAGCACTCCCCGAGCTTGATATGCTCTACATGACAAGAATCCAGCAGGAGAGATTCCCTACCAGGGAGGAATACGAGCGCCAGAAGGGCGTGTATATCCTCACCCGGGAGAAAATGCAGCTTGCACGCAAGGACATGATAGTAATGCACCCACTCCCCAGAGTAAACGAGATCGAGGTAAGCATTGACGATGATCCGCGCGCGGCTTATTTCCGCCAGGCGAAGTGCGGAATGTTCGTTCGTATGGCGCTGATACTCACAACGCTGAATAATGAGCTGAAGGCGAATCCTCTGCTTGTCGGCACGATTCACGATGAGTGCAACTGCACGAATCCGAAGTGCATTACGCAGACGGAGAAGTATCTGCCGCACAGTTTCCGGAAATACGGCGATATGCTGGTGTGCGAATATTGCGACGAAAGAATATTGATGAAGTAATAAATCCATGGGCGGATCCAAAAATCCGCCCGTTTTTGCAGCCAGGAGGAAAGATGGTCAAGGACACTACACAAATCACAAAATTCCGCAGTGAGAGAAGCAACGAACTTGTTATTGCTTGCTGCGTTGAAAAACACTTTATCAGTGCGGTCATATATGATGTGGGGCTTTCAAGGCGGTACGCCCGTGCTGCCAGATTCGGCATAACGCTGAACTATGAAGACGTGGTGGATTCTGCGAACGAGTTAATTCTGCGGCTGATGAGGGAAAGCGGCGTGCGCGGAAACTGCGTGCGCAGCATAGGATTTGCTGCCCAGGGCGGTTTTGCGATCATGCTTGAGGAGGGTTTTGACCCCGTTGAGCTTTTTTTGCCGCCGGATATCGAGGTGGTATTCCTGCCTGTGATGTCGCTGACTATGGGAAGTGAGCCAACAGCGGTTCTCGCGAGTGCGATGAAAGAGCCTGGCAGCGTTCTTGCAGCTAGTTTTGGTCATGGACTCCGTGCGGCGTCCTGCACTGAAAGCGGTGTGAAGTTTGGGTATATTCCGATGAAGGGCGGCATAGACGGCTCGGCGCTTGAAACAGGAATGCCGCTGGAGATCGGCGCAATCGACCAGATGTCCCGGGAGCCGGACGGCACGATTTGTTACAGCGTCATAGGCGACGGCGACGGTATCGGAGTTTCGGCTCCGGCAGCGGTTCAGGCGGTGAGAATAATGCTGGATACGGGCGCGCTCGACCGCGACGGAATCATGACGGACCGCGACTTGTTCTACATCGGCGAGGATCACTACATTTCGCAACAAGATGTTCGTGCGGTGCAGTCGGACAAGGCGGCGTGCCGTGCGGCGCTTGAAAGACTCGGTAATCTGACGGGCTATCATGAGCGTGTTATAATTTCCGGCGAGGCGTTCGGCTCCGAGCAGGGAGCCGCGGCGATGGCGCAGCTTGGCGCGGTTCCAAGGGGGCTTGGCGAGAGATACGGCTGGAGCAGGAATCCGGCTGAACAGGGGCTGATCATGTGCCTTACAGACCCGGAATTGCTGCGCAGGGTCACGGAGCTCTGCGATTCCGCGGTGGATATTTCAGCCATGATTCACGACGGATTTGACGATTTGTACATAAAAAATCTCGCATTTTAGGGGGATTTGTATGAAAAATACGCGAAAAGCACTTGATTTTTTTCCTGAAAGGTGCTATAATATTAAAGCATTTAGTATCCGTTAGTCTGCTTTCAGCAGGTTAATGTGTGTTAATGCGCGGCAGAAAGCCAAACATTAAAAACGGATAGTCCGCTGTTATGGGGTTTACCCCGGCGTTTACGCCCGAATAAGTCGATCTCAAGAATATCCGAAAAAACAGGAGGAAAATTATGGACGCATTAAAACTCATTGAGCAGGGCAGCATGAAGGCTGAAGCTCCCGTTGTCGAGGTCGGTGACCTTGTAAAGGTTCACGTTAAGATCAAGGAAGGCGAGAAGTTCCGTATCCAGATCTTTGAGGGTACCGTTATCGCCAAGAAGCACGGCGGCATCAACGAAACTTTCACTGTAAGACGTGTAGCTCACGGTTGCGGTATCGAGAGAGTATTCCCGCTGCATTCTCCGACAGTTGAGAAGGTAGAAGTTATCAGAAACGGTAAGGTTCGCAGAGCTAAGCTGTACTACCTCCGCGACAGAGTTGGTAAGGCTGCTAAGGTTAAGTCCAAGGTTTAAACCGAACCTGATCCCCCATTCATGCAACGCTCCGCTTCGGCGGGGCTTAGCGTGGATATGCTGAGAAAGAGTATGTGCAATGTCTGAGAACGAGAATCTGGAAGAGAAGTCCGGCGCTGAAACGCCGGAGACAGAGAGCAATCAGCAGGCTGACCACCGCCCTCTGATAGAAAAGGCAGCTGAGGCTGCCTCTGACATCGAAAAGGCGACTTACAAGCCGTTTGCCAACGCCCTTGAATGGGCGAGCAGCCTGGTATACGCAGTGCTGGTAATGCTTCTGCTCAATCTGTTCGTGTTCCGTTCCATCACTGTTGACGGCAGCTCCATGAACAACACTCTCCAGGATAAGGACAGGGTGATTTCCACCAACTTCTTCTACACGCCGTCGAGAGGCGACATCGTTGTGCTCCAGGCTGACAGGATCCCGAATCAGGTCACCGGAAAGTACGGCGAGCCTATCATCAAGCGTGTGATCGCACTGGCTGGAGATACCATAAAGTTCGACTTCGAGGAGGGTAAGGTCTACCTAAAGAAGGCAGGCGAAAGCGATTTCGAGCTTCTTGAGGAGGACTACATCGCAGCCCCCACGGTGACAAAGCTTGACCGCCATTCCGGCGAGGAGCACACCGTGCCTGAGAACTGCGTGTTCGTGATGGGCGATAACAGAAACCACTCCCTTGACAGCCGCAGTCTGCTGGTGGGCGATGTTGACACAGACCTTATTATGGGCAGGGCATTCGTGCGCCTGTTCCCGATAGATCAGATAAAATGGCTATGAATGATGTAGGAAATATCCAGTGGTTCCCCGGGCATATGACCAAGACCAGGCGGCTTATCGAAGCTGACCTGAAGATGGTCGATGCCGTTGTGGAGATCACTGACGCAAGAATACCCGAGAGCAGCAGAAATCCGATCCTGGACGAGCTGGTCAAGGATAAGCCCCGCATTATTCTGATGAACAAATGTGACTACGCGGACGAGGCTGCTACCAGGGCATGGAAGCAGTACTACGAGAAAAAGGGCATTCGCGTGCTGACCTGCGATTGTCGCAGCGGTAAGGGACTCAACGCGTTCCTGCCGGAGGTCAAGCGACTGCTCGCTGAACTTATCGAGCGCCGTAAAAAGCGCGGAATGATAGGCAAGGCGCTGCGGCTTATGGTCGTGGGAATCCCGAACGTGGGCAAGAGTTCGTTCATCAACAGAATGGCGAAAACCAAGAAAACCAAGGTGGGCGACAAGCCTGGAGTGACTCGCGGAAAGCAGTGGGTTTCCATTGACAAGGACGTGGAATTACTCGACATGCCGGGAATCCTCTGGCCGAAATTCGACGACCAGCTGGCGGCACAGCGGCTTGCATTCACCGGGGCGATAAAAGATGATGTCATGGACACCGAGGCGCTGGCAAGGGCGCTGGGTGCGGTTCTGAAGGAACAGTATCCGGATCTTCTGAACGCGCGCTACAAGCTGACCGGTGATGAGGATATCCTCAGAGATATCGCGAAATCACGCGGAATGCTGGTATCCGGCGGCGAGCCGGATGCGGAACGTGCAGCGGCGGCGCTCCTTGATGAATACAGAGGTGGAAAAATTGGCAGGATCACCCTCGAAAAGCCTGGCAGATGAGCCGGTGCAGCTCACTCTGATGAGTGAGGAAGAACCCGACCTGTTCGCTTTTGACAGCGGATTCCGTGCCGAGTGCGGCGTTGTCTGCGGAATAGACGAGGCAGGCAGGGGACCGCTTGCAGGCGATGTATTCGCGGCGGCGGTGATCTTTGACGAGGGCACTGTTATCGAAGGGATCAACGACAGCAAGAAGCTCACCGAAAAGAAGCGCGAAGCGCTTTTTGATGAGATCTGCGCAAAGGCGAAGGCATACTGCATAGCCAGCGCGAGCGTTGACGAGATCGAGCAGCTGAATATCCTCCAGGCGGATTTCCTTGCAATGCAGAGAGCTTATAACGGGCTGGGAATGCAGGCAGGGATCGTCCTGGTGGACGGAAACCAGCTTCCACAGCTGGACGCCGAGATGAAGTACGTTATAAAGGGCGATGCAAAATCCGCGAGCATTGCGGCGGCTTCCATATTGGCGAAGGTGTCAAGGGACAGATATATGAAGCAGATGGCGGAGGAATATCCGCAGTACGGCTTCGACAAGCACAAGGGCTACGGCACCAGGGCGCATTACGCTGCGGTGGACGAATTCGGTCTGTGTGCTATACACAGGAAGTCCTTTTTCAAGAAATATTTTGAGAAGAAGGCGGCTCATGGATAAGCTGGAAAAGGGCAGGCTCGGCGAGGACGCCGTCTGCACGCTGCTTGAACAGCGCGGTCATGAGATAATCGCGAGAAATTACCACAGGCGGTGCGGCGAGATCGACATAATCTCGAAATGCGGCAGATTCGTGGTTTTCACCGAGGTTAAGGCGAGAAAGCGCGGCAGCCTGGTTTCCGGGCTGGAGGCGGTGGATTTCCGCAAGCAGGCGAAGATAATCCGCACCGCTGATCTGTGGCTTTCCGACAATGATACCGGACTTCAGCCGAGGTACGATATCGCCGAGGTCACGCTGGCAGGGTGCGTCCCGGGAGTAGTTTCGATACAGATCTTCGAGGACGCGTTCACTGCGGATGGCGTATATACGATCAACTGAGTGTTGATACGGCACTGCTGCGGCGGCGCATTAAAGTCTATGAAAGGACGATAAACATGAATTACAGAAGCACGAGAAATTCTTCCCTCAAGGTGACCAGCGCACACGCTATCACAAAGGGACTTTCCGACGAGGGCGGTCTGTACGTTCCCGAGAGCATTCCTCAGCTCAGCAAGGAGGATATCCTTGCACTGTGCGACAAGAGCTATGCCGACAGGGCGTTCGAGGTATTCAGCCGTCTGCTGACAGACTTCACTCCTGACGAGATCCGTCACTGTGTTGATTCTGCCTATAACGACAGGAACTTCGACAGCAACAATATCGCTGAGCTGGCAAAGCTCATTCCCGGTACATATGTGCTGGAGCTGTGGCACGGTCCGACCTGCGCTTTCAAGGATATGGCGCTCCAGATCCTGCCGTATCTGCTGACCACATCTGCAAAGAAGACCGTTGACGGCAAGCATATCGCTATCCTGGTGGCTACTTCCGGCGATACCGGTAAGGCAGCGCTCGAGGGATTCAAGGACGTTGACGGCACAAGCATCGCTGTTTTCTATCCCGAGGACGGCGTGAGCAAGATGCAGAAGCGCCAGATGACTACCCAGGAGGGCAAGAACGTCAATGTATGCGCTGTAAAGGGCAACTTCGACGACTGCCAGAACGGCGTGAAGGCTATCTTCATTGACAAGGCGATCGCAGACAGACTTGCTAAGAACAATATACTGCTGTCCAGCGCTAACTCCATTAACTGGGGCAGACTGGCACCGCAGATCGTATACTACGTTTCCACCTACGCTGAGCTCCTCAAGAATAAGGAGATCGAGTTCGGTGAGAAGATCAATATCGTTGTTCCGACAGGTAACTTCGGCAATATCCTCGCTGCTTACTACGCTAAGCTGATGGGTATTCCGGTAAACAAGCTCATCTGCGCTTCCAACAGCAACAACGTGCTGACTGACTTCATCAACACCGGCGTTTACGACAGGAACAGAAAGTTCTTCACCACCGTTTCGCCGTCTATGGATATCCTCATCTCCTCCAATCTGGAGCGTCTGCTGTATCACCTCACTGGTGAGAACGACGCAGTCATCAACGACTGGTTCGGCAAGCTTAAGTCCGAGGGTAAGTATGAGATCTCCGCCGACGTCAAGGCTAAGATCAGCGAACTCTTCTGGGCTGGTTGCTGCAACGACGATGAAACAAAGGCTGAGATCAAGTCCACATTCGAGAACTACAACTACCTGCTCGATACCCACACTGCCGTTGCAGTAAAGGTATACGAGGATTATAAGAAGGCAACCGGCGACAATACCAAGACCGTTATCGCTTCCACAGCTAACCCGTACAAGTTCAGCGGCGCTGTTTACGAGGCTGTCGGCGGTACTGTTTCCGAGGACGAGTGGCAGAACATCGCTGAGCTGGAGGCTAAGACCGGCACAAAGATGCCTGCTCCCCTCGCTGCGACCAAGAACAAGGAGATCCGCTTCACGGGTTCTGTTGAGAAGCAGGAGATGCCCGAGGTAGTCTGCAAGTTCCTCAAGTCCTGATAATTAGCTGGGAGGCTGACATTGCTTTACACGATCGGCGACCTTCATCTTTCATTGGGCTGCGATAAGCCCATGGATATCTTCGCAGGGTGGAGCAACTACCTTGAAAGGCTCGAAACAAACTGGAACGGCAAGATCACCGACGATGATACGGTGGTTCTGCTGGGCGACCATTCCTGGGCGCTCAGATTGGAAGAGAGCCAGAAGGACCTGGAGTACATCAATTCAAGGCTGAAAGGAAACAAGATATTCGTCAAGGGAAACCACGATCTGTGGTGGTCCACGATGAACAAGCTTAATTCCTTTGTCAAGGCAAACAGGTTCGACAAGATAAGCTTCCTGTTCAATAACGCGTTCCTGGTCGATGGAATGTCCATCTGCGGCACTCGCGGCTGGATACGCGAAAACGGCGAGGCTCCCGACCAGAAGGTACTGCTGCGCGAGGCAGGCAGGCTGGAGGCTTCACTTAAAGAAGGCGTGAAGCTTGGCGGCGAGCTGATCGCGTTTATACATTATCCGCCGATCTACCGTGCGGAAGAGAACGTCTACCTGACCGATGTGCTTCAGCGCTACGGCGTGAAGCGGTGCTATTATGCGCACCTGCACGGAGGAAGCATCAGGGGCGCCCTTAACGGCGAGAAGAACGGTATAGAATACCGGCTCGTGTCCGCTGACGGAGTAGGGTTTGACCCGGTGCTGGTCGAGTCTTCGGCGCGGCTTTAAAAAGTAAATAATAAAATTGCCCACGGGCAAGGAAGGAATAATATCATGGAGATCATTTCCCAGAACAACACAGCTACAAATACTACAGCGATCGAGTTCGCTTTCAGCGCAGAGGAGTTTGAAAACGCAATTGCTGCGGCTTACAACAAGAGAAAGAAGAACATCTCTGTTCCCGGCTTCCGCAAGGGCAAGGCTCCTCGCAAGGTGATCGAGGCTCAGTACGGCGAGGGCGTTTTCTTCGAGGACGCTGTAAACAGCCTGTACAACCAGAATATTGCCGCAGTTGTTGAAAAGTCCGGTCTTGACGTTGTTGACGTTGAGAACACCGAGGTCGTTGACGTAAATAAGGAAACTGGTGTTAAGTTCAAGGCTGACCTGATCACAAAGCCTGTTGTAGAAATTTCTGACTACAAGGGATTAGAAGTTAAGAAAACAACCAAGAATGTAGATGACGCTGCTGTTGACGCAGAGATCGAAAAGGTTCGCAACAGAAATGCAAGAAGCATCTCCGTTGAGGACAGAGCTGCACAGAATGGCGATACCGCAGTTATCGACTTCGAGGGATTCCTGGACGGCGTTGCTTTCGAGGGCGGCAAGGGCGAGAAGTTCCCCCTGGAGCTGGGTTCCGGTTCCTTTATCCCCGGCTTCGAGGATCAGATCGTTGGAAAGAGCATCGGTGAGGAGTTCGACGTAAACGTTACATTCCCCGAGCACTACCAGGCTGAGAACCTCGCTGGCAAGCCTGCTGTATTCAAGTGCAAGCTGCACGAGCTGAAGGGCAAGGAGCTTCCTGATGTTGACGACGAGTTCGTAAAGGACGTCAGCGAGTTCGACACCCTCGACGAGTACAAGGCTGACATCAAGTCCAAGCTGGAGAAGGCTGCCGCTGACGAGGCTTCCACAAACCTCGACAACGCACTGGTTGACGCTGTTATCTCCAAGATGACCGCTGAGGTTCCTCAGGTAATGTACCAGCGCCGTATCGACGACATTGTTCGCGAGTGGAGCGCAAGAAACCGTATCCGCGTTGAGGACTACCTCAAGTACACCGGTGCTACCATGGATCAGTTTAGAGCTAACTTCACCGAGGTTGCCAAGCGCCAGGTTGATCTGCGCCTTGCTCTTGAGAAGATCGCTGAGCTTGAGAACATCACCGTTTCCGACGAAGATCTCGAGAAGGAATACGCTGACATGGCTGAGCAGTACAAGATGGACGTTGAGAAGGTCAAGGCTGCTGTTCCGGCTGAGGCTGTAAAGAACGACCTCAGAATCGAGAAGGCTCTTGATCTGGTTCGCGATTCCGCTAAGATCGAGGAAGTTACTGAATAAGTTCATAATATGCGGCTCCGGTGAAAGCCGGGGCTGCAATGTGCCTTTTGGACTTGCGGTTTCCGGCAGCGTATAACATCATATGCCGGTCACGGCAGCCGCTTTTGCGGAGAAGGGAGTACTATGGCTTATATTCCTTATGTAGTAGAGCAGAGCAATCACGGCGAGCGCTCCTACGACATTTTTTCCCGCCTGCTCAATGACAGGATCATTCTCCTGCACGATCAGGTGAATTCCGCGACTGCAAGCGTTGTAGTCGCTCAGCTCCTCTACCTTGAGGGGCAGGATCCTGATAAGGATATCTACCTTTATATCAACAGCCCGGGAGGTTCTGTATCTGACGGAATGGCGATCTACGACACAATGCAGTATATCAAGTGCGACGTGTCCACCATCTGCACCGGCATGGCGGCTTCCATGGGAGCGTTCCTGCTTTCCTCCGGAGCCAAGGGCAAGCGTATTGCCCTGCCGAACAGCGAGATCATGATCCACCAGCCGCTCATTTCCGGCAGCGGTCTTTCCGGTCAGGTCACTGACATCATGATCCACTCCAATTATCTTCAGCGCACCAAGGAGCGTCTGAACAAGATCCTCAGCGCGAATACCGGCAAGCCCTATGAGGATATCTGCCGCGACACTGAGCGTGACAACTTCATGTCCGCCGAGGAAGCGCTGGAGTACGGTCTGATCGACAAGGTATACAGCAGCAGGGCTGATATCAAGTAAAAAATCATGTGAGCGCCGGAGAGCGTCTGCTTTCCGGTCGCTTCGTTGTTTTTGAGAGGAACACATAATTATGATGGTTTGCTCCTTTTGCGGAAAGAATGAGAACCAGGTAAGGCGCATTCTTTACGGAGGAAACGGCGAGAATTCCGTTATATGCAACGAGTGTATTCTTGCTTCTTACAACATGCTGGTCGAAAGCGGCGACATCAAGCCCGGAAGAATGGGGAAGCCTGCAACGGCACCCAGGGATTCCGAGTTCATTTCTGACGGCAGCGAGCTTATGAAGCCGGAGGATATCAAGAAGTATCTTGACCAGTACATCATCGGACAGGAGGAGGCTAAGAAGATCCTCAGCGTGTCCGTTTACAACCACTACAAGCGTACATTCCTTAACGATGAGGAATCCGACGACGAGGTGGAACTTCAGAAGAGTAACGTACTTCTTCTCGGACCTACCGGCGTTGGTAAGACCATGCTGGCACAGTCCCTGGCGAAGCTGCTGAATGTGCCGTTCGCCATTGCGGACGCTACGACGCTCACCCAGGCAGGCTACGTCGGCGAGGACGTTGAGAACGTACTGCTCAGACTTATCCAGGCTGCGGACTACGACATTGAGGCGGCGGAGCGTGGAATCATATACATCGACGAGATAGACAAGATCTCCCGCCGCAGCGAGAACACCTCCATCACCCGTGACGTAAGCGGCGAGGGTGTTCAGCAGGCGCTGCTGAAGATCGTGGAGGGCACTATCTCCAATGTACCTCCCCAGGGCGGACGCAAGCACCCCCACCAGGAGTTCATTCAGATCAATACCAAGAATATACTGTTCATCTGCGGCGGTGCATTCGAGGGACTTGAGAAGATGATCGCCTCCAGAGTATCCAGTTCTGCGATGGGATTCGGCGCAGACGTGGCTTCCAAGAAGGAGAAGGAAAGCTACAAGATACTGCACCAGGTCAGCCAGGAGGATCTCGTGAAGTTCGGTATAATCCCCGAACTTATCGGCCGTCTGCCGGTAGTTACCGTGCTTGACGCGCTGGACGAGGACGCTCTCGTGCGGATCCTTGACGAGCCGAAGAACGCGCTCATCAAGCAGTACAAGTATCTGTTCAATGCCGATGGAATCGACCTTGAGTTTGAGAACGACGCGATGAGGGCAATCGCGAAGAAGTCCATCGAGCGCAACACCGGCGCAAGAGGACTGCGCTCCATTGTTGAGGCAACGCTGCGCGATATCATGTTCACCGCGCCGAGTGATGAAACGATCAGCAAGATCACGATCACCGCTGACTGCGTGAACGGCACCGGAGAACCGGTCATTGAGCACGACAGAAAAAAGAAGCCTGCAAAAAAGGCAGCTAAGAATTGATCCGGAACGGCAGGCATTTGATGTCTGCCGTTTTTTGTATTCCGCTTGTTTCGAATGGAATGGAGGTACCATGGCTGATAAATCCGTATTTGAAATGATCTACGATGTCGTGCGGAGGATCCCGTGCGGCAAGGTGGCGACATACGGGCAGATTGCAATGCTCGCCGGGAATCCGCGGTGGGCACGGGCGGTGGGATATGCGCTGCACGCGAATCCCGAGCCGGGAATTATCCCCTGCCATCGTGTGCTGAACCGCTTCGGAAAGACTGCGCCTGCGTTCGCATTCGGCGGCTCGGACAGGCAGGCGGAGCTGCTTCGTGCCGAGGGCGTGGAAGTATCCGAGGACGGATTCGTGGATCTTGACAGGTATTTGTGGAACGGGCTCTGACATATAATCAGACGGAGGTGATATAACATGGTAAAGGCAATATTCAGGCTCCTCAGCAGCGCAGCACTGCTTGCGGCGGTGATCGTCGGCGCAAAGACCGCCGACAAGATAATCAAGGAGATCAAGGGCGAGAAGAAGGACGAGGATATAATCGACATCTGACGGTACTTTACAAAAGCCCCGGGATATGATATAATCAGAAAAAGCGCGTCCGGAACAGGAGGGGAGATCATGAACGGGTATCAGAATATGCTTGAGCAGAAGCTCTCCCTTCTGGAAAAGAGCTTCCGGGAAGACGGAGTTTTCGACAATTCCGCAGGGAATGTTGAAAGTTTGTGTGCGGCATTCGTTTCCGTCTGTGACACCAACGAGCGCGCGTTCGTATTCCGGGCGGCGGAGAATACACCGGAGCAGGCGTGGAAGAGCGCCTGCGAAAAGTCCGCGGAGTTCGTCCGCAGGTACGACTATGCGCCGGTGTGGGTGAAGGCGGACGTCATGGCGTCCCGGGAGCGTATTCCTTTTGCGGAGCTTCAAAAGCGTATTGCAGCCAGCCGGAATGAGTTCTTCCGGCGCGGAATCGCCTTTGACGACCGGCTGGAATGCGCGCTCATCGAGGCGGAGATCAACGGAAACCGCGTGATATCCTATAAGAAGCACATGCTGGAGCTTCCGGTCCTGAACGAGTATCTTGCAGAATGCGGACTGCCCACTCTCTCCGGATTCCCGGAGGAAGTCACGCTTTTCGACTGCGAGAGCAGATTCTGCGACGATTCCTGCGCGGTGTTCCCTCTGTATGGGAGCGGAAGCCGCTGCGGCAGGCGTATCATCGGGGAATTCACCGACAGCGCTGCACTGGATGTCATTACTACGTCGGCGGAGTATCTCTCAATGCAGGTCAGAATGGACGGGCGGTTTGAGTACGGCTGCTACCCTATCGACCATCTGGAGATACCCGGGTATAATATCCTGCGGCATTCCTCGGCAATCTGGAGCCTTATCTGTGCCTACCGTCTGACCGGGGAAAGATTCACCCTCAACCAGATAATCAAGGCAGTAGGTTATATGGTGGGGAATACCTACAGGAAATATCCCGATCGCGATGGCAGAGAGAATGTGGTATTCCTTGCGGACAAGACGCGCAGTGAGATAAAGGTCGGTGGCAACGCCCTCGCCGTTATCATGCTGACGGAATTCATGAGCGCCACCGGCAGCGATAAGTACGCGAAGCTCTGCCGGGAGCTTGGCAACGGGATACTGGAGATGTTCGACCAGGGTGACGGAAGCTTCTGGCATGTGCTGGAATTCCCCACGCTCCAGCGGAAGGAAAAGTTCCGCACGGTGTATTACGACGGCGAGGCTGTATTTGCGCTGTGCCGCCTATACGGGCTGACCGGGGAGCGGAAGTGGCTGGACGCCGCCGCGGTCGCCGCGGACAGATTTATCCGTGAGGGATATGAGAAATACCGCGACCACTGGGTGGCGTATTCAATGAACGAACTGACAAAACACCTGCCGGAGGACAGATACCTGAGTTTCGGGCTGAAGAATGCCAATGTCAACCTCCGCAGGATACGCGGGCAGGATACGACCTATCACACTTACCTGGAGCTGCTCTGCGTCACGTTTGAGATGTATTCGCGGATAACTGAGCAGGGGCTGGAGTGCAGCTACCTGCCGGAATTCCGCGCGGAGGAGCTGGTGGACACGATATTCTACCGGGCGGAATACATGCTGAACGGCTACGGCTACCCGGAATATGTGATGTACCTGAAATACCCATCGGCGGTGCTGGGGGCTTTCTTCGTGCGGCACGACGGCTACAGGATAAGGATAGACGACATACAGCATTTTTGCAGCGCCTATTATTCCTTTTACAGGAATTACGGCAGGCTTGCTGCGTTGAGAGAATCTTTTGATCATGAACGAGAGGTCGGAGAAAATGGCAGTTGAACTTAATGCACCCGGGAGATTTGCAGCTGCCGGCCGTGATGGCGCAGTGGTGCTGCGCTGGGACCCGGTGAGCGGTGCGGACGGATACCGTCTGTTCTTTTATCTGGCGGAGGAGCCGGACAAACTGTACAAATCGCGGTATTCCAAAGGCTGTGAGAAGGGAATACTCGGATTCACAAACGGGAAGCATTATCTGGCGGAGGTGTGCGCTTTTGTCCGGGAAAACGGCAGGGAGGTGCTCGGCGCATGTTCCCGGCGCGTGGAATTCACCCCGGGAAGCACACGGCTGAAGGCGCAGAACGTTATCTGCATTGAGCCGGGGGAATCCGCGCAGATATACTGGGAGGCAGGCAACCGCCGCCCCGGCGCAGTATTCGTTTCGGACAACACTGACGTTGCTGTGGTGAACGCCGCCGGAGAGGTCGCCGGAAAATCCCGGGGACACGCTAGAATAACCATAACCACCGACGATATGCAGAAGTTCGTCACCCGTGTGGAGGTAGGCCGCAGGCTCTCCAGTCCGGAGAACCGTGCGGTTTTGATGTTCGCCGGGGACATGATGTGCACCGCTTCCATGCAGAAATCCGCAGCAGAGCGCGGATTTGACTTCTGCGACTGCTTCCGGCATATCCGGGGGATAATTTCCGGGGCGGACCTTGCGGCGGCTGTGCTGGAGGATTCCTGCTGCGACCAGGCGCCCTTCGAAAGCGAGCAGCGCCGCAACGAGGACGGCTCGCCGAACAGCAATGCTCCCTCTTCGTTCATCATGGCGGCGGCGGAAGCAGGATTCCACGGGCTGATAACCGCGGCAAACCGCAGCTGCTCCGTCGAGATGTTCAACAGGACTGTTGCAGCCATAAACCACGGCGGAATGCGGAATATCGGCACCCTGGGGGATTCCCCGGCGATATTTGACGTGCGCGGATTCCGGATAGCTGTGATAGCCTGCACGATGATAACCAACAGCGGCAGCAGTACCAGCGAATCAGGTATTTACAGCCGGGAATACTTCGCGCAGCAGGTGGAGCAGGCGAGGGAATACGGTGCGGAATTCATCGCCGCATACATGCACTGGGGCGTTGCGAATTCCCAGGCGGTCAGGACCGCCCAGGCAAACGAGGCGCACTTCATGGCGGAGGCAGGCGCTGATATTATTTTCGGTTCCCACCCACATATGGTGCAGCGGTTCACGACCATAAAGACATATTCCGGCAGGGTGGTTCCCTGCGCATACTCCCTGGGGAATCTCATCTCCGATATGGACGAGATGGAGGGCAACCGCGACGGCGTGATACTCCGGGCGGAGATATTCCGGGGAGCTGATGGCGTTGAGGTGAAGTGCTCCTGCATTCCGGTGATGACCGAGGTCACGGAGCGCGGCGCGGAGGTTATTCCTGTGTTCCCGGCGCATAGCCTTGCAGGGAGGGATTCCCTGGAGCGAACCCGGGCGGCGGTCGGAAAGGGGCTGCCGTGCATTCCGCGCAAGCCGAGAGTGCTTCTGTGCGGCTCCGAGCAGCTGGACAGGGTTTTCGCCACGGGTCAGGGATTCCGCTGCAGCAGGGGAGCAATGCGCCTGTCGCAGATCTCCCTGGGCTGCCGCAGCGGAGTAAGGCACATCAGCGAGGACGCCGGCGACAAGCTTCGGCTTGACCTCAGCAAGGATATTTCCGGCGCAGTGCTTGCGGTCAGACCGGATTACGTTGCGGTGGATCTGCTGTCGGCAGCGGAAACCGCGTGCTTTATCCTGCCCGGGGAGCCGGGGCAGGAGCCGCTTTTCTTCACGGATACCAGGGCGTTCCGCCAGTCGGAATTCTACCGGGAGCACCTGGACAGGCTGACCAGGATAAATCCGCCGTTTGGCGACCGGGTGTGGAAGCCGCTTCTGCGAAGGTACTGTCAGCGGCTGACTGCGGTTGTGCCGCCCGAAAGGATAATTCTGTTCAGGAACAGGTTCACGAATCACAGCGCCAAGGACAGCGAGCTGCGCGTCTGCCACCCCAAAAAGGGAATGACCCAGTTCCTGCATGACATGGAGGAGTTCTTCATCAGCCAGGTCAGACCGCTCATCGTGGACATTTCCGGAAATTATTTCACGGCAGGCGACGGTGCGGATGACCACGAGCCGCTGTACTACAACGACGCATACCGTGCGGCGGTGGAGCTGACTTCCGGTGGTGGACGTACCTGCATTTCCGCCCCGGACGAGAATATCTGGTTCAGCCGCGTGATGAAATACTACGAGAATATGACCGAGCGCTCCTATTTCGGCTGGCTGCTGGATATGGAGCTTGCCTCCGACCAGCTGATAGCCTACACCAACGCGGAATTCGCGGCTGCGAACCGCGACAGGCTGCTGCGTCTGAGGCGTACTGGCTCCTGCGAGCTTTCCTGCGTGGAGGAGTTTTTCGCCGGGGAGAGCGGCGCAGAGGAGCTTGTCCGGGCGGCGGCGATAATCCAGGAACTGCTTGCCGGACGCACCGGACGTACATATGATTTCTATGAGCCGGCATTCCGTGGTAAATACGGCATAGTACGCAAGCTTGCAAGGCTGCTTTCCATCGAGAGCGGCATTGCGGTCAACGAGGAGAATGCGGAGCTGGTATTCCTGCTGAGAGGGAAGGTACAAATGCGCAGGTACGCTTCCTCCCTGCGGAAAATGACGGTGGACATCTGGGGCAGCAGCGTTTCAAGGGAATCCGTGAATTGCAGCCGGGCGCATATCGGCACCTATATCTGCAAGCAGCCTGCAATACTCGCTTTTGATAAGCCGGTGGACGTAAGCCTGCCGGAGGGCACCGGTGCATTCAACGGCAGCAGGTGGCGCCGCAGGATACTCCAGGACGCCCTTGTCAGAAGCGGCGACGCTGACCTTGCCGGCAGTGATTCCGATTGGGTGGTAGTGGATCTCAGCGACCTTATCTGCCGCATGACGGAATACCACGGTGCGCTGTTTGAAACCGACGACTTTATCCGCCGCACGGATTTCTATAAGGGAATCCAGGACGAATGCCGGGAGTGCTGGCTGTTCGAGCGGCGCGGCATGAAATCCTGCGCGGAATCCATAATGCGCTTCGGGGAAATGCTCAAAAAGAAATACGGCGCGCATATCATTCTGATAAAGTCGGAGCCGAAGGACAGCTACATCGACCTGGATCACAGGCTGCGCAAGCTGGAAACCGACAAGATGTTCATGATAAAGAAGCGCTTCATCTCGCTGTGCGAGGAACGCTTCGCATGCGTGACGGGCTGCTACGTTATTGACATTTCGAGAAAGTTCTACGCTTCCGACAGCTTTCCGCTGGGCGGCGTGGACATTATACACTATGAGGAAGAATTCTACCGCCAGGCTGGCGCATATATCAGCGAGATAATCACTGACGGCAGCCGGCGCGTATTCAGTTCCGTGGACGATAGTTATATCCTGCTGAGGGATATGAGGGCGCAGAGGTAATTACCTGCTGTGAATTAAAGGAGGCGGTCAGTTGGACAAGAGAATATTCGCGGCGCTGCTGAGTATTGCGCTGCTATCCGGCTGTGCCGCCGACGAGGGGATTCCGGCGCAGTCCGCGGAGAGCACTCCGGCGGCAACGTTGGAGCTTCAGAGCGCTGCTCCTGCGGAATCCACTGCGGACAGCGTGTCCGTGGAGGTGCTCTCCGCAGATTCCCGGGAGCCTGTGCCGACCACGGAGGAATCCGCAGAGCCTACCCGGGAGCCTGTTCCGGTCACGGTGGAATCTGTAGAAGCTGCCTTGACAGAATCCGAGCCGCAGCATGAGGTCACGACTACAACTATGGTCACTACCACTTCGGCAACGGCGCAGACTACCGCCCCGGAGCCGGTGAACGTGGTCATACCCGAGGTGAGAGTTCCGCTTTCCCCCGGGAAGGACACCGTCGGCAACGACAAGGTGCTGGTGGATTACAGCAACTCCGGCGAGGGGTACATATCCGTCTGCTGGAACGAGAGCGGAAAGCGCGTGAAGCTGCGTATCGTGAGCGGCGGCAATACATACGACCATGATGTGCCAACCGGGGGCGTGACGGAATACTACCCACTTTCCTGCGGCAGCGGCGAATACACGGTGCAGATATACGAGCAAACCGAGGGCGACCGCTATACAAAAGTGCTTGAGCAGGTGCTCTCGGTAAATATAAAGAGCGAACCAATGCCTTTTCTGTATCCGAACAGATATGTAAAGTTCAGTCAGAACTCTGCCTGCGTTGAGAAAGCTGCGCAGCTGTGCGCCGGGAAAACCGGCACCATCGGAAAGACCGCAGCGGTATTTTCGTGGATAACCGACAATGTGACCTATGACCGGGAGCTTGCGGCAACGGTGAAGAGTGGATATGTTCCGGACCCGGACAGCGTGCTGAAAAAGCGGTCGGGGATATGCTATGACTATGCTTCGCTGATGGCGGCAATGCTCCGTTCGCAGGATATACCGACCCGTCTGGTGGTCGGCTACGCCAAGGAAAATATCTACCACGCGTGGAATGAGATATGGACGGAGGAAACCGGCTGGATTACTCCGGAGCTGTACCTGTCAAGACACGGTTACAACATCGCAGACGCTACGTTTTACGCAGGTTCGGCGGACAAGGAAAAAATCGCCGGCTACATTTCGGACAGCGGTAATTATTCGGCGCTGTATTACTATTGACCCGGAGGGATTTGTATGAGAATAAAGAAGCTGGATTACGGTCAGGTGGAATATATCTGCGAGCAGCTTTCCATGATGATAGGCTCCGGAATCGGGGCTGCGGACGGGCTTGAGCTCCTGTGCGAGGATATCCCGGAGGGCACGCTGAAGGCTGCCTGCATGGAAATATCCGGCGCGGTGGGTAAGGGCGAATCCCTTTCTGCGGCGGTGCGCAGCACGGGGAGATTCCCGGAATACGCGGCGGATATGATCTCCGTTGGCGAGATGAGCGGTAAGCTGGAGGAAGTCCTCCGGGGGCTGGCGGAATACTATGACGAGCGCGACGAGATACGCCGGGCGCTGCGCTCTGCGGTGCTGCACCCGATGGTGCTCCTGCTGATGATGACGGTGGTAATGATCGTACTGGTGGTCATGGTTATCCCGATGTTCGGGGATATATTCTCCCAGTTTGACAGCTCCGTGAGCGGCACGGTGAAGAATACCGTGGAGCTTGCCTACAATTCCGGTATCGTTATAATGATAGTTCTGCTGGCGCTTATCGTGATTTCCGCGGTCATCGCGATATTGTCCAGGCTTTCAAAGACCGGAGGATTCGTCCGCAGGCTGGCTTCCGCTCTGCCGTTCACTCGCGGAATTGCGGAGAAGCTTTCCCTGTGCGACCTGACCAAGGCGGTCAGCATTAACGTCAGCGCCGGAATCTCTCCGGAGGACATGATCATGCGGTCAAATATCCGCAGCTTTATCCGGGACAGACGCGTGGCGGAGCGCTACAGCGACTGCGAGAAGCGCGTCATAAACGGCGAGAGCTTCCCGGACGCAGTGTTAAGCAGCCGTCTGCTCCCTCCGCTGTATGCGAGGTCGCTGAAGCTGGCGTATTCCTCCGGCAGCTTTGAGAGCGTGTGGAAGCGCATAAGTTCCAACTACCACGAGGAAACTCAGCGAAGCCTGATGAATCTCACCGCCGTTATCGAGCCGGCGATGATAGTGATTCTCGGGCTGCTCATCGGCGCAATACTGCTCATGCTTATGATACCGATGATGAACATTATGTCCGTGCTGGGGTGATATCATGAAGAATCTGAATTTCAGGGCGCTGCCTGCGGCGCTTGGCATAGTGCTGTTCGCGGTGATGATCTTGTGGCTGGTCCTCGCCCTGGGGAATGCCTCCCACGCTTCTGATGAGGAGCGGCTGGCGCAGGTGAAGCAGTCTGTGGAAAATGGAATAACGCTCTGCTACGCCGCCGAGGGAGCCTATCCGGACAGCCTGGAATATCTCACGCAGAGCTACGGCGTGGTGTTTGACGAGAGCCGCTATCTGGTGCATTATGAGCGCTTCGCTTCTAATGTGCGCCCGACAGTCACGGTCATTCAGAGGGAGAACTGATATGAAATATCGCAGTGACAGATCATTTGCCGATACGGCTTCGGCGGTGAGCAGCATGCTGCTTTTCGTACTATTCGCGGTCTGCATGCTGCTGGCGGTCGCGGTGGCTGCTGACACCTACGGCAGAATAAAGACGGGATATCAGCAGTCCTTCGGGTCGGCGGCGTCCATAAAATACGTCGCCAACAAGTTTCGATCGGCGGAGAGGATCACGCTTATGGACAACGGCGGCGCGGCGGTGGAATCCGACGGGCTGGTGAGCCTGATCTGGTGCGATGATGGGGAGCTGTATGAGAAATACACTCCCGTCGGCGAGGAAATAACCGCCCGGGACGGCGACAGGATCTCCAGTGCGGACAGCCTGAGCATTACGGAGCGCGACGGATTATACGAGATCACGGTAACGGCAGGGGAGCAGACCTCCACCGTGCTGGTACGGGGAGGGTGTTAAGACTGAACAGGAAGAGCAATAACCTGCTGTTTGCGGAGATGACTCTGGCGCTGCTGTTCTTCGTGATATCCTTCGCCGTTATCATAAGGGTGTTTGCGGCGGCGGACGGGCTGGAGCGCAAATCCCGGCGGAGGGTGAACGCGGCGCTGTGCGCGCAGTCCATCGCGGAGGCATACTCCGTCAGCGGCGATACCGAGACTGCGCTCCGGCTGGTTTTCGGCGAGAATATCGCCGGGGACAGCGTTTCGCTGGATTCCGACATGCTGCCGGAGCAGGACGGCGAGATCACGCTGACCCTTTCCGAGGAGCGCGAGGATTCCGCCGCCGGTACTTACTCCACGCTGAGCATTCGGTTTGAATACTCCGGCGAGGAGGTTTACGCGCTGGAGTGCGGCGCGTATATTCCGCAGGGAGGTGCCGCAGTTGAATAAGAAGAAGCGATTTTTCGGCAGCACGGTGGGCGTGGGATACATTTCGATCATGCTGATATTCACGGTGATCTGCCTGACGATACTTGCAGTGCTGAGCTTCCAGGCGGTGTATTCCAACGACAGGGTCAGCAGCCGCAGCGAGATATTCACGCAGGACTACTACGACGCGGACGCGGCGGCGAAATCCACCCTGGCACGGCTGGATCTTGCAGCAGTGCAGGCGGCGGAGGGCTTCTCCTTTGAGGAGGGCTTCATGACTGCGGCAGCGGAGATAGAGGGCGTGTCCACGGCGATGGTGCCCGGAGGGGTCCGGGCGGATTACTCCGTCAGGATAAACGACCGTCAGTATCTGGCGGTGAGCGTGGAGTTCCATGCGGATAGCAGCAACAACGGCAGGTACGATGTGCTGGAATGGCGCAGCGTTACCCGGGACAGCACGGAAGAGAGCGGTCCTGCGGTATGGGACGGCAGCGAGCTGGTATAGTACTCCGGGAAACCGGCGGATAAAAGTCTGAAAGGTATATTATGGATATTCTTGAGATTCTGACAAAGGCAGCGGCGGAACACGCTGCGGATATTTTCATCGTTTCCGGAGCGGTACTTAGCTACAAGGCGGAGGGAAAGCTGTACCGAATGGGGGAAACTCCCCTCAGTCCCGATGATACTAAAGCGCTGGTGGTGCAGATATTCCGGCTGGCGAAATTCAACGTCACCGAGGACAGCATTCCCGAGCGCGAGAAGGATTTCTCCCTGTCGGTGGCAGGAGTAGGGCGGTTCCGCGCGAACATCTACAAGCAGCGGAGTTCCTGGTCGGCGGTGCTGAGGTACGTTCCGTTTGAGCTTCCCGACCCGGTGAAGCTGGGAATTCCCGAGCAGGTAATGCAGCTGAGCGAGAGCAGAAGCGGTATCGTGCTGATAACCGGCGTGGCGAGCAGTGGTAAATCCACAACGCTGTCCTGCATAATCGACCGGATAAACAATACCCGGGACGGTCATATAATCACGATAGAGGACCCCATCGAATTCCTGCACAGGCACAACAGGTGCATTGTCAGCCAGCGCGAGATCAGCATTGACACGGACAGCTACATAGACGCGCTCCGGGCTGCGCTGCGTCAGTCCCCGGACGTTATCCTGCTGGGCGAGATGAGAGATCACGAAACGATCAGCGTTGCCATGACTGCGGCAGAAACAGGACAGCTTGTGCTTTCTACGTTGCATACGCTTGGGGCTGCGAATACAATTGACCGTATTATCGACGTATTCCCGATAAATCAGCAGCACCAGATCCGCGTGCAGCTTTCCATGGTGCTGAATGCCGTGGTGTGCCAGCAGCTGCTTCCGTCGGTGGACGGAGGACTTATCCCTGCCTTTGAGATAATGACGATGAACAACGCGGTGCGTACGCTTATCCGCGACCAGAAGACCCACCAGATTGACACGATTTTGCAGTCCTCCGACGGAATGCAGACCATGGACAGCTGCATTGCGGACCTCTACCGCCAGGGCAGGATAACTGCCCGTACAGCCGTAGAGCATGCGTACAATCCTGAGATAATGGCAAAGCGTATCATGTGATATTCTGATAACATCATGCAAATATGGAATATTAACCGCCAACAAATGGCTCTGTATAATACGATAACCGTTATCGTTATGTTGTCTGTTTACGGTTAATATGCTAAATTATTGCGTAGGATATTGACAAAATGTCATACGCGGTGTATAATGAAGTAAATAATAAGGGATAGCTGTACCCTTTTGGGCGTGGAGTCCCGATAAAACCTAATGTAGTAACATCAGGAGGTAATTATTCATGAGCGAAAAGAAGCGCAGATGGAGTAAAAAGTCCGCAGCGGTGGTTGCTTTTGCTGCGTCGCTGCTTGCCTCTAACGCGGCTTCAGTCCTTTCCGCGGCTGAGGAAACTCCCGGCGATCTCGGCGGTAATACTATGTTCGACAGTGAGCATACCGGCGATGACGTTGTTTATAAGGCACTGGCTGAGAATGTTTACAAGCTTCAGAACAGGTCTGAGAAGGTCGAGGATTACTATTCACTGCTGAATAAGGTGAATGATTTCGGTCTGTTTGCGGTTACCACAACCACTAACCACCTTGAATGTAATGCGGCTGTTGAGAGTATCAACGAGTTCAATCTTCAGTATACCAATATAGTAAGACACAACTCTATAGGCACAGGAAAGTACATCGTGTATCTCGGCGCTGCTCCTACCAGTGCCCAGCGGCTGGATATGGCGAGCATTCCGGCTGACGCTGAAGTTGAGGTGGTCCTGAACTTCGGCTTTGAGCGAGAGGATACCGACAACGGAAACAGAGTCGGCTTCAACACCAACGGCGTTCACTACGAACTGCTGAATGTAAAGGCGTCCAATGTGACTATCCGCACCCCTGAGCCGGGAGAAACCCAGTTCAATATTGAAGGAACGCTGGATAAGCTTGTTGATTCCGGCTCCAAGCTTATTAAGGACGTTGGCGGAGTCAAGGGCACGACCAGCTTCCGCGCTGCGCTTGAGAGTGCATACCAGAATATTTCCGACGGCACCGTACAGCCCGGCGAAACATTGATCATCACCGCTGACGCCAACGATGTCGCATACAAGCAGGATTACGAGAATGCGCTTGTAAAAGTGCTCACTCAGAATAACGGCGTAAGCGTTATCATCAACGTTGATACCGCCGGATTTGACGGCAAGTACTTCAATCTCGGCAACATAAATGGCACTACCTTCAACAAGGGCTGCGCGAATGTTGTGTGGAATTTCGGCGATTACGATGGCAATCTGAGTGCTCCGGCGGGCGGAATCGTTGTTGCGCCTGCTGCTACTGTGACTACTGATAAGGGACACGTTAACGGCGCTCTTATTTGCCAGGTATTTGATCAGAACAACGAAATACATCAGGTAACGCGCCCCTCATATCCTGAGCCTGACGAGGATCCTTCTACTGAGGAGTCCTCTGAGGAATCTTCGGAGGAGTCTACCGAGGAGAAGTCCACTGAGGAAACGACCGACGAACCGGACGTACCTACAACCGATGAACCGGACGTACCCACGACCGACGAACCCGATGTACCTACGACCGACGAGCCCGATGTACCTACAACAGACGAGCCCGACGTACCTACAACTGACGAGCCCGACGTACCCACAACAGACGAGCCCGATGTACCCACAACCGACGAACCGGACGTACCCACGACAGACGAGCCCGACGTACCCACAACAGATGAGCCGGACGTACCCACAACCGATGAGCCGGACGTACCTACAACCGACGAGCCGGACGTACCTACGACCGACGAACCGGACGTACCTACAACCGATGAACCGGACGTACCTACAACCGATGAACCGGACGTACCCACGACCGACGAGCCCGACGTACCCACGACAGATGAGCCGGACGTACCCACAACCGACGAACCGGACGTACCTACAACCGACGAACCGGACGTACCTACGACTGACGAACCGGACGTACCCACGACTGACGAGCCCGACGTAGCTACGACCGACGAACCTGTCGTTCCGACAACAGATGAATCTTCTGAAGAAACAACCGAAGAAACAACTGAGGAAACAGACGAGCCTTCAGTTCCTGATACTCCTGTAAATCCTCCTCACCCGGATGATTCAGATAAGCCGGTAACCCCGGACGAACCGGATAAGCCGGTAACCCCGGACGAACCCGATAAGCCGGTAACTCCGGACGAACCGGATAAGCCCGTAACCCCGGACGAACCCGATAAGCCCGTAACTCCGGACGATCCCGACAAGCCTGTAACTCCGGACGAACCCGATAAGCCGGTAACTCCGGACGAACCCGATAAGCCGGTAACTCCGGACGAACCCGATAAGCCCGTAACTCCGGACGATCCAGACAAGCCTGTAACTCCAGACGAGCCGGTTAAGCCGATCACTCCTGGAAGACCGTCCAGACCTACAACTCCGGTAACTCCTGATGAGCCTACAACTCCGGTAACTCCCGAGAAGCCTGTAAAGCCCGAGAGTCCGGAATCTCCCGAAACTCCCGAGAAGCCTGCAAAGCCCGAGAGTCCGGAATCTCCCGAAACTCCCGAGAAGCCTATAAAGCCTGAGAGTCCTGAATCTCCGGAAAATCCCGAGAAGCCCGTCACACCTGTGACGCCGAAGAAGCCGGAAGAATCCGGCGAAGCTGAGGATCCTGATGATCCCGATGAGCCTGCGGACGATGTAGAACCTACTTATGATGATTCTGAGGAAGCGGACACCGACAGCGATGTTGATGACGCTGATCCCGAGGAGATAGAGTTCCTGCCGGACGATGTTCCGCTGGGTGAGATCCCGGTAGATTACGATCCGAACAATCCTATCCACGATGACACGATCATTGAGGACATCGGCGTACCCATGGGAGAGAATCCGAACATGGGCGTTGAAGGTCCTGTAGGAGCTGGAATCGCAGCAGCCGGAGCGGCTGTCGCGCTTGCAGTAGCTTCCAAGAAGCGCAAGAAGTAAATACGACAAAACGGTGGACTCAGAGATGAGTTCACCGTTTTTGCGTTTGTATAAGAATAACCCCGTGCCGGCTGACACGGGGTATTTCTGTGGAATTATCACTCGGCTGCTTTCTTTGCAGGCTTGCCGGTGTAGAGCTGGTAGTAACGTCCCTGCTCTTCAATAAGCTTGTCGTGGTTACCGCGCTCGATTATTCTGCCCTGTTCCAGTACCATGATACAATCGGAGTTGCGCACGGTGGAAAGTCTGTGGGCTATGACGAACGTAGTCCTTCCGCTCATCAGCTTGTCCATTCCGTCCTGTACAAGGCGTTCCGTTCTGGTATCGATGGAGGAAGTTGCCTCGTCAAGTATCAGCACGGGCGGATCGGCGACCGCCGCTCTCGCTATCGCAAGCAGCTGGCGCTGTCCCTGGGACAGGTTCGCGCCGTCGCCGGTCAGCATAGTGCTGTAACCGTCCGGGAGTCGCTTTACAAAGCTGTGTGCATTTGCGAGCTTTGCTGCGGCGATACACTCCTCGTCGGTGGCATCAAGGCGTCCGTAGCGGATATTGTCCATTACTGTTCCGGTGAACAGGTGGGTGTCCTGGAGCACAAGTCCCAGCGAACGGCGGAGGTCCGCCTTCTTTATTTTGTTGATATTGATATCGTCGTAGCGTATTTTTCCGTCCTGGATATCGTAGAAGCGGTTGATAAGGTTCGTGATGGTGGTCTTTCCAGCACCGGTTGAACCTACGAAAGCGATTTTCTGACCCGGCTCGGCATGGAGCTTGATGTCATGCAGCACCATCTTCTTCTCGTCATAGCCGAAATCCACGCCGTCGAACACAACGCTGCCCTCCAGCCTGCGGTAGCTTACGGAACCGTCCGCAGTGTGTGGGTGTTTCCACGCCCATACCCCTGTGCGCTCCTTGCTTTCGGTGATGGTTCCGTCTGCGGAGATATTTGCGTTGACAAGTTCAACGTACCCATCGTCCGTTTCTGATTTAGTGTCAAGCAGGGCAAATACACGCTTTGCGCCTGCCATAGCCATTACGACTGCATTCAGCTGCTGGCTGACCTGGATAACCGGCTGAGAAAAGCTCTTGTTCAGTGTCAGAAATGCTACCAGAGTACCAATTGTCAGTCCGGTGTTTTCTGCACCGAGCACCAGGGAAAGCACGGCACCGACAGCTGCGCAGAGAACGTAGCTGATGTTGCCGAGGTTTGCGCTGACAGGCATGAGGATATTCGCGAACTTGTTCGCATTGTTAGCGGAATCTCTAAGCTGATCGTTGACCCTGCGGAATCCCTCAAGGTTCTTTTCCTCGTGATTGAATACCTTGACTACTTTCTGACCATCCATCATTTCCTCAATGTATCCGTTCACGATACCAAGATCCTTCTGCTGGGCGCCGAAGTACCTGGAGGATTTTCCGCCGATCTTTGCGGCAGCAAACATCATAACGCCGACCATCAGTACTGTGAGTATCGTCAGCGGAATATTCAGCGCGATCATGCTGATGAAAGTGATTATCAGCGTAACGCCGGAGTTCACCATCTGCGGAATACTCTGGCTGATAAGCTGACGCAGCGTATCAACATCGTTTGTGTAGATAGACATGATATCGCCGTGTGCGTTCTGGTCAAAGTACTTTATTGGCAGGGATTCCATGTGCGTGAAGATGTCGTTTCTCAGATCGCGCATGGTGCCCTGGGTGATGTAGATCATAAGCCGGTTGTAGGTAAACGAAGCCGCAATACCCACAACGTAGATCCCTGCAAGCAGGCACAGGCGTGCGAGCAGCGGTCCGAAATTCGCCTCGCCGCCGGTGTTCACCGTGGTTAGCATTGGCGTTATGAAATCGTCAATAAGGCTCTGCATGAACAGCATACCGGTAAGCGTGGTAGCTGCGGTGATGAGGATACATATCAATACCAGGATAAAGCGGAATTTATAGCGCTTCATCATGTAGCCGAGCACGCGCTTCAGCACCTTGAAATCCATGTTCTTTCTCTTGAGGTCAGCAGGCTGACGTCTGTTTCCCATAGTTCTTGCCATAATTCCACCTCCTTAATCGTTAGGCTTGTCGAAATCTCCGCCGGACTGGGTCTGGAGCATGTAGATCTCGCTGTATATCTTGTTGTTCTTCAGCAGGTTCTCGTGGGTGTCGAATCCGCTTATGCGGCCGTCATCCATTACGATTATGCGGTCAGCGTCCTGCACACTGGAGATACGCTGGGCGATGATGAGCTTTGTCGTGCCCGGGATCTTCTGGGCGAATGCCTGGCGTATCTTTGCGTCCGTGGCGGTATCCACCGCGCTGGTGGAGTCGTCGAGGATAAGTATCTTCGGGCTCTTCAGCAGTGCTCTGGCAATACACAGACGCTGCTTCTGACCGCCGGATACGTTGGTTCCGCCCTGTTCGATCATAGTGTGATAGCCATCGGGCATTCTGTCGATGAACTCGTCTGCACAGGCAAGGCGGCAGGCTTCCGCGCATTCCTCCTCGGTGGCATTTTCGTTGCCCCAGCGGAGGTTGTCGAGGATAGTTCCGGAGAACAGCACGTTCTTCTGGAGCACTACGGCAACCTGGTCGCGCAGCATTTCGAGGTCGTATTTACGGACGTCAGTTCCGCCGACCAGGACTGCGCCGCTGTCCACGTCGTACAGACGGCTGATAAGGCTTGCGAAGGTGGATTTGCCGCAGCCGGTGCCGCCGATGATTCCGATGGTTTCGCCGGCGTGGATATGCAGGTCGATGTCTGTGAGTATTTCCTCTCCGCCGTCAAGGTCGGATTTCTTTTCCTTGAGCTGATTGGATTTATGCTTGTAGGCGAAGTTCACATGATCGAAGTCGATAGAACCGTCCTTGATCTCCATGACCGGGTCGGCAGGGTTGGTGATGTCGGACTTCTCGTTGAGTACCTCGGAGATACGTCTTGCGCTTGCCACGGACATCGTGACCATAACGAAGATCATTGATAGCATCATCAGGGCCATCAGCGCGCTCATGATGTAGCTGAACAGCGATGTGAGTTCGCCGGTGGTCATTGATCCGCCGACGATGAACTGCGCTCCGAACCAGGAAATAAGAAGAATGCAGGCGTAGATGACGAACATCATCACGGGGTTGTTCCAGGAGATTATTTTCTCAGCAGTAACGAACATCTTGTAGAGGTTTCCGGAAGCGTTCACGAACTTCTGGTTTTCGTGATCTTCGCGGACGAAGCCCTTTACAACGCGGATACCGGAGATATTCTCCTGCACACTGGCGTTGAGGTCATCGTACTTGGTGAACACCTTGTCAAACACCTTGGTGGCATTTTTGACGATCAGCGTGAGGACTGTTCCCAGCACGACGAGCGCCCCGAGGAATATCAGACTGATCCTTGGATTGATGATGACGCACATTATTACGCTGCTTATCAGCATGATGGGCGCTCTTACCGCGATTCGGATGATCATCTGGAATGCATTCTGGAGGTTGGTGACGTCGGTAGTCATACGGGTGACCAGACCAGCAGTGCTGTATTTGTCGATGTTGGAGAAGGAGAACGTCTGGATATTCGAGAACATTGCGTCGCGTAGGTTGCACGCAAATCCTGAGGAAGCGTCCGCCGCGAATTTTCCGGCGAGCACGCCGAAAGCAAGGCTCATGAATGCCATGACGATCATCACGCCGCCGTAGATGAATACCTTGGGCAGATCTCCGGCGCCGTCGTTTCCGTTTATTCCCTTGTCGATGATGGACGCTGTAACGAAGGGTATCAGAACTTCCATCACAACTTCAAGAACAGTAAACAGGGGAGTGAGCAGCGTTGATCGTTTGTATTGCTTGATCTGGGCTGCGAGTGTTTTTATCATGCTTTTTTCCTCCTTGTGAATTATTTCTGCATTGATTAGTTGCCTTATTATTATAGTACATATTTTTTATAATGTAAATTCACAAGAATTACAGAAATCGGCATATCAGTGGTGCGGGTTTCAGTGAAATTTACTAATGTAATTTGTTTGCAAAACCGTGTCCGCATAACAGTCACGATTTCGCATGGTTATGCGGTTTGTAGGGACTTATCATTTCATTTGGTTTTCACAATCAAAGGGGGTGCAAAACTGAAAATTGTGTGATATAATAGCCTTTGGAGTATGGTGTATGTTTATTTTACCCATAAATCGTTACCTGTACGCAAGTTATGGCATACTAACAAAAGGAAGCAAGGTGCAATATGAAAGTGTATGAGTTTGGCGATAAGAACGCTCCGGCGCAGGGGGAGATACATATATTCTATGCGCTGAAAATGGGGGAGAAGTACCGGAACAGATACCTGAGAAGTGGACGGAGGAAGTTTTCAATACGGTTCTCAGATGATAAAAAATTGGACGGTTTTAACCGTCCAATTTTTGTTTATTGCTGTGTTTCTATCACAAGCCGCTCTTTCTCCTGCTGCTGTACCTTTAGTTTCAGCCTGTGCCGGCAGATAAAGAAGCATATCACATGCGCCGCCACGGTGATTACCCAGGAAACCGGGTAGGAGAGATACACTACGTCCGGAGTATGGTACTGTTCCATCTGGAATACGGTGCCGAGCCATACAAGACGCAGTCCGCAGGCGCCCAGCAGGGATACTATCATCGGCGTGATGGAATACCCCATGCCGCGAAGAGAGCCTACCATAACGTCCATTATTCCGCATAAGAAGTAGGTTCCGCAGACATACATCATACGGTGCTGTCCGGCGTCGATAGCTGCTTCGCCGGAGGTGTAGATACCGAGAAGCTGCCTGCCGCAGGTCATAGTGACTCCAAGCCCGAGTATCGCCCACACCGCCACCACGCAGGTAAGTCCGCAGAGGAGTATCCGGTTGATACGCTCGTATTTCCTGGCGCCGAGATTCTGGCTGGTGAAGGAAAGCGTGGACTGATAGCAGGAGTTCATCGCCATATATACGAATCCCTCAATGCTTGCCGCGGCGGAATTTCCGGCGATGACGACCTCGCCGAACAGGTTTATTGATGACTGTATAACTACATTTGAGAGGGAGAATACCATGCCCTGGAATCCGGCAGGGAGTCCTATCTTCATGATCATGCCGAGCTTGTCGCGGTGGATACGCAGCTTGCGGAGTTCCAGCTTGAGTCCGTTTTCCTCCTTCTCACGCATAAGACAGCGCACCATGAGGAATGCGGAAACTCCCTGAGAGAGGGTTGTGGCAAGTCCGACGCCTGCGGCGCTCATGTTGAAGAGGATAACGAACAGCAGGTCAAGGAGTACGTTGATGACCCCGGCGCATATCAGGTAGATAAGGGGACGGCGCGTATCCCCGGCGGCGCGGAGCAGCGCATTGCCGAAGTTGTATATCATCATGAACGGCATTCCGCAGAAGTAGATACGCAGATAGCTTGCCGCCATACCGATAATGCTTTCCGGCGTGGACATCAGCCGGAGTATTTGTTCAGCGAACAGCAGACCTGCCGCCATGAGGATAAATCCGCTGATGACGCTGAGGGTCATTGCCGTGTGTACTGTCCTGCGCAGTTCGGTTATGTTCTTCGCGCCGCAGTACCGCGCGGCAACTACGTTCGCGCCGATGGAAAGCCCGATGAACAGGTTCGTCATGAGGTTTATCAGCGCAGAGTTTGAGCCAACCGCCGCCAGGGCGTTGTCCCCGGCGAACTTTCCCACGACGATGATATCGGTCGCGTTGAAAAGCAGCTGGAACAGTCCCGAGAACATGATGGGGAGTGTGAATACGATCATTTTGCGCAGTATCGGACCGCTGCACATATCGACATATTTTGCTGGTTTCATGGGTCGCTTCCTTCTGAAAACTACAGGGGAGGGTTTTACCCCTCCCGGTCAAATGATTCTGTGATGTCACTTCACCGGCTCAAACCGGTATTTTTGCCCGGCTTCCGGGTATTTCTCGCGGTCGGTTTCCGACAGGAACATATCCAGCGGACGGGCGCATACTTTCCCCTCGCCGTAAAGAGCGCGGTAAACCACTAGTTTCTCTCCGGTTTCGGTGTGGTGCGCCACCGCGAGTATCTCATAAAGATATTGGGTGGAATCCGCGCGCTGTGCTTCGGTGAGCATTCCGCGCTTGAAATGCCGGACTACAGTCCCGGGGATAAGATCCTTTTCTGTCATGTCACACCACCTGGAATATGTAAAACTTGAGATAATCCGTTTCCGGGACATTCCACAGTATCGGGTGATCCGGGGACTGCCGCCTTGCCTCTATCTGCCGCAGGGAAACACCGGCATCGGCGGCAGCATCGTGCAGCATGTGCCGGAACAGCGTTTCGGTCATGAAGTGCGAGCAGGAGCAGGTGGCGAGGTATCCGCCGCGCGGAAGAAGCCGCATTGCCTTGAGGTTTATTTCCTTGTAGCCGCGCTCTGCGGATTTTACGGTGCTGCTGCTTTTGGTGAATGCCGGGGGATCAAGGATTATGAAATCGTACGGGTGTCCGCCCTGGCGGTAGAGTTCAGTCAGCAGGTCGAAAACGTCCGCCTTTGTGAATTCCATGTTCCCGGAAAGCCCGTTGAGTTCGGCGTTCCTTCGGGTCATTTCCACGGCGTCGGCGGAGATATCCACGGCATTGACGAGCTTTGCGCCTGCCGCCGCAGCATTCAGCGCGAATGCGCCGGTATGGGTGAAGCAGTCCAGTACGGTGCGCCCCTCGGCGATATGGCGGATAGCCTGGCGGTTGTATTTCTGATCCAGGAAGAATCCGGTCTTTTGCCCGTTGATGTAGTCCACGGTGTATCTTATGCCGTTCTCGGTGATCTCAGTAATTCCGGAAAGGTCAGTGCGCAGTCCGGCGCCGTTCCAGAATCCCTTGTATTCCTCCATGCCCTCCAGCTCGCGTATCTTGACATCGTTGCGCTCATACAGCGCCGTGATGTGCTCGCCCATTTCCTCAAGGGTCTGCACCAGCAGTTCGTAGAGGGTTTCCTTCACGCGCTCCGTGCCGAGGGAGAGCACCTGTGTTACGAGTACGTCGCCGAAGCGGTCAACGGTGAATCCAGGGAAGCTGTCCGCCTCGCCGAAGATAAGCCGGCAGCAGCGGAAATCCTCCGCACCCATCACGGTGCGGCGGTAGTCCAGTGCGTAGCGTATCCTGCGCGCATAGAAATCCCGGTCGAACCTGTCGTTTGCATTCCGGGAGATCACGCGTATCCGTATTTTGGAGTTGTCGTTTATGTATCCCGTGCCAAGGTAGCGGCCCTTGCGGCTGAGTACATCGACCAGTCCGCCGTTTTCGTAGGCTCCGTCAATGGCGGTGACCTCCTCAGCGTATATCCATGGGTGACCTCCGCGCAGGGCTTTTTCACCTTTTTCGGTTATGGTGGCTTTCGGGTAGATTCTTTCCATATTATATATCCTTTTCATTCGTGCTGCAGTTATAGTTATTATACTACATTGCCCGTGATTAGTCAAGAAGTGGGGATTTAAGCGAAAAAAATATCAGCCGCACATCGCATGTACGGCTGAATGTTGGTTGCGGGAGCCAGATTCGAACTGACGACCTTCGGGTTATGAGCCCGACGAGCTACCGAGCTGCTCCATCCCGCGATATCAAGTACTCTTGAGAACCGCCGTTCTCTTGAGTACTTAAATATTATATCACAGCATTTTGAATTTGTCAAGGGGTTTTGTAAAAAAAGTTGAAATATTTTTATTGCGTGGACATTACCCTGACGGAAAGCTCCCCGGAGTTCTCGCAGACCTCCGCACGGCAGCCGTTTTTCAGTTCCCCGGAAATCATCATGCAGGAGATCCTGTCCTCGATCTCGGAGGTTATGGTGCGGCGGAGAGGACGTGCGCCCATTCCGCGTTCGCGGCTTACCTGGCGGCAGATGTGGCGTACTGTGTCGTCCGTGAAGCTGAGGGAGATCCCACACTGCACCGCGCGCTGAGCCAGCTTCCCCAGGAGTATGCGGCAGATACTTTCCAGTTGCTCCTCGCCCAGGCGGCGGAATACTATAACGTTGTCGATACGGTTGATCAGCTCCGGACTGAACTGCTTTTTCAGTGCGGACATCACGTCGGATTCGCTGCTGTCCTGTCCGCCGCCGAATCCCAGTGTATTCCGGGAAAGCTGCTCCGCGCCGATGTTTCCGGTCATTATCACGATTGTGCTGCGGAAATCCGCCGTCCTGCCGTCGGAGGCGGTCAGCGTGCCCTCCTCAAGTATCTGCAAAAGCAGGTTGAGCACGTCCGGGTGCGCCTTTTCCACCTCGTCGAACAGTACCACGGAGTAGGGGGAGCTGCGCACGCGCTTTATCAGCTGACCCTCCTCCTCGTAGCCTACATATCCGGGAGGGGAGCCTATCAGCTTGGATACGGAGTGCTTCTCCATGAATTCAGACATGTCGAAGCGGATAATGCGCTTCTCGTCCCCGAAAACGGCTTCCGCCAGCGCCTTGGCAAGTTCCGTCTTTCCAACGCCGGTCTGTCCCAGGAACAGGAACGAGCAGGTGGGACGGTCAGGCTCCTTTAGTCCGGTACGGCCACGGCGCACCGCGTTGGAAACCAGCTCCACCGCCTTGTCCTGCCCGATGATGCGGCGGCTGAGCTGCTGCTCCAGTCCGGCGAGCCGGGTAGTTTCGTCCTCGGAAAGCCGCTGCACCGGAATCCCCGTAATTGCGGAAACCGCCTGGGCGACCTCAGGCTTGTCAACGATACACGCCCTGCCGCTGTTCATCGCCTGGACCAGGGAGTATTCCTCCTGCCGGAGTTTTTCCACCGTTGCCGCGTCGTTGGGCGTGGAAAGACTGCGGCGCACCTCTGACAGCCGCTTGACATACGGAGCGTTCAGCGCCCCGGAGCGCACCCGTGCCGCCGCTTCGTCCACCAGGTCGAGCGCCTTGTCCGGTAGTTTCCGGTCGTTGATATAGCGCACAGAGAGCCGCACAGCCTCCTCAAGCGCACCATCGGTTATGGTTACGCAGTGGTGCTGCTCGTAGCTGCGGCGCATTCCCTTGAGAATCGCGAGAGCTTGCTGTTCGTCGGGCTGCTCCACGACTACAGGTTGGAATCTGCGTTCCAGGGCGCTGTCCTTCTCAATGAACCGGCGATATTCCTCGGTGGTGGTCGCGCCTATCAGGCATATTTCTCCCCGGGCGAGCTGCGGCTTGAGAATATTCGCAGCGTCTATCGCACCCTCGGCGGCTCCGGTACCGACTATGCTGTGAAGCTCATCAATAAAGAGTATGATGTTTTTGCAGCCGGAGGCTTCCTCAATAACGCTTTTAAGGCGCTCCTCAAAGTCGCCTCGGTACTTGGCGCCGGCAAGCATTGCGGTGAGATCCAGTGCGAATATACGCTTCCCGAGAAGTCCCTGGGGAACGTTCCCGGCGGCGACGCGCTGGGCGAATCCCTCAACGACCGCGGTCTTTCCGACGCCGGCGTCGCCGATAAGGCAGGGATTGTTCTTGCACCTGCGCAGAAGCACCCGGATAAGGCGCTCGGTTTCCTTTTCGCGACCTATCACCGGATCCAGGCTTCCGTTCGCCGCCATTTCGGTGAGGTCCCTGCCGTATTTCGTCAGCGCAGGGAATTTCGCGCGGCGCTCCTTTTCTGTGGAGAGATCCGGTTCATTCCAGCGCTGGGCGCAGAGCTCCCCGGCGAGCTTCACCTGGTTGACTCCGAGGTCGCCCAGTATCGTCATGGCGCAGCAGTCACGGTCGAGGACTATCGCCCGGAGCAGGTGCTCCGGACCTGCCTTGCGCTGATTCTCCCCGGAAGCGAATGAGAGCGCGTTGTCGATAAGCTTGCGGCTGCGTGGCGTGAGATCGTTAAGGCTGAGGCGCGTAGGTCTGCCTCTGCCGATAGTTTCCTCCAGGCGCCGCAGTACTTCGTTCCTGCCAATGCCGTAGCGCCGCAGTACCGCCGCAGTAGGTAGGGAGTCGTCCGACACCAGGCCGTACAGAATGTGCTCGCTGCCGATGTAGGTGTGACCGTAGCCCATCGCCGCGCCGAGCGCTGCGTTGAGCGCCTTTATAGCGCTGTCCGAAAATCCGCTGATACAATTCATGCGTGTGACCTCCTGAGCAAACGGCATTGCGCCGCTGTGATAATGATAGTATGCGCCGTAATGCGGTAAATATTTCATCATCAGGAAATTTTCTGTAACGCTTCTGCCCGATATGCATATTATGTACTATGAAACGGAAGCTTCAAAGGGAAGCGGAACGTTTCTGAACGATATTTTCAGGAGGACACGATTATGTCATGCTTCAACTTTGGCGGCGGCAACTGCTGCTGGATCATCATTCTCATTCTTATCCTGTTCTGTGGCTGCGGTAACAGCTGCGGCGGCTGTGACAACGGCTGCGGCGGTGGCTGCGGAAACAACAACGGCTGCGGCTGCTGATAGCTTTCCGGTCAGCGCATAACAAGATGGGGCTGCGTTTGCAGCCCCATTCATATTATCGGAAAACAAAGTCCAGTACATCGGCAACTGTCAAGCGCCAGACGATGGTTCGGTGATATGCCAACAGTTTATGCGGTGCTAAAGGGCGGGTATCCTTGTTTCAAATCAAGCTATTAATTGTCCTGCCCCGGAGCAATCCATTTGCAATCTTCCGAAACACCCTCACACAAGTTGTTTATACATTCCATCGTTGTTCTGCCTTGAGGGTAGGCATAAAAGAATTGTATTATACCGTTACCGTCAACAGCAAGCGGACCGCCCATTGTTTTTCCGCACAAAACCGTTGGATGCTTACGGGAATTCCTTTTTTCCAACACATGGTCGATAATCTTATTTTGTTCCAAGATTTGTTCCAATGAATAAAAATACCAGCAGTCACTGTCAAAATTAAAATACAGACCGCTAAACTCTCCGAAAAAATCAAGCTGTTCCTTAGACAACTCGATTCCGCGTCGATTCAGCTCTTGTTCAAACGCAGTTGTGTCGATGTGCCTACCCTCATACCAACCAAAAAACCGCAACATATCGTATGTTCGCTGAGTTGTTTTCGGGTGATAATCATATTCCACAGTAGTGATGTATTCAGCAAAATCCTCTATATTCTCGGCAATCAGTTTATGGTCTTGATTATAGAATTTACCCTGTTCCGAAATATGAAATCTCTCTATCCTGCCGGCGCAATTATCTACAATACCGATTCCGTTAACAACACAGCCGATATCTGACCAAAACTCTACAGGGTAACACCAACCCAGGTCAAATCTCAGTTCATCGTTAGAATGTTTTTCGACACGCTCAAATGATATATTTCCAATAATCAAAAAACATTCCACAATCTTGCTTGTGTTAATATTACCGGAATAAATCTTGCGAATTTTTGCAACAATTTCATCGGCAGAGTATGTTTTATGATGTACGGATTTTGCCGAAGCGCATATGCGTTCTACGAATTCTTGATTGGTCATAATAAACCTCCTGATTATTTGATATCCTGTTTTCTATTAATTGAGAGGTACAATTTTTATATATCAGCGGTTCATTCGTTATCCTCGCGCTGTCTGAGAATAAGGTCCTCCAGCTTTCTTGCGGCGACGCTGAGCGGCTGGTCACGCCGCTTGACGATACATATTTCCCGGTCCGGAAGCTGCTCCACAAGGTCGATCGTGGAGATTCCGGAACTGCCGACAAGGAAGTCCTCCGGCACGAATCCGACGCCGAGGTCGGATTCCACCATCGAGATTATCTGCCCGGCGGTGGCGGCTTCTATCTCCGGGCGGTAGTGCATCCCATGTTCTGCAAAGAAATCAGAATAGAACCTGAACGACTTCGTATCCGAGGCAAAGGAGATCATCGGGTATTCCAGCAGCTTGGCTAGACCTATTTTTCTTCCGGTCAGCTCCGGGAAAGCCGAATTGCTGCACACGGCGGCTTCCTTCAGGCGCTTTACCGGCTGTTCGGTGAGGGACGCATAGTTCACCGCAGGATTGGTGACAACTGCGAAATCCGCGGTGCCGTCCTTTATCGCTTCGATAGCCTGGGGCGTGGAGTGGTTGCTTATCCGTATTCTCACGCCGGGATAGAGTCTGCGGTAGGTTTTCAGCACCGGAAGCAGCATGCAGTGCAGTGCGATCTCGCTGGAAGCAACGTACACCGAGCCGTGCTCAAGATTACGGCTGCCGATGATCTCCGCTTCTCCGGCTTCGATATGTTCGAATGCCACCCGGATATGCGCATACAGCCGTTCGCCCTCCGGGGTCAGCTTCATACCGCGGTTGCTCCGGGAGAACAGCGGACAGCCAAGCTCGCTTTCAAGGTTCTTTATTGTACGGGTGAGGTTCGGCTGGTTGTTAAGAAGCAGCTTTGCCGCCTGCGAAACGCTGCCGTATTTCGCAACATAGTAGAATACCCGGTAGTAGTCACAGCTTATGTACATATTAGGCTCCTTTCGTATATATCAGATGGCGCTGGTATATCAATTGTCTATATTGTAATACGAAAGGAGCAAATTGTCAAGCGTGAAGTTCCTTTCCGCCAAGCCACAGCATAAGTCCGGTGCAGAATCCGATCTTCGCGTACCAGTCGTACACCCCGGTGTAGTGAATGAAGATCCGCTCACAGCCCCGGCTGTATAGTTCCCGGGCGGCAAGTTCCACCATTTTCAGCCCGATCCCGCGCCGCCGGAATCCCGGAACAGTCCCCACGCAGCCTATGCTCCCGGTTTTCCCGGAGGAGAAAATGCATTCCACGTCGTCCTCGACTATGCAGAAGGAAGCGATGTCGTTTCCGCACATGCCGCAGAATATCTCTCCGCCGTTAAAGTACTGCACCCAGTCCTCGTCAACAGCGGCAACGGCGCCTGCCAGTCCAACGTCCCGGAAGAACCGGAATTCCGTACCGTCCGCCGGCGGAGCCTCGCGCAGCATTTCCGGAGTGCCGTACATCTCGGCTACGCGGTCGGCGAGTATATATCCGCGCTTCCGGAAGAAATCCGCGGAGGATTCCGGCGCGCCTATCAGAAGCTGCGAGGAGGTTCCGCCAAGTTCTGCGTGGGAGTGACCCCGGGTCCTTATATGCTCCTCCGCCCGGGCAAGCAGGGAAGTTCCCAGCCCATTGCCGCGCTCTTCCGGAATCACGCACAGCAGCCGTATCGAGCCGCCGTCCGTCAGCGCAAATCCGCTGTCCTCCCGGAATACGGCGCCGTGTTCCAGCCCGGAAAGCCGCAGGAAATGCTGCTCCGTCAGCGGAAGTTCCGGAAAGCAGCGTGTGAATATCTCGTATTCTGTCATTGTAACCTCCTGTGTAATACGTCAGAAAGGGGCTGCGTGTACAGTCCCTTTCTCTATTCTTATCAGTTGAACGGTCTGCCGCAGGCACTGCAGAATCTTTCGCCCGGCTCTCCGGGATTTCCGCATGCCTGGCAGCGGAGCGCCGCGACCGGAGAAGATACCGGGGCAGTGCTGTAATCCGGCGCGTTGTATACCGGAGCATTGTTCATCGGTGCAGCACCGAACCCGGGGTAAGCCTGGGTGCCGAAATCCGGCGCAGCCTGAAATACTGGCGCAGGGGTATTTTCATCTTCATCATCAAACGGCTCGTAGCATTTTTCACAGGTTTTGCTGAAAGCCGTGACCATTGCGCCACAGTTAGGGCAGCGGCGGAGATTCTTTGTTGCTGCGCTGTCGTTGTTTTCGGAAAGCCTTTCAAGGAGTGAAGGCTTCTGGGAAGAAGTCGGTGCCTTTGAGGCAGTCGCAAGTGCGGAAGTTGTGGGCGCCTTTTCCAGACGGTAACCGCATTTTGCGCAGAACACCAGTCCGGCAGGGTTTGTGTGACCGCAGTTTACGCAGGTACATACAGCCCCCATGGGAGCCGCCGGTATTCTTTCCGGTCTGGCTGTGCTCTGTGCGGAGGTAGCCGGTGCGGAAGCAACGGGTCTGGGAAGCTTGGAGCTGCAATTCATGCAGAACATACCGGGGTCTGGGTTCAGAGTTCCGCAGCTGGGGCAGACGATGGGTGCCTTCACTGCCGGAGCCTGATACTGAACGGAGGGATTCTTGTTCTTTTTTCCGACCTTTATTCCATCAGCAAGCTTCTGGGTAAGTTTCACCTGCACGAGGATTCCGCTGACCAGAAGAAGGACCGTGACGATCACGCCGAAAGCGGCGTTAGAGTACATGATCATTGCGCCGCCGGTGAAAGCGCCTACCGTTGCTGTGCCGGCGATGATGAAGTATTTATCCACTGCCACTGCGACAATACCCACGATGAAGCCGACTATTGCGCCAGCGGTCATTGCTGAGCTCCAGTCGCCGCCGGAGCCCAGTCCGACAAGCAGAAGCATGACGATGAATGTGCTGCTGGAGAAGAACATGAACACACCAAGCTTGTACAGCAGATTGGCAAGAACACAGCCGATGACGCCGACAATGAGTGCGCCCATTATAGCAAAATCACCTATGGATTCAAATTCCCCGTTCTTGATTGCTATCACAAGTCCGAGGACTGCGCCGACGCCGGCACCGCCGATGAAGCCCTGTATCGCAAGGATAGTGCGGAATGCGCAGTACCCGAAGTAGCAGAGTATAAGCACAGCAAGGAAGCTGTATATTCCTGAAAATACACCGATGAAACTGCTCAGCCCGTCAATGAATTCCAAAGCGCTTCCGGAGAAACTGCTTCCGGTTAAGCTCTCTACTATCTTACCGATATCCGGTAACGTTGTTGCTGACCTTGCCATTAATAATTCTGTCATTCTGTATCCTCTTTCCGGCTTTCGCCTTTTTTATCTTCATGTGTATATACACGGGTGAAGATAAGGCGTTACACCGTTCAGAGAATTTTTTTCAGATACATTCCGGTATAGCTTGCAGGATTCTCCGCCACCTGCTCCGGCGTGCCCCTGGCGATGACTGTACCGCCGCCGCTTCCGCCCTCGGGACCCATGTCCACGATGTAGTCCGCGGTCTTTATCACGTCGAGGTTGTGCTCAATGACAAGCACTGTGTTTCCGCCCTCGGCAAGCTTCTGTAGTATTTCGATCAGCTTGCGCACGTCCGCCGTGTGAAGTCCCGTGGTGGGCTCGTCCAGAATGTAGATGGTCTTTCCGGTGGACCGCTTGGAAAGCTCCGTTGCCAGCTTTATGCGCTGCGCTTCGCCGCCGGAGAGGGTGGTGCTGCTCTGACCTATCTTGATGTAGCCCAGTCCGACTTCCTCAAGGGTCTTGAGCTTGTTGTATATCTTGGGGATATTTGCAAAGAACTCCACGCCCTCGGATACCGTCATGTCCAGCACTTCAAAGATGTTCTTGCCCTTGTAGCGCACCTCCAGGGTTTCGCGGTTGTAGCGGTGACCCTTGCAGACTTCGCAGGGGACGAATACGTCCGGCAGGAAGTGCATTTCTATCTTGATTATGCCGTCGCCCTCGCAGGCTTCGCAGCGTCCGCCCTTGATGTTGAAGGAGAATCTTCCGGGACCGTAGCCCTTTGCCTTGGCTTCATTGGTGGAAGCGAAAAGCTCGCGGATATCGTTGAACACGCCGGTGTAGGTCGCCGGATTGCTGCGCGGAGTTCTTCCGATGGGGGACTGGTCTATCATAATCACCTTATCCAGGTATTCCACGCCCAGCATGTCGGTGAACTTTCCGGGGCGCGTCCGGGCGCGGTTGAGCTTTCCGACCAGGTGCTTGTATATGATCTCGTTGACAAGGGAGCTTTTTCCGCTGCCGGAAACTCCGGTCACGCAGGTGAACACGCCTAGCGGAATTTCTACGTCGATTCCACGGAGGTTGTTCTCCGCCGCGCCGATGACTTTCAGCCACTTGTCTGAGGGGGCGCGCCGGGTTTCCGGAACGGGGATCTTCAGCTTGCCGCTGAGGTACTGTCCGGTGATGGAATTCCTGCATTTTAGAAGTCCCTTGACTTCGCCGCTGTAGATGACTTCGCCGCCGTGTATTCCGGCGCCGGGTCCGATATCCACAATCCAGTCGGCGGCGCGCATGGTGTCCTCGTCGTGCTCCACGACAATCAGCGTGTTTCCTAGGTCGCGCAGACGGCGCAGAGTCGCAATCAGCTTGTCGTTGTCGCGCTGATGGAGTCCGATGGAGGGCTCGTCCAGAATATACAGCACGCCGGTCAGGGAGCTTCCTATCTGTGTCGCCAGGCGTATTCTCTGGCTCTCGCCGCCGGAGAGAGTACCTGCCGACCGCGCCAGTGTGAGGTACTCCAGCCCCACGCTCTGGAGGAATCCCAGCCGGGATTTTATCTCCTTCAGGATCTGCTTTGCTATCATCGCTTCGCGCGGAGTTAGCTCCAGGGAGTTCACGAAATCCAGCGCTTCCGTAACGGACATGCGGCAGAATTCCATGATGTTCTTTCCGCCGACGGTCACCGACAGAGCCGATTTGTTAAGGCGCTCGCCGTGGCATTCCGGGCATTCCACGTCGCTCATGAATTCCTCGATGGTATCCCGGGAGTACTGGCTGCTGGTTTCGGCGTAACGGCGCTCGAGATTGGCGGCGATTCCCTCGAAATCCGTGTAGAACTGACCGCCGCCCTGCTGCTTCGGGCGCTTGATGAGTATTTTCTCGCCCTTCGTGCCGTACATTATCTCATCTATTGCCGCCTGGGGTATCTCCGAAACCGGCTGGTCAACGGAGAATCCGTGTTTCTCGGCAAGGGCGTCGATGTACATTGCGGCGATTGTGCCCTCGGCGTAGTTCCAGCCGGAAGCCCTTATTGCGCCGCCGCGGATAGTGAGTCCGGCATTAGGCATGATGAGGTCCGGGTCTACGCGGCGGTAGCTTCCCAGACCGGTGCACTTGGGGCAGGCTCCGTAGGGATTGTTGAACGAGAACATTCTCGGCACCAGTTCCTCGATGGAAACTCCGTGCTCCGGGCAGGCGTAGCTCTGGGAGAAGTGCAGTTCCTCCCCGTCGATGACATCGATGTAGACAAGCCCTCCGGTGAGATTCCCGGCGGTTTCGATACTCTCTGTCAGTCGGGATTTTATGCCGTCCTTCATTACAAGGCGGTCAACTACTATTTCTATGGAGTGCTTCTTGTTCTTCTCCAGGGTTATCTTCTCGGTGAGGTCGTAGGCGATCCCGTCCACGCGCACACGGGAGTATCCGGACTTCCGGGCGGATTCGAACTCCTTCTGGTGCTCGCCCTTGCGTCCTCTGACCACGGGAGCCAGCACCTGGAACTTGGTGCGCTCCGGCAGTTCCATTACCTTATCGACTATCTCGTCAATGGTCTGCTGCTTTATCTCTCTGCCGCAGACGGGGCAGTGAGGGATTCCGATACGGGCGTACATCAGTCGCAGGTAGTCGTATATCTCCGTCACAGTACCCACGGTCGAGCGCGGATTCTTGGAGGTGGTTTTCTGGTCGATGGAGATGGCAGGGGAGAGTCCCTCAATGCTGTCTACGTCCGGTTTTTCCATCTGTCCCAGGAACATTCTCGCGTAGGAGGAGAGGCTCTCCATATAGCGGCGCTGTCCGTCCGCAAATATCGTATCGAATGCCAGGGAGCTTTTTCCGCTGCCGGAAAGCCCGGTCATTACCACAAGGCTGTCCCTCGGGAGGGTCACGTCTATATTTTTAAGGTTGTGCTCCCGGGCGCCGCGTATGATTATCTTGTCGTTTGCCAATTTCTTCTGTTCCTTTCACAAGGTCGCCTCTAAAAACCTCATGCGAGCGAAAATGTGCAGTGCGCACCATCTTCGTCGTCAAACCTCCTCGTAAGGCATACAGCCTTACTTCGTCGGCTTTCCTAGAAGCTGGCACACCCTGCCCATTTTTGCTTTTCACACCGGTTTTTAGAGGTTCCCACAAATCAATACGGCAGGTATGTGCTGTCGTCGCCAAGCGTTTCGAAGTGCCGGCGGTATCTTTTGGGAATGCGGATATCTGAATAGTATCCGATATCTGCGAGTACCTTTGATATTGCATTTATTCCATCGTTGTAGAAAGCCGTAATGCGGCGTTTCCTGTCCGTTATTCCTTTGTAGTCTGAGGGGCACACGAATGTCCAGTCGGCGGTGTCCTCGTCCACAGCTATACGGAAATATTTGTCTATATCTGTCTGCTTTATGCCGAAGTGAGCCAGCAGTATATGGCGCTCAAAGCTGTCGTCAAGCCGCGAGATCAATGCGGTTTCCCCATCAAAAGAAATGGCTATCAGCATGGGTTTCCTTTTTGCCAGATATCCGTTAAGCGTGACTTCATCAGGGTATTTCATCGTATCTCCTTTCATTTCTGAAGCTCTTTTATCTTATCGCGCAGGAATGCCGCGTGCTCGAAATCCAGCATTTTTGCCGCCTTCTTCATCTCGGCGGTGTAGCGCGCTGTCAGCGCTTCACGCTCGCGCTTCGTCATCTGCTTTACGGACTTGCTGTGCTTTGACGTGCCGTCGGATTTCTTTGATATCTCCAGCACGTCGCGAATATCCTTGATTATAGTTTTCGGAGTGATTCCGTGATCTGCGTTGTATTTCTGCTGAATTTCCCGGCGGCGCTGCGTCTCGGTTATAGCGCGCTCCATTGATTCCGTCACGCTGTCGGCGTACATTATTACGACGCCCTCGGCGTTTCGGGCGGCTCTGCCTATCGTCTGGACGAGGGAGGTTTCGCTTCGCAGGAAGCCCTCCTTGTCCGCGTCGAGTATTGCCACCAGGGATACCTCCGGGATATCCAGACCCTCGCGCAGCAGGTTGATTCCCACAAGCACGTCGTATTCACCGGCGCGCAGGTCGCGGATAAGTTCCATACGCTCGATGGTGTCCACGTCGTGGTGCATGTAGCGCACCTTGATCTCCATTTTTTCGAGGTAGGCGGTGAGATCCTCCGCCATTTTCTTCGTTAGTGTGGTGACGAGGACGCGCTGGTGCTTTGCGGTGCGCGTGTTGATTTCGGATATGAGATCTTCTATCTGACCGAGAGTAGGCTTGACGATTACCTCCGGGTCGAGAAGTCCCGTAGGTCTGATGACCTGCTCCACAATCTGTGTGGAGTGTTCCTTTTCGAAGTCGCCGGGAGTTGCGGAAACAAATACCGCCTGACCGATCTTTGAATAGAACTCATCGAAATTGAGCGGGCGGTTGTCGAATGCCGACGGCAGCCGGAATCCGTAATCCACAAGGTTCTGCTTCCGGGCGTGGTCGCCGCCGAACATTCCGCGGACCTGCGGCAGGGTGACGTGGCTCTCGTCCACGAACAGCAGGAAATCCTCCGGGAAGTGATCCAGCAGGGTTATGGGAGTAGCGCCGGGCTCCCTGCCGGCGAGGATACGCGAGTAGTTCTCGACGCCCTTGCAGGTGCCGATCTCGCTGAGCATTTCCATGTCGTACCGTGTGCGCTGCTCGATACGCTGGGCTTCAATAAGTTTATTGTGTTCGGTGAAGTATTTCACGCGCTGCTCCATTTCCTCGGCGATATCGTGAAGCGCGTCATGCAGCCGCGCCTGTCCCACGATGTAGTGCGACGCCGGGAATATCACAACGTGCAGCAGCGTAGCGCTGACGTCGCTGGTGAGCGCGTTGAATTCGCTAATGCGGTCTATCTCGTCCCCGAAGAATTCCACGCGGACAGCCGTTTCGTTGGTGCCGCCTGCCGGGAATATCTCCAGGGTATCTCCCTTGGCGCGGAACTTGTTTCGGGTAAACGCCATTTCGTTGCGCTCGTACTGTATCTCGACAAGGCGCTTTATTACCTCCTCGCGGCTTATTTCCTGACCCTGGCGGAGCGACAGCGTGTTGCTGCGGTAGTCCTCCGGGCTGCCGAGGGAATAAATGCAGGAAACGGAAGCAACGATGATAACGTCCCGGCGTTCTGCGAGCGCCATGGTGGCGGAGTGGCGCAGACGGTCTATCTCGTCGTTGATGGCGCTGTCCTTTTCGATGTAGGCGTCGGTGGAGGGAATGTACGCCTCCGGCTGGTAATAGTCGTAGTAGGACACGAAATATTCCACCGCATTATTCGGGAAGAACTCCCGGAACTCGGAGCACAGCTGCGCCGCAAGGGTCTTGTTGTGTGCGAGGACGAGGGTAGGCCGGTTGCAGTTGGCGATGATGTTCGCCATGGTGAATGTCTTGCCGGAGCCGGTGACGCCGAGCAGCGTCTGTTCCTTGTCGCCCCTGAGTATCCCCTTGGTGAGGGAGTCAATCGCCTGGGGCTGGTCGCCGGTGGGGGAATACTGTGAGTGTAGTTCGAAATGATCCATGTTCAGTCCTTATCCCACAGATCCGGCAGCATGCGCGCCGCTCTCATGGAATAACTGCCCTCCTCGCTGATTATGATGTGATCCATCAGCTGAATGCCGATGTTGCTGAGTGAATTGAATATCCGGCGTGTGGCGGCGACGTCGATGGACGACGGCAGGAGTACTCCGCCGGGGTGGGTGTGCGCGATCACGATATTCACGCACTGGCTCTTTATCGCCCGGGATACTATGGAGCGCAGGTCGAAGTCCACCCGGTGCTTCCCGATGTCGGAAACGTCGGCTTCGGTGATGAGGTTCATCGTCTGGTCCAGGAATGCGGCGTGCGCCTCCTCCTTGTCCCGGTCCCGGAGCAGCCCGAAGAAGTAGTCGCACATCTCCCGGGAATTGCGCAGCTTCCTTCCGGCAAGGTCGGTGCCGCTGAACTTCCGCGCGAAATCTTTCATGAAGCTGATGAGGGCGGCAGCGGTGTCGCCGACGTTCTTCTCCTCCTTCAGCTGGTCGTATCCGGCGTTCAGGACTCCCTCAAGGGAACCGAACCGCTCAATAAGGGCACGGCTGATGTCGTTGGTATTTCGCCTTGAATACGCCGTGAAAAGGAATATCTCAAGTATTTCGTGATCCTCAAAGCCGTCGATCCCATGCTCAAGGTATCTTTTCAGCATGCGCTGTCTGTGACCGGCGTGCTGGTTCTTTTCATCGGCCATTTTCTTCCCTCTTTCACATTTTGTTTTTTCATGAACAATTACATTATAACGCATGTGTTTTTATTTGTCAAGAAGCCAGCCAAGGATTCTTTCAATGCTTGACAAAGGAGAAGATGTAGTGTATAATTCAATGGGTCGATATAAAAAAATTTTCATTACCCCCTTGAAAACCTACTAAACCTATGGTATAATTAGAATATATCTCGGGATATTGTTCCCGTATGGAATACAAGTGGCTATGAAAGGGGCAGCAGAATGAAGATTTCAACTAAAGGGCGCTATGCGCTCAGAATGATGCTGGATCTGGCAATACATCGTTCAGACGGCTATATCGCGCTGAAGGATATTGCCGAGCGGCAGGATATATCTAAAAAGTACCTGGAGCAGATCGTACCGCTGCTCAACAAGGCGGATCTGCTCCGCACCAACCGCGGATATCAGGGCGGATACGCCCTCTCGAAGAATCCCGACCAGTACACTGTCGGCGAGATACTGCGCGTGACCGAGGGCAATCTCTGTCCGGTAAGCTGTTTACAGTACCCGGTGAACGAGTGTCCGCGCGCGGCGGAGTGCCTGACCCTGCCCGTATGGGAGGGACTTTACAAGGCGATAAACAACTACCTTGACAGCGTGACTTTACAGGATATGATAGATATGTCCGCGGGAGGCGGAGATTATTCAATTTAATGGGTGAAACCTGCTTTGCGCAGCGTTTCCGGGAGGATTTTATGACAAAGGATATCCAGCAGAGAATTCTGGAACTTAAAAAGGAGAAGGACGTCTGTATTTTAGCGCACTGCTACCAGACCCACGATATACTTGAGGTCGCTGATTTTGTCGGCGATTCCTTCGGGCTTGCCCAGAAGGCGGCAAAGGCGCCGAATTCCACGGTGATGATGTGCGGAGTGCGCTTTATGGCGGAAACCGTAAAGATACTCTCCCCGGAGAAGCGCGTGCTTATTCCCCGGGCGGAGGCAGGCTGTCCCATGGCGGAGCAGCTGGACGTGGAAATGCTCACCCAGCTCAAGCAGATGTATCCCGACCACAAGGTAGTCGCTTACATAAACACCACGGCGGCGCTCAAGACGCTGTCCGATGTGTGCGTCACATCCTCCTCTGCGGTTAAGATAATCCGCAGAATGGACGCGGACAAGATCCTGTTCATTCCGGACTGTAACCTCGGTGATTACGTCAAGAAGCAGATCCCTGAAAAGGAGATCCAGCTGGTTCACGGCGGCTGTCCCACTCACGCGAAGCTTACCGCTGCGGAAGTACACGCAGCAAAGGAACTCCACCCGAACGCCCTGGTGCTTGTTCACCCGGAGTGCCGTCCCGAGATAGTGGAGCTTGCGGATTTTGTAGGAAGCACCACCGAGATAATGTCGTTCGCCGCGAACAGCGAAGCGAAGGAGTTCATCATCGGCACCGAGAACAGCATAGTGCAGCACCTGGGAATCGACCACCCGGAGAAGCTGTTTTTCCCTCTCTCCAAGGATTGCGTATGTCACAATATGAAGGTGACTACAATTGCCGACGTCCTGCACACTCTTGAGGGCAGGGACGGTCTGGAGATCCAGATCGAGGAGCAGGAGCGCCTTGCGGCCAAGCGCTGCATAGACGAAATGCTGAGGCTCGGGGAATGAGCAAAACCGCCCTTATCGCGATGAGCGGCGGAGTGGACAGCTCGGTGGCTGCGGCGCTGATGGCGCAGCGCGGATACGACTGTATCGGCGTGACGATGAAACTGCGCAGCAACAATGACGCCTGCTGTACCGAGAAATCCTGCTGCACCGCTTCGGACGCCGAGGACGCACGGAACGCCGCCTATTCCATGGGCATGAAGTTCTATGTGTTCAACTTCACGCAGGAGTTCGACCGGGAGGTAATCGACCGTTTCGTCAGCGCCTACGAGCACGGGCTTACGCCGAATCCCTGTATCGACTGCAACCGCTACATGAAGTTTGAACTGCTGTATCAGCGCGGCAGGGCGCTGGGGTGCGACTATATAGTCACGGGGCACTACGCCCGGACGGAGTATCTGCCGGAATACGGGCGCTGGGTGCTGAAAAAGGCGCTCAATTCCGCCAAGGACCAGAGCTATGTGCTGTATTCCATGACCCAGGAGCAGCTTGCGCACACCATTTTCCCCCTCGGGGATTTTTCGAGCAAGGACGAGGTGAGGGCGCTCGCTGAAAAACTCGGTCTGCTGAACGCGCACAAGCACGACAGCCAGGACATCTGCTTCATTCCTGACGGGGACTACGCGGAGTTCATCAGAATGCGCACCGGCAGGAGTTTTCCCCCCGGGGATTTCCTGGACGCGCAGGGTAACGTCATCGGGGAGCACTCCGGGGCGATAAAGTATACGATAGGTCAGCGCAAGGGACTTGGCGTGGGATTCGGCGAGAGAATGTACGTCTGCGCCAAGGACATGGAGCAGAATACCGTGACGCTTTCCCGGGAGGAGGGGCTGTATTCCAGCCGCCTTACCGCCGGGGATTTCAACTGGATACTCTGGGAGAAGGCTCCGGAAACGCCGGTGGAGCTTACCGCGCGTACACGTTACAACGGCAGGGAAGCCACCGCGAAGGTATGGGCTGATGATTCCGGAATCGTACATGTTGAATTCGACCAGCCGCAGAGAGCGGTCACTGCCGGGCAGGCAGTGGTGCTCTACAAGGGAGATATCGTTGCCGGCGGCGGCACGATAATTTCCGCAGAAAAGTGATACAGTATTTGACCGGTCCGGTTAACCGGACGGTCAGAGCTTGTCGAAAAAATAGATTTTGCCCACGAAGTGGGCTTTTTAAATCAGTTTTT
>UQMF01000012.1 GCA_900542145.1 uncultured Oscillospiraceae bacterium | reverse complement strand
CAAGCCAGTGGATTTGTTCGGCGGAAAAGCCCCTTTAGGGGATTTTTCGACGGTCAAAGGGGCAGAAAAATTCTGCCCCAGTCTGTTGTATGATTATTCCTTGACAACGTGAACGTCCAACTGATCGAAGGGAATTGAGATCCCTGCGGTGATGAACTCCGCGCGTATTTCCTCGGTCACCGAGAAGTAGACCTCCCAGTAATCCGCCGCCGCGCACCACGGGCGCACAACGATGTTAATGGAGCTTGCTGCGTGCTCCAGCATGCGTACTGTCGGAGCAGGATCCCGGAGGATCTTCTCATTGCGGCTGAGCACCTGTAGAATAACCTCGCGCGCCTTCTGGTAGTCGTCCTCGTAGCTGATTGAGAACTTCATGTCAACGCGGCGCGTGCCGTTGGTGTTGTTATTGGTGACAACGGCGCCGGATACCTGCCCGTTCGGGATAAATATCGCCTGGTTGGAGTCGGAATCCAGCCGGGTATAGAGGATCGTGATCTGCTTTACAGTGCCGCTTACTCCGGAAACCATGATGTAATCGCCAATTTTGAACGGCTTGTTGATCAGCAGCATGATTCCTCCAGCGACATTGGAAAGGCTGCTCTGGAGGGCAAGACCGATGGCAACTCCGGCGGTACCGATCACCGTAATGATGGACGTTGCCGGAATTCCCAGAACCGACAGGACTATCGTCAGCAGGAGCACATACAGCACGATCTTGCAGCACTGCTTAACGAAGTTGTTGACGGTAAGGTCAAGCCTGGAGCGGTCAAGTCCCTTGCTCAGGACTTTCAGAACCAGCTTGCAGATGATAAGACCCAGAATCAGAACTACCACCGCAAGGATTATCGTGGGTATTGCATGCACGATGGAAGTCAACAGGTTCTGGAAGAATTCGCCGATTTTCGACGCAGTCTGTTCAGGGTGCTGGACAAGATCGTCCACCGCGTCCTTTATCGTTTCCTCATGGGTGGAAATCTCTGCCGTTGCGGCGGCTGTTGCAATAAGGCTCAGAAAACTCACTTGAGCATCTCCCTCAGCCCTGCCTCGGCAGCTTCGCCGTCGCTCTCGCGGATAAGCACGGAAATCTCATCAACGCCAGTGGTTATCAGCAGTATCATTGCGTCGATCTTGTTGAGCAGGTTGAACACCTTTGCAGCAAAGCCAGCCTGCGCTTCCATCTCGCCGGTCTTGATCACGATCTTGCGGTTGCTGCTGTTGATCATCGGGGTGATGTCGTGCTTCTCCTTGAGCTTCTTCACTACGCCCAGGAGCTTCGGCATGTCGTCGTCGTCCAGAGTAAAGCCGAATCCGAAGCGCTCGGAGGTCGGCGCAGTCATGGAGATCATGTCGATGTTGATGCCTGCCTCCGCAACAGCGGTCAGGGTGTCCTCCATGATGGTCTTGTACAGCGGCACGTTGTTAAAGGTCACTGCGGATACATTTTCTGTAACTGTGATATTCATGATTATGCCTCCTTGATAAGATCAGACATAGCGTACATTCCGGCGGGCTTGCCTGCGAGGAAAACAGCGGCGTTCACCGCTCCGTTTGCAAATACTTCCCGGGACTGTGCGGAGTGCGACAGCGTGATTACCTCGTCGTGTCCGGCGAAGATTATGTCGTGCTCGCCGACGATCGTGCCGCCGCGGATAGCGTGCATTCCGATCTCGTCCTTGTCACGGGGCTTTCTGACGCTGTGGCGGTCGTAGACGAAGTGGTCCTTTCCGCCAAGTTCCTCGTTGATTGCCTCCGCGATCATGATCGCGGTGCCGGAGGGCGCGTCCTTCTTCTGGTTGTGGTGCTTCTCAACGATCTCGATATCGAACTGACCGCCCAGGATCTGCGTAGCCTTGCGTGCAAGTTCCACCAGCAGATTGATTCCGAGGGACATGTTGAACGTGAAGAACACCGGGATCTGCGCGGAAGCTGCGGTGATCTGCGCGCGCTCCTCATCGGTGTATCCGGTTGTGGCAAGCACCAGCGGTACATTGTTCATCTTACCGTAGCTCAGCAGGTCGGGAAGTGCGGAAGGGTGCGAGAAGTCGATTATAACATCGGGCTTCTGCGGAAGGTCGAACACCTTCTTGTAAACCGGGAAATCGCTGTACTGCTCCCCGGCTACGTCAACGCCGGCTATGATCTTACAGTCGGAACGCTCCTTTACAAGTCCGGCGATAACCCTGCCCATTCTGCCGCATGCACCGGTTATTGCTATTTCTGTCATTTGTAATTCCTTTCAGATTTTTGCATAATTTCCAGTTAGTATATCGGGCGGAAAATACATTCCGCCCGGTGTATTCACTTGATTTTCCCCACCAGTCCGAGAGGTTCCATAGCGCTTCTGAGCTTTGCAATCTGCTCGTCTGACATGGAGCACAGGGGAAGTCTGCACTCGCCTGCCTTGAAGCCCATGATGTTGAGGGCTTCCTTGACGGGAATGGGATTCACGTCCATGAACAGAGCCTTCTCGAACGCCAGGATCTTAGCCTGGATTGCAAGCGCCTCTGCCACCTTGCCCTCGTTGAAGAGAGCGACCTCGTCGTGCTTCTCCATCGGCATGAGGTTGGAGGTAACAGAGATGACACCCTTTCCGCCCAGGGAAAGTACCGGCAGCACCTGGTCGTCGTTGCCGGAATAGATGTCGAGATCGGTGTAAGCCGCGATCTCGGCAGCAAGGGACATATTGCCGCTTGCTTCCTTGGTGGCAACGATGTTGGGCACCTTCGCAAGTTCCTTGTATGTATCAATGGAGATATTGCAGCCGGTGCGGCTGGGAACGTTGTAAAGCACTATCGGAATATTCACGCTGTTTGCGATGGCTGTAAAGTGCTTTACCAGACCTCTCTGGGACGCCTTGTTGTAGTAAGGCGTTACCTGGAGGAGCGCGTCAGCGCCGAGCTTCTCAGCAGCTGTGGAAAGTCTGACTCCGTGCGCCGTATCGTTTGCGCCGGTTCCGGCAATGACCGGAATTCTGTGCGCGATCTTCTTCACAGCGTAGCCGATGCACTCAAGGTGCTCCTCATCGGGCATTGTGGAGGCTTCACCGGTGGTTCCGCACACGATCACTGCGTCCGCTCCGTTCTCCACCTGGAAATCAAGCATTCTGCCGAACTCATCGTAGTTGATGGAGCCGTCAGCGTTCATAGGGGTGGCGATAGCAGTGCCTACGCCGGTAAAAATAGTCTTTTTCATGGGGTATCCTTTCGTGGGAATCAATCCAGATAGCCCTTTGCAGCAAGCAGCTCAGCCATTTCAACGGCACCGCCTGCAGCGCCCCTCAGGGTGTTGTGGGACAGGCATACGAACTTGTAATCGAACATTGTGTCGGGACGCAGTCTGCCGACGGAAACTGCCATACCGCCCTCAAGGTTGCGGTGCAGCTTAGCCTGGGGCATGTTGTCCTCCTCGAAATAGTGAATGAACTGCTTCGGAGCGGAGGGGAGCTTCAGAGCCTGGGGCTCGCCGGAGTACTCAGCCCAGATCTTCTTGATCTCGTCCATAGAGGGCTTGTTCTCGAAGTTTACGAATACAGCTGCGAAGTGACCGTTGGAAACCGGAACTCTCAGGCACTGTGTTGTGATCAGCGGGGACTGAGCCTTGACGATCTCATTGCCCTCGACGCGACCCCAGACCTTCAGCGGCTCCTGCTCTGACTTCTCCTCCTCACCGCCGATGTACGGAATGAGGTTGTCTACCATCTCAGGCCATGTTTCGAAGGTCTTGCCTGCGCCGGAAATTGCCTGGTATGTGCATGCGAGGATATTCTTGATGCCGAACTTTCTCAGCGGAGAGAGAGCCGGAACGTAGCTCTGGATAGAGCAGTTGGACTTTACGGAAATGAAGCCGCGCTTTGTTCCCAGGCGCTTCTTCTGAGCGTCGATGATGGCAGCGTGGTCAGCGTTTACTTCCGGAATGATCATGGGAACGTCGGGAGTGAAGCGGTTAGCGGAGTTGTTGGACATTACCGGGCACTCTGCCTTTGCGTATCTCTCCTCGAGAGCCTTGATCTCGTCCTTCTTCATGTCAACTGCGCAGAATACGAAATCAACCATGGAAGCGATCTTGTCAACATCAGCGGTAGCGTCCATGATAACGATGTCCTCCATGCTCTTGGGCATGGGAGTATCCATCAGCCAGCGGCTGCCTACTGCCTCTTTATAGGTTTTGCCGGCGGAACGCGGAGAAGCTGCGAGAGCAACCACATGGAACCAGGGGTGGTTCTCCAGCAGGGTTGCAAAGCGCTGACCGACCATACCTGTAGCGCCGATTATGCCGACATTGTACTTTTCTTTCATGAGTGTTGTTTCCTTTCTCTTTTAAGGGGTTATCCGCCCCGGATTTACATAAAAAGCCGATGAGGTGAATTCATCGGCTACAACGGCAATATCGTATGTGAATGCGATAGCTCTCCATCAGACCGATGACAACCGGACGCCTGTTTGACGCACAGCCAGACATGCACATCACGGAATATGCACTCTTCGGCGGTAAGCCTTTCGCGCAGCCGGTCTCCGCAGACCGGAATGGCGGCGCTACTGATCTTTTCCGCACCTCTATCAGCTCGGTGCTTCTCTGCACCGATTGATTATTATTTTACCACATAACAGCAATGTTGTCAACCCCCATTCGTATAAATATTCTTCATTTCGCGCGTAGATTTTGTTGATAATTCACAACGCAGAAAAATTGATTTATCCGGCGGTTTATGGTACAATATATACAATATTATACGATAAAGGAATGTACGATATGACAATGCTTAAATCCGATTTCAACTACGACCTGCCGGAGGAGCTCATCGCCCAGACCCCGGTGGAGCCACGGGACAGCTCCCGGCTGATGGCAATAGACCGCGCCACGGGAGAGATCACCCACGACCACTTCTACAATATAGATCAGTATCTGCGCCCTGGCGACCTGCTCGTCATGAACGACAGCAAGGTATTCCCGGCGCGTATTTACGGCACAAAGCGCGGCAGCGGCGGCCACGTTGAATTCCTGCTGCTGAAGCGGCTGAGCCTGACTGAATGGGAGACCCTCGTCCACCCCGGAAAACGCCTGAAGCCCGGCGCGATAGTGGATTTCCCCGAGGGACTTTCCGCGGAAATACTGGACGTCGTTGACGACGGCAACCGCGTGGTACGCTTTTCCTTCGAGGGGGATTTCTTCGACATTCTCGACCGGATAGGTCAGATGCCGCTTCCGCCCTACATCACCGAGAAGCTCCAGAATAAGGACAGATACAACACAATCTACTGCCGGGAAACCGGCTCCGCCGCCGCCCCCACCGCCGGGCTCCACTTCACCGAGAACGTATTCAGAAAGCTCGCGGACAAGGGCATTGACACCGCCTACGTCACCCTGCACGTCGGGCTTGGCACATTCCGTCCGGTCAAGGAGGACAACATTCTCGACCACAAGATGCATGTGGAGCACTACTCCGTCCCGGAGATAACCGCCCAGAAAATACGGCGCTGCAAAGCGAACGGCGGCCGCGTGATATCCGTCGGAACTACCTCCTGCCGCACGCTGGAATCCGCCGCCGGCGTCAAACCGGAGCTGTTCGCTCCTACCGAGGCGGACAGGGGGACTGCGCCGCTCACCGGGTCCTCCTCCCCGATACTCACCCAAGATACCGGGATCTTCATCTACCCCGGCTACGAATTCAAAGTTATCGACGGCCTTATCACGAATTTCCACCTGCCGGAGAGCACTCTCATAATGCTCGTCAGCGCATTCCTCGGCAGGGAAAAGACGCTGCACGCCTATGAGGTCGCCGTCCAGGAACGCTACCGCTTCTTCTCGTTCGGCGACAGCATGTTCATCGGAAACATAAAGTAATACATTAAAGACCCCCGGAGTATTCCGGGGGCTTTTTTCACTTTTTTACCAGACAATGTGCACAAATTCTTTACTCCTTTTTTTTCACGGTCAGAAAAACACTTTAACATCTATCATAAAACTGTCACATAAATGCGGTATAATTCTATCATCAGATCAAACGGGGACGGTGAGTAAAACGGCTTACGCAAACACATTCATGCGCAGCGAGGTCAAGTATCTCCTAACAGCGGAGATTGAGGAGGAACTCCTCAGACGTATCCGCGGCTCCATGACGGAGGACGTGTACTCGCGCCAGACCAACGGCTCGCTCTACTGCGACAGCCCGGACGATATACTTATACGCACGTCGTTACAGAAGCCGGTTTACAAGCAGAAGGTCAGGCTTCGTACCTATAACACACCGGGCGACTACAGCGTCGCATTCCTTGAGATCAAGAAGAAGTACGACGGCGTGGTTTACAAGCGCCGGGTGCAGACTACATACGGTGCTGCGATGGATTACCTTGTCCGGGGGATATACCCCGAATGCACCGGATACAACGATATCCAGGTAATGCAGGAGATCGACTGGCTGGTAAAGCGCTTACGGCTGGCTCCCAGGACCGCAATATTCTACGACCGCACAGCGTTCCACGGAAACGACGACGAGGAACTTCGGCTTACCCTTGACCGTAATATCCGCTACCGCACCGACGAACTCGACATGCGCTGCGGCACCAGCGGAATCCTGCTGAAATCGCAGCCGCACTGTATTATGGAAGTAAAATCCGCGACGGCGTTCCCGATGTGGTTCACACGCCTGCTTGAGGAACTCGGGTTGTTCCCGGGATCCTTCTCGAAATACGGCGCGGTTTACCGCGAATCCATCTCAGCCGCCCACAACAATATTCAACCTCGGAGTGAAAAATATGTTTGATACTATAATCCCGTCAACTGGACTTGACATGACATCCTCGCTGATATGCACCGGCGTTTCCATCGCCCTCGGCGCGCTGTCGGCGTTCCTTTACCGGCTCGGTAAAAAGCGCTGCTCCAACAGCCTTACTATCACCCTTGTGGTACTCCCGGCTATGGTGCAGACTGTGATAATGCTGGTCAACGGCTCCGTTGGCGCCGGGCTTGCGGTCATGGGCGCGTTCAGCCTGGTGAGATTCCGCTCCACCCCCGGAAACGCCCGGGACATCTGCTTCATCTTCTACAGCATGTGTATCGGACTTGCCACCGGCATGGGATACATAGCGTTCGCAGTACTCCTGGCGATAACCGTCGGGATCGTGCTCGCGGTGCTGGGACTTATACCACGGTTCCGCGATGTACAGCGAAGGAAGATACTCCGTATCACTATTCCGGAGGACATGAACTACACCGACGCATTCAGCGACATCTTCGACGAATTCCTCTCGTCCAGCGAACTCGTCATGGTCAAGAGCACCGCAATGGGAACGCTTTTCGACCTGCGCTATGAAATCGTTGAAAAGGACGCTGCCCGGGAAAAGGAGCTCATCGACAAGCTCCGCACACGAAACGGCAATCTGACCATCTCCATCGGTCTTGCCCCCGACAGCTGCGAATCCCTCTGAGATACAGTTATTACACTAAGGAGCACTATTATGAGATCAGGTTACAAAGCGCTGGCGGCACTATGCTCGCTGGCGATCTCGGTAAATACAGGCTGTAGCGGCAGCGGAACTTCCTCTGCGGTCAGCGGAGAGAGTGCCGCCACCGCACTGCCCACCGGCGAAACCTCGGATATGTCAGTTGCGGCGGTATTCCATCAGGCGTCCGAAAAGGACCTTTCCCCCTCGGCGGAGTGCGCCAGCGCAGTCGCATTCACCTCCACCGGAGTGCAGTGCATGGGCAGCGGAGTTTCCGCCGACGGAAATGTTGTTACAATCTCAGCCGCCGGGAGTTACTCCATCTCCGGCACCTGCGCCGACGGGCAGATCATCATCGACTGCGGCAAGGACGATGACGTATATCTCGTGCTGAACGGCGTTGACCTCACCTGCAAGACTGGTCCGGCGATACTCTGCGAAAGCGCGGACAAGCTGACTGTCACGCTCAACACCAACACGCAGAACTCCATCTCCGACGGCACCGATTACTCCACAGACGAGGCTGAATCCACCGGGGCGGCGCTGTTCTCCCGGGAGACCCTGGTCATAAATGGCGATGGTTCCCTCAGCGTAAACGGAGCGTACAGGGACGGAATCCGCAGCAAGGACGGACTCAGGCTCTGCGGCGGAAACATAACCGTTACCGCCGTCGAGGACGGTATCATCGGCAAGGACTACCTGCTTGCCGCCGCCGGGACCATAACCGTCAACAGCGGACTTGATGGGCTGAAATCCACCAACTCCAGCGATTCCGGCAAAGGATATGTGAGCATAACCGGCGGTACCATAGACATCGCCAGCGGCAACGATGGGATCCAGGCGGAAACCACGCTCAGCATAACCGGCGGCGACATCAACATCGTATCCGGCGACGGAAGCTCCACCGTGGAGCACACCGCCGAGAACGACCGCGGATTCGGCAGAGGGCACTTCGGCGATTTCTCCACCGATGGCAGCAGCGGCTTCGACTTCAGCAACCTGACCGACAGCTCCGGTAATTCAGCGGAGAGCATGAAGGGCGTCAAGGCAGGCACCGCGATCTCCATAACCGGCGGTACTCTGACGACGGACAGCGCGGACGATTCCGTGCACTCCAACGGCGGTGTGACAATCACCGGTGGAGTGCTCAACCTGTCCTCTGGTGATGATGGAATCAATGCAGACGCGCTTCTCGTCATTGAAAACGGCGAGATCAACATTTCCGACAGCTACGAGGGACTGGAAGCCCCCGGCATTGAGATATCCGGCGGCACGATATCCCTGGTAGCCTTTGATGACGGACTGAACGCAAACGGCAGTTCCGATGAACTCGGATACACTCCCTACATCACTATTTCCGGCGGCAGCGTCACCGCCAACGCCAACGGCGACGGCGTGGATTCCAACGGCACAATCTCCATGAGCGGCGGAATTCTGGTCGTATTCGGACCCACGGACAACGGAAACGGCGCGCTTGACTATGACCAGTCCTTCGCACTCAGTGGCGGAACGCTCATCGCCCTCGGCTCCAAGGGAATGGCGCAGGCTCCCAGCACGCTGTCCCAGCCATGCATTTCCATCTACAGCAGCGCCCCGGCGGATTCCACCATCGAGGTGCGCGACGAGGACGGTAACGCGGTACTCACCACGATAACTCCCAAGGCATGCGAATCCCTCATATTCTCATCGCCGGAACTTACCGCCGGCAGCACCTACACGATATACGCCGACGAGGAGCTTCTGGCTACCGTCACAGCTACGGACGGCGTGAGCGGCGGCGGAGCCTCCGGGACAGGCTTCGGAGCCTGGACCCGGGACGGGGACACTCCCTGGAGCGGCGGATTCGGCAAGCCCGGTCAGGGCAATGACGGCGGAACTCCCCCCACACCTCCGGACGGAGCCACTGGGAATCCTCCAGGCGGCGCCCCCGGAACACCTCCGGAGCAGAGCACCAATTCCGGCTCAGCGGCATAAAAATTCACCCCATCTCATTGGACGAGATGGGGTGTTTTCAGTTGTGATATTCTACGACAAGCGCCGTGCCTCCATGGACTATTATATGCCCCTCGCTCTCCGCGACCTCGTTGCTTACGCCGAGCGGAAACGCATTATCCAGCCGATAGCGCACCAGGTTATATTTCATTCCGTATTCGCTCACCATGCAGGTTTCGCCGTAGGAGAACACCGAAACATACCCGCTGAACGCCGGGATAACCTCCTCGCGCTCATGCACAAGGTACATGCGGAATCTGTCGCCGATGATGATTCCGTGGACTCCCCGGACGCGCAGGTACTCCAGCGTCTGGATATTGGCGATCGTGTGGTCCGGTCTGCCGCCGGTGGCGCAGTACAGTCGAATCTCATCGCAGCCCTCCTCAATTGCGGTGTCGCAGGCGAGAATGGTGTCCGTGTCGTCCTTGACAGGATCCACACGGATCACCCGGATTCCCTCCGGGAGCGGACGCTCGGAGCTGTCGAAATCCCCGACGACGATGTCCGGAGTCACTCCTGCCGCCGCCGCAATGTCGTAGCCGCGGTCGGCGCATATAATCAGCCCCTCCGGGCGCCCGATCAGGTTCCCCTCCGGGGAGCCGCATATCACTGAACATATCCTGGACATTTGCTCACTCCCAATCGTTTATCCTGCTTGCTTCCTCATGCATTCTGAGATAGCTTTCGTAGCGCGAGCGCGCGATCTCGCCGCTTTCCGCCGCCGCCCTGACGGCGCAGTCCTTCTCCTTTATGTGGGCGCAGTCCGCAAAACGGCACTTCTCCGCGTATTTTGAGAATTCACGGAAGCTGTTGTCAAGCTCCCCTGCCGGGATACGACAGTAGCGCTCGGTGTCCACGGTGGAGAATCCCGGCGTGTCCGCGGAATACCCGGTCATTGCCGGGTCAAGTTCGCTCAGACGGTACAGCTGCACCTGACGAGTGGTATGTTTTCCTCTGCCGAGTTTCTTGCTGATGACGGCGGTTTCCAATGAAAGCTGTGGGAACAGCGTGTTCATCAGACTGGATTTCCCCACGCCGGAATTCCCGATAAACGCCGTGACCCTGCCGTTTATGAACTCCCGGACGGACTCCGCGCCCTCTCCCGTGAGATTGTTCACCATGCAGACGGTGATCCCGATGCCGCTGTATATGTGAGCAAGCTCCTCCGCCTGCTCCAGGTCGCATTTCGTGAACGCAATCATCGGCTCAATGGATTTGCTGTCCGCAATTGCGATAAGCTTATCCAGAATGAAGCGGTTCGGAGCCGGGTCCGCGCAGCTTATCACGAACACGATCCCATCCAGATTTGCAAGCGGTGGGCGCACAAGGTAATTCCTGCGCGGTAGTATCCTTGAGATGAGCGGCTCGTGATTCTCCTGGCTGATCACCTCAACTATGTCCCCGGCGCTGGGACTTATCCCGTTCTGCCGGAAGAGTCCACGGGCGGCGCATTTCAGCGTTCTGCCGTCGGGGTGCAGTCCGCCGTTTTCCTCAAAGCCCGAAAGGGCATCTACATAATAGATGCCCCCGACTGCTCTGGTGATTATTCCATGATCATGATATTCAGCAGAAATATCATTACCCCCTGTTCGTGTCAGTGACCGGTATACCGGGATCAGGCTCCACCGGCTCGGTGTTGGAAGTCGTATGAGTAGTCGTGTGCGCAGGCTCAGGCTCGTTGGTGTCAACGGTGTCCGGGGTCTGTTCGCTGGTTTCAAAGATCGGCTCGTCAGTGTCGTCGGCGATAAGCAGCTCGCTGAATACGCCGCTGTTGAACTCCTCCTCTGCAGTAACCTTGCCGTCGTCCTCCGGGAACGTTACGACAATATCCACATAGGTTCCGGTCTTTCCGGTTTCAACGGAAGTAACCTTGACGGTGACGTTCTTGGTTTCGCCGGGCTTGCCGACCACGCTGTAGTTCATTGTCTTGTTGGAAGCAAGGCCGATATCCATCTGCACCTTGGCATTCTCGTCAAGCACGCCGTCAACGTAATAGTTGAATACGAACTCGCCGGTCGCCTTCTTGGGAAGCGTGAACTTGATGTTCTTCGTCTTTTCATCGGGCTTGCCGGTGCTTACCGTGAATAAGATCTCGGTGTCACGGTCTACCCTGCTGTTCGGCTCAATGCTCTGTTCCATTACCACGTCTGCGTCGTATTCCTCGCTGCCCTTGTACTCTACCTGGTACTTCAGGTGGTACTCATCGGCGCGCTGTATCGCCACGCTCAGCGGCAGGCTGACGAACTTCGGCACATTGACCTGCGTATCCTTCGGGCCAAGACTGACAACCAGCACTACAGTGCTTCCCTGGTCTGCCATCTCATGGGCGCTCGGCTCGGAGCGGATAACAGTATCCTTGGCAACGTCGTCGCTCTCCTCGTAAGTCTTTCTGACCACGAAGCCGTCTTTCTCAAGCTTGGTCTCCGCAATGGACAGGGACAGGTTCTCAAGATCCTGTATCTCCACCTGGCGGATTCCCTTGCTGACCTTTACAGTGACCTCAACTCCGGTCTTGACCTTTCTGCCCTCGGCGTATTCCTGGTCGAAGATCTGATCCTTGGTCACGGAGCTCCACTCCTGCTCAGCCTTGAGCTTCATGTACTTGGAGTACTTCTGGTTAGCATCCTCCCAGGACATTCCGACAAGGTTCGGCATGAGGAACTCGTTATCATCGGAAACGCTGATGGTGCTTCCTCCGGACGGATTTACCACGGACTCAATGTCGCTCGCCGACACGTCAAGATTCTTGAACACGATGAGCAGAACCAGGAACACTGTCGCGATGACGAACGCGGTTCCTACCGCGAACAGGATCGGGATCAGCGGAGAACGGCGCTCTTCGTATTCGTCCTCGTCATCATCGTCGTAATCATCGTCCTCGTCATCGTCAGGATCCTCCTGCGGCTGCTGGCGGCGCCTGCGCTCCTGGTCGGCGGCAGGGATAGGACGGTCGAAATACTTTGTTGTTCCATCAGTGGAGTTGTACTTATAATCGAACACGATACCCGGATTCTTGCGGAACTCCTCAAGATCCTTTATCATCTCCCCGGCGGTCTGGTAGCGCTGCGCAGGATCCTTCTGCATTGCACGCATGACGATCTGCTCAAGACCCTCGGCGATAGTGCTGTTGATCTCGGAGGGCTTCTTCGGGGTGCTCTGCATATGCATGAGCGCGATGGACACGGGTGTGTCGCCATCGAAGGGCTTCCTTCCGGTGAGCATTTCGTAAAGTGCTACGCCCACGGAATAGATGTCGCTGCGCTCGTCGGTGATGTCGCCGCGCGCCTGCTCCGGGCTGATGTAGTGCACCGAACCAATGGTCTTTTCGGACATTGTCTTGTTATTCTCGCGGTTGAAGCGCGCGATACCGAAATCCATGACCTTGATGGTGCCGTCGCTCAGCAGCATGACGTTGCTGGACTTTATGTCGCGGTGTACGATACCGCGGTCGTGCGCGTGCTGGAGCGCCTTAAGTATCTGAATAGTGAAGTGAACCGCGTCGCGCCATTTCAGCACGCCCTGCTGTTCGATGTAATCAGTAAGCGTGATACCGTCAACGTATTCCATAACGATGAACTGCACCTTATCGGTGAATCCCACGTCGTAGATCTTTACGATATTCGGGTGGGAAAGCAGCGCTATCGCCTTGGATTCATTACGGAATCTGCGCAGGAATTCATCGCTGCCGGCGAACTCCGTCTTGAGTATCTTTACCGCAACAATGCGGTCCTCTACGATGTCGCGGGCCTTGTATATATCCGCCATTCCCCCGACGCCGATAAGCTCAAGCAGCTCGTATCTGCCGTCAAGCTTTTTTCCGATGTTACTGTCCATAAATGCTCCGCCATTTCTCCATACATTATCAATAAGGGCTGCGCCGTATGGAAGCGCCGTCCGGAAACAGATTCAATATAGTTACCGCTATAATGATACCACATAGCCCGGGCAACTGTCAACTGATTTCAAGAATTTGTAATCAATCTGTAAACATTGTTACACGGCGAAAAGAGCCACGGAAATGTTGTCGTGACCGCCGTTGCCGTTGGCGTAATCCACCAGCTCGTCGCATACTCTCTCCGGCGGATTCTCGAAGCAGATGTCGAGAATATCCATGTCGTCGCCGTAGGAAGAAAGCCCGTCTGAACACAGCAGCAGCATGTCGCCCTCCGCCATGTCTACCTCGAAATAATCCGTCGTGACGCTGCTGTCAGCGCCGATGGCACGGGTTATCTTGTTGCGCTCGGGGTGCGTCCTGGCCTGCTCCTCGGTGATCTCGCCGCGGTCGATGAGATCCCTCACATGGGAGTGATCCTTGGTCACCTGCTGAATACACTCGCTGTCGTCGCTGGTAAACAGATGATATCCACGGCTGTCGCCAACATTCACAATATACGCCCTGCCGCCGGATACTATCGCAGCCACGCAGGTGGTGCCCATAACGGTGCCAGCAGGCTCCTTCAGAGCGGCGTCATACACAATGCTGTTTGCCGCCGACACCGCAGTTATAAGCAGATTCCGCACCGTATTGCGGCTCATGTACTCCGTAAAATTCTCGCTGATACGCTTTGATATGACGTCCACAGCGAGCCTGCTCGCAACTCCGCCGTGCATTTCTCCGCCCATTCCGTCGCAGAGAACTGCGGCGCAGGAATTGTCCGACAGCGCAGCGCTCCAGACGCAGTCCTGGTTCTCATCGCGCAGCAGACCTATGTCCGTCTTGCTGAATATCTTCATAACTCACCGCCTGTTTTTTTCCGGGAACCTCTGTTCAGTGGGGATCCCCTGATGTTTCCGCGGCACTGTTCATGCCGCCGTCACGCCGCAGCTGTCCGCACGCAGCGCTTATATCCGCGCCAAGAGTCCTGCGCACCGTGGCGTTGATCCCGGCGGCACAGAGGCGCTTCTGGAACTTCTCCACCGAGCGGCTCTTGCGGAAGTCGCGCTCCCTTATCTCGTTGATCGGGATAAGGTTCACATGGCACATGAATCCGCCCAGCAGGTCGATAAGTTCCTGCGCGGACTGCTCGGTATCGTTCACTCCCTCGATGAGGGAATACTCGAAGCTGATACGCCGTCCGGTCTTGTCGAAATAATACCGGCACGCCTTCATCAGCTCGTCGAGGTGGTATTTTCTGTTGATGGGCATTATCTCGCTCCTGCGCGCGTCCGTCGCCGCATGAAGGGAGATCGACAGCGTCAGCCCGGTCTTGAGCTCCGCCAGGTCGTAGATCCGCGGAACCACGCCGCATGTGGAGAGCGAAATATGCCGCAGGCTCATGCCGTCCCCCTCGCTGTTCATCAGCGTGAGGAATTTCAGCACATTGTCATAATTGTCCAGCGGCTCGCCGATTCCCATAAGCACTATGCTGTCAACGTGCCTGCCGCTGTCGCGCTCTGTTTCGTACACCTGCAGCAACATTTCGCTGGGAAGCAGATGGCGCACGAATCCTGCGATGGTGCTGGCGCAGAAACGGCAGCCCATACGGCAGCCGACCTGGGTGGAAATACACAGACTATTGCCGTGCTTGTATTCCATAAGTACAGTTTCGACCGCCTCGCCATCGGGAAGCCCATAAAGATATTTTACCGTATTATCCAGCTGAGATACAAGTCTTTTTTTGATAATTAGGTGTTTTAGACAAAATTTTCTTGATAACGCGTCACGAAATTGTGCAGAAATATTGGTCATCTGTGCAAAATCAGTGACTTTCTTGACATGCAGCCACTCGTAAATCTGCTTTGCACGGAATGCCTTTTCGCCCATGGCGGTGATCTCTGCTGCAAGTTCTTCCCTTGTGAGCGCGAGAATATCTATCTTTTCCAGTTCTTCCAATTATATCGCCTTTCTCATTTTCTGCGGAATGACGCAGTAAAGAAGCCGTCTCCGCCGTTTTCGTCCGGGCAGTAGGTACGCTTGTAGTCCCCGGGCGCAGAAAGCGGTACCGGCTGGACTATCGGCATGAACTCCGGGTGGGAGGCTGCGAATCTGTCCGCCACGTCGTCGTTTTCCGCCCGGGAAAGCGTGCAGGTGGAATACACCAGCGTGCCGCCTGACTTCACATAGCGCGCGGAGGTTTCAAGTATCTGATACTGTATCTCCGGCAGTCCGGCGAATTCCTCCGGGGGTTTGTACTTGATCTCCGGCTTGCGGCGGATAACTCCGAATCCCGAGCAGGGAACGTCGCACAGCACCCTGTCTGCCTGCGGCAGCGCACCGTTGAATTTCGACGCATCGTTCTGCATGGCGGTGATGATCTTAATTCCGAGCCGCGCAGCGCCGTCCTCGATAAGTCCCACGCGCATGTCGTGGAGGTCCATGCTGTACAGCTTTCCGTTGTTGCCCATAAGCTCCGCCAGGGTGAAGCTCTTCCCTCCGGGAGCCGCGCACACGTCCAGCACGGTTTCATTCACCACGGGACGTAATGTCAAACAGCACAGCTGCGAGGAAATATCCTGCACATGAAACAGTCCCTGACGGAAGGGCGCGCATTTCTCAATGTCGCCAGCCTTTTCCAGACGGATACAGTTCACCAGCCCCGGATACGGCGCAGCCTTTATACGTTGCTTCGCAAGTTCCGCGATGACTTTGTCCGTGGTCGTCCTGAGGACATTCACCCTTGCATAGACCGGCGGCTTCCCGACGGAGGCTTTCAGCGCACGGACTGCGAAATCCATGCCGTATTCGCTGATGAATTTTTCAGTCAGCCACTCCGGACAGGAATACTCCACCGACAGCCGTTTTTCCGGTGAAATGCCGAGATAGCTTATCTTCTTTCCGCTGCGTATAAAGCTGCGGAGCATTCCGTTAACGAACCCCTGGGCGGAGAAGCATTTCAGCTTCTTGCACATCTTTACGCTTTCGTTGACCGCCGCGCTTTCGGGAACAGACGGCATGTAAAGCAGCTGATACAGTCCGGTACGAAGTATCTGCACCGCCGCCTTGTCCAGCTTCTCAAAAGCGATCTTCGAATTTGTGCGGATCACATGATCCAGGGTGAGCCTTCGCTCCAGAACGCCGTAAAACAGCGCCGCCGCAAACGCCTTGTCCCTGTCGCTGAGTTCCGCCTCGTTGAAAGCGTGATCCAGCAGCAGGTTGGAATATGCCTCGCTGCTCTCCATTTTCATCAGCATTTTTACGACTGTGAGCCGTGGGTCAGCCATTGTCAGACCTCCTTAATATGTCTTTTGTTTCAACGTCTGTTGTTCCGTATTGCAAGCAGTCTGAGCAGCTGCGTAAAGGATACTGCCAGACTTGCGACATATGTCATCGCAGCCGCGGTGAGAGTCCTGCGCGCACCGTACATCTCGTCCTGCTCCAGTATTCCCTCGCTGCGGATCGTGGACAGCGCCCGGCGGCTCGCGTTGAACTCCACCGGAAGAGTGACCAGTTGGAACAGCACAACGAACAGGAACAGTATAATTCCTGCGTCGACCAGCGGCTCGAAACTGAATATCAGACCGACTATGAACACGATGAAATACATCGAGGAGCCAAGCTGCGCCAGCGGAAACACCGCGGTGCGTATCTTTATCGGAACATAGTCCTGCGCATGCTGCACTGCGTGCCCGCACTCATGCGCCGCAACTCCGATGGCGGCTAGGGACGTGCTGTTGTAAACGCTGTCGGACAGCGACACGATATTCGTGCGCGGATTGTAGTTATCCGTCAGATTGCCGGAAATACGCTCCACATGGACGTTATAAAGCCCGTTGCGGTCAAGTATCATGCGCGCGACCTCCGCGGCGGTGATACCACGGCGGCTGCCTATCCGGTTGTATTTGTTGAACGTCGTCTTGACGGTCAGCGAGCATATCAGCGCGAAAATGAACGCCAGAATGCAGAGAAAATACGCAGTAGTGTAGCCTACGCTCAGAAAATTCGTGTGCCGTGCTGCGGTTGAAATAAGTGTCTGTACCATAAATTGCCTCCTGTTCCAGAGTGGTTTCAATTACGGTTATTATGCGTGCAATGAAGTCATTTACCCAGAACGGTTCCATTTTCCGGCTTTTTGCCGCGCAGGTACGCCTGGATATCCATGCGCTTTCCGCCCTCGGGCTGGACCTCGGTGAACTCCACTGCACCATCGGCGCACATCACCGCGAAGGAATCCGCGTCAACTATCTCGCCGGGAGTTCCGGAGAAGTTTCTGTCGGAAATACGCGCGCGGAATACCTTCAGGCGCTTTCCGTCAAGGAGCGTATACGCGCAGGGAGCCGCGGACATCGCGCGGATAAAATCGCGCACCTGCACCGCAGGCTTTGTGAAGTCCAGAAACAGCTCCTCCTTGCTTATCATCGAAGCGTAGCAGGTGTCGCCCTCCTGTGGGATCCGCGGCGCGGTGCCGTTCTGAACTTCCTCCAGGGTGCGGACGATGAGCCTGCCGCCCATCTCGGACAGCCTGTCGTGAAGCTCGGAACCAGTCATGTCCTCCGGGATATCCAGTTCATCGCGGAGTATCATGTCGCCGGTGTCAAGCCCCTTCGCCATGTACATGGTGGTGACTCCGGACTTCTTCTCGCCGAACTGAATGCAGCGCTGAATAGGCGCCGCTCCCCGGTACATCGGGAGCAGGGAAGCATGAACGTTGATACAGCCATACTCCGGCAATTCCAGAATACTCTCCGGGAGTATCTGCCCGTAAGCTACCACGACTATGCAGTCCGGGTTTATCTCCTTTAATACCTCCAGGGACTTTTCCGCGTCCTCGCCCCTGCGCAGACTCAGCGGCTGATACACCGGGATATCGTGCTTCAGTGCGCACTCCTTGACCGGGGTCATCTGTATCTGCTTGCCGCGGTTTTTCGGCTTGTCCGGCTGGGTAAATACCGCCGCGACCTCGTGACCGGCAGCGATAAGCTGCTCAAGGCAGGAAAGCGCGAACACCGGGGTTCCCATAAATACTAATTTCACTTCTCGTCCTCCTCCCATTCGTCCACCTTGTCGGAATAGAGTATCCCGTTGAGGTGGTCGGTTTCATGGCAGAATGCGCGTGCCAGCAGTCCGGTGCCAACATAGGTCTTACGTCTGCCGAAGCGATCCTGCGCCTTTATCTTAACTTTCGCCGGGCGGACAACGTATCCGCTCTTCCCGGGGTAAGAAAGGCAGCCCTCAAGTTCATGCTGCTTCCCCTTTATCGCGACTATCACGGGATTCACAAGCTCCAGCAGTCCGTGATCGTCGTCGGTGTCGATGACGACAACGCGCTTCAGTACGCCTATCTGCGGAGCCGCAAGTCCCACTCCGCCGGCGTCGTACATAGTGTCCGACATGTCGTCCAGAAGCTCCCAGAGCTCCTCGTTGAACTCGGTGACCTCCTCGCTCTTCTGACGCAGTATCTCATTTCCGAACTGCAATATTTCAAGTACTGCCATGTGTATTCCCCTTTACTTTGCTGTAATATTCTGGTGTTCCGGGACTCCGCCGCTCTTTACATGGTCGATGAAAAGCACTCCGTCCAGGTGGTCAAGCTCGTGGCAGAACGCCCTTGCCAGCAGCGCGCTGCCGGTCATGGTGAACTCCTTGCCGTGCCTGTCCTGCGCCTTTACGGTGACGATATTCGGGCGCTCGACCTCCTCCCACATGTTCGGGGCGGAAAGACAGCCCTCGCTGCCGCACTGAGTACCCTCGGCGGACACTATCTCGGGATTTATCAACTCGATTACCCCGTGCTCGTCGTGCACGTCTATAACCACCGCCCGGCGGAGTACTCCCACCTGAACCGCCGCCAGCCCTGCGCCGTCCTTGGAGTGCATGGTTTCCGCCATGTCGTCAAGGAGCGTCCACAGGCGCTCGTCGAAATTAGTAACAGGTCTGCTCTTCTTGCGGAGTATGTCCTCCCCGAATTTCACTATCTGCCTTAATGCCATGTCTATCGTCCTTTCTATTTTACGGGTCGCCGTTCATGTCCGCGAATACCGCGGTATTTCTGAACGACTTGTCCGCTCCGGCTTCCTTCAGCGTTTGCTCCACCAGCCGCCGCAGCGGCGCGGAATTCCTGCACTTCAGTATGAGCCGCCAGCGGTAGCGCCCGTTGACCTTTCCAATTACGTTTCGTGCCGGTCCCAGTATCCTCAGCGGAATATCCGGGCAGTCCTCGGTGTGGCGCTTCTCCAGCATATCCCGTATTCTCAGCGCGGCGCGGCTGCACTCCTCGTCGATGAGGGAAGTCAGCCCGATCACCACGATATCGCAGAACGGCGGATACAGCATTGCCTGCCGCAGCTCGATCTCCTCGGCGTAGAAATCCGGGTAGTTCTGGTTCGCTGCCAGATTGAGCACATAGTGCTCCGGCGTGAAGGTCTGTATCAGCGCCCTGCCGCGCTTTCCGCCTCGCCCTCCCCTGCCGACGACCTGGGTTATCAGCGAGAATGTGCGCTCATACGCCCGGAAATCCCCGGCGTACAGACTGTTGTCGGTGCGCAGGACTCCGACCAGGGTCACGTTCGGGAAATCCAGTCCCTTGGCGATCATCTGAGTGCCGACAATTATGTCGTATTCCCCGGCGGCGAACGCCTTGAACTTGCTCTCGAATGCGTTTTTCGCCGCAGTCGTGTCAGCGTCCATACGGAGTATCCGCGCCGTCGGGAACAGCTCGGAAATCTCGTCCTCAATACGCTGCGTGCCCGTACCCTTCATCATCAGGAATCTGCTTCCGCAGGAGGGGCAGATATTCCCCAGTGTGTGGGAATATCCGCAGTAGTGGCATATCACCGCGCCATTCGCCTTATGGTAGGTCAGCGGAAGCGCGCAGTTCGGGCATTCCAGCGCTTTGCCGCAGGTGGCGCAGCGCACGCTCGTGTGATATCCCCGGCGGTTGAGGAGCAGTATCGACTGCTCCCCCCGTTCGAGGTTCTTTTGCATTTCTTCTATCAGCGGCATGCTGAACGCAGAGTGATTCCCGTTCTGCGCTTCAATACGCATGTCCACGATGTAGACTTCCGGGAGGACCGCGTTGTTATACCGCTCGTCCAGCTCAAACAGGCTGTAGCGCCCTGTCTTAGCGTTGTAGTAGCTTTCCAGCGACGGAGTCGCGGAAGCCAGCAGCAGGAACGCTCCGTGCCAGAAGCAGCGCTGCTTCGCGATGTCCCGGGCATGGTATCTCGGGGCGCTCTCGGACTTGTAGGAGCTTTCCCCCTCCTCGTCGATGACGATGATCCCAAGATTCTGCACCGGGGCGAATACCGCGCTGCGCGTTCCGACGACTATGTGCGCCCTGCCGGTGCGAATGCGCGTGTATTCGTCCGCGCGCTCCCCCAGTGACAGGCTGCTGTGGAGTATTGCCACCTCGTCGCCGAACAGCCGCCGGAACTTCCCCACCATCTGCGGAGTCAGGGATATCTCCGGCACCAGCATGACGGCGGATTTCCCCTGCTTCACGGCTTCGTCGATCAGCCGGATGAATACCGACGTCTTGCCGCTGCCGGTTATTCCCCGGAGCAGCGCGCATTTGGGCTGATCGGAGTTCATCAGCGACAGGCAGCCGTCAAATACCGCCTGCTGCTTCGGGGAGAACACTATATCGGACGGACTTTCAGTCTTGCTGACGGTGTTCTCCAAACGGAACACCTGGTACTCGTATTCCTCGAGTATCCCCTTTTCCACCAGCCGCTTCACCACCGCCGCGGTGATGTTCAGCGCATAGCACACCTCGTGCACGGAAGCCGCTGAGTTCTCCTCCAGAAACGCGATCACCTGCTTCTGCTTCGGCGTGAGCTTCGGGGATTCCGCACCCTCGGGCTGCTCCGCGATTTTAACCATGAGTGTAGTTTCATCGCCGACCCGGCGCTTCAGCAGCTCGGATTCCCGGACTGCGCCCTTTTCCGTCAGCGATTTCAGCAGCGACCTGTCCGCGGCGTCCGGGGAGTAGCGCTCCCGGAGCTGCGAAATACGCTCCAGCAGCTGTCGCTCATTCATGTCCAGTTCGCCGGAAAACCCGTTGACCGGCTCATACCTCGTTTGCAGAGTATAGCTCAGCCCCGGCGGAAGAATCGCCCTGAATGCGTCAAAATATGTGCAGAACGTGTTGTCGCGTATCCACTTGCACAGGTGCAGCATTTCCGTGGAAATGACCGGCTCGCTGTCCGCGATGGAGCTTACGAATTTCAGCTTCGTGCGTTCCTCCGGCGCAGGCTCCACGGAGAACACCAGCGCCACGCGGCTCTGGCTGCCCCTGCCGAAGGGCACGACCACGCGCATTCCTGCGGAAATCTTCCCGTAAAGGCTCTCCGGCACAAGGTAAGTGAACAGCATGTCGAAACTGTATGCAGTTCCCTCCACCGCCGCCTGGACTGCTTCTATCATTCTGCCCGGAGTGCGTCGAGCAGCGGCATGCGGCGTACCTTGCGCAGCTTCTCCGCCTCAATTACCGCCCGGAGGTCGTCCACAGCCTTTTCAAGCTCGCCGTTCACGATGAGGTAGTCGTAGTTCTCGGCGAACTTCAGCTCCTCGCGCGCCTGGGCGGTGCGCTCAATTATCTTCTCCTCGGTTTCGGTGCCGCGCTTTCTCAGGCGGCGCTCCAGCTCATGCATGGAGGGCGGCAGGATAAATACCAGGCAGCACTCCGGGAACTGGCGCCTGATGTTCATGGCGCCCTCTACCTCTATTTTGAGGATAACGTCCCTGCCAGCGCTGAGCATGTCCTCGACAGCCTTTCTGGGCGTGCCGTAATAGTTGCCGCAGTACTCGGTGTACTCCAGCACTTCCTCGTTCTTTATCATCTGCTCGAACTGCTCACGGGTGCGGAAGTGGTAATGCACTCCGTCCACCTCGCCCTCCCTGGGAGCGCGGCTCGTTGCAGATACAGAATATCCGACATTTTCCGTACATTTGAACAGCTGTTCAAGAATCGTATCCTTACCGCAGCCTGCCGGCGCGGAAACTACAAAAAGCAGACCCTTTTCCATGATGTTTCTCCTTTTATGTCTGAATATATGCTTTACTCCTCGTCGGAGGAAGTTTTTCCGGATATTGTTTCCGGCGTCTGCGCGGACATCACAACATGTCCGCTGTCGCAGATTATGACGGATTTTGTCCGCCTGCCGCAGGTAGCGTCGATCGCCGTGCCATTATCCTTGGCAAGCTGCACGATGCGCTTCACGGGAGCCGCCTCAGGACTCACCACCGCGACTATCCTGTCGGCGTTCACGGTATTGCCGAAGCCTATGCTTATCAGCTTCATGTCGTTACCCCTTGTCTACAAGCGTTGCAAGCTTCGCGGAATACTCATTGCGGAATTCCTCAAACCTGCCCTCGTCCAGCGCGTCCCGTATCTTCTCCATGAGTGTGTTGTAGAAATACAGATTATGCTGCACCGCAAGTCTGCCGCCCAGCTGCTCGCCTGCCTTGAACAGGTGGCGGATATAGGCGCGGCTGAAATTCCGGCAGGTGGGGCAGTCGCACTTGGGATCGAGCGGCTTGTCGTCCAGTTCGTAGCACTTGTTTGTTGCATGCATTATGCCGTCCCAGGTGAATATCGTGGCATGACGCGCGTTTCTGCTCGGCATTACGCAGTCGAACATGTCGATTCCACGGTAAACTCCCTCGATAATATTCGACGGAGTTCCCACGCCCATGAGGTAACGGGGCTTGTCCACCGGCGCATGCGGCAGAACTACGTCCAGGATATGGTACATATCCTCGGTAGGCTCTCCGACCGCAAGTCCGCCGATAGCGTAGCCGTCGAGGTCCATCTGGGAAATGGTCTGCATATGCGCCACGCGGATATCATCGTAGGTACCGCCCTGGTTTATTGCGAACAGCATCTGCTGCTTGTTGATGGTTTCCGGCAGGGAGTTCAGCCGCGCCATCTCGTCCTTGCAGCGCTGGAGCCACCTTGTGGTACGCTCCACGGAGCGCTGGACGTAATCCCTCGGAGCAGGATTCTCCACGCACTCGTCAAACGCCATCGCAATGGTTGACGCCAGGTGTGACTGTATCTGCATGCTCTCCTCCGGACCGATGAACAGGCGCCTGCCGTCGATGTGGCTCGCGAAGTACACGCCCTCTTCCTTGATCTTGCGCAGCTTCGCCAGGGAGAACACCTGGAATCCGCCGCTGTCCGTCAGTATAGGCTTGTCCCAGTTCATGAACTTGTGCAGTCCGCCCATCTTGTATATCACATCGTCCCCCGGGCGGAGGTGCAGATGGTAGGTATTGCACAGCTCCACCTGCGTCTTGAGTCCCTTGAGGTCAACGGAGGATATGCCGCCCTTTATCGCGGCGGCGGTCCCTACGTTCATGAAAAACGGCGTTTCTATCGCGCCGTGCGGAGTTGTGAATAATCCGCGGCGTGCGCGTCCCTCGGTCTTTTTCAGTTCAAACATTCAGTGCTCCTTATTCTCCCTTTAATATTTCAATTATCCTGTCAGCCGCCTTATAGATATCGCCGCAGCCGAGCGTTATTACCAGATCCCCGGGCTGGACGTTCGCCGCGACGTACTGCGCGACCTCCTCCATGCCGGTGTACCATACGCAGCCGTCGATCTTCGCTGCGAGGTCCTTTGAATAGATGTTATAGGTGTTCTTCTCACGGCTGCCCATGATCTCAGTCAGGACTACCCTGTCCGCAATGGAAAGCGCCTGCGCAAACTCGTCGAGCAGCATTGCCGTGCGTGAATAGGTGAACGGCTGGTGCACCGCCCACACGCGCTTGAAGCTCATTTCCTTTGCGGTTTTCAGCGTTGCCGCGATCTCCGCCGGGTGGTGTGCGTAGTCGTCCACGATGGTGACGCCGTTGATTTCCGCAAGGCGCTCGAATCTGCGCATTGCGCCGCCGAACTTATCCAGTCCCTCCCGGAGCGCCTCCGCCGGGATTCCGGCAGAATACGCCGCCGCACAGGCTGCGACCGCATTGTACACGTTGTGGATCCCCGGAACGCGTATCGTGATATGCTCCAGCTTCTCGCCGTGGTGCATGAGGTCGAACTCCGTGCGGAAGTCCGCGATGTGCTGTATGTTCTCCGGGTAGAAGTCGCAGTCCGCAGACTTGCCGAAAGTAATCACACGCGCCGCCGTACCGCTCGCATTCACGGCTTCCATCGTATTTGCGTCGCTGCCGTTGGCAATGACTAGATCCGTGGTTTTCTTGCAGAACTTTGAGAAACTCAGCTTGAGATTCTCCATCGTCTTGAAGTAATCCAAATGGTCGCGGTCGATGTTCAGAACTATCGAAATGTTCGGGAACAGCTTGAGGAACGTATCCACGAATTCGCACGCCTCGCAGACCATGTATTCGCTCTTGCCTGCCCTGCCGCTTCCGCCGATGGCTTTCAGCTTACCGCCGATAACTGCGGAGAGGTCGATGCCAGCCGCCAGCAGGATATGCGTCAGCATGGAGGTGGTTGTAGTCTTTCCGTGGGTTCCGCTGACGCAGAACGCCTTGCTGTACCAGCTGGTGACAAGCCCGAGGAGTTCGCTGCGCTCCACGGTGAGGACTCCGCTGTTCTTTGCCGCGATGAGCTCGGGATTATCCGCCATTATCGCCGCGGTATGCACGATGAGGTCAGCACCCATGATGTTCTCCGGGGAATGCCCCAGATGCACCGGAATACCCATCTTGCGCACTGCGTCCAGGGTGGCGGTTTCGTTATTATCCGAGCCGGTGAGGTAATACCCCTGGGAATGCAGGATCTGTGCCAGGGGGTACATTCCCGAGCCGCCTATGCCGATAAAGTGAATGTGCTTTTTTCCAGTAAGAAAATCTTCCACGGTAAAACTCCTTCTTTCGGGATAGTTATTACAATAATTGTATGAATATTATCCGCAAAAATTCCCACAATAAAACCAAAAAACAATGGAGGTTTCTCATGGAAATAAGCGACATTAAAATCAGAAAAACAATGCACGACGGACGGCTGCGCGCCGTGGTTTCGGTCACGCTTGACAACGCCGTCGCTATCCACGACATCAAGGTCGTGCAGGGTGACGACAGGCTGTTCGTGGCAATGCCGAGCCGCAGGGAGGAACACGGCGTATACCGGGACATAATCCATCCGATAAGCACCAACGCCCGCAGCGCCCTCGAAAACAGCATTATCGAGGCTTACAGGCAGTATATCTCATGACCGTGCCGGGCGAGTGTTCCTCGCCCGGTTAATCATTTTCTCTCCAGGAGCATTTTTGTCTTGAGCAGCGCGATCTGGGTCTTGGAATCCTGAATCTCGTTGCGCATTACCATTGCGACCGCTTCATCGAGCGGTATCTTCTCCACCTCGAGGAACTCACCATCGTCCAGCTTCTGGCTGCCGGAATGCAGTCCCCGGGCAAGGTACATATGGATAACCTCGCCGCAGTACGCCGGAGTCGGGATAAGGCTGCCGAGATAGGTGTAGTCGTCGCAGGTGCAGCCGGTTTCCTCCTTCAGCTCACGCAGTCCGCATTCGTGATGGCTCTCGCCGTATTCCAGCTTTCCTGCCGGGATCTCCAGCAGCACCGTCTGGTGCGGATAGCGGAACTGCCGCACAAACAGCACCTCGTTTTTGTCCGTCAGGGGAAGCACGCATACTCCGCCCGGGTGGCGGATCACCTCACGGGTGACTATCTTACCGTCCTCCAACTCTGCCTTGTCAACGTAAAGCTTGACTATCTTTCCATCGAACTTCTGTTCACTGGATATGGTCTTTTCTTCAAGATGGCCCATTTCATTCTCCTTAAAGTCCGTCGTCGCTGCTGTTCTTCTTCTCGTCGAGTTCCTTCATGACGTTGAAAGCCTCGTCCTCCTCGGTTATGTGGGAAGTCCTCGGCCTGGGCTTGCGGCTCTTGAAATCATACCGCTCCCGGTCCATGAAGCTCTCCTCGACATCCGGCCAGGACAGTTCGTTCTCGCTGTCCGCCTTCACCACTCCCTTTTCCGGGAAGTCGTAGATCTGCTTCGACAGCTGTTGAATATAGGAACTGTGCGCCTTCACGCCGTCGTTCTGGTCAACGGGATACAGGTGAGCGTAGCGCACCGGTCTGCGCTTGATGATGAAATAGCACAGCAGGATATATCCGCCGAACAGCACTATTCCAGCCACTGTGCAGATGATTCCCAGGCTTCCGCCGGGGGTCTTATAGGTGAAGCTGATCTCGCACACGCCTGCCGGAATACGCACGCCGATGAATCCGCCGTTGACCTTATCCACCTCAAGCGCCTGGGGCGCGGCTCCCTGTACGGACACAGTTCCGCTCCAGCCCTTGTCATAGGGCACGCTGAACACCATGAGTTTTTCGGAAGTATAATCCGTCACGGCAGTGAATCCGCTGCTGTTCACGCTGAACTGCTTTGCGCCCAGCGCCTGGCGCTCCTCCGCGTCGGTAAGGAACCGCTCGTATCTCTGCTCATCGTTCAGGCTCTCCGGCTTCCTTTCCAGGAGTATGTCGGAGTACTTCTCCGCCTGCTCTTCGGTCAGAATCGCGCTGCCGACCATCAGATTATCCACCTTGGTCTGCTTTTTCGCGTCGGAGTCCAGAATATAAGTGTCGTACGCGTATCCCATGGGAAGCGCCACGGTATTGCGATAGATGTCGTAACCGTCCTGCTCCTCCATGAATTCGAACATCGGCATATCCTTCAGCGCATCGTCCAGCTTCTTCTCGTCCGTATTCTGCGATACGATAAGATAGCGCACATTCGTGAGGGAGCGCAGCGCGTAGTTCTCCGTCTTGGGGTTGGAGTTCACCGAACGCTCGATTCCCAGGAGGTCGTACAGGTCGAACGTGGAGCTGGGGATAATACTGGTGAAGCTCTTGAGGGAGCTCATATCCCACAGCATGTTGATGTTGTTCAGACTGTCCAGGGATTCCATGCGGTGAAATTCCGGGTCGTCAATGTGTATCTGCGCGGAAACCTTGCTGTTGTAGTCCCCGAGATACGGTCCCAGGATCCTGCCGTAGCTTACGAAATAATACCCAAGCGCCATTGAGCACACGACAACTCCAGCAGTCACCTTTTTCGTAAATTTCGCAGCGCTGTCGCGCTTCCGCCAGTGGAGCATGCTGAATGCCACAACGGTCATTGCGATCGCAATGCCGATATTCACGAACACCGCCGGGGAAATCTTCACGGCTATCCTCGGAAGTATCTGGTCGGTTTCCTTGTCCTTCATCGGGAAGAACACCGCCAGCAGGGAGATGAGCACCACAGCCACGGCGCAGAACTTCACGCCGAACTTGAGGTCGAATTCCTCGTGCTCGAGCACATAGACGGTCGCCAGTGCGCAGAGCAGCTCCGGCATATACCACCACCGGGTGTAGAAGCTGTAGTTGAACAGGACGAACGAGGAGTTCAGTCCCGGTATCATCGTGATGACGAAGCATGCCGGAAGCAGTATCCGCAGCCACTTCATGCGCCGCGAAGCCTCGGTGGAGGCTCCCTTCACCAGCGCAAGGACTCCTGAGAGGGAGAACAGCGGCAGGAACAGCGCCACGCTGCTCCATTTTGCGTCCGCGCTCTCGAACATGGAGGAGCGAGCCGGGATCTCTCCCGGAAAGAACATTGCCTCAAGAATCAGTCCATAGCGCTGGTTCTTGTTGTAGAACAGGAAGTCCCAGCCGTTCAGCATAGATGTCGAACGCGGCACGTCCAGCACCTGGAATATAGACGGAACAAACAGGATCCCTGCGATAAGCACACCGCAGACCGCCTCAAACGCCAGGCAGAAAAAATCCCTCACGCCAAAGCGGAAGCGGCTGTCGCCTATCAGTCTTGCGATGAAATACAGCACCAGGAAGATACACTCCCCGATGAAGAAGAAGTAATTCACGAACGCGTTTATAGCCACCGCCAGCGCCAGGGCGCCGCGGCGCTTGTTCACAACAGCTTCCTCAAGACCGATCAGCAGAAGCGGAAAGAACACTATCGCCTCGTGGAAGTGGTTGAAGAAGATATTGTACATCGAGTATCCGGAGAACGCATAAAGCAGACCTCCGATAAGAGCGTTCTGCGGCTTCGTCACAAATCTGCGGATAAACACGAACGCAAAGAGCGACGAAAGCGCGATCTTCAGCGCCAGCAGCGGCGCCATCAGATACTGCGATATCGCCACCGGGAACAGCGCCGCGAACCAAAAGAACGGGCTTCCCAGCGTGTAGAAGCTGTAGGAGCCTACGAAATTCGCTCCGAGGTCGGTTTTCCAGTTCCAGCCGAAATTCCCGGACTGCACCGCCTCGATACAGGTCTTGTAGAAGGGCATCTGCTGCGCGTTGTAGTCGCCGTAATACACGAAGAATCCTCTGTCGATTATCACGAACGGCAGCAGGAGCACCCCTGCCATCGCCAGCGCATACAGGAATGCACGGGCATAGTATTTTCTTTCCTGCTTGAACATGGCTTACATTCTCTCGGGAGCCTCAACCTTGAGCAGGGTGAGTACATTCTTGAGGGCGGTCTTTGCCGCAATGCAGAGCGCCAGTCGGGAGAGCTTCACCGGCTCCTCCGCGCCCTTTATCGGACAGCTGTCGTAGAACTTGTGGAATGCCTGCGCCAGCTCGTAGGAATATCTGGTCAGCGCGGAGGGATCGTAGTCCTTCGCCGCGGAGTTGATCATCTCGGGCATTTCCGCGATCTTGCGGATAAGCGCCAGCTCCGCCGGGTCGCTGTATGATACTGCGCCGCCCTCGTACTGTACGCCTTCCTCCGCCTGCCTGCGGATTATGCTGCAAATTCTCGCGTGAGCGTACTGAACGTAGAACACGGGGTTCTTGCTGGATTCCTCCACCGCGAGGTCGAGGTCGAACTCCAGATGGGTGTCGGCGGTACGCTGATTGAACACGAATCTCGCTGCGTCAATCGGAACTTCGTCAAGCAGCGTAGTCAGCGTGATAGCCTTGCCGGAGCGCTTGCTGAGCTTGCAGGGCTTTCCGTCGCGGATAAGCATTACCATCTGCATGATAACGACGTCCAGGCGCTTCTCGTCTATCCCAAGGGCGGAGAGTGCGATCCTCATGCGCTGTACATAGCCGTGGTGGTCTGCGCCGAGCACGTTTATCGCCTTGTCGTAGTTTCTGGTGATGAGCTTGTCGTAGTGATACGCGATATCCGGCACGATGTAGGTCGGAAATCCGTTGGAGCGTACCAGTACGAAATCCTGGTCGCCGCCGAAATCGGTAGCCTTCAGCCAGAGTGCGCCGTCCTTCTCATAGGTGTGACCGCCTGCCTTGAGCTTCTCAATGACCGCCTTTACTGCGCCGTTGTTGTGGAGCGTGCTCTCCTTGAACCAGTTGTCGTACTTGATGCGGTACTTCAGCAGGTCGGTTTCAAGGCGCTGCTCGTTCAGCGGAAGTGCATAATCCACCAGTGCCTTGCGGCGCTCCTCCTCGGGCTTCTCAGAAAGAGCCTTTCTGCCGTGCAGGTCGTAGTAATTCTTCGCATGCTCAATTATATCCATGCCAAGATAAACGTCGGTGGGCATGGTGAACGGAAAATTCTTCTGTTCCTCGGGAATATTGCCCTCCTCGTCCGGGGTGGCGGTCTGGTCGTAGATAGTCTTTGTCAGCTTCTCCATATCGCCGCCGCACTCCGCGATGATCTTCTGACCGGCTTCGCTGCACAGCTGCATGTAGCGCAGGTCAAGGGACTTGCCGAACTTTGCCACCTGGTTGCCTGCGTCGTTGATGTAGAATTCACGGCTGACCTCGTAGCCAGCCTCCTGGAGCAGGGAGGAAAGGCTGTCGCCCAGCGCGCCGCCGCGCGCGTTGCCTATATGCATGGGTCCGGTCGGATTCGCAGAAACAAACTCCACCAGAACACGCTTGCCCTTGCCCAGGTCAGTCTTGCCGTAGTCGTCGCCCATTGCGACAGCATTCCGGACAACGCCCTCAAACCAGCTCTCGCCGATGAAGAAGTTCAGGAATCCGGGGCCTGCGACCTCGACCTTACTGAAGTCGGTTCCGGCGAATTCCACGGAATCCGCGATCATCTGCGCGATCGCTCTTGGGTTGCTCTTCAGCGCCTTTGCGGAAACAAGAGCCGTGTTGGCTGAGAAATCGCCGTGGCTGTTGTCCGCCGGGATTGTTACCTGGAAAGGCGGCAGCGGCTCTGCCGGGATCTTTCCATCCGACACCAGCCTGCCGAGCGCGCCCATGATCATTTCCTTGACCTGTGCCTTTGCGTATTCTACTGCGTTGTACATTCCTGTTATCTCCTCTTATTATAATTATATTTCATTGCCGTGTGGCTTGACGTGGATAGTTATCTCGTTCGTGAGCATAAGCCCGGAGTTCACGTCTATCGTGTAGCGGACGTATATTTCTCCGCCGTCGCCGGTAATTCCGTTGCGCAGTTCGTTGGTGGAAATCCCGATCATGCAGTCGCCGTATTCCGTGCCGTAGTGGCAGAAATGCCGCTTGCCGTTCTCAAAAACCAGCGCAGAAAACGCCCTGCCGGTACGGGTCATGGTGATGGTTTCGTCCTCCTGCCCGATACGCAGCTGAACATGGCTTCCCTCGTAGCCCGTTGCCTCGCTCTCGTCGTAGTCTATGAAATAGCTGCCGCCATGCTCCCGGAATTCGCCCTTGGTGAACAGCTCGGAGCTGTCCGTGGCGCCGTCGGCGGTCTGCTTTACTATCATTCTGATATTTGCGTTGTTTCCCAAATTCATCACTCCCGGTCAGTTTTCGGAGTTCTTCTCAATGGCAAGCTCGATCAGCCTGTCAAGCAGCTCTCCGTACTCTATCCCCATGTTCGCCATAAGCTTCGGATACATGCTTATCGGCGTGAATCCCGGAATGGTGTTGATCTCGTTCAGCACCAGCCCGTCCTCAGTCGCAAAGAAATCCACCCTGGAGAATCCGCTGCACCCCATTGCGATGAACGCCTTTTTCGCAGTCGCACGGAGCTCCTCGGTCATCTCCGGAGATATCTTCGCCGGAATATCCAGCACGGAAGTCCCGAGCTTGTACTTTGCGTCATAATCGTAGAATTCCTCCGCCGGGGTTATCTGCCCCGGAATGGAAGCTATCAGATTCTCGCCGTTTCCGAGAACGGCGCACTCGACTTCCTTGCCGATTATCTCGGTTTCGATGACCACCTTCTCACCGTGAGCGAATGCAATCTTAATACCGTTCTTGAGCGCCTCGCGGTCAGCGGCACGGGTTACTCCCACGGAGGAGCCTGCACATGCCGGCTTCACAAACATGGGATATCCGCCTAGTTTCTTCTCAATGTCCTCGCAGGCTCCATCAATATCGTAAAGCGAACTGCGTGTAACATAACAGTATGGCGCGGTGCGGATACCTGCCGCGTCAAGGATCGTGTGCGTTATTGCCTTGTCCATGCAGTCTGCGCTGCTTGTCATGTCGCAGCCGACGCAGGGAATACCGGCAAGAGCGCACAGTCCCTGCACCGTACCGTCCTCGCCGAATCTGCCGTGCAGCACCGGGAACACCACGTCCACCTTGCGCAGGTAGCACTTGTCGTCAGCCCCCAGCAGGAGTACTCCCTTGCCGACTGTATCCGGACTGATGACCGCAGTGCAGTTGTCGGGATTGTTCTCCCACTCGCCGTTCTTTATATCCTCGTATTCGCCGGGGTAGTACATCCAGTGCCCCTTCCTGGTGATACCGATACACATCACGTCGTACTTATCCTTCGGGATATTGTTCAGCACGGAATATGCCGAAACCAGGGAAACATCGTGCTCGCTCGAAGCCCCTCCGAACAGCACTGCAACCTTTAACTTAGCCATATATCTCCACCCTGCACACCAATAGGTGCGTCCTTTCTGTAATGGTACAGTTTACTCAGGTGTACCTGTACATAATAACTCAGATTATATTTTACCACAAATCCTCTCTATTTTCAATAGGTAAACAGCATAAAAATCACAAAAAACCGAAGATATCCGGCGATTTACGGAGAAAACAAAAGAAAACCGCCCCCGAGGGGGCGGTAAGATTTTTGGATCACTGCTTGAAAATGTCCTTTATCTTGTCGAAGAAGCTGGTGCGTCGGGAATAATTCTTCTCGTCAAGGGTAGCTTCGAACGCCTGGAGTGCGTCCTTCTGCTTCTTGTTGAGATTTGTGGGTACTTCCACGGAAACCTGTACCAGCTGATCGCCGCGGCCGTTGCGCTGGCAGTGCTGAACGCCCTTGCCGCGGATCGTGAATACCTTTCCGGGCTGAGTTCCAGCAGGTATCGTGTACTTCATCGTACCGTCGATAGTGGGAATGTCTATCTCCGCGCCGAGCGCCGCCTGCGTGTAGGTCAGCGGAACCTCGATGATTATATTGTCGCCGTCGCGCTCGAACACCTTATCCTGGCGCACGGAAATACGAACCTTGAGGTCGCCGCGAGGTCCGCCGCCGGAGCCGGCATTGCCCTTTCCGCTCAGGCGGATTGTCTGCCCGTCGGAAATACCAGCCGGAATGTTGACGGAGATCGTGACCTTCTTCTGAACCACTCCGTTTCCTGAGCACTTGGGGCAGGGAGTGTCGATGATCTTGCCCTTGCCCATGCACTTGGAGCACGCGCGCGTGGACTGCATCATGCCGAACATGGTCTGCTGGCGCACGTTGACCTTACCGGTGCCGTGGCAGTCGGGGCAGGTCTTTGCCTGGGTTCCCTTCTTGGCGCCGGAGCCGCCGCACTCGTCGCACGGCTCAACGCGGTTGATCTCGATGTCGTGGGTGATTCCCTTGCACGCCTCCATGAAGCTTATGCTCAGGGATACCACAATGTCAGAGCCTCTGCGCGGTCCGTTCGTGTTGGTCCTGGAGCCGCCGGAGAATCCACCGCCGAAGATGTTGTCGAATATATCGCCCAGGTCTATGCCGTCGCCGCTGCTGAATCCGCCGGTGAATCCTCCAAAGCCGCCGAATCCGCCGCCACCGCCGGTGCCCTGACCAGCGCCGTAGCTCGGGTCAACGCCTGCGAATCCGAACTGATCGTATCTTGCCTTCTTCTGGGGGTCGGAGAGGACATCGTTCGCCTCGTTGACCTCCTTGAATTTAGCCTCAGCCTCCGGGTCGTCCGGATTGAGGTCAGGGTGGTATTTCTTCGCCATCTGGCGGTACGCCTTCTTTATCTCGGCGTCAGTGGCGCCCTTTTTCAGCCCCAGTACCTCATAGTAATCTTTCTTGTCCATTAAGTATCAACCCCCATATTAACTCGGAATTCATAATTCGGAATATGGACATTCCACCGGGAGCTTCCCTGCACGAATTCCGAATTAACCCAAAGCGCCCTGGGGTTTGGAAAGACCTCAAGGCGCCGTGTATTACCTTAGTGATTATTCGTCGATGACTTCGCCGTCAACAGGACCATTATCCTGCTGAGGAGCTGCGCCGTCAGCGCCAGCAGCCGCACCCTGAGCCTGATAGATCTTTCCGGCTACCTCGTAGAACTCTTTCTGGAGCTCGTCCTTGGCGGTCTTGATTGCTTCAATATCAGTGCCCTTGAGCGCTTCCTTGAGAGCGTCCAGCTTCGGCTGTACCTTAGCCTTGTCGTCCTCTGTTACCTTGTCGCCGAAATCGGTCATTGACTTCTCGATCTGGTAAACCATCTGGTCTGCCTCATTGCGAGTGTCAACGTCCTCCTTACGCTTCTTGTCCTCTGCTGCGAACTGCTCAGCTTCCTTGACAGCCTTATCGATATCGTCCTTGCTCATGTTGGTGGAAGCGGTGATGGAGATGTGCTGCTCCTTGCCGGTGCCCAGATCCTTAGCGGTTACGTTTACGATACCGTTCGCATCAATATCGAAAGTAACCTCGATCTGCGGGATTCCACGGGGAGCCGGAGCGATACCGTCCAGACGGAAAGTACCGATGGACTTGTTGTCCTTAGCGAACTCACGCTCGCCCTGGAGTACGTTGATATCAACGCTCGGCTGGTTATCGGAATATGTGGAGAAGATCTGGCTCTTCTTTGTAGGAATGGTGGTGTTACGCTCGATCATTCTTGTGCAAACGCCGCCTGCGGTTTCGATACCGAGGGACAGAGGAGTTACATCGAGCAGCAGCAGACCGGTGACTTCCTTGTTGAGCACACCGCCCTGGATAGAAGCGCCGATTGCAACGCACTCATCAGGGTTGATACCCTTGAACGGCTCCTTGCCGAGGAAGTTCTTTACAGCGTCCTGAACTGCCGGGATTCTTGTGGAACCGCCGACCAGAAGGATCTTGTCGATCTCGCTCTTGTCAAGGCCGGAATCGGAGATAGCCTGCTTCAGCGGACCCATTGTGGACTCTACCAGGTCAGCGGTCAGCTCGTTGAACTTAGCCCTTGTGAGGGTTACGTTCAGGTGCTTAGGACCAGTAGCGTCAGCGGTGATATACGGGATATTTACGTTTACGGAAGTTGAGTTGGAGAGCGCGATCTTAGCCTTCTCAGCCTCGTCCTTTAATCTCTGCATTGCGAACTTGTCGCTGCTGAGGTCGATTCCATCGGACTTCTTGAACTCGCCCTTGAGGTAGTCAATTACTCTCTGGTCAAAGTCGTCGCCGCCCAGGTGGTTGTTACCAGCGGTTGCGAGAACCTCCTGAACGCCGTCGCCGATCTCGATCACGGATACATCGAAAGTACCGCCGCCGAGGTCGTAAACAACGATCTTCTGCTCTTCTTCCTTGTCAATGCCGTAAGCCAGTGCAGCGGCTGTCGGCTCGTTGATGATTCTGTGTACCTTAAGACCTGCGATCTGACCTGCGTCCTTGGTAGCCTGACGCTGGCTGTCGGTGAAGTATGCCGGAACGGTGATAACAGCGTCGTTTACCTTCTCGCCGAGGTATGCTTCAGCGTCGCCCTTGAGCTTCTGAAGTATCATAGCGGAGATCTCCTGAGGGGTGTACTTCTTGCCGTCGATATCTACCTTATAATCGCTGCCCATGTGGCGCTTGATGGAGATAACGGTCTTTTCAGGGTTTGTAACAGCCTGGTTCTTTGCCAGCTGACCAACCAGACGCTCGCCGTCCTTAGTGAAAGCTACAACGGAAGGCGTTGTTCTGGAACCCTCGGAGTTGGTGATAACTACCGGCTCGCCGCCTTCGATAACGGATACGCAGGAATTTGTTGTACCTAAGTCAATACCAATGATCTTTCCCATAATGATTTCCTCCATTCTTCTGTTCGCATGATATCATGCTATGAAAATGTTCTTGATTTACTGTGATTAATTTGCAACGGCTACCATTGCAAAACGAATTACCTTATCGTTTATCTTGTAGCCCTTGGCGAAGGTCTTTGCGACCTTTCCGCTCTCGATGTTCTCGTCGTCCACTCTCTGAACTGCCTGGTGCAGCTGGGGATTGAACTCCGCGCCGTCGCTCTCTATCTCGGTCACGCCAAGCTTCGTGAGAGTTGCCATGAAGCTGTCGTAGATCATCTGAACGCCCTGCTTATAGTTCTCGTCAGTGCATTCAGCCTGGAGCGCTCTCTCGAGATTATCCATGACCGGCAGGAAGTCCGAAACTACGTTGGAAATGATATCCGCACGAAGCTCCATCTTTTCCTTTGCGGTGCGCTTTCTGTGGTTGTCGTATTCAGCCATCGTCCGGAGAAGCTGATCCTTTACCTGAGCAAGCTCCTTTGCGAGCTTTTCGTCTGCGTCCGGCTGTTCTTCGACTACCTGTGCGTCTGCGGATTCCTCCACGGCCGCTTCTTCAGTCTGGGCGGTCTGCTCCAGATCCTTGCTATCGCTGTTCTCCATTGTCCTTGACCTCGCTTTCTATCTGAGGCGGCTTATCCGAGTCTTCAGAAAGCAGCCTGGTGATCTTGTTGCTGAAATATTCGATATAAGGGATTATCCTGCGGTAGTCCAGCCGCATCGGGCCAATGACTCCCAATGTGCCTGCGGGCTTGCCGTCCTTATAATATGTGCCGCTCACGAAGCTTGAGTTGCTTATCGCGAACGTTCCGCTGTCCTCGCCGCCGAACTTTATGTTGATCCCCGAGAACGTGCTGTCCAGCAGCGCTGAAAGCTCGTTCTTGTTTTCCAGAAACTTCATAACGTCCATCACCGGGAACTCCTGACATTCGATCAGATTGCTCTGACCCTGTACGTCAACGTTGCCCTGCATGAGGTCGTTCGAAAGCTCACACACTGCGTCAAGCAGCGGCGAAAGCGTGACCATGTAAGCGCCGAGAGCCTCGGTCAGCCTGTTCATGTAGTCGTCGGTCATTTCCGCAAGGTTCACGCCCTGGAGGTTCTTGCTGACGAAGTTCGTGAAGAACTCCATCTGCTCGTTCGTAAGGTCGAACTGCATGCGGCACACACGGTTCTTTATTGCGCCAGTGCTAGTTATCATCAGCAGGACGTACATGCGACGTCCGGTCGGGATAACGTCCACCTTGGTGATCACCGAGAACTGTGAAACGTGGTTCGTGGAATACGTCGCGCATTTCGTGATCTCGGCAAGCGCTGCGGAAGCGCTCTCGACTATCGCTTCTTCCGGGGAGGAGCTGCTGTCCTGAGCCGCCTTTTCAAGCATTCCGTCGATACGCTCCATGTCCTTCTGCTCAAGCGGCAGCGGATCCATCAGGTTGTCGATATAGAACCTGTAGCCCTTATATGTGGGAACTCTTCCTGCGGAGGTATGTGGGTGATCGAGATAACCCTCCTGCTCAAGAGCCGCCATCGTGTTTCTGATCGTGGCAGAGGAAACCGAGATGTCCGGTTTTTCGGCAAGCGCCTTTGAACCCACCGGCTCGCCTGTTCTGATATACTCGTCAACTATCGCCGAGAGTATTTTCATTGATCTGGTATCCAATCTGACCACCTTCCTCAGGTTTTAGCACTCTATCTCTCTGAGTGCTAAATATAATTTAACACGTTTTCGCCAAAAAGTCAAGTGTTTTCAGAAAAAAAATATCCAAACTCGCACAATTTTTTCATAATCCTTTTGTGCAAGTTTACTATACAGTTATTGGGAACGGCTTTGCAGCCACAAATAAAGGGTGCGGACAGCCCTTCGGATATCCGCACCTGATTCATTCAGCGGCAAGCGCCGCGTTTATAATGGAATCCAGCTTCATCATAGCGGCTTCCCTCAGCTCCTCGGGCAGGGATTCCCCGTTCCTGCGGCGCAGCCTGGCGGAAACCTGCACCTCCCCGGAATCTAGCCGCCGGATTTTTATGCAATACGCCTCGCAGCTGTGCTCCCTGCCGCCGTGGGAGAATGTGAGCGGCACCCGGTCGGAATCACCGGAAAGCAGCATTGCACCGGCGGTGGATTCGCTGTCCAGTCTTGAGGTCAGCCTTCCCCCGGAGAGCACCCTGGCTCCGGTCAGCACCGCGGTCAGCCCCTCCTCGTCGGCGGTCATTCCGAAACCGTTCTGCTCCGGCGAAAACAGCGGTATCATGGATTCTCTCCCCACTGCTGAGTTATTGAGCAGCGTCAGCAGATCAGCTTTCGGAGAAATTCCTGCGCGGTTGGCGTTCTCTATCATGTCCACTGGTTTCTGAGCGGCGGTCATTCCTTCGGTAAAGTGCAGATCCGTGATCAGTTCCGGGTCGTCGGCGCAGCACACCATGGTGTTCAGACTCAGCCGCATATCCCTGGCGGCGGTTTCCAGCAGCGGAATCACGTCGGTTTCCGAGAATCCACTGCCGAGTATCAGCAGCCGGGTCTCGCTCATATAGATCTCCTTGCCGTCGGTGAGCGAGATGTCGTCCACCGCCGCCGCAAATGTTTCGCCACGTCCGGTTACCTTTATCACATTCTCGTTTGACGGGTCGATCTCTCCGCCGCTTCCTCCGCCGGAGCTGAACAATAGTGCGCTGACGATATATTCATGCCCGTCGTGGTCTATCGCCGCTGCCTGGATTATCGCCCTGCCGCCAAGCTCGGTGGCTTCGCAGCCGGAGAGAAGAATTATTCCTGCAAGTACCGCTGACGACAGGAACCGTTTCATGCGCCCACCTCCTTTTTCCGGCATTCCCCGAGAATCGAAAATGCGGAGAACAGCATCATTCCGCAGCGGAATGCCGCCGCCAGTGTCCAAACGGCGCCGGTGATTCCGTCCAGGCGTTTGAACAGCACTATATCCGACAGGGACGCCGCGGCAGCCAGCGGATATTCCGTCATGCTCTGGTATTCCCCGAGCACGGCGCCAAAGAACACGCACAGCAGCGCCGCTGACAGGACTCCTGCCAGGGCGTACCACAGCACCGCCGCGCCGGAGCGCGTCCCGGATTCAGCCTTACCGCCGTCCCGGACGTAGGGCAGAAGCGCCGCAAATACAAGGTATTCACCGCTGCGCGTCAGGCGGTCTATCAGGTCGGTCACGAAAAGTTCCGTCGTCCACTGCGGAAGTTCCCGGTCGAATCTCATATAGGGAATATCCGCGAGTATCACCAGCAGCGTAATCACCGCTGCCGCCGCCAGGAACAGCACTCCGGCGCGCGCCTGCGCTTCAGCGCCTTTCACGGCAGAATAAACCGCGAAGCCGAGGAGGAGCAGTGCGATGAGCAGCACCGGCGTGCTGGTCAGCAGGATACGCTGGGCGAACTGCGAGGAGTACACCACCGTGCGCGCCGTGAATCCCCCCAGGAGGAATGCCGCACCCACTGCCGAAGCCCAGCCCCAGAAGCGGTTCCTGCGCCATATAGCGGCGTAAAATGCGCGCCCCTTGAAGGAATACACGATCAGTGGCAGCGCCACCACAAAGCGGATAATCTCCGCAGTTACCGCCGCCGCAAGTCCCGTGCCGCCGAATCCGCCTCTGGTGGGATAGACCAGCTCCGCGGAAATACGCATGAGCAGCAGAATACAGAACAGCTGCGCCGCGCTTATCTTGTGTGAATTTTCCTGCATGGTCACCCCTTGCTCATGTGGCTGCCGTTAAGTCCCTGTAGTGTGACGTCGCCCTTCTGGAGCCTCCGCCACCCGGCGCGCGCCAGCATATCCCGGCTGCTGCGAGGATTGAACGGCGATATAGGCGACATATACGGCACTCCGTAGGTGTTGAGGGAGCACATCTTTATAATAATGACGCCCACCGCCAGCATGATTCCGTATAATCCGAAGATACCGCCGGCAAAAATATAGATGAACCTCAGCAGCACCGTCCGCTCGTAAAGCGCCGGGACGACAAAGCTGCACAGTCCGCTCAGCGCCACGATGAGCACCATCGGCGCGCCCACCAGACCGGCGTTCACCGTGATGTCGCCGATGACGATTCCGCCGACGACACCTATCGCATGACCGATAGGCCGCGGCAGGCGAATCCCGGCTTCCCGGAGTATCTCATACAGGAAGTGTATCAGCAGACACTCCGCCATAAGGGAATAGGGTGCAGTCTGCTCCGCGGCGGCAAGGTTCAGTATCAGCGCCGACGGGAGCATCTCCGGGGAATACGCCGCCACCGCCACATAGGCTCCCGGCAGGAACAGCGTAATGAAATACGCCGTCAGCCGCAGTATTCTTATAAAGAGCGCATAAAACGGCTTCTGGGTGTAGTCGTCCATCGTCTGGAAATTCTCGATGAACAGGTATGGCACGGTCAGTGCGAACGGAGTCCCGTCCACAAGTATCCCGACTCTGCCCTCGTACAGCTTTGCTGCAAAGCTGTCCGGACGTTCGCAGGTGCCGCACTCCGAAAAGAACCAGCCGCCGCTTCCCTCCAGAAACGGCTGAATATAGCCGCTCTCCAGTATTGTGTTCAGCTTCACCTCGCCAAGGCGGCGCCTGACCTGCTCCAACAGCGCCGGGGAAACCTTGTCGCTCAGGTAGCACAGGCAGATATCCGTATTGCTCCTCTCCCCCATCACCGACATCTCGAACACCAGCGTGGGGGATTTAATGCGCCGGCGTATCAGTGCCATGTTCCGGCGGATAACCTCGACGAATCCCTCGCGGCTGCCGCGGACGTTCAGCTGACTGGAAGGCTCGTCCACACCCCTCGATGGGTAGCCCTGGATCCCGATGGCAATTCCCCGGGCGCAGCCGTCCACCAGGACTATCGCAAATCCGCTCTGCATTTTCAGCGTGAGGTCCCCGAGGTTAGCTATCTCCAGCTGCTCCGCTGCGATGAGGTATCTTTCGAACAGCCGCGCCATTATCTCGTCCGGCGGGAGCTGCTCCTTATTATCGACATTATTCAGCTTGCTGTATATCAGCTGCGCCAGCGTGTCAGTGTCTGCCATTCCCTCGCAGGTTATCACCGCTATATCGCTTCCGCACAGCATTCCGTCCTTGATTATCACATCGCTGGAGCCGCCGGTGAACGCCTTGAGCCGCTCCAGGTTCACCGCCAGCGACTTGTCTATCGGAAGCTCCGGCGGCAGCGATGTGTGAACGCTTTTTTCCATGCTCTGCACCTTCTTTCTGCTGTATTTTTTGCATTTTACGTTGAAATATTCAGTGTTTTGTGGTACAATAAGTTTCAGAAGGTATTAACAGGCAATAACAGCGAGGTGTAATATTATGATACAGCAACTCACAGAAATGATGATAGGATACTTCTCCGGCGACCCCAGACGCATTCAGCACTTTATAAAAGTACACGCGTTCTCCCGGTACATCGGGCTGAGGGAGCAGCTTCCGGAACACGAGCTGTTCGTTCTGGAGTGCGCCGCGTTAGTCCACGACATAGGAATAAAGCCGGCGGAGGCGCAGTACGGCGAGTGCGGAGGGAAGCTCCAGGAGCGCCTGGGACCTCCCGAAGCAGAAAAGATACTTACGAAGCTGGAGTTCACTCCACGGGACATCGAGCGAATCTGCTGCATGATAGCGCACCATCACACCTACGACGTGATAGAGGGCAGGGATCTGCAAATACTCATCGAGGCGGATTTCATCGTCAACCTGTTCGAGGACGGAGCTTCCATGAGCGCAGTGACCGCAGCGTACCGTAAAATATTCCGCACCGAAAGCGGAAAGGCGCTGCTGCGCACTGTTTTCGGCATACCGGAGAGCGAAGCATGAGATTCATTGTAGCCATGATGAGCTTCGCCGACCAGGCGGAGCAGTTCGTCCGGGATTTCAACGACCGTCTGCACAGGCTTTTCGGTAAACGCACCGATATGATGGTTCAGCTCATCAACTATCTGCTGATCGTTCTGGGAATATCCAGTCCGCTGCTGCTCTGGCTGGCAAGGGCGCCGTTCCCGGTGCATATCATCGTGCTTGTTCTGCTCCTTATATACCTGGTGGTATTCAGCTTCTACCCCTCGCTGAGAAGTTATCCTACTTTGCGGCTCCGGGTGCTTGGCAACGGCTCCGATCATATCCACGCGTTCTTCGTTACGGGCACGGTCTGCCTGCTCATAGAGGGCGCAGTTCTATGGGCGGCATTTTCCGGGAAGATCCCTCCGGAGCCTGCCGTGGAATTCAGCATCGTGTTCTTCCTGGTGGAACTGGTAATATTCTGGAACGGAATAATCCGGGTTTACTGCACCTCCGTCCAGTTGGGGATAAAGTACCGCGCCTGGGGTATCGCCCTGGGAATGGTCACCCCGGCGAACCTGGTCATGCTGGCGCTTATCTACCGGAAAGTCCGCCGCGAGTGCGCCGAGGACTGCCGGAAAGCCGTCATAAACGCCGACCGCCGGGACGATCAGCTCTGCCGTACGAAGTATCCTCTCCTGTTCGTGCACGGGGTATTCTTCCGGGACAGCAAGCTGGTGAACTACTGGGGGCGCATTCCGGCGGAACTTGAAGCAAACGGCGCCGAGGTATTCTACGGCGAGCAGCAGTCCGCGGCGTCCGTCGAGAAGAGCGGCGCGGAACTTGCCGCGCGTATCGAGAAACTGGTGCAAAAAACCGGCTGCGGCAAGGTGAATATCATCGCCCACTCCAAGGGTGGACTTGACGCGCGTTACGCGATATCCCGGCTGGGCTGCGACAAGTATGTCGCCTCGCTTACGACGATCAATACGCCGCACCACGGCTGCCTTTTCGCGGAGTATCTGCTGAATACTGCGCCGGAGAGGTTCGTGCGCACCATAGAGAAGATCTACAATTCCGCGTTCATGCGTATCGGCGACGAAGATCCGGACTTTCTCGCCGCAGTCAGCGATCTGACCAACAGCCGCTGCGAAAGCTTCAACGAGAGCACTCCTGACATGCCCGGGGTAGTGTACCAGAGCGTAGGCTCCCACGCGAGCTGCTCACGGTCCGGGCGGTTTCCGCTGAATTTCTCCTACCCGATCGTGAAGAAATTCGACGGCGACAACGACGGACTTGTGGCGCTCACCTCCGCGCCCTGGGGAGAAAACTTCACCGTACTCCACCCGACGGGACGCCGCGGAATCACCCACGCAGACGTTATTGACCTCAACCGCGAGGATATCCCGGGTTTCGACGTTCGGGAATTCTATGTGCAGCTGGTTCACAAGCTGAAGCAGCGCGGGCTCTGATAAAAATCCGGCGATGGAATCCCACCGCCGGATTTCTATATCGTGCGCCATCAAACGGCGCTATCCTTATCAGGCTTCGTGATCCTTCTGTACCGGGAAATCCGAGCGGTAGAGGTAAAGCCCTCAGCCTTGCGATAGAGCACTGTAACTGCGCTTCGTTCAGAATTACCACCGGGTCGTTCTTGAGTATTGCCCGGGCAATAGCTATCTGCTGGCGCTCGCCGCCGGAGAGCTTCCCACCGGCTTCTCCGGCAGGAGTGTCCCAGCCCTGCTCCAGCCGCGAAACAAAATCGCCGCACTGCGCCGCCCAGGCTCATCAGCCCCAGATGGAGCGGAACCACGCCAGCATGCAATCCTTGAACGAGCGCACGGAGTCCGCGTACTTCTGGCAGGAATCCGTGGACTGGCTGAACGCCTTGATGACCTGTTAGCACAGCTGAGCCGCCTTTTAAGCTCCATACCGTCCGGAATGCTCCATTCAGGCATTCAGCCTGCGGTATTCGCTCGGGGTAACTCCGAGCACGGAACGGAACGCCGCCGCGAACTTACCGGGATTGTCGTATCCCACCCGGGAGGCTATCGAGATTATCGGCTCGTCGGTGCGCTTGAGCATTCCTGCCGCGGCATTCATGCGGAATTCCTTCATATATGCGGCGATGGTGCAGCCGTAAACTCCCTGGAAGCACTTTTTCAGCGACGTCAGCGGAAAGTCGAATTTCTCGGATATCTCCTCCAGCGTGTACCACCGCTCCAGGTCGGAGGTCAGCAGCGTGACTATATCCCGTGCCTTGTCCACCTGCGCCTTGTAGAAATACTGCCGCTCGCCGCAGGCCTCCGGGATCTCCAGTGCGTCAAGGAACAGCAGGAGCTCCAGCACCTTTATCTTGAAATACGGCTGGCGCACCTTCTCCGGCAGGTCGTAAAGCTCCGAAAAAACGTGCTCTATCTGCTTTCCGGCGCGCATTACAAAAGTCTTATCGTTGGCGCAGAACTTGTCCCGGAGCTTCCGCAGATCAACGGAAAATCCCTCCATGACGTGGGGAAGCGACTGCTCCGCCTGGTTTATGTCGAATCCAACAGTCAGCCCGTGATAGTGCTTCAGCGGAAACGAGAAATCCCCACAGTGCTTCTGCCGAGAATTCGCCTGCATGTCGCCGCCCTCTATGTAGAAGTACCGGTCGCCGGACTGCCATTCCAGCCGCCCCTCCCGGCAGTGGTCGATACAGAACATATCTGCGTTCGGAACATACTGCGAATTCCACTGCTCCATGTGGAAATCGTTGTATATCAGCATGCACCCCGGGAACACCTGATAGACCGTCATAAGTCCCTCGCCGGTGTCGTCCTTCAGCTGATAGACCCCGCACATGTCGTCCTCGCAGACCTTGCGGATATTGCCGCCAAGCTCGCCGTTCACACTTACCATTACGCACCTCCGATAAAGAACTCCCGGAGCCTTTCCCTGCCGCTCCGGTCAAGCGAGTACTGCTCCGAGATCCTGCCGCGCTCTATCCTCACCGCGTAATCGCAGCAGCACGCGATGAACTCCGGGTCATGGGTGACTATCATCACGTTCCTGCCCTGCTCCTTCAGTCTGAGAATGCACTCCGCCGCCTGCTGCATATGCCCGGCATCAAGTCCGCTGGTCGGCTCATCAAACACGATGAACTCCCGACCGGAAGCCAGTGCCGACGCTATTGCGACGCGCTGCTTCTGCCCGCCGGAAAGCGACATCGGGTGGAGTTCCTTCAGCTCCAGCAGGTCAAGACTGCGGAGTATCTCCTCAGCCGCCGGGATATCCTCGTTATCCATTGAAAGCAGAACTTCATCAAGAACGCTTTCGGTAAACAGCTGATGATTCACGTCCTGCATGACAAGGTAGCAGCACTTTATACGCTTCCGGGAAGTGAGCGATTTTCCGCCCGGTTCAAGGGTTCCCCTGCACTTCTTAATGAGTCCGCAGAACGACCGCATGAACGTAGTCTTCCCGGCGCCGTTGCTTCCGATGACCGCGATAACGGAGCCCAGCGGAAGCTCTGCATTCGGTATATCGAGCGCCGTGACTCCGCTCTTGTAGGAGCAGCTGAGATCCCTCAGCGCAAAGGTTCCCGTCGGTTTGTGCTCCGGGAATTCCCGGTCGAACACCCGGGTCAGCTCCGGCACACGGAGTCCGCGCTGCTCAAAGAATCCGGCTGACTTCGCGAAGAATTCCGCGCCGCTGAACTGCTCCATGATCTCCCCGGAATCCATGTAGATCACGCGGTCCGCGACCCCTCGCAGGAAGTGCAGGCGGTGCTCCGCGACTATCACCGTGCGTCCCTGGGACTTCCACATCTCGATGATTTTACGCAGGCTCTCAATGCCCGGGAAATCAAGGTTGGAAGTGGGCTCGTCCAGAACCATGACCGCCGGGGAAAGCGTGCTCACGGAGCCGCAGGCAATACGCTGCTTCTCGCCGCCGGACAGCTCGAATATGCTCCGGTCCAGCAGCGGACGGAGGTTCAATTCCCCCACCGCCTTCTCCATTCGGGAGCGCACCTCAGGTTCCGGCATTCCCATGTTTTCGCAGGAGAACGCGAGTTCACTTGTGGTGTCTACGTTGAAGAACTGCGACCGCGGATTCTGGAACACGGAGCCTACTATTCTCGCGGTGTCGTACAGCGGAGCCTCCGCAATATCCACGCCGTTCACGGTCACCTTTCCGGAAAGCTCCCCGTCATAGAAATGCGGAATAAGCCCGTTGACAAGCCGCGTCAGCGTGGATTTCCCACAGCCGGAGCCTCCGCAGACCAGCAGTACTTCCCCGTCCGGAACGGTGAGCGTAATGTTGTGCAGACCCGCCTCGTCGCGTCCGCCGCTGTATCTGAAATTCACATTCTGTATCTCGATCATGTTTTCTTCCTGTCAGATGAATTTGCTGATTATCATTGCCGCGAATGCAGCTGCGCACAGCAGCAGCGCGACTAAGTCCCACGCGCCGAAGCCTATCCTGCAGATATTCGTGCGCTTCACCGGAGCGCCAAGTCCACGGGTGAGCGCCGCTGCAGAAAGCTCGTCGCCTATCTTTACGCAGGATATCATAAGCGGTACCATGCGGTATTCCAGCATTTTCGCCGGCTTACCGCCGCAGAAGCGTATTCCGCGCATTCTCATTGCGTCGCCGATACTGCCGTATTCCTCCCCGACCGTGGGGAAGAACCGGAACATCACCGACATGGGAATCGTTATCTTCTGCGGAATGTGCATGCGCTCCATCGCCGCCATGAACTCGCTCACAGTGGTCGTGCTGACCATGTAGGAAGCCATCGCGATACCCGGCATGAACCGCGCTGCAATACCCAGCGCCACCAGCAGCAGATTCACCGCGCCGGTGGCTATCGGCATAAGCAGGATCTGCGAGATGTAAGCCATCGTATAAACTCCGGCGTAGATGAACGCTGTCCGGAATTTCCGTTCCGACAGCAGGAGAATAAACGGGACTGCGATCAGCGCCCAGCGCAGGTACACAATTAGGATTCCGCCGCCGCTCATCATTATCGCGATGATCATGATGACCAGCAGTATTTTGGTGCGTGGGTCGAATACCGAGCGCTTCCCCGTGCGGACTGCCGAAAGCGTACCTGCCATCACGCGATACCTGCGCGGACGAAATGCTTCTTCATCAGCGCCTTGCCGATGAGTGCGCCGACAACTCCGGAAACGAAGCTTGCGGCGAACAGCGGAAGCAGCGACCAGTCCGGCATATATCCCATCATGGTGTCAACGTATTCCTGGCTGAATCCGCTGCCGAGGAGCATTTCCCCATAGCTGTCCCGGGCGAATATTATCGGGATATAGTTTCCGATCATTCCGAGGGAGTAAACTCCGTAGCCGATAATGCTCTTAACTGAGCTCTTGTATTCCCCGGAACGGAAAACGAGGTCGGCAATGAAGCCGAACAGCGACATAGTGAGAATGACCCACACGCCCATGCCGAGCAGTCCGGTGAGGATCCCCACGATAAGTCCCATGATAGTGACCATGCCGAATTGCTGCGCCTTTGTCAGGAAAAGCATGAACGGGATCCCTCCCACGATCGGGACTACCACGGACAGCAGCGGAATGAAGATCGGAATAAATCCTAGCATTGACACCGCGAAGCACACCACCATCATTATTGCCGAGAAGATTCCCACAGTTATCAGGTCCTTTGGCTGTATCCTTTTCTTGTTCATTATGTACCTCCAGTTAGCTATATTTAACTCTATGCTTTTAAAGCAGGTTCTGTCCAGGAACCCTAGTTTATTTTATCAGCAGGAGGTGCCCGTGTCTGCTCCGATCAGTTCCGTAATGCTCCAAAAAATCTGGAAATGTCTGAATGGAGCAGGCTGTTTTGTTTCTGAGCAGCCGCTATTTGTGCTGCATATTAATGGCGCGCGGCATTCTTCTTTTATTATAGCACTATGCCTTACCTTTTACAACCACTTTTTCGGATTCTGCTCTTGACAAGAACTGAGTTAGTGTAATATAATACAAATGACCGATAATCAAGATAGTCATTTAGAACAGGAGGAATCCGACAATGCCCGTAATTTTCAGCGAGAAAAAGCGCCAGGAGATAATCAGACAAATCAAGGAAGCAGCTCTCCGGCTCTTCGAAACTAAGGGGATACGCAAGACGACCGTACATGTCAATGCAGAGGTTCAGTCAATTTAAAGCAGGATAAACAATGTGGGTGGAAACCAATAGTTTCCACCCACACTTTTTTTGTGACGCCAGATCGTTCCGGCAGTCCCCGAGATATGATTTACTCCCTGTTTTTCAGAACCTCGGCAGGCGTGATCTTACCGAGCTTTCTGACAAGAATAGCGGTTATAACATAGTAAACGGCCATTGTTCCGCCAAAGATTATCGGATAAATATACAGTGGGAATACAAGGTTTATTCCGCTAGTGACATTCGGGATAAACAGCGGAAACACCTTATCTATGATAAGCTTTGAAAGCGGAATTTCTATGAGCGCGCCTATTGATATAAGCAGCGCATTTCCATTGAGATAAAGCCTCTTTACGTCCCTTGTCTTGTAGCCGAACACCTTGACGAGTGAAATTCCGAACGAGGCGCGCTCTACCATAACGTTCAGCATAAGGAACATCACAGCAAAGAAAATTATTATCGCTATCACGATCAGCATAACGATCATCGACATCATAAGCTCCGTGAAAACAGACGCGGAACGTTCGATATCAGTCTTTGTGGTCGTGCCGTAAAGCCTGCCCTCGTCTATATCAAGAGGCTTGTCAGAAAGGACGCAGTTGTAATAATCATCGTCCTCGCCAAAAAGCTCCCGCATGCTGTCGATATCCATAAATACCATAAGCCCTGCGCTTTCATCGCATGTATCGGCAACAGTGAAAGCATAGTCCATGGAATTCGCGCTGTCGGTGAGTATGAATTTATCTCCGGTGGTTACTCCGTAGCGTTCAACCACTGATTTGCTCGCTGTGATAAGGCTCTTGCCCTTGTGTGTTTCTGCATTGTAATATTTGTTATCGCTGTCGATACCCATTACGGTTACGTCCAGATTATATCCCAGCTGTTCCTTTGAAAGCGTTTTTGCAAAGCAGGCTTCTCCGCCCTCGGGGACTGTGGATTCAGGGTATTTCAGCGTATACATGTATTCATATTTTGTGTCGCGGATAGTATCTATCCTTACGTTTTCGCAGAGGTAATAGCAGTCAACGCCGAGCATGAGAACAAGCAGCGAAAACAGCATACTCAGAAGAACGGTTATCCCCGTACGCATCTCGCGCAGCATCTGCCTTATCTGGAATCTGCGGATAAAGTTCTTGCTCCTGATCCTGACGCTGCTGTAACGCGCGGTTTTCTGCTCGTTGCGCATAAGCGAGAGCGCGGTCTGCGAAAGGCGCTTATTGATGACGAGCGTGTTCACTATCATTGAGATAACAGGCGGCATTACAACGCTGTATATTATGAGGTACACCGGATAAACCGGCGCAAATTCGGGAAGAGAGAAATACGCATATGTATCGAGCATCTGGTAATTCAGACCCGCCGGTGAAAAACCGATAAGCATACCGATTATTCCGCCTATGAATGCAACGATGGTCGGCAGGCGTGCGTAATGTGCAGGAAGCGTTCCTCAATGCGCTGCTCATGCCGCATGAAGCAATACGTGAAATGCAGGAATCCGGCGCGATATGACCGGACTTATGGTAAAGCAGGAAGAACCGAAAACCGCACCTTTCGGCGATGTCTGGTCAGGAATAATGCAGGATTTTATCCGTATGTGCAGCGACGGCTGGGAGCAGGGCTGGCATGAACGCAACGGCGGCAATCTGAGCAAATAAAACAAATGCAGACCTGGGAAATAAATCCTTTGCATAAAAAGAGCAAAAAAGTATAAGTAATTCGCAAATCCGCCCGTTGCGATATAAGATAATATATTGTAAAATTAAATCAGAAAGGAAAAAACTTTATGCACTATGCACAGGGGGATAATAATGAACAGTATAATTTCCGCGATACTTGCAGTTATCATGACTGTAATGATGTCCGGCTGCGACAGCTCGAACAATGGAATGCGCGACATTTCTACCATGGATGTCGTACGCGAAATGGGTTATGGGATAAACCTCGGGAACACGCTGGAATCCTGCGGTGACTGGATAAACGGATCTTCTCCATCAAGCTACGAAAAAGCATGGGGAAGCCCGATAATAACCGCCGAGGATATCCAGGGCTATGCTGACGCCGGATTCGGCGTACTGCGTATTCCGGTAGCGTGGTCGAATATGATGGCGGACGATGGTACATACACAATAAATCCCGATTATGCCGATAGGGTACAGGAAGTCGTTGATATGGCGCTAGGCACTGGAATGTACGTTATAGTCAACATTCACTACGACAACGGCTGGATCAGCAAGTTCCCGGAGAACGTTGACGAAAACATGAAACGCTACACCACTATGTGGAAGCAGATAGCCGAACTGTTCAGGGATCGTGGCGACAAGCTGGTGTTTGAATCCCAGAATGAGGCGCTCGGCTGGGAAAGTCTCTGGAACAGGTACAGCGGAACAAACGGCGCTGAAAAGCAGTCCTCCTACGACCTTGTGAACAGGGTAAATCAGGCGTTCGTTGATACCGTGAGAGCGACCGGCGGCAACAACGCAAAGCGCCACCTGCTGATTTCCGGTTACAACACGGATATAGACCTCACCTGCGATGAGCTTTTCAAAATGCCCAGCGACCCGGCCGGACGCCTTGCGGTTTCGGTGCATTACTACAATCCGTCAACGCTGACAATACTTGAAAAGGACGCTGACTGGGGCAAGGCAAAGACCGACTGGGGCAGCGAATCCGACATTGCGGAGCTGAACCGCTGTATGGACCTGCTCAAAACGACCTTCATCGACAACGGGATACCCGTCATAGTCGGAGAATATGGCTGCTTCGGAAAGAACAAGACGCGCGAAACCAAAGAATCCTATATGCTGGACGTTTCCTCCGCAATGTACGAAATAGGCGCCTGCCCTATCCTCTGGGATACCTCCGGCGATGAGTACGACCGCAACAACGCAAGATTCAGAAACCCGGAATTCATCGAAAAGCTTATCGCACCGTCAAAGGCAGAAAAGGAACAGTGAACGCCTATGGTGTCCAGCGCATGGGATTATAGCACGTCAGCGGGAGCGGTTTCTGTTTCGGAATTCCTGCGGAGATATCCCGTTTGTATTCCTGAACAGCCTTGAAAAGTAGCTGGGCGTATCTATGCCGATCTCAGCCGCTATATCGGAGATCGGCATATCGGTAGATATCAGCTTGTCCTCCGCAAAGCGTATGCGCAGCAGGTTGCAGTAATCCGAAAAATTCAGTCCGACTGCAGATTTGAATTTCCGGCTGAACGCAAAGTAGCTCATATTTGCCATTGCGGCGGCAGTTTTCATGTCCAGCTTCTCAGCCGGGTGGCTCATGATATGTTCAATTATACGGTCAAGCCTTACGTTCTGGGTGGAAATTCCGGCTCCCTCGACGGGAATGACGCAGTTCTCATGAAGCAGCGCTGCGACGAGCTCCAGCACCATTCCGTTCTTGCGGAACTGGTCGGTCAGCACGGTGACGGGCGCATAATTTTCCGGTCCGCCGGCAGAGCACACTTCGATTATTCTCTGGAGCACATTGTAGATCCCACCGCCGGATTCTGGTGAGAAAACCGGGGAAAGCCCGTCCGGGCGTCTGAGTATCAGCGAATCGCTCATCACGGAGGACGTGTCCCGAAGAAATCCCGTTGAGAATTGTATTACTGCAACGTCGGTGGCGCGGACATTGTAGTTCGCATGAAAAGCCAGAGGTGGAATGAACACCAGTGTATTCTCCTTTATATTATACGGTCTGCCGTTTATGACCTCATAGCGTTCGCCGCTGATAACGTAGGATATCTCATAGTACGAATGGCAGTGCAGAGGATAATTTCCATCCTCGCTGGTATGATATACCGCGCAGGTGGCATGATTCTTCTCAGGCTGGTCGGCGGTCTGGAATTCCTGCTGAAAGATCATATACAGCCCTCCAATATCATCTTTTAGCCTTAATTTCAAGGCGTAATCCAAGGTTCAATAACAGCACCGGAAGCGAACGAGAATCACTTCCGGTGCTGTTTGTTATCAAGGAATAATCAGAAGCCGCCGTAATGTTTCAGGGTTTCTGCTGCTATCTCAGAACCAACCATCATAGCCTTTTCAATATCATTTTCAAGCATATATGAGCATACAAATCCGGCGTGGTAGCTGTCGCCGCACCCGGTCGTGTCAATTACGGTTTCGACCTTTACAGCCTGCACTCTGAATTCCTGCCCTTTAAAGTATGTGACGCTTCCCCGTTCTGCAAGGGATATATTAAACAGGCAATCATACTTACACGATAACTCTCTGAACTTCGGCAGTAGTTCCTCCGAGCCGCTTATCATAAAGAAATCAATGTACGGTGCAAGCCGTTCCATATCAGCAAAATCCCTGTAGACGTCAAAATCCACCGCGAGCTTAAATCCGGACGTTTTCTTCAGTTCAACTACCTGCGAAAAACACGAAGCCCAGAAGTGAACAAAGACCACATCGGATTCGGATAATATTCTGATTTCGTCATCGTTCAGAATGATGTCATCAAGTATTTTTCCGTTCCATGAATCATCTTTATAATACCTGTCGCCGTCTGCTGTAAGGTATGTCATATTATTGGCGGTCTGATACCTTTCATCAGTGCGTATATGGCTTTTATCAATATCAAGCCCTGATATTGAATCCATTATCGCTTCCGCATATTTATCCTTTCCGACAATTCCAAGCAGCGTAACGTCTATCTCATCAAAGCGAGAGGCATGGGCAGCAAAATTCAGCGCTTCTCCTCCTGGTCTGATTATGTCTGTGCCGTCAAAAACATCGGCGCATATACACGGCAGCGCAGTAAGCTTTATTCTTTTCATTCTACAACCTCGCAAAATTCGACATAATAACGCAAATCAATTATATCACAAAATGTAAACCAAGTCAAGGGAAATACACATATGGTATAAGATTTACCCGTATAAATTCCAACCATAATAACAAGATCTGCGATCAGCATTATCGCTGATATTTATCTCTGTATTCCGCTGGAGTTTTACCGGAGTACTTCCTGAAAACCCTTGAGAAATGGCTCTGCGATGAGAAACCGAGATAGGAACTTATTGCTGCGGCAGATTTGTCCGAATAACGGAGAAGGCGCTTCGCCTCCTCCGTTTTTTGTTTCAGAATGAAATCTGTGAGCGACATTCCGGCTTCATGCGAGAATTTAGCAGAAAGATACGGACGGCTCATAAAAAGCTCCCTTGCTATATCCTCAACGCATATTTTTTCCGAAATATGACGGCGGACGTAGTTTGAAACGGATATCGTCAGCTGGGTAGGCTTTTCTCCCTGACGGATACGGCTCATTCTGTCGGCGAAATCCAGCACCATGTTATATTGCAGATTTGTGATCTGCTGAAGATTATTGAACCTCTCGCTGCGCTGTATAAAAGCGTCGCTCAGCGAGAACGCCTCCGCTGCACGGTCCCGATGAACTCCGTGAATATCCGAAAGAAGTTTCGGAAAAAGATGTGTGAAAGCATTCCTGACCCGGAGCACTCCATCGGAATTGTCGAGATTAACGGCGATGGTACCGCATGGCAAACCGTGTGGGGCTTCGAGGGCGGCGCTGAGATAGCGCTCGCCACCTCTGAACTGATGAAAAAATACGACGTGGCAGTCTGGACGCACCATGGACTTTTCTGCTCCGGACCTGATTTTGACGTTACCAACGAGGAATATCTTGATTAAAATCGCCGCACAATATAGAAGCCCCCAAAAAGCCATGGCTCTGTGGGGGCTTTTCATTTTACGAGGATCACTTCAGAAGTTCCAGTATCTCTTCAGAAGTCATGCTCATGATATTTCCGGAGTTCTCCCCTCCGCTGAGTACGATATCCGCAAGCCCGGATTTTGCCTGCTGTAACTCGCATATCTTCTCCTCGATGGTGTTCCTGGTGATGAGCTTATATATCTGCACGTTTTTCTTCTGCCCGATTCGGTAAGCGCGGTCGGAAGCCTGATTTTCAGCCGAGCTGTTCCACCACGGGTCGTAGTGTATAACAACGTCCGCGCCGGTAAGATTAAGCCCCGTGCCGCCTGCTTTCAGAGATATCAGGAATACGCTGGTGTCGTCGCCGTTGAAGCTGTTCACTATTTTCAGCCGCTGCGCGGGTTTTGTGGAACCAGTCAGCATGAAATACCGTATTCCCATGCCGTCAAGACGCGCCGCGACAATATCCAGCATTGACGTGAACTGCGAGAACAAAAGCAGATTGTGCCCGGAATTAACGCAGCTTTCCACAAGCTCCACGCACTGCTCCAGCTTGGCGCTTTTCCCGGTGTAATTCTCGTAGACCAGCGCCGGGTCGCAGCATATCTGCCGTAATCGCGTCAGCATTGCGAGGATCTTTATTTTTTCGGTGTTATCACCATTTGAAGCCGTCACCGCGGAGCGCACCTCCGCAACGTTCGCGGAATAAATTTCGCTCTGCTCCTTTTCCATTTCCGAAAGCAGCACCGTTTCCGTTTTTTCGGGAAGCTCGGTCAGCACCCCGGACTTCATCCTGCGCAGGATAAACGGCTTCACAATGCGCTGCAGTGACTGTTTCGCCTGCTCGTTTCCGTCCTTTACGACCGGGGGATTCGTAATGCTGCCGGAAATACCTGTAGCTGAATAGATAATCCGGCATGATGTAGTCAAATTTGCTCTCAAGATATATGAGCGCGACGGCAAGGTGCTTGCAGTATCCGCGGTCGTACGGGCAGTCGCAGGAAAGCCCCGAAAGCTCGCCTTCCGGGGTATCGACGCTGTAACGTTGCGATATGCCTTACAGCCGAATGGGCACACGTCACCGTGCGCCCATCATTTTGTTCAGTTTTCGTCAGCGGATCATGCGCTCAGCCCGACCAGCCATCTGAGTACAATACTAGCGTCGGCACAGTTGACCTGTCCATCGCCATTGAGGTCAATGAGCTGAAAGTCTTCGCCTGAATCAATCCCTACCGAATATCGTAGCAGCGCAACCGCGTCGTAAATGTCAAGAACGCCGTTGTTGTCAAAGTCACCCTGCCGGTCGCTGTATCTGCATACCATTACCACGTATTCACCCGGAGCGTTCATGCCCGGAATAACGGCAGTGCCGTCCTCTGCAAGCTTTACGCAGGTCTGGAATACAAGCTTGCCGTCTATCAGCTTGTAGACATTCGCGAACTCGCCTGCATACTGCTTCCGGAACGTAAACCTGATCTCGGCAGGAATATCAGCGCTTATTCTGTACTTGCCGCCCGATATGCCGCGCAGCGAACTAGTGTCAACAGAGCCGGGAAGCAGCGAAAGATCGACTGCGGATACAGCAGTTATCTCTGCGCCGTCAACAAGCCAGCTCTTTGTGCTGTCGTAAACGAACTCGACCCTTATCTTCCTGTCCGCGATCGCCTTAATGACCTCCGCAGGAACTGTGGTTTCGCCATTTAGAGAAATAGTCGCGCTGCCGCCGTTCTGTTTGCCGAGGTCTGCGGCAATATCCGTCCAGGTTTTTCGTTCACCGTTTATTATGGGTCTTGTGTCGGTCGGAGTGGTATCTCTGCCACCGCCGCCGCTTACATGACCGCCTGAGCTTCCGCCCTTCCTGGGTGTTATAATGTAGCCGCACACTGTGCAGTACTCAGCCTTTGCGGAGGTAGCTTCGCCGCTTGAAACATGGCTCTCTGTTTCGGTAACAGCGTCGCAGTATTCGCACTTGTGCCAGTGGCCGTCCTTGTCGTATGTGTATTTTACCGACCACTTATGGTCTGTCTTTTCGATAGTCGTGTCTGCAAGAGCAACCTCCGTTGTTGCAGCATCATTGCTGTAATACTTTGCGCAGGTCTTGCACTCCCAGTACTCTATGCTGCCATCGTTCTGGCAGGTAGCCTGCACGGCTGCATGGTGAACGAGTTTGCCGTGTCCCGAATTTACCGTCTTGAAAACAGCCGCGCTGGCGTTCAGTTCGTCAGTTTCCTTGTAGCGGAGATATGCGGTAACGTCCTTAAGATGAGCAGCTGCAGTGGTGTTTACGTTGCTCCATGTCTTGCCGTCGAAACTGTATTCAACGCCCTTAAGCTTGGTCTTTATCGTCGCTGTAAGTTCGCTGCCGTCGTTGGTGAATACTACGTCAAATGCAGCGGGATTGGGCGCTTCCTGGTTATCCTTGGCAGTCAGGGTGATCTTAACGGCGAATGTAACGCTTTCATAATTATCCGCAGCAAGCGTGACTGTGAACGAGCCTGTCTTGCCTATATCGTCAGCAGTGTTCGGACCAAGATGGAAAGTGAGCTTTCCGTCAGAATAGCAGGAACCCGGGATAATTCCCGCAATTATCGTCCCGTCCTTTTTAGTGCCGTCTACAGTTACCTTCCCCATATTCTCAGGAAGTCCTGCAACGCTTACCGTTATATCCTTGTCGGTTGACCACCTGTACGAAACCTCGGTATCGGGAAGCGTTTCAGCCCCAGCCTTTTCTATCATGAACTTCCAGCTGTCGGCGGTAAGACCGGAAGCCGCCATATAGTTATCGCCCTCGGAAGTATCTATCTTGATTGTGTACCTGCCTGCATTGACAGGGGTTACTTCCTTGCCGTTCTCGTCGTAATACTTTACAGTGATTTTACCGACACCCTTTATGCCGGGCTTAGCTGTTACCGTGACTGCCTTTGCAGTGTTGCTGAACGCCATGTCAGCAGGGAGCGCAATATCAAAGTCAGCCGCCGTCAGCGCCTTTTTGCCGACTGTTACAACAAAGTCCTCAGAGTAGTCCTCGGGGAAATAATCAGACCCCTTATAAATGAGCCTGTATGTTATATCGCCCACAGCGTCCGACGTATCTTCAAACCTGTTGTCTACAACGATAATTGTTTTGCCGCCGACCTTTACATTGAACGAGCCTGTATTATCCTCAGCGGAAACATCGCCGCCATAATAGTCATTCCTAAATATTATCGCTGCCTTTGTTGTGAACTCAATGTCGTCGCCATAAACAGGAGCTTCATCGCCGACGCGGTTCAGCTCAAGCTTTGCGGTGTACTTAACGGACGGTACATAGGTGCTTCCCTTGAACGAGGGATAATATGCAACTCCGTTCGCTGTATCGTTGGGCAGCTTCTCCCAGATATCATCGGTAAGGATCATCTTTGCAAGCGCGCTGTAAGACGTCATTTCCAGGGTTGTAAGACCTGTGCTGCTTTGTTCTTCGTCAAATTGGCAAACCTCTTTGTTGTAATAGCAATTTTCAGAGGAAGAAAGACTGATTAGCCCCACTGTGCTATTACTGAATGCTGTACCTACAAAGTAGCAGGATTTCAGCTCAGAACCCTCTTTGCCAAGCGCAGCGATACCGCCGACATTGCCATTCGTGGCTTTAACATTTGCCAGGGCAAAGCAGTTGCTGATCGTTTCGTTATTACGACCGCAGACAGCGCCGGTATTGTTTGCACCGCCATTAATTTTTCCATCAAAGGAGCAGCCGTAAATCATACCGTCGTTTACTGCGCAGATACCGCCGGAATAATTACTCATGCTGCTTCCAGCCGAACTGTCAATATTGCCCTTGACCGCAAGATTAATGATAGTGCCCTTGTTTGTGCCAAACAGTCCACAGGTGCTGTCGTCTGTCAGGGTTACCGTGTGACCGTTGCCGCTGAACCTGCCGCTGAACGTACCCGTACTCAGGCTCGTTGGAATTAAATCATTAGGCGCCAGGGAATAGGCAAGGGTTATATCGTCGCCGAGAACGAAATTTTCAGACCACTTCACATCCGACTGCCAATAGGTACGAAAAACATCTTCAGAGCTGATAAGAGTGTAGGGCTGCCAGTCGTCGCTGCCGCCTGCGCAGGCGAAGTTAAAGACATCGCTGCTGACTCCTCCGGATTCGCCGAAGCACTTAAGGCTCATATAATAGCAGGTTTTTGTGCCGAATTTGCCGTCTTTTGCATCGGGTGTAACAACAACTCCCTTTGCTGCATTCCAGATATCGGGGTCGAAGCTGCCGATATTATCGCCGCAAAGGAACTCGGTATTGTAGGAGAAATTATCGCCTCTATTGGTTATGGCACCCCCGCTATTGATAAGGTTTATTGACCCACTGACATCCATGTCAAACCGGCAATGGCTCAATTCTGGGCTGCCGCCATAGGAAACGTTGGCGCCATATCCGCAGATACCGCCGACAATTGCAGAGCCTGTGAAACCGCTGACCTTGCCAACGCTAACACAGTACACTACTACAGGGTCTTTACCACACATTTCTCCGCAAATGCCGCCTATATAATCATTACCGCTTACATCAGCCGAGTTAAAGCAGTTGGATATTGTTGCATAGTTTGTGCCGCATATACCGCCGACCTTGCCTTTACGCTGCGTGGTCGCCGATTGCCTTACTTCACCGTCAAAGGAGCAGCTGTAGATCGTGCCTTCATTCTTTGCACAGATACCGCCGATATACTCCTCGCCGGTAACTTCGCCGCTTACAGCAAGGTTCATTATCAGACCCTTGTTCGTTCCGAACAGGCCGACTAAATCAAAATCATAATTCACACTGATATTACTGATGGTATGCCCGTTGCCGCTGAACTTTCCCGTAAAGGAAGTGCCGCTCTTATACGCTATGGGACGATAACTATTGCCGCCAAAATCGATATCATTGGCAAGAACGTAGTTTCCGGAAAGATCATCTTCAATTTTCCTGAAGTCTTCAACCGTTTTAATATACTTAAACTCCTGCCAGTCCGGGGTGGAGTCCGTGCTGAAATTATAGACTTCGACGTCTCTTGTCGCAGCAGAACCTACGCCGTTAAGGCTCGGATATGAATAGGATTTTGCCGCGAATCTGTCGGCTGCGTCTTTATCGACTATGCCTCCAACGCCGCCCACGTTCCAGACGCTGCCGTCGAAGCCATCAGGGAGCGAATCGCCGCAAAGCTCGGCAGTAGTTTTGCCGAAAGCCGTAACTTTATATGTAAAACCGCCGACAAGCTCTCTGGAGCATACATCGCTGTCATTGTAGCAGTTTTCCACTGAAGCGCCATAAATATTCATGCCGCAGATGCCGTAACCCCTTATTTCGCTGCCATCTTCAGAGATCTTGTCTTCAGCAATCACCGCTCCGAGATTCAGGCAGGTTTTAATTTTGCCGTAATTGTTATGGTTTATTCCGCTTGCAGAGGAGGAACCCTCAAACGTGCCGGTATTATAGCAATCCTGTACAACGCCATTCGCTCTGTTGACGAAAACAATACCAGCGCTGTTTGCTCCGTTTAATGCTGCATTACTAAAGCACCGGCTGACAGTGCCGCTGTTGTCATCGCAGATACCGCCGAACTGACCGCCGTTAGGACCGATGCTTTTGACAGCTCCGCTTAAAACGCCGCAGCCCTCAATAGTTCCGCTGTTATACGCGCATACGCCGCCTGCGTTCATACGTGCCGTAATATCTATATTTTCAAGGTAAAGGTTTTTGATCTCGCCGCTGCTGTATGCAAAAAGACCTTTTTCTTCGCCGCCGCTTATCGTCAGATTGCTTATAGTATTCCCGTTGCCGAAAAGCTTACCGGCGAACTGGTTGTCTTTCGTTCCTATCGGCGTCCACTCTTTGCCGCCGAGGTCGATGTTGGCGGCAAGCTCAAAATATGTATTCTCATCGGTTTTGCCGTCGTTCACCATCTTCGCGAGATTAGCAAGCTCCTCGGCGGTCGCTATCTGATAAGGCACGCTTTGCGAGCCCTCGCCGACTATAAAATCCGCCGCCGATTCGATCCATGTTTCCGCGCCTGCCGTTTTCTGCGGAATGATAAACAATGCCGCTGAGATAAACAGCAGCAATCCTATTCCGACTGAAATCAGCCGATTTCTTGTTTTTGTCATATGTACCTCCCAATGTCCGGTCTGCCGGGCAAAGCCCTTTTATCCAAATCATTCCTTATATTATACTGGAATATTTTAGATTTGTCAAGAACTTCATAAGAATTTGCACCCGGATTTTACAAATTCTGTTCTGGCGCATTTCAAGCATTTTCCGGACTGCCGCTATCGGCAATTTCGATAAATTGTTCTCCGGAAATCCTTTTGATTTTTGCCGATATCGGTATATAATACTAAGGCAACACCGCACAAAGACCATTTATTGTATTTTGCACGTGTCTTGCTTTCATATTTTTAGTTTGGCGCAAAAAAACACATGATTACTCAACGGATATGTTCATTGTATCACTCCTCCCCTTTCATTTTATCACTATTCCCTATGAAATGCAAGATGGCCGCAGCTGCGACCATCTTGTTTCTTAATTTAAATCCGTTCATTACTTCAGTTCTGAACGGCAACGTTATTTTGAATGCCTGTTCGGTTACCTCAAGCTTATGCTTAACTGTGCTGTTCTTATAGGAGTCCGCAATTTTCATCAATCCGGTGCCGTCCGTTTCAATTATCATCGCCTTTATTCGTTCAGCAGAAGCAGGTACGCTTGATGAAACCTGTCACATATACACGCCGTCGGATCTTATTCCAAAGCTTCTCCGCGATGAAATAATGAATTTCAACAAGCTGAGTTCAAATATTGAAAAAAGTCTTTATCATCCCTGCTCAAACCGCCTGCGCAGCTTCTCTAAAGCCTTTTTCTCTATCCGCGAAATGTAGCTGCGCGAGATTTTGAGCTGCTTCGCAATCTCCCGCTGGGTCATCGCTTCGCAGACGAATCCCCTGCCGTCCCGTATCCCGTACCGTTTGCAGATTATCTCCTTTTCCCGCTCGTCAAGCTCCTCATCAATGTATCTGTACAGCTTCTGCGAATTTATCCTGAGCTCCGTTTCCTCTTCAATATTCACGCCGCTCGACAGTATGTCAGCTATCGTCAGCGTGTTTCCCTCGCTGTCTGTTTCAAGAGGCTCGTTTATGTAGACCTCGCTCTGCTGATGCTTTATCTTCCGGAAGTGCATTTTTATTTGGTTATCTATATGTCGGCAGTGGAAACATTTCCGTATATTTCCACAGAGCTGTATTCCGCATTCTGGTGCGGCTCTTTAAGAATAGTCGGGGCTAAGAAGCCGGAAGATTCCCTGCTGTGCGCTTGTGATGTGAATACGCTTACTGACGGCAAGCGGCTGAAGGTGCTCAGACTTCGCGCCGGGCTGACTATCCGGCAGGCTGCGGAGGCGGTCGGGATTTGTAGGCATACGCTGATGAATTATGAGAGCGGGAGAACGGCAGTCAAAAGGAAAGTTTACAAGAAGCTGCAATCATGCTACCACACTCTGTTGAGCAGTATAAAATGACAAGCAAAATACCTTAAACGAAAGTAACCATGCCTCATGACATGGTTATCTCTTTTTTAGCCGGTTACCCTATAAAGTCAATTCATAACAGCTTATTATCCATACACCAACGCTCTGCTATATCTCTGAAACGATTATCCCTGTAAGCAAACCAATCGTCGCGTATCCCGAGATAGAAAACCGTATCCTTAAACCGCCGGAATGCTCCCTTTCCTTTTAGCGAAGCAAGCATTTTCTCCCTCATCTGCTCATAGGGACATTCCACAGCAAAATCGTGCATAATACGGTATTCGTTTATATCATACTGCGTGGGGAGCAGAATGTAATCCTTCCAGTTTACTTCAATATCTTCTAGTGTGCTTTCATCAAGGAATTCCGGATCACGGCATATTATTTCACCGGTGGATTTTCTGTATAAAAATTCGTTTTCGTCAGAAACCTGCTCCAGTTTTTCTGCGATACGGTCTATCCATTCTCTGCTCATCAGTAACCTCCGTTCTGCTCCGGCGCTTCACCGGAAACATGCACTACCTCCGCCTTTTCGGCAGGCTCGTTCAGCTCCCGAAGCGCCTTGCAGGAGATCCGCCGTTCCTCGCCAAAGTCGAAAATGTAAAGGAATTTCTGCCCCATGCTTAGCGCCTCGCACAGCTTGTATTCGTTGGTGTAACACTCATCTTCCTCCATATAGCTGGAAAATTTGCAGCAGCTTGCCTCCACACCCTGTTGTCCAGAAAAAAATGCGTGTGCATGGTTGTCGTCAAATCAGGCATCGCTTCGTGAAGCCATTCCAGAGTTTCACCCTGCCCTATTCTGATATGGCGGTACAACCCATAACAAACGACTTTCCATTGTCCGGAACTTGATTGCTTTCTTCTTAGGCTGCTTTTTTTCGGACAATTCCGCTTAGAAATCCTTAGGGTCAAGATAACGGCTGTCTGTCCCATCTCCGGTTCTCTGAAGCCATTCGTTCGGGGTGAAACCGTTGAGGAACGGGTTTCGCGTGTTGTTGTGCAGTTCGCAGTACAACCTGATAAACTCGGGAAACTTCTTTTTGTTCACATCAAGCCGCACAGAAAACTTGTTTATAAATTCCAGCGCGTCAAACGGAGAGGAATGCTCACACTTAACATTAAAAAGTATCGCAAACAGCAGATCCTCAATCACTTCATCATCACTTTTTTTAGCATTTTTTGTACAGAACTCACGCATTGCCAGAAACTGTGAGGTTTGTTCGCAGTAGAACTCATCTTCGTATTTTAGCAATACTTCCTTTTCCGGGACATAGTATGCCCTGCCCTGCTTTTCCGAGTACAGTTCAACATAGTCGTTATACTCCAGCAGGCTTTCATGTATCAGCAGGCGGTTTATCGGCGTGCTTTCCGGCTGACGCTCAAATATCTCATCAAGCCCGTATATTTCAAAATAATGCCGCTCATGCCGGGTTATCTCCGCATAAGCAAGAAAATCGTCCTCGGTATACGTTTCGCTGTTCTGGCTGTTGATTATCCGAAACAGCCTTTTTAACGTAATTATCTGATAGAAATTATTTGACGCTTCAAAGTACCGGCGAAGCAGGTCAATACGTTCGTCAGAAAGGTGTTCCTTCAGTTTTGTGTACATTTCATCAAGTTTCTTCTGACCGTCTGGGTTCGGGAATGACATAGTGTTTACCTCCGCTTTTTTAGTTAGCCGTGCGTCAGTTCGCCCGGCGTGCACATTCATTATACCATAACCGCAAGGTTATGGTATGATTTTGCGAGGACTTTTGATCTATAATAAACTCTTTATTCATCATCTGCTTCGTTGTCAAACATTGAAATACATACAGTATACGCATTATCGCTTCGCGAAAACGCTGCGGTTGATACTAATTCCAGAAACACGTTTCGGTTGTGCATATTGTGTGTAATTGGAATTAGTATAACGCCTGGCATCTGATATAAGTCATGTACGAAATCTGCTCGTGTCCCGGTTTTTAGAGGTTACCATAATTCATTCGTAAACCCACAAAAGATTATCAGGCAAGCAATCGCCTAGCCGATGTCGCTCGTTTAACGGCAGCTGCGGTACACCGTCCCCCGCCCATTCCCGATTTTCTCGATTTCGCCGGATTTAATCAGCCTTGCGAGTTCAACCTCGACAGTAGTAACGCTGATGTCGGGCAGTTTTTCGCATATCTCGCGCTTGGAAACCGGCAGCAGACTGCCCGTTACCAACTCCTCGATCCGCTGTTTCTTGGTTATTTTCTTGTCCTTGAAATTTGCAAATCTGCTGTCCAGCTCAAAGTAGCTCATTTTCAGATTGAACAGGAAATTTTCGATGAACGGAAAGTAATTATTGTCGTTCTCGTGCCAGCGCTCCGAGGACTTCTGAAGCGACGTGTAGTAATAGTTCTTGTAGGTGTTTATCTGTTCCTCTATCGACACATATTTACCGGCGTTGAATCCGCTTTTGTACATCAGTAACAGCGACAGCAGCCTTGACATTCTGCCGTTTCCATCGCGGAACGGGTGAATACACAGGAGGTCCAGAATTACACACGGGATAAGCATAAGCGGATTGATTTCCGCGTCCGAATACGCGGCATGGTACGCAAGGATAAGCTGCTCCATCGCTGCGGCAGTTTCGCCTGCGGGAATCGGCGTGAACCGCACGCTGCGAACTCCCTCACGGTCGGTTTCCATGATGAAATTGTCCTCCGTTTTGTACCTCCCCGCGAGGTCGTCGCCGCTAGGCTGGAGTAGTATTCTGTGCAGCTCCAGTATGCTTTTTTCGCTGAACGGAATCTCGGAATAACTGCCGTGGATAAGGTCTAACGCATCACGGTAGCCCGCGATTTCCAGCTCGTTATGTCCCTGCGGCGCGGTGGATTTGTTCACAATATCGCGTATACGCTTGTCAGTCGAAATTATCCCCTCGATGGCGTTGGAGCTTTTCACCGACTGTATCTTCGCCACAGATTCCATCGCCGAGAATACCTCCGCGAAGTCAGAACGTCGCAGTTCCGCCTTTGCTTTCATCTCGTAAATCGAGGTTGCGGAGTTCATTATGTCGGCAGGCACACTGATTCTTTTCAGAAATGAGTAGTCGAATTTTCGCATGGGATTCTCCTTATTTTGCGGTTTATCTGCATATATTATAGCTTATTATATGCAGATTGTCAACGGTACGTTCAGCACCAAAACGCTTGACTTTTGCGGTGGTATGTGATACAATAATTGTAATCTTACCAAAAACAGCGTTTTTTGATGTGATAGTGTAAGCTTTATTTGCTAATCAACGCAAATTTCGAATAAATTGCGGTGATGTTCCGCATAATATGAATTAACGTACCAAACGAGAGGTGATATTATGGCATACCCGCTGAAGAAGCTGTTCCATATGGACAGAGCCAAGTATGAGGAAGAATACCTGAAAAGGTTCAACTCTCCGGACGCCGTTCATTTTGATTTTAAGATAAGCGGCGAGCAGGCTTTCATGTGCCAGACTCCCGAGATACTCAATACGATAATCTCCATAGAGCGCACGGACAAGCACGTCAGAAGCCTGCACAAGGACCTTCCGCTCGCAGCCATCAACCAGTTTGCGAACCGCTGTCTTATTGACGAAATCGTGCTCTCAAACAACATCGAGGGCGTCCACAGCACGCGCAGGGAACTTAGTGCCATACTGAACGACCTGTCGGGGAAAAACAAGCGCCAGCGCTTTTATGGATTGGTGAACAAGTACAAAGCGCTGATGACGACAGACAATATTCCGTTGGAAAAATGCGAGGATGTCAGAAAAATATATGATGACATTTTTCTTGATGAGATCAAACAGGACGATCCCAAAAATGTGCCCGACGGAAAGATATTCCGCAAGGACAGCGTTAGCGTGTATTCCCCCACGGACAAGGAGATACACAAAGGGCTGAACCCAGAGGAGAAAATAATCGAGGCAATGGACAGCGCGCTGAAACTGCTCAAAAACGAAAAGCTTGACATTCTCGTGCGTATCTCGCTGTTCCACTACCTGTTCGGGTATATCCACCCATTCTATGATGGAAACGGAAGAACAAGCCGATTTATCAGCAGCTATCTTCTCTCGCAGGAGCTTGACAATCTTATCGGCTACCGTATCTCCTACACGATAAAGGAGAACATCAGCAAGTACTACAAGGCGTTCGACATATGCAATCACCCGCTCAACAAAGGCGATCTTACCCCGTTCGCAGAGATGTTCCTGAATATCATAGACATCTCGATAAAGCAGCTTCTGTCCGCGCTGGAAAAGCGTGTGAGCGAACTGGAGCATTTCAAATCCCTGCTTGAACAAATGCTCAGCGATGAAACCGAGCGCGTTAAGTCCCTGTACTTTATCCTTGTTCAGGCGGCGCTGTTCTCAAATGTCGGGATTACCGCGCAGGAGCTTTCTGGGTATCTCGATATTTCGCCGAACACTCTGCGGACTATGCTGAAGAAAATCCCGCAGGACCTGCTGATAACCGACAAGTCCGAAAAGGAGTACCACTATCTGATGAACCTCGGCGAACTGGACAGGATTTGTTCGCGGTAATATTATAGCGCCGTTCGGGGGACGGCGCTTTTTTATTTGCCGACACTAGGACTATTACTAGGGAAACGCTGATTAAATAGCCCAGCAGAGTCGTCGCGACACGGACCACAAGTCAGAGTTGACATTTTAGTTGAGCAATCGAAAATGCAGCATAAAACCCATCAAATTATCCCTATAATACAGAGTAAATACCTCTAAAAGGGCAGACTTATCCCTTAGCAGGTCGGAAATCTGTTTGAACACGCTTGACCATCAACATATTTGCACAAGCAAACAGCACGTTCAGCTTATTGAGATTTTTGGAGATTCCCTTATATCTTACTTTACGGAATCCAAATGTGTCCTTGATGATTTTAAATGCGTGTTCAACCTTGCAGCGTACAGCCGATTTTCTGTATTCAATATATCTTTCCAAATCAATAGCGTTATCCGATACTTTAGGCAGACTTTTGGGGCGGCGGTTTATGCGATAGTCAATACTTGAAAGATGCTTGTCGTTTTTGATTTCTTCACGCTTTTCAATTCCAAGATATCCCGAATCTCCATACACCACTTCGTCATCACTGCGTATCAATTTATGCGCTTCTGTAATGTCATGAACATTCGCAGATGTTGCCGTAATTGAATGTACAAGTCCCGAGCCAGAGTCTAAGTGATAAAATCTCTGACAAAGGAAACTCACACGGAACTCGCTGCTTTGGAATTCCATAAAATAACACTGCTCCGCCTTTCAATTCAAATAGGAAGACGGGATTTTTATACACTTTGACAAAATCAAATTTACAAAAACGAATAAATTGTGCAATGTTACAAATGCGGCATTATTACCAGAATTAAGTGTTGATTTTTAGTAAATAAACTGATAAAATAATAATTATAAAATTATCTTTTAATGTATGTAACAACTTTAAGTTACTGCAATTAAAAGTCAACTTCAATGGAACAGGAGAAAAAAGCAATGAAAAATCTAAAGATTTCCAAGAAGATAATCTGTACGTTTGCAGTTGTGCTTCTGCTGACATTTGTTCTGGGTGTTGTTTCCCTGGTATCAACAAACAACATAGCTTCTACGTCTGACAATTACGTCAATATATCTATTCCCGCATTGTCAAATCTTGAAAGCGCCAGACGTTACATCAGAATATTCCAGGGTAATATTCTGAAAGCCACTTGTACTGATAATCAGGCTGATTTAGACAAGCTCGTTGAAGACATAAGCACCGACCGGTCAGCGTTCTTCGCCTATCTCGACAGCTTTCTTGAATATGACCCACAGTTTTCAGATGAAGTCGAAAATATCCACACTATCATGGACGACGCAGCTTCTATTCGTGAGGGAATAGTAGAAGCAAGCGCAAAATTCACCTATGAGGGCAATGTGGAAGCGTATTCTATATATCTGAACGAATATGAGCCTAACCTCACGAAAGTTACGGGCATTCTGGAAAACCTTACAACCGAACTCCAAGAAGCAATTACCACAAGATACAATAATGCACAGACTACCAAAACAATCAATATTGTCATAATAATTGCAGTAGTTGTGGCGGCTGCAATACTTGTGGTTGCTCTCACAGTCATTCTCACAAAGGCAATAGTCACGCCAATCATTCAGATTAAAGATTCCATGAACCTTATCGCAAACGGTCTGCTCAAAGAAGCTGACGGCACTATCACATACCGATCCAAGGACGAGCTGGGCGTACTTGCCCATGCAGCAAGGAAGGTCATCAGATTCTTCCAGAACGTGCTGCCCAGCATTTCAGATGTGTGCAGGAATTACGGCAACGGAAATTTCAACTGTACCTGCGAGAATTACGATAGCTACGTTGGCGAAACCAGCGAGATCCGCGACAGCCTGATGTATATACGCGATAATCTTTCCGCTGCCCTTTCAAATGTTGACCAGGCTTCCGACCAGCTTTTAAGCGGCACAGAAGAAGTCTCATCAGGCGCTCAGGCTCTTGCTCAGGGGGCAACGCAGCAGGCATCATCTATCCAGGAGCTTTCTGAAAATATTGCGTCTATTTCCGAATCTATCAAGGCTAATTCTTCGGACGCAGCGGAAGCAAGTGATAAAGCAAATGCCGCAGGAACGGCAGTCCAGGAAGTCAATGCCATGATGTCAGAGCTTGTAAGAGCCATGAACGAGATCAACGAATTCTCCAGCGAAACCAAGAAAATCGTCAAGACTATCGAGGATATCGCATTCCAGACAAACATTCTTTCACTCAATGCCGCAATTGAGGCAGCAAGAGCCGGCGCAGCCGGAAAGGGCTTTGCAGTAGTTGCTGAAGAAGTCAGAAACCTTGCAGGAAAATCTGCTGAAGCAGCTCAGAATACGACTCGGATCATCGAAAGCACTGTTAACTCCATCGTCAGCGGAAATCAGCTCTGCGCCGAAGTTGCTGAAAAGATGAACAAGGTCGGCGAAACAGCCGGCAAGGTTATGGTCATAAACAACAAGATTGCCGATTCTTCCAAGAAAGCCGCTGACTCCATCGTCAAGGTTACAATCGGAGTTGACCAGATATCAAATGTCGTTCAGACAAACTCTGCTACATCTGAACAGTCTGCTGCCGCTTCCGAAGAGCTCAGCAGCCAGGCTAATATGCTCAAGGAGTTGGTTAAGAGTTTCTCGCTTTATAGCGGTTCCTCAAATGCAGGAACACAGCCTGCTGTAAACTCCTGAAAGTCTAATTTATACATAAAAGGCTCCGACAACTGAGTTGCCAGAGCCTTTTTTAGAAATTCCATATGCCTATTATAATAAGTTTGAGATGAAACGAATCTATACTAGGGACGCGCTGAATAAAGCGAAGCGTAACAAAATCAGACCTGTGAGTATACTCATGTGAGCGGGTCGATTTTGTTTTATTCAGCGTTTCCTTAGCTTTGACTTCCGTGATGTCGGTTACGCATTTGCTGAAAGGTTTGTCGGCTTTAAAATCGCGTTTCAGCAGGTCGTCTGACTTTCGTGCTTCACGGTCAGCCTTCGTTATTCCATTCGGTTTTCGGTTGGGTCTGTGCGTTATTCCGATGGCTG
>UQMF01000011.1 GCA_900542145.1 uncultured Oscillospiraceae bacterium | reverse complement strand
GTGGATTTGTTCGGCGGAAAAGCCCCTTTAGGGGATTTTTCGACGGTCTGAGGCGCTGCTTATGGCAGCGCCTTTTGTTTTATCAGTTCACCTCAACAATAGTGATCTGGTCGTTGGAAAGCTCCACTTCGGAGAGGAGCGTGCTCTTTATCTTCGCTGCGCCGGCGGCGTCAAGTCCGTCGGTCTTGACGATGATGTTCGCGTTTCCGTCACTGAGATAGCAAAGCGCGTCCTCAAATCCCTGTGCCTTGAGCAGGCTCTCTATCTTCGTTTCGCTCTCGATGTAGCCGCCAAGCTTCGTGGCGTCCACCGCCACCACGGAAAGCTCCTCCTGGGTCAGGTCGCCGCCCTGGTACATGCTCTGGAGCACCTCCGCCGCCTCCTCACGGCTGCTCTGCTTGTCAAGCCGCGCCTGCGCAAAGTATGCCTCGCTGTCCGCGCTGCTGCTTACAAGATCCGCCTCGCCGTAGGTGCTGCCGGATACCTCCGCGGCAGGGTCGGTCAGACTCTGCTGCTTCTTTCCGCCGGAGAACGCGAAATTCACCGCCACCGCCGCACCCAGAAGCACCGTCAGCCCGGCAGCCACCAGCTGCTTCTTGCCTAAGATAACATTCAGTCGTTTCATTGCATTATGTCCTTTCTGTCAGCTTGTTACATAGACTTGTGAAACCTTTATGTCCAGCACTCTCGCCGCGGTGTTCACCACCTTTTCCCTGATGACGATATCCTCAGCGCCGCCGCATACCACCGCAACCCCGCGCACTTTCGGCAGGATCACGCTGGTTTCCAGGGCTTCCTTTCCGCTGCCGGAGAGCGCCAGGGTGCTTTCCGTGCTGTTCTCGCCGGAACCGCTGCGCGTCTTGCTCTCCTCCGCGAATACGCGTTCGCTGGTGCGGTCCAGCGTCACCATCACCTGGGGAGAGCTTACGCCGTCGATCTCCGCCAGAAGTTCCGTCAGCCGCCGCTCAAGCTCGCGCTCCAGCTTTGCGGTCTCCTCGGCGGTGTACTGCTGCACGGTCTGCGGCTCCGACTGCGGCGTGAGAGTACTCAGGAACAGCAGCACTATCGCCGCGATCCCTGCGATCAGCACAAGCCTGCGCCAACCGCCTTTGCCGAGCTTCTCGATGAATCCGCCCAGCTTTACCATCTGATCACCCCTCAAGAACTACAGACAACTCTATCTCCGGCGGAAGCTCCCCGGAAAGCAGTTCCTCCGCCGCTTCTGCCGCCGAGCGCTGTCCTTCACTGAATACAAGCTTCACCTGTGTAATAGATATGCTGTACAATCCCGAAATATTAACGATAACATGAATTTCCTCCGGATATATCCCGGCGGAATTCAGCCTGGAATACAGCTTGTCCGACATATCTCCGCAGATCTTTTTCTGAAGTTCCTTGTTGATGTCGCCGGAAAATCCGATGTATTCTACGTCTGACTCATAGCTGTACTGCGACTTGTCCAGGCTGATGTCCGCGGATTTCACTGCGTTCACCCCGGCAAGAATGAAAAGTCCGGCAATGAGCAGGGAGATCTGCTTTGCGAACCGGTTCTCCGGGACCAGCAGCCGGAACAGCGCGGAGGCAATCGCCGCCATGCATACAGTTGACAGGAATTCCACTGTGCCCTCCTTATGCAATACCGCTGCCTATCGCCAGCATTATTACTGCGGAGATCGTGTTCAGCAGCAGGAAGCACACTATGACCGCCATGATGATGGACATTACCCACCCTGCCGCCTTGAACAGCTCCGACAGCTCCTTAATCCCGAACACGGAACTGAACGCCTCCGCCACGGAAAGCGCCAGCCGATAGAGCGCCACGGTGATGAGCGGTGGGAGTATCATCACCAGCACCGCGATTATCCCGTAGGTCCCGATACCGCTGTGCAGCAGCGACAGGCTGGCGCTCACCGTATTCACGGCGTCCGAAATAGTCCCTCCGACGATGGGGACGCCGCTGGACACCGCGAACTTCGCCGTGCGTATCAGCACGCTGTCTGCTGCGTTGCGCACAAAGGTCTGCGCCGAGAGGATACTCATGAATACTGTCATGAGCAGGCTCAGCCCCCAGACGGAAACCTTCTTGATGAGTTCCGCCAGCCTGGATATATTCAGCTCCGGGTGGATCGCTCCGGTGACGGAAAGCCCCATCACCGTTCCGCAGACTGGGGACAGAAATACCACCGCCAGCTGCGAAAAGAACTGCGCCGCCCCCAGCGTCACGGTATTAACCGCCGCGGCGGTCGCCGCCTTTCCCATCACCGCGATGACCCCGGCGTATATCGGCACGAACACCAGCATGAATTCCGAAGCCGCCTGGAGTATGTTCAGCGTGTGGGTCAGCGCGTCGGATACAGCCGCGGCGGTCATTCCGGCGCCTGCCAGGACTCCCACCGCCGAGAATACCCCGGACATGCTGGCGGAGCCGTCCCCGAAGCTTTTCGCCAGGGTGCACAGCAGGACTATCCCACACAGCGCCGCCAGCAGCCGGACAGGCTCCGTCAGACGGTCGCGGCACTGCTCCCACAGCCAGCCGAGGACTCCCTGCGGCTCCAGGGAAGCTGCACCGTTGTTGTCGGGGGTTATCCCGGCGCCGTCCAGTATTTCCGACGCCTCCGGTGGTACTGCGTCCGCTATCTCGTCCGCGTATCCCTCCGCCGTCATTCCGCACAGCGATACCACCGCCAGTGTGATAAGCAGGAGCTTCACCGCAAGTTTCAACAGCCGCCGCATTCTCCGTCCTTTCCAGTTCAGCTGATGAGCTTCGTCACCATCTCCGCCAGGGAGGTGAATACCGGCAGCGAGATCACCACCACCGCCGCCTTTCCGGCTAATTCCACCTTTCCGGCTATGGCGCTTTCCCCGGCGTCCCGGCAGCAGTCCGAGCCAAGCTGCGTGATGTAGCACACCGCCAGCGCCTTGAACAGCGTCCGGGAATATCCACCGTCAAGTCCGGCGCTTCCCGTCAGCCGGGAGATTAGTTCCACCGCCGGCGCCAGCATGGACAATACCGAGCACATGACGAGAATTCCGCAGGTAATGCTGACCCCCAGCGCCATCTCGGGCTTGTACTGCCGGACGATTACGCAGAGCACCGCCGACAGCACCGCAACTCCCACAAGCGACGTAATATCCATATCCCGTCACCACAGCCCGAACACGGATTTTATCGTGCTGAAAAGCTCGTTAATTGCCGGAATTATCATCATCAGCACGATCACAAGTCCTGCAACGGTCAGCATCATCGCCTGCTCGTCATGGTCGGTCTTTTTGAGTATCTGGTTGAGTACTGCCACGATGATACCCACCGCTGCGATCTTGAATATCAGGTCAAGTTCCATTCACGCACCCCTACAGCAAAAGGACTGCCGCCGCCAGTCCGGCGAGTATCCCACCGGAGCTGTACAGCCTGCCTTTCTGGTCTGATATCTTCTCCGCCTGCTCGTACAGCCTGTCCAGCCGTGCGGAATACAGCCGCAGCAGCGAAAGTACGCTTTCCGCCGGGCAGGTGCCCAGCTCCTTTCCGAGGGCGGAGAGTATCTCCGCCTCCTCCTCCTGGCAGTAGGGCAGCGCGGAAATCCGCTCCACAGCTTCGCTCCACGCCCGGCGGATATCCGGAGTATTGCCGGAGCACTCCCGGAGTATCGCGCCGAATTCCCCCCTGCCCTCCTCGGCGAGCTGGTCCAGCGTCGGCGCAGTGCACGCGATCTCGATGGAGTACTGCTCCAGCAGCAGGCGAAGCTCCGAAAGCAGCGTGCAGCGGCGCTTCAGAAGCCCACGGCGGCGCAGTCCCCAACCGCCGGAAATGAGAAGAATCAGCAGCCCTGCCGCCAGCCTCATGACCGCAGCTCCGCCAGTTCCATCAGCCATCCGCGGTTCCCGAGCAGAGCCGCCTTGTCGAAATACGGCAGCAGCTCCGCCGTGCCCGGGCGTCCGCGCAGTTCGCGGATACTCCCGGCGTGGGCGGATACCACAAGCTTCACGCCGCAGTACATGCACTGCCGTACCTCCTCCGCGTCGTCACCTATCTCGTCGCAGACGATGATATCCGGACTGAGCGACCGCAGCGCGCACATTATCCCCTCCGCCTTGCTGTAGCCGTTCAGCACGTCGGTGTTCTCCCCCACGTCCAGAGCCGGGATACCTCCGTGCACTCCGGCGAGCTCCCCACGGCTGTCGATGACGCACACGCGGTGTTCCTCCCCAAGCAGCCGTGCCAGGTCGCGCAGTACTGTGGTCTTACCCGAAAGCGGCTTCCCGGCGACTATGAGGGAGCACAGTCCGTCCTGGAACGCGCGGTCGTACAGCTCCCGGGCGCAGCCGGGCACTTCCCGGGCGAAGCGTATATTCAGCGACGACACGTCGCGCAGCGTGGAAAACTTCCCATCGTGCCCGGCGGCGGTTCCGCAGAATCCCACACGGTGCCCTCCCGGCAGCGTTATGTAGCCCTCGGAGATCTCCCGGGCGAAGCTGTGCACAGAATTCCGGCACAGTTCCAGAAAGCATTCCGTGATATCCTCCTGGGTAAACGGCGCGGAACACCGCACCATCTTACCGTCCAGCCGGACTGCGCAGGCGCACCTCCCCGTGCGTAGCCTTATCTCAGCAAGCTGTGAGATTCCTCCGGGGGGCAGGGTTATCTTCCTGGCGGCGGCGGTCAGCGGTACTTCTCCGGTGTTTGTCCTTGCGGTGATCATTTCACATTCCTCCATTCGTTGTTATAATGTATGAGCAGCATGTCCGGATTATTACCGCAGACAGAAAAATCCCCGGAACTTGCGTTCCGGGGAATACACTTATTTTCTCTTATTATCCGGTATAGAATCCCTCACCATGGAGTAGAACTCGTCCCACATCTTCGCGACGTGCTCACGGGAGTAGAACTGATTCCCACGCCGGGAAGCCTCCACCTGCTGCGCGTAGTAATCCTTGTCGCTGTGCAGCCTTTCAAGCTCCGCGATAAATCCCTCAACACTGTCGGACTTGCTGTAGAAGTCGAACAGGATATCCGGGTAGATGTCGAGATCCCTCAGCACGATTGGGATATTCACGCACATCGCCTCGAGTATCGTCATCGGGAATAACTCCTCGAAGCTGGGCAGGAACATCACATCGCCGAGATTATACACCTCGTTCATGAATTCCCGGTCGATTATTCCCAGGAACTTTATGTTCGCCGGAGGTGCCGCGGTGATCTTCTTTATCTCGTCGTAGCCGTCCGTGATCTTCCCGAAGGAGAATCCGCCTGCCCAGACGAACTGGATATCCGGCATTTTTTCCGCGATCTTCACGAAGTCAAACACGCCCTTGCGCACCTGGAGCTGCCCGGCGCAGACCACCGTGAACTTATCCTCCAGACCGTACTTCGTACGCAGCTTCTTCTTTTCCTCCGGGGACACCGGGTGGAACACCTCGGACGATACAAAATTCGGGATATATGTGACTTTCTCTTTCGGCACGCCGTAGTGAGCCAGTCTGCCGATGAAATACGGATTAACGGTCACGAGGTAATCCATGCTCTTATAGAACTTTATCATGTACTTATAGAATATGTTCTTCATGAACCGCGGAAGGTCAAGGCTGGTTTCCACCGTTTCCGGCAGCATATGGACGTATCCCACGGAGCGCCCGTATTTCGTCGCGGATTTTCTCCCGAGGTAGTAGTTCGGATTAAGTGTGTGATAGTGCGTGATATCCGCTTTCATGTGCTTGTTTTCCGTGACCTCGAACTTGTCCGAAAGCTCGCTCTTTACAAGTCCAACCTGCTCGATATATGCTGAACCTACGCCCTGTCCCTTTACGCTGGTCGCGCTGGACATCATGTTGATAGTAGTCTTTTTCATGTATCGCACGCTCCTGTTAATTTTACAGCTTCTCTATCCGGGCGAAATTCGCCATGACCTTCTTGGACTGCCCGTTGTCAAAGTTAATTGTAAGCATTGTGTCGTTGCCCATTCTCTTGGCGTCCGCCACGGTGCCCTCGCCGAATACGTTGTGCTTCACCCTGTCGCCTGCCGCGAACACTATTCCGGAAGCAACCGGAGCAGTTCTTGCCGCGGCCATTGCCGCCTCCTGCGCAAGGTAGTTCGGCTTCACGGGTTTCTTCCACTCGGAAGCCGGCTTGTGTACTCTCTCGCCGGTCTTTTCAATGAGATTCTCCGGAATCTCACGGACGAATGTGGACAGCTTGTTGCGCATGGTCTGTCCGTAAAGCATACGGTAGGATGTGTGCGTGATATACAGCATTCTCTTCGCACGGGTTATCGCAACGTAGGCAAGACGGCGCTCCTCCTCCATCTCGGCAGGGTCGTTCATGCTGCGGTAGCTCGGGAATATATTGTCCTCGGCACCAACCATGAATACGGTGTCGAACTCCAGACCCTTGGCGCTGTGCATCGTCATGAGGGATACGCGGTCCAGGTCGCCGTCGTAGCTGTCCAGGTCGGACACCAGCGCGACCTGCTCCAGGAAGTCCGGCAGCGTGGTTTCGGGATTCTCGTCCAGCAGCGTCATCGCGTTGGATTTCAGCTCCGTGATGTTCTCAATGCGCCCTGCGCCCTCCTCTCCGAGAGCCTGCATTGCCTTTATGTAGCCGGATTTCTCAGCCACTGCATCGATAAGCTCGTCCAGGCGGAGGGTGTCCGCAAGCTCGTCCAGCTCGTCAAAGAGGTTCGCCGCAGCCTTCAGCGCAGCGGATTTCCTGGAGAGCGTTTCATACTGGGACGCCTCCCGGCACACCTCGATGGGCGACATGTGCAGTCCGTCCGCAATGCGGATTATCTCCTCAACGGTGGCGTCGCCGATACCGCGCTTCGGCTCGTTGATTATGCGGCGGAAGCGCACCGTGTCGTAGGGGTTGTTCAGCACCGCCAGGTAGGACATGATGTCCTTTATCTCCTTGCGGTCGTAGAATCGCAGTCCGCCGACGATGGTGTACGGAATTCCGGAGCGCGCCAGAGTATTCTCAAAGCTTCTCGACTGGGAATTGCTGCGGTACAGCAGAGCGAAATCCGTGTAGTGCTTTCCGTTCTTCACACCGTCAAGGATAGTATCCGCAACGAAGCGTGACTCGGCAATCTCGCTGTCGAAGTTGCAGCACTTTATCTTCTCGCCCTCGCCGAGGTCGGACCACAGCGCCTTGTCCTTACGCTGGGTATTGTTCTTTATAACGGCGTTGGCGGCGTTCAGTATGTTCTCTGTGGAGCGGTAGTTCTGCTCCAGGCGTATTACCACGCTGCCGGGATATTGCTTCTCGAAGTTCAGAATATTCTCGATGGTAGCACCGCGGAAGCGGTAGATAGACTGGTCGTCGTCGCCCACCACGCAGAGATTCCCGTTATCCCCTGCCAGCAGAGCTATCAGCCGGTACTGCGCAACGTTGGTGTCCTGGTACTCGTCCACCATGATGTACTTGTAGAGGTGGCGGTAGTGATCCAGCACGTCCGGGAAATCCTCGAACAGCTTCACGGTCAGGTAGATTATGTCGTCGAAATCCACCGCGCTCGCCGCGCGCAGTGCCGCCTGGTACTGGGTGTAGACCTCCGCGCAGCGCTTCTCCAGCAGCTCGCCGGAAGCCTGCGCCATGGGCGCGTACTCCTCCGGGCTGATCATCTTGTCCTTGCACCGGGAAATCATGTTCTTGAACACCTTGGGATTGAACACCTTCTCGTCCATGTCAAGGCGCTTCATTACGTCCTTGATGACGCGCTTGGAGTCGTCCTCGTCATAGATTGTAAAACTGCGCTGATAGCCCAGGTTCTCTATCTCCCGGCGGAGTATCTTCACGCAGGCGGAGTGGAACGTGGAGGCGTTGATCTTCTCCGCGCCCTCGCCTATCATGTCGATAAGGCGCTGCTTGAGCTCTCCGGCTGCCTTGTTCGTGAACGTGATCGCCAGGATATTCCACGGCGCCACCGGGTCAACGGCGACTATCTGCGCCAGGCGCTCGGCGTTCTCCGGGGTCTTTTCCATGGACGGGAACGCTTCAAGGAACTGCTCCTCCTCCGGGGTGATATCCCGGACCTCGTTGTCAAGGTATGCGTTTCCGAAGCGCATCATGTTCGCGATGCGGTTGCAGAGCACGGTGGTCTTTCCGCTGCCGGCGCCGGCGATTATCAGGACTGCGCCCTTTACCTGGAACACCGCCTTTCGCTGCATTTCGTTGGTCCTGGAGAAAAAGCTGGTGAGCGCATTGCGCTTTAGGGTATTGTAATCCAAATCTATAACCTTCCTTTTTAACGGCGGAATACCGGACAGCTACGCCGCCCGGCATTTCCTGTGTGTTGTTGATGCAGACCTCAGCCTGCAATGACTGTTACTCTGCGTCTGTAGCCGTGCTGGTCACAGTGGAATTGCTGCTGCCGGAGGAAGCGCCTCCGTCAAGCGCGATGAACGGATTGACCTCCGTGCCGATAGCCTGCGGAAGCACGCCGTCCCAGTTGTTGACCTTGAGATAGTCGATGTAGTTCGGGCTCTTGGCAAGCTGCTCCTGCACCGCCTGGATTGCGTAAGCCTCGGCGTCCGCCTTGATCTTCTGGGAATCCGCGTCAGCCTGGGCAGCGATTACCTTCTGCTTCGCCTCCTCTTCCTTCTCGGCGGTCTTGTTCTGCATTTTGAGGGCGTCCTGCGCGGCAATAACCTTCGCCTGAATGGACTGCTCAAATGCGTCCTCAAAGGCGAGATTCTCTATCGCGAATGCCGTCACGATGATTCCCTGCGGCTCCAGAGTCTTCTTCAGGGATTCGTATATCGCATTCTGGACGTCGGAACGGTTCTGGACAAGATCCTCTGCCTTTACCTTACCGATCTCGTCCTTGGAGATCTTGGCAACATTCGGGACAAGCAGCTTGGTTTCCACGTTGCTGATACCGATGGAGCGGATTATCTCCGGGAGCTTTGTGCCGTCGTAATAGTAGTTGAGCTTGAGCCCCAGGTTATCCACGGTCTGGGTGTCACTGGTGTAGGCGTCCGTCTGCACGGAGTAGATCTGCTCGCGGATATCCACCTGATCGATCTCCTCAATGAACGGGATATGGCAGTTCAGTCCGGCGGAAAGGTCGCTTGAAACTATCTTTCCGAACTGGTACTTTACGCCGATATATCCCTCGTTTACCACGGAAAAGCAGTTGAACAGGATTATCAGCACCACCACGGTGATCACGCCCAGCAATACCCAGAATGAGTACTTCTTCCTGGACGGCGTATTGTTCTCGGTAGTGAATTTTGTCGTTGCCATAAAATCTCCTTATTTAAATCGTAGTTCAGATCACATGCTCTTGCCTGCGGCGACCAGCTCTGAATATTTGTCGTCCGTCTGGATATTCACCACGCTGCGGCGGCTTATTCCCGCATTCGCGAAAGCCTGCGTGAGCATGAGTTTGATTCTGTTGACCTGGTTTACCTCGGAAGCGCCCGGGTCGAAGTCCACTGCGACAATATTGCTCTCGGGGTGCTGTCTGCGCAGTTCGCCGATGACTCCCTTGCCGGTAACATGGTTCGGCAGGCAGGCGAACGGCTGCATGCAGACGATGTTCGGAACTCCCTCGCCGATAAGCTCCAGCATTTCCGCGGACAGGAACCAGCCCTCGCCGGCGATGTTGCCCGGGGAAACTATCGAGCGCACGGATTCGCGCATTTCGTAGATATCGCCTGGGCAGCCGAACTTGGTGCCCTTCACCGCCTTGCGGTAGCTTCTCTCCATGAAGCGGAACGCGTTGACTGCCGCGTTTTCCGCGAACGCCTTGGTGCGTGTGGTGTAGAGCAGTTCGCGCTTGGTCTTTCCGTGGGAGCAGATGTAGTAGAAGAATCCCATCAGATCGGGTACGACTACCTCGCAGCCCTCGTTTTCCAGAAGCCCGATGATGTTGTTGTTAGCCACCGGGTGGAACTTTACAAGTATCTCGCCGACAAGTCCGATACGCGGCTTCTTTATGTCGAGCACGGGGAACTCCGAGAAATCCTTGACGATGTTGCGGACGTTCTTGTTGAAGTTTGGCAGGGACAGGTGCTTCATGTCCTCGCGGAGGTACATGCGCCATTTCTGGTAGAGCGCGTCTGCGCTTCCCCTGGTCGCCTCGTAGGGGCGGACCCTGTACAGGCAGCGTGACAGCACGTCGCCGTAGATTATCGCCATGAATGCGCGGATAGCCAGCGGAACGGTCAGCTTGAATCCGCTCTGCTTCTCAAGTCCGACAACGTTCAGGGAGATCAGCGGAATATCCGCATGCCCGGAATCCTTGAGCGCCTTCTTCAGCATGCCGACGTAGTTCGTCGCACGGCACGCGCCGCCGGTCTGGGTGATCATGACGGAGGTATTCTTGAGGTCGTACTTTCCGCTGTTCAGCGCGTGGATAAGCTGTCCGACAATGAGTATCGACGGATAGCACGCGTCGTTGTTGACGTATTTCAGACCCTCGTCCACAACCGCCTTGGAACAGTCGTTGAGGATAACCACGTTGTATCCGGAGTGCCCGAAGGCAGCCTCCAGCAGGTCGAAATGTATAGGCGCCATCTGCGGACAGAGGATAGTGTGCTTCCTGCGCATTTCCTCGGTGAATTCCGGCTGGCGGACATAGCCGAGATGTCCCATAACGGGCTTGTAGTGGTGGCGCTTGCGCTCCTCGACAACGGAGATGAGCGAACGCAGACGGATCCTTGCCGCACCCAGGTTGTTTACCTCGTCGATCTTGAGGCAGGTGTAGAGCTTGCCGAAGCTGCGGAGTATCTCCTGCACCTGGTCGGTGGTTATTGCGTCCAGACCGCAGCCGAAGCTGTTCAGCTGAACCAGCTCCAGGCAGTCGTGCTTGCCCACGACGTGAGCCGCAGCATACAGCCTTGAGTGGTAGGTCCACTGGTCAACTATTCTTATCGGGCGGACTACCTGCTCCATGTGAGCCACGCTGTCCTCGGTAAGCACTGCGTAGCCGTAGCCGGTGATCATCTCGGGAAGTCCGTGGTTGATCTCCGGGTCGATGTGATAGGGTCTGCCGGCGAGGACTATACCGTTCTTGCCGTTGTCCTCCAGGAATTTCAGCGTTTCCTCGCCCTTGCGGTGCATTTCAGCCTTGAACGCCTCGTCCTCGGCGTAAGCCTTTTCCAGGGCGGAAACTATCTCCTGCTTGGTGAAGCCTCCCTCCGGGAATTCCTTCGTGAACTCCTCGTAAAGACGCTCGCCCATGCGCTTCTTGTGGAATATCGGCAGGAACGGATTCATGAACTTGACATCCTTGCGCAGCTCCGGCACGGAGTTCTTGATTACCTCGGAATATGTAGCGACAACAGGGCAGTTGTAGTGGTTGTCTGCGCCATTGTTCTCGCTCATCTCGTAAGGCATGGAGGGGTAGAATATGAACTTCACACCCTCGTCGATAAGCGCCTGGATATGTCCATGCGCCAGCTTCGCCGGGTAGCATACGGATTCGGACGGCATGGTTTCAATGCCCTTGTCGTAGATCTCGCGGCTGGATTTCGGGGAGAGCTTCACCGAGAATCCCAGTACGGTAAACAGTTTATGCCAGAACGGGTAGTTCTCGTACATTCCAAGAACGCGCGGAAGTCCGACAACGCCGCGCTTTGCGGTATTCTCCGGCAGACTCTCACGGTCGAACAGCAGGTGGTATTTATAGTCGAACAGGTTCGGCAGCTTCTCCCTGGTGGAAACGTTGCCTGCGCCGCGCTCGCAGCGGTTGTTGCTTATGTAGCGCTTCCCGTCCGGGAATTTCGTGATCGTCAGCAGGCAGTTGTTGGAGCAGCGGCCGCAGCGTGCGGTGGTCTTCTCGACCGTGAAGCTCTCCAGCTTGTCAAGGGGCGCAATGGTGCTTCCCTTGCCGTCGTCGCGCTCAATGGAAATCAGCGCACTTCCGTAGGCGCCCATGAGTCCTGCCTTATCGGGGCGTACAACGTCCCTGCCGCAGATAAGCTCGAACGCGCGCAGTACGGAGTTGTTCATGAATGTACCGCCCTGCACGATTATCTTGTCGCCCATCGTGGAGGTATCGCGCAGCTTGATTACCTTGAACAGCGCGTTCTTCACGACGGAGTAGGACAGACCTGCGGAGATGTCCGCAACGGTCGCGCCCTCTTTCTGCGCCTGCTTTACGCGGGAATTCATGAATACCGTGCAGCGTGAACCGAGGTCAACGGGGTGATCGGCGGTGAGTCCCAGGGTGGCGAAGTCCGCGGAGGACATGCCCAGGGCGTTCGCAAAATTCTCGATGAACGAGCCGCAGCCGCTGGAACATGCCTCGTTCAGCAGAATGCTCTCGATCTCGCCGTTCTTCACGCGCATGCACTTCATGTCCTGACCGCCGATGTCCAGAATGAACTCTGCGCCGGGGAGTATACGGTCAGCCGCCTTGTAGTGCGCCATCGTTTCGATCTCGCCGTAATCCGCGCCGAGCGCCGCCTTGATGAGGTGCTCGCCGTAGCCTGTCGCGCACGCCTTGGCTATGTATGCGCCCTCCGGCAGCTGTGCGTAGATCTCCTTGAGGATACCTATGACGGATTTCAGCGGATCGCCGCCGTTGCCGCTGTAGTGGGAGTAGATTATCTCAGCGTCCTTGTTCAGCAGTACCGCCTTAGTGGTAGTGGAGCCTGCGTCCACGCCCAGATAGCACGCGCCCTTGTGCTTCTTGATGTCCGCAACCGGAATGACCGCCTTTGCGTGGCGCTCCCGGAATTCATTAAGCTCCTGCTCGTCCTTGAAGAGGGGCGCAAGGCGCTCTACCTCGCGCATTTGTGCGGTTTCAAGGCTGCCTGCCTTCTTTACCAGCGCGTCGAGGTCAGCTTCTGCGGTTTCTTCGGAGAATGCACAGCCCATCGCAACGAACAGGTTCGCGTTCTCCGGGAAGATTATCTGCTCGTCCTTGAGGTTCAGCGTTTCGATGAACCTGGCGCGGAGCTCCGACAGGTAGTGCAGAGGGCCGCCCAGGAATGCGACATTGCCGCGGATAGGCTTGCCGCAGGCAAGTCCGCTTATCGTCTGATTGACAACGGACTGGAACACGGAAGCCGCCACGTCAGAGCGCTTCGCGCCGTCGTTGAGCAGCGGCTGGATATCGCTCTTTGCGAATACGCCGCAGCGGGAGGCTATCGGATAGATAGTCGTGTGCTTCTTGGCAAGCTCGTTGAGTCCGCCGATGTCGGTGTTCAGCAGCGCCGCCATCTGGTCGATGAACGCGCCTGTACCGCCGGCGCAGGTGCCGTTCATACGCTGCTCAAGTCCGCCGGTAAGATAAGTTATCTTTGCGTCCTCGCCGCCCAGCTCTATTGCGACGTCCGTCTGCGGAATCAGCTGCTTTATGGCGTTGGTGCCTGCGGCAACCTCCTGCACGAACGGAATGCCGAGCCACTTGGAAACCGAAATTCCTCCGGAACCGGTAACAGCAATGAGCACTCGCTCACCCTTAAAATTCTCGCCGACCTCCCCGATGATATCATATACGGTCTTGCGGATATCGGAGAAATGCCGTCTGTACTGGCTGTACAGCAGTTCGTTATTCTCTCCGAGCACCGCCGCCTTAACAGTTGTTGAACCTATATCAAGTCCTACACGCTTCAAATGATCAAATCCTTTCTGAAAACAAAAAGCACAATGCTTGTATACACATATATTAATTATAGCACAGATACGAAAAATTTGCAAGCGGAATTGTAATATTTAGCATGCCTTTTTGTGACGGTTATCTGAAAAAATCATTTCGGCATTTTATCACAGGTATTGACAAAATGCGGCGCATCAGGTAAAATAGTATCGAAAGGAAGTATCGTCATGACGATAAGACCTGCAAGAATGGAAGCCATTCCGGCTCTGCTGGAAATATACAACTACGAAGTGATAAACGGAGTTGCCACCCTCGACCTCAATCCCAGGACACTGCCGGAGTGGGAGGAGTGGTTCCGGGAGCACCAGACGGAGGATCACTTCATTCTCACGGCGGAGATAGACGGCGTGCCTGCCGGGTACGCTTCCCTGTCGGAATACCGCAGCAAGGAGGCGTACCGCTCCACCGCGGAGCTTTCGGTGTACGTCGGGCACGAATTCCGCAGGCAGGGAGTCGCCTCCGCACTGATCGCGGAAGTCCTGCGAATCTCCCGGGAGAGGGGAACGCTCCACAGCGTGGTGTCAGTCATAACCGCCGGAAACGATGCCAGCGAGCGCCTTCACAGCAAATTCGGATTCATGGCGTGCGGTACGCTCCACCAGGTGGGCTTCAAGCATGGAAAATACCAGGATATCGACAATTTCGAACTTATCCTGGACAAGGAGTAAATCATGTTCAGTCAGATAAACAGCGTGGGTCTGTTCGGACTAAACGCATTCATGGTAACGGTCCAGGCGAGTATTTCCCCCGGGCAGCCCACTTTCGACATCGTGGGAATGCCGGATATTGCCGTGCAGGAGAGCAAGGCGCGTATCCGGGCGGTGCTCGGTCAGCTCGACCTGAAGCTTCTCAACGGCCGCGTCACAGTGAATCTCGCCCCGGCAAGCGTCCGGAAAATAGGCTCTATGTTCGACCTGCCGATAATCACCGCGCTGATGAAGCTGGGCGGAGTGATCTCCGCAGATCTTTCGGACTGTGCCTTCATCGGGGAGCTGTCGCTCAACGGCGAACTCGCCCCGGTAAACGGAGCGCTGTCGATGGTTCTCACCGCCGCGCAGAACGGCGTGAAGCGCATATTCCTGCCTAAAGCGAACGCCAAGGAGGCAAGCGTTGCCGATGGGATAACAGTCTACGGGGCGGAGCACCTTACCCAGATCATTGAATTTCTGAAACACGGCACCGGGCTTTCCCCGGAGGAAAAGTACATACCGCAGCGGCGCGAATTGCAGCACATCGCGGATTTCGCGGACGTGATGGGGCAATCCCAGGCGAAGTCCGCGATAGAGGTCGCGGCGGCTGGCTCGCACAATCTGCTCATGCTGGGACCTCCCGGGTCGGGAAAATCCATGCTCGCCAAGCGTATCCCGTCCATCATGCCGGCGATAACATTTGAAGAAAGCATTGAAACAACGCAGATATATTCCGTTGCCGGGGAGATAAATCCGGCGGAGCCGCTCGTCACCGAGCGTCCTTTCCGGGCGGTGAGCCACACGGCTTCCGCAGTGGGACTTGTGGGCGGCGGCAGTATTCCGCGGCCGGGAGAGATAAGTCTCGCCCACAACGGCGTGCTGTTCCTGGACGAACTTCCGGAGTTTGATCGCCGGGTGCTGGAATCACTCCGGCAGCCGCTGGAAAACGGAGATATCACGATATCCAGGGCGAGCGGTTCCGTCAGCTACCCCTGCGACGTAATGCTGGTGGCGGCGATGAATCCCTGCCCATGCGGCAATTTCGGCAGCCCCGTGAAGAAGTGCACCTGCACTCCGCAGAAGGTCACGGCGTACCTCAATCGTATCTCGCAGCCGGTCCTCGACCGGATAGACATACAGATAGAGGTCAAGCCGGTGGAATACGAGGACCTCAGCCGGCGTATCCCACAGGAAAGCTCCGCGGCGATCGCCGAGCGCGTCCAGAAAGCAGTGGAGATCCAGAAAGCGCGGTTCGCCGGGACATCCATCAGGAGCAACAGCAGGATAACCTCGGATATAATCGGCGAGGTGTGCCGGCTCACCCCAGACGCGGAATCACTGCTGAAGTCCGCCTTCGACAAGCTGGGACTTTCTGCCCGTGCCTACGACAGGATTCTCAAGGTAGCGCGCACCTGCGCCGACCTCGCCGGCAGCGAGGATATCCAGAAGCCGCACATCGCCCAGGCGATAAGCTTCCGCAGCCTTGACCGGAAATACTGGAACAGGTGAATCTTTGCCTCCAGTCCGGGACAGTTTCTTTCTACATAATACAGCCGCCGTAAATCCGGCGGTTATTTTTTTCTCGGAATTTCAACAATTTATTGTTTTCCACTTGAAAAATGCCGGGAATAATGATATAATAAAAAATAATGCGGAATTTTTCCGGCACAACAAAAGAAAGAAGGATAGAATTTATGGCAGACACTATGCAGGGTCTGAGAAGGACATGCTTATGCGGCGAAGTCACCCTGGAGATGGGCGAGGTAGTCGTAGGCGGCTTCACACAGAGAGTACGCGACAAGGGAAGCCTTATTTTTATAGATCTGAGGGACAAATCCGGTATCGTTCAGCTGGTATTTGACGAAACCACCGACAAGGCAGTTTTCGAGAAGGCAGAGAGCGTCCGCTCCGAATACGTCCTGCTGGCAAAGGGCACAGTACGTGCGCGTGAGAGCGTGAACACCGAGATCAGGACCGGCGGCGTCGAGATCATGGTAACAGAGCTGCGTATCCTCTCCAAGGCGCAGACTCCTCCCTTTGAGATCGTAAGCAACACCAAGACCAACGAGGAGCTTCGTCTGAAGTACCGCTACCTCGACCTGCGCCGCGAACCGCTCCAGAAGAACCTCATCATGCGCCACGAGATCGCCAAGGCTGCCCGTGAGTACTTCTACGCGAACGGATTCACCGAGATTGAGACCCCGATGATGATCAAGTCCACCCCGGAGGGTGCGCGCGACTATATCGTTCCGTCCAGAATCCACAACGGAAAGTTCTACGCCCTGCCCCAGTCGCCGCAGATGTACAAGCAGCTGCTGATGATCGCAGGCATGGACAGATATATCCAGCTTGCACGCTGCTTCCGTGACGAGGACCTCCGTGCTGACCGCCAGCCGGAATTCACCCAGATCGACCTTGAGATGTCCTTCGTGGACGTTGACGATATTCTGGAGTGCCTGGAGGGCTTCGTAAAGCACCTCTATAAGACAGTGCTGAACGTGGATATCCCCACTCCGCTGCCCCGTCTGACCTACGACGAGGCTATGAACCGCTATGGCTCCGACAAGCCGGATACAAGATTCGGCATGGAGATCACCGACATCTCCGGCATCGTGAAGAACTGCGGCTTCTCCGTATTCAAGGACGCCATCGCAAACGGCGGCTCCGTACGCGGTATCGTCGCAAAGGGCGCGGCTGCAAAGCTCACCAGAAAAGAGATCGACAAGCAGACTGAGTTCGTGCGCGGTATCGGCGCAAAGGGTCTTGCTTATGTAAGATGGGTCGATGACGCTCCCAACTGCTCCTTCGCAAAGTTCATGGGCGAGGGCGAGCTTGAGGCTATACTCAAGGCTCTCGGCTGCGAAAAGGGAGACGTTGCCCTCATCGTTGCGGACAAGGATAAGGTTACGCTGCCGGTACTCGGAGCGCTCCGTCTGAAGATCGCAAAGCAGCTCGATATCATTCCCGAGGGCTGGAACTTCCTGTGGATCGTGGAATTCCCGTTCTTCGAGTACGACGACGAGAGCGGCGAGTGGCTCGCTATGCACCACCCGTTCACAATGCCGCTTGACGAGTGCATTCCCTACCTCGACACCGACAAGGCTAAGGTACGCGCAAAGTGCTACGACCTGGTGCTCAACGGTATCGAGCTTTCCAGCGGCTCCATCAGAATCACTGACCCCGAGCTTCAGCAGCACATGTTCGAAATGCTCGGCATGACCGACGAGGAGATAAACGCCAAGTTCGGATTCCTCGTGGACGCATACAAGTACGGCGCACCTCCCCACGGCGGCGCAGGAATCGGTCTGGACAGACTCGCAATGCTCATGTGCGGCTGCGACAGTCTGCGTGACGTTACCGCATTCCCGAAGGTACAGAACGCAAGCGAGCTGATGAGCGAGGCTCCCTCCACTGTCAGCGAGGAGCAGCTCAAGGAACTCGGCATTGCTATCGTGAACAGCGAAGAATAATTTATCCAGGCGGTGAAGTACTATGGAAAAACGCGAATACAGAGAACTTTCAGAGCTTGCGGCAAACGGTGACACAAAGGCATTTGCACGGCTGTACGAAACACTGTACCGTGAAATGTACTACACCGCCTGCTATTCTCTCACGGACGAAGCGGACGCGGTGGACGCGGTCGCTTCCACCGCCCGGGACGGATTTTCGGCGGTGGGCAAGCTGCGCAGCGAGGAGGCCTTCCGGGCTTTCATGATGAAAACGCTGTGCGCCCGTATAAAATCCAGACTCCGGGAATATGCGGACGAGGGCAGGCAGCCGCTGCCGTCAAGCGACGGATTCGACGTGATGGTGGAATTCAGCCGCATGAGCGATACCGAGCGGATAATCGGCAGCATGTACATCGGCGGAAAATTCCAACCGGACGAGATAACCGCCTACACGGGATTCTCCTCCGCAACAATAAAGAAAACCATCGACCGGGTGGTGACAGAATTCGAACTGGACTGACACACTTTTGACCAGAAAGAGGGTGAATGCATTGACAGTTTCACAGGTACGGGAGCTTATGATGGAGCGCGTTGTTCCGGAAAGCCTGCTTCCGCAGAATATACCTGCAAGCCTTATGGACGAAGATTCCGCGCCACCGGAGCTGGACGCATTCACATTCCTTAACCGGCTTCGCTCCCTGGGTATCGGCTCGGCAGATTTTCTCTACCTGCTGAAAGGCTGCGGCGCCCCGGCGGAGGCTGTCGATAAAATCGAGCAGCACCCGGACATGAACCTGCAATCACTGATAGTCACGCTGGACGGCTCCGGGCTTACACCAAAGGATTACACGCGCATGCTCTACACCGCACGGCAGCTGTGGGAGCGCACCATCACCATGCGCCTGGAACTTGATGAGCTACAGGCGGAGGAGCAGTCCCAGCCGGAGCCGGAATCCGCGAAGGAGCCTGAGCCGGAGGTTCCCGTCCGCACCGCGCGGCAGAAGAAATCCGCAGAAGCGGAGGAATCCCCCGAAAAGCCCCTGCCCCGTACGGCACGGCAGAGAAAAAAGGGCGAAACGGAATTCCGGGAATACGCCGGCGTAAAGCCGATCGGCAGGCGGAATCTCCCGGACGGGGACGAGGAGGAATCCAGCGATCCCGAGGTGCTGACCGCAGTGCAGCTGAATCTGCCGCCGCAGGTTGACGAACTGACTGAAGAGCCGGAATCCAATCCGGAAGAAGCAAAATCCACGAAAGCGGACGATCCGCGCGGACGACGCAGCGCCATCATTGTCTGCGCTGTGGGCGCTGCAATAGTCTGCGCGGCGGATTTCGCAGTGGGATTCCTGGGATTTACGGCGCCGGAGCACTCCACCGCTGACCTGCATTTCGCGGCGGACTCCAGCGAGATATTCACCGATATCTACAACTCATACACAAACGCGGTGATCGGCGGCAGTTACGTCCAGCCGGAACCCCCGGACTCGCAGGTGTTCGGCGATATCCTCGTGACCGGCGGCAATCAGTTCGGGAGCTTCTCCGACGGGAACACCCTCTGGACTGCGGAGCCTGACGCGATCGAAGTCTGCGATCTGTCCGGCAGCGCTGACAAAATCGAGATACTTCCGCCGGACGGCGCACAGTTCGTCCGGGTGGAGTTCACCGGAAGCGGCTTGACTGCAGTGTTCACCGGGGATTCCTTCTGCGGCGTAATGGGCGCGGACCAGTCCGGAAGCACCTGGACCACCAAGCAGAGCGGAAAGCTGACGGATATTTACAGCCCCGGGGACGGAATACGCCTGGGAAGCGTGTATACTCCCGGGTTCTCCGAAAGCTTCACCATTGACGACCAGCTCGCCTATATGCCCTGGACGGAATACTCCGGGGAGCGCACAGCGCTGCTTCCAGCGGAGGTGGCGGTGACCGGAAATGCCCAGGGGTGCAGCTACGCAGTCAACTGTGAATACTCTGCGAACGGCGAGGTTAAATCACGAATGGCGGCGCTCGGAAATCCAATATTCAGCGGCGCTGAGTACTTCTCCGCCGTGATGTACGACGGCACTCAGATGCTGCTTGTGGCAATGGACGGGAACTCCGCGCTGACGTGCTGCAATACTCAGGTGGTCGCAGCGGCAGCCATCGGAAGCGGCTGCATAGCCACCGCAGAAAAGTCCGAAAGCGGTATCACTGTGTTCGTCTGCGACCGTGATTTAAAGACCGTCAGCGCGTTCAACGCCGACAGCGGCGTGACCACAATGCGGTTTGACGGGAATACTCTCCTGCTGGGGGACGGCGACATAATAACGCTTGCGGTGGACCTCAGCGACCCGGCTTCCCCGGCTCCACTGGAACTGACCGCCGCAGATGGTGTGGTGAACGGAGAATACGCGCTGTGCGGAAGCACCTCCGCCGCCGGAATTTCCCTCACGCTCTACCATCTGGAGGACGGGAAGGCAGTCCAGGCGGATTCATTCTCCAAAACGCTGACCTCCACGGAGCTGGAAAGCTTCCGCTTCGGCGGCGCAAATACCTTTGTCGTGAACGGCACGGATTGCTGCGGCGCAGCATACAGCTGGTTCGACGGAGTTTCCGTGGTGAGCGAGTTCTCGGAAATGGGCAAATTCAGGAGCGTACACACGCTTTACGACGATCCCGACGGCTACACAGCGGCGGTTTACACCCCCGACGGGCTGAAGCTGATCTGCGGTTCAAGGATACAATAAAACAGCAAAACAGCGGTCACTTATTTTATGTGACCGCTGTTTTTAAATGGTAATATTCACAGAACAGGGTATGCAATTTAATGCAAATATCCAAAAATCTGAAATGTCATTGACAAACAATTGTTGGGGGTATATAATTATTATATGTGAACATAACCTTGCAGGAGGTGCCCAACTTGAAGATAAAATGCATTCTGTCAGCGGCAATGGCAGGCGTACTGCTGATGACCGGCTGCTCGGGTGATAATACAGAATCCGTGGCGACATACGACCTGGACGCCGCCGGGAACGTTATTCCGATAACCGACAGCTACATTCCGTCGGCGTACAAACCGGCGTCGGGAAGCTGGACTGTCATGAAGGAGGAAATACACGGCGCCCCCGGTGAGGTGACTGACACCAGGATACCTGCTGTGTTCCTCACCACCGACGACCCTGACTCCATCACCAAGGAGGAATACGCCCCCTGCACCGTGCAGATAGACGCCGGAATGACCGACGGGCAGTACGAGAGCACCGGAGTGCTCAACGCCGAGATAAAGGGAAGAGGTCACTCCACCTGGGAATGGCCCAAGAAGCCCTACAAGATCAAGCTGGAGGAAAAGACCTCCCTGCTCGGAATGACCGAAGCCAAGCGCTGGGTGCTCCTGGCGAACTACGCCGATGAGTCCCTGCTGCGCAACACCATCGCGTTTGAGGTAGCGCGCACATTCGATTCCTTCCGGTTCATTCCGCACGCGATACCGGTCGATGTCTACATGAACGGTATCTACCAGGGCGTATACACCCTGGGCGAGCAGCTGGAGGTGAAATCCTCAAGGCTGCCGCTGGACGACGGACTCGCCAACACCGAAACAGGATACCTGCTGGAGATCGGCGGCGCAGATCCCAACGTTGACAAGAAAGGCTGGGATTACTTCGACCTGCCCTCCGGCTGTGGGGTGAATATCAAGATAAAGAGCCCCGACACCGAGCAGGACCCGAACGCGGAATACAACTGGACACAGGAGCATTACGACTTCATCTACAACTACATGTGCCGAGCCGACAAGGCGATAACCACGCTGACGGACTACGACAAGTACATCAACGTGGACAGCTTCATCGACTGGTTTCTGGTGCATGAATTCACCTACAACCTGGATTCCTGCTTCCACCGCAGCTGCTACATCACGAAGCCAAAGCTCGCACGCCTGGAAATGGGCCCTGTGTGGGATTTCGACCTGGCATTCGGGAACATGTACAAGGACAATCCGAACTACGACGACTGGGCGACAATCGGCTGCGATGACAGCGACAGCTACATCGGGATCACCTGGTACAACTACCTCATGACCGACGAGGATTTCCGCGCGAAGGTCCGTGCACGCTGGGACGAGGTCAAGGACAACATGCTGAGCACGGCGCTGGATACGCTGGATTACTACAAGCCGCTTATCACGCCCTCCGCGAACAAGAACTTCGAGGTCTGGGACACCCTGGGCATCACCAACGGATTCCAGCCGGCGGCGATGAAGGAAGAAACCACCTACACCAACCAGCTGCAATACCTGACAAGGTTCCTGTACGCAAGGAAAAAGTGGATAGACGAAAATCTGTGATATTGTAAAGGGAGGACTCACGTCCTCCCTTCAGCTTGTTGAAAAAGTATCTTCCCAGACTGCCGAGAAAGGTGCAGATGCTAGGAAACGCCAGTTTGGCTAGGCTTTGTGCATGTTGCCCTTAGTTGCCCGACATCGTGTCGGGCTGGGGGGCAACAGCACAAACATCGTGTTTGTGCCTGCCAAACTGGCGTTGACGACGCAGATGTGCCTTTATCGACAGTCTGACAGTCCCTGCCGGAGCAGGGACTGTTATCATGTCGGAGAAAAATGACATAGGTGGAAATCTTACTTCATGAAGCTGAACGCGCTCTTTCCGGGATATACTGCGCTTGCGCCGAGCTGCTCCTCAATGCGGATAAGCTGGTTGTACTTCGCGGTACGCTCGCTTCTGCTGGGAGCGCCGGTCTTGATCTGGCAGGTGTTCAGTGCAACTGCGAGGTCAGCAATCGTGGTGTCCTCGGTTTCGCCGGAGCGGTGGGAAGCAATGGCTGTGTAGCCTGCCTTGTGCGCCATCTTGATGGCTTCCAGGGTCTCAGATACGGAGCCGATCTGGTTCAGCTTGATAAGGATAGAGTTGCCGCAGCCCAGGGAGATTCCCTTGGAAAGGCGCTCTGTGTTGGTTACGAACAGGTCGTCGCCAACCAGCTGTACCTTGCCGCCGAGTTCCTTGGTCATGATCTGCCAGCCTTCCCAGTCCTCCTCGTCGAGTCCGTCCTCTATGGAGTAGATCGGGTACTTCTCGCAGAGCTGCGCCCAGTGCGCTACCAGTTCAGCAGAGGTGAAATCCTTGCCGGACTTGGGCAGGTGGTACTTGCCCTTCTCGCTGCTCTTCCACTCGGAGGAAGCAGCGTCCATTGCCAGGACGAAATCCTCGCCGGGCTTGTAGCCAGCCTTCTCAACTGCGCTGAGGATATACTGGATAGCCTCCTCGTCGCTTGCCAGGTCGGGAGCGAATCCGCCCTCGTCGCCTACGGAGGTAGCAAGTCCCTTGCTCTTGAGCAGGGCAGCCAGTGCGTGGAACACCTCGGTGCACCAGCGCAGACCCTCGGTGAAGCTCTTTGCGCCAACGGGCATGATCATGAATTCCTGCACGTCAACGGTGTTTGCAGCGTGCGCGCCGCCGTTGAGAATATTCATCATAGGAACGGGAAGTCTGTTCGCATTCACGCCGCCCAGGAATCTGTACAGCGGAATATCCAGGGAAGTTGCCGCAGCTCTCGCGCAGGCTATGGAAACAGCGAGTATTGCGTTTGCGCCCAGCTTGCTCTTGTCCTTTGTGCCGTCTGCGTCGATCATAGCCTTGTCGATCGCGTAAATATCGGAAGCGTCCATGCCCACGATAGCGTCACGGATAACGGTATTCACATTATTGACAGCCTTGGACACGCCCTTGCCGCCGAAACGGGACTTGTCGCCGTCGCGAAGCTCCAGAGCCTCGAATTCGCCGGTGGAAGCGCCGCTGGGAGCCGCGCCCCTTGCGATTGTTCCGTCTGCGAGATATACCTCCGCCTCAACGGTAGGATTGCCGCGGGAGTCGATTATTTCGCGGCCGATGACATTCTCAATTTCAAGATAGTTCATGTTGTGCACCTCTCAGTTGTATTTTTATCCGCACTGCGGACCTTCTGACTTATTATTGGCAGCCAGCCGTAGTTTATTCCGGCATACTCATCGGTCCGCCGCAGGACTGCGCACCAGAACAACGGCATGACCAATGACTTATTCTCATTAGGTTAGTCTTTTCTAACCAATAGATATTTTACCATATCCCGACCGAAAAAGCAAGTGATATACCCTACAAGAATCTTTCAACAGTTTTGGCTATCCTGAATAAATACACAGTAAACTTTGGTACATTGAAATGTCACGAACAAACATATTAGAATCAACGAATTAGCTATTACTAACCGCTTTTGAGAAGCACATATTTGCCATAAGTCCGGACATAGAAAAAGGAGCCAGCGTTTTACCACTGGCCCCAAAAATTCCGGCATTACAAGCAGAATTGACAGAATATTCAAACCAAACCATCAGCCGCGCCGGATACAGCCTGAGAACTTTTGCTCTCGTCTGTATATACACGACCCCGTCCGTAACGTTACGTCATTTCTGAGGAATTTCGCGAAATTCCATTCTGATAATGAATCTCTCATCTGCGACGGAGAATTCATCGCCGTTCTTCAGCGCGGCGGTTCCTCCCTTTGGGAGCTCAGTCCCGTTCAGGAAGGTCTGGTTGAGCGACTCATTGTCGCACAGCGTCACAGCACCGCCGCTGATTAGCAGGACTGCGTGCACGCGGCTTATCGCAGGATTGTCCGTCACCGCGTAGCTGCAAAGCTCCTTCTTCCTGCCAATGCTGAATTCCGGTCGATTCACCGGGATAACCTCCCCGGTTTTCAGCCGGGTGATGGCGCAGACCAGCACCTTCTTTACCGCAGGCTTCCCGGAATCCACGGCTTTCTGCACCGCCGGATTCGGTGCGACCACGGATTTCGCAGCCGCCCTCAGGACTGCCGCCGTGGGAGCCTTTCCGGCTGCCGCAGGATTTGCCGTGGGGGCAGGAATCGGTCGCCTTTTTATGGGGGCCTCCGGAATTGCACCCCGGCAGGGTTCCAGGCAGGGAGCCTCCGTCAGGCGGTCGAAGAACTCGCCGAACGTCTTGAAGTTGTAGTAATACAGCGACTGGAAAGTAGCCATCTGCATTTCCATGCCGGGGGTCAGCTGGACTCTCTCGAGAATAACGCCGATGAACGGCTTCCCCTTCAGAATCGCGTAATTCAGCTCGTTCCGGCAGTTGTGCGACTGTATCGAGTTCCCGGAAACGCACGCGATAAAGGCGCTGCACTTCTCCAGGTGCCCGGCGATAACCTCCGGCCACTCGGTGCCGGGGTATATTCCGCTGTCGAACCACACGCGGTATCCCTGGGACGCCAGCGCGGAGATTATCGGCCGCACCCTTTCCTTGTCCTTGTGACAGTAGCTTACGAAAATATATTTCTCACTGCCGTTATATTCCGTTACATTACCCATGCGTTACACCCCGTCACTGCACAATATTGAATAACCCGTCAAAACCTATCTCTTCGAACGAACTCATCAGCGCCGGCGAGATGCCACGCAGGCTCAGGGAGTGCCCCTTTATCCCGTCCACCGCCTTCTGAGTGTTCAGAAGCGCCTTGAATCCGGCGTTGGAGATGAATCCAACGCCGCTCAGGTCAAGGACTATCCCGTTGCTGACCGTGACCGCCGCCAGCAGCTCGTCCGAAAAGCACAGAGCCGCCTCGGAGGTGATATCCCCCTCAACGGCTATGTTCATCGTACCATTCTCCAGCTGCTCCCTCAGCGTCAGCTGCTGTCCGCCGGAGGTTATCACCAGCGCTCCGTCCTTTATTTCCAGACTGCTCATAGTCCGCCCCTCCCATTACTTCTTGCCGAGATATTTCGCGGCAAACTGCTCATAGCTCATGCCGGTGTTTCCTGCCGCGGTGACCATGGAGAGGTCGTCCTCGGAAAGCTCCTCGTCGGCTGTCCCGGCAACCTCCTTCATGAATTCGTCGTATTCCGCGACTTCCTTTGCCAGCTTCTCAATATCTTCAGGAACATTGTTCTTCTTAAAAAGTTTCATGACTGTTCTCCTTCCATATACACAGGGACCCGGTCCCCTTTTGTATGTATATACACGCGTCAGTCCCGTCCGTTACACCCTGTTTTACTTAAATTTGTCTGGAAGCAAGATTGCTGAACAACCCGTTCGCCGCCATCAGTTCATCAAATGTGCCCTGTTCGGCGATTTTTCCGCCGTCCAGTACGATTATCCTGTCGCACTTCTTTATGGTGCTCAGGCGGTGCGCTATGACGATCCTTGTCGCATTCAGCTTCTCCAGGGAGCTGCACACCATTGCCTGGGTGATATTGTCCAGCGCACTGGTGGCTTCGTCAAAGAAAAGTATCGACGGCTTCGAGATTATTGCCCTGGCAATAAGTATCCTCTGCTGCTGTCCGCCGGAAATGGTGCCGCAGTCCTCGCTGAGTACTGTGTGCAGCCCCATCGGCATGCGGTCGATATCGTCCTTCAGTCCGACTGCCTCCGCGACGGCGTTGACGTCCTTCACCGTCGCCCTGGGCGCGGTTATCGTTATGTTCTCGAAAATACTTCCTGATATGAGCTTCCCGTCTTGGAGCACCACGCCGAACTTCTTGCGGAGTTCGCGCTTGTCCAGACTCTCGATGTCCTTTCCGTCGTAGTATATCTTGCCGCTGACCGGGGTCTCGAATCCCAGCAGCAGCTTCATCAGCGTGGATTTTCCGCAGCCGGAGGAGCCGACTATTCCGACATACTCCCCGGGGCGGATATTCAGCGAAACCCCGTCAAGGACGTTCGGCGAGCTCTCGTCGTATCTGAACGTGACGCTGCTGATCTCGATTCCGCCGGAAAGCTCCCCGGGCATTTCCATGCCGGAGTTCAGCTCCGGCTTTGCCTCAAGTATCGGGCGTATACGCGCCAGGAGCGGCTTCAGCCCGGCAACCCCGGCGGCGCTGTCCGTCAGCTGCATTGCCGCAGCGGTAAACATTCCGAAAGCGGAGATGAATCCCATGAACGCGCCGGCGGTGATCTCCATGCCGCTCCTAGCTGCGGCGGTGTACAGCACCACCAGAAATACGGAATCTGCCACAGTGCCGATAGTGCTGCCGATAAGGGACAGGCGCTCGCTCTTCTGCTCGTTTCTGCGCAGCTCCGCGAACGGGCGGAGGTATTCGTGCAGGGCACGCTCCTCCACGCCGGCAATGCGTATCTTGGATATGCCGGATATCATCTGGTACAGCTTCGAGGAGGCTGCGCCGTTCAGCCGCGCGGCATTCCTCTCGTATTTCAGTGAAGCTGCGGTAATCGCCAGGACTGCCGCAGCATAAGCAGCGGTCATCAACAGCGCGATGCCGGCGAGGGCGGCAGAGAACTGCGCCATCTTGACGAAATACGCGACAAGGCTGATAAGGATAACCGCCGACCCGGTGACCGAGTTCACGATACTCCCGGCGGCTCCCCCGACGCCCATAGCCCTCTGCGCCAGGTCGGCGCTCTCGTACTTCCGCAGGAAAGATTCCGGCAGGCTGAACAGGCGGTCGTATGCTGCATTCTGGCATTCGTAGCCCACCCTGCTGGAAAGCCGGAATGCCGACAGGCTCTTCACGGCGGAGAACAGGATATTCCCCAGCAGGAAGCTCCCCACCAGTGCGCAGATCTGCACCACCGCCGGGATATCCCCCAGCGGCACCAGATCGTCGAATATCATCTGGTTCAGGGTAGGAGTCAGCACGCCGATGAGCGCGCCGAACACCGCCATCACTGCCAGCCGCACGATATCCCCGGCTCTTACGGAGCCAAGGCACCAGCGTGCAAGTCCGCGCAGGGACATGCTGTCCTCGGGGAACGGGCGGCAGACTGTGACCGCCTTAGGCTCCAGCCCGGCGGATTCCGCCTTCGTGAGCTTACGGCAGGAGCCGTCCTCCATGCTGTATAAGTTGTAGCCGGAAGCTCCCCGGGGCACGCACACCATCGGCTTCCCGTCGCGGAATACTATCAGAACTCCGAGGTCCCGGCGGTGCCAGTTCTCCTCGAGGATTATCTCCCGGCAGGCGAAGTGGGATATTCTCGCGATATCCGCCATACCGTAATCCTTGCCGCAGCACTCGATGATCTTTTCCTGCGGAGCCGGCTGAATCCCGCACTGCGCGCAGGCAAACGCCGCCGCGCGGTACAGCAGGTCGTCCGACTGACCGGACACGTCCGCCTGCTTTCCTCCGGAAAAGCTGCGGTAGATGAGCGACATGTTCTGCCGCACCGTGCGCTGCTTGTCCTGGAGCGTCTTGTGCAGGTAGGCGTCCTCGGACACGGTGCTGCGCTCGTAGAGGTCGGCGAATCCGTGCTCGAAGCCCTCGCGCTCGAGGTGCTTCACTCCTGCCGCCGCCGCGAACTTCCCACGCAGGACTGACGTGCAGCCCCCGGGTATCACCTTCAGCTGAGCCGTTCCCAGCGCGGAAATACAGAACCTCCAGTTGGTGTAGAGTTCGTCCCGGAAGCACAGCGCCGGAATGAAATCCCCGGCATGCGCCTCGCAGACGAGCGCGCGCCTGCCAGCGGCTCCGTTCGTGACCTTCACGACGTAGACCAGCGCGGTCCCGGCGGTCACCTTGTATGCATTCTCCGGGTCCTCCGTCAGCAGCGAATCCGAGCCGTGGAGGTACAGAATATCGTTTTCCTGTTTCATTTCCGCCCTCCTCAATTGCTGCTGATGAAGCTGCGGTAGAATCCGTCCTCTGCCGACAGCTGCTCGTGTGTTCCGCGCTGTACTTCCTGACCGTGATCCATGACGATGAGCTCGTCGCAGTCCCGGATTGCGCTCAGTCTGTGCGCGATTATCACACAGGTACAGCCGCGGCGCTTGATGTTGTCGATGATCTGCTTCTCCACGATGGGGTCGAGGGCGCTTGTTGCCTCGTCCATGATGAGCACCGACGGATTCGTCACCAGCGCCCTCGCGATCTCCAGCCGCTGTCGCTGACCTCCGGACAGGTTGGAGGCGCCCTCCGTCAGCTGATGGTCGTATGCCCCCGGACGGGACACGATGAAGTCGTGTATGCACGCGTCCTTGGCGGCGGCAATGATATCCTTCTCGAGGATATTGTCGTTCCACATGGTGATGTTGTCGCGGATAGTTCCGGAGAACAGCGTGATGTTCTGGCTGACCGTAGATACGCTGGCGTTCACCACCTCCGGCGGAAGCTCGCTGAGCGGAACTCCGTCGAAAAGCACCTCGCCGCCCCAGGGCTGGTACAATCCGCTGATGACCTTGGACACCGTGGATTTTCCGCAGCCGGAGGGTCCCACAAACGCCACGGAGCTGCCGCTGTTCAGCCGGAAGCTCAGCCCCTGGACAAGGGGCTTCTCCAGAGTGCTGTACCCGAAGGAAATATCGCGCAGCTCCACCCTGCCATCCAGCTTGGAGGTATTCTTCTGCACGGCGGTGCTGCTGAATTTCGGGTCGGCGCCGTAATTATTGATGTCCTGCACGCGGCTGATATCCGCGCGGACCGTCTGGATCTTCTGCACCATTCCCACCAGCTGGTCCACCGGCTGGCTGAAGGAGGAATACAGGCTGTTGAACGCCAGCAGCATGCCCACGGTGAATTCACCCCGGATAACCAGCACCGCCCCTGCCAGGAGCACCCCGACGGAGGAAAGCTGCGTCACCACCCCGGGGACTACCGAGATTATCTGCTGGAGCCGGTTGAGCCGCTGTTCGGTCACGGCCTCCTTGGCGCTGTAGCCGAGTATCCTCCCGGTGTATTCATTCTCCGCGCCGGAGGCTTTGAGCGTACCGGTAATGCTGAGTCCTGCGCAGACCGCGCCGGCAAGCCTGCCGCTGTCCTGGCGTTGCTTCATGACGGTTTTGGAGATACTGTCGGCGCCCAGCTTGGCTATCACCAGGTTTATTGCCGCGGCAGCGCACGCGATGAGCGTCAGCAGCGGACTGTACACGCACAGCAACACAAGGAAGAACACCGCCGAAAAGATATTCAGCGCCGTATCCGCCAGATCCCCGGCAAGGAAATCACACACGCTGACGTTGTTGTCGGCTCTGCCCGTAAGGTCGCCGACATAGCGCTGATCGAAAAATCCTATAGGGAGCCGCAGTAATTTCGACAGGAATTTATACCCTGACATCATTATCATCTTGCTGCGCAGCCGCTGCAGCAGCGCGCCGCGGTAAAAGCTGAGCAGCGCCTGCATGAGCACCGCCGCCGCCATGAACAGGATAACTCCCCGGAACCACGACATGTCCGCTCCGACTATGACCTTATCCATGAACACCTGCGACAGCACCGGGAGCACCACCCCCGGGAATACGAGCAGCAGTCCCGTGAACACCATCTTGGCGACGGCGCTTCCGCTGCCCTGGAGCCGCTCCTTAAGGAATTCCAGCGTGCCGTTGTCGGATTTGCACCTGTGGAAATCCGGGGTGACGGCGAATGTGAGCACAACGCCGGTGAATCCCTCGTCGAGCTCCTCCATGGTGAGCTTGCGCCTGCCGCACGCCGGGTCGTTGAGGTAGGCGTGCTTCCCCCGGAATCCCTCCAGCACGACAAAGTGGTTGAAGTTCCAGTGGATAATACACGGCGGAGTCAGCTTGCGCAGCGCCTCTGGCTCCCGGCGGTATCCGTGGCATTCCAGCCCCAGGCGCTTGGCTGCCCTCATTATGTTTCCGGCGTTGCAGCCGTCCCTGGATACTCCGGTTTCAATACGCAGCTTCTCCAGCGGAATATGGCTGCCGAAATACGCGAGTATCATCGCGAGGGAAGCTGCGCCGCATTCCGTGGCTTCCATCTGGTAGACTGTGGGGGTGCGTGCATATTTTTTCGACATGTCAGCCCTCCGCACCCTTGTTAAGTCCGGACAGCAGGCGGTTTATCGGCGCGGACTGCTCCACGATTATCTTTCCGCTTACCACCAGCCCGGAATCCGGGACGTCATCGTCAAAGCTGCATATTACGGAATACACCGGACCCTGGGAGGCGAACACGTCGCTCATTCCGTTGTCGGAACCCAGCACCAGCGCCATGTTCCCCACGGAAACCGCGCCGCTGCTGACGGAGGTCACCTTCCCCGAAAGGCGGCGTTCCTGGGTGCCCGGAATAGTCACGACTGCTTCCATTCCCGGCTTCATCTGCTGCGCCTGGGAAGCAGGCACATAGAACACCACCGCACGCTCTCCGGAATCCTCCGGCGTGAGCCTTAGGATCTCGCTGCCGCCGGTGACCATGTCCCCGGGCTGACCAAGCAGGAGTGAAACAGTTCCGCTGCGGTCCGCGAGTATTTCCCGGCTCTCCCCGGAAGCAGTGCTTATCACTGCGACCCTGTCCCCGGCGGAGATCCTGTCGCCGGGGCTGACGGTGAACTCAGCTATCGTGCCGGTGCTGTCGGATATCATGCAGTCGGAGCCTTCCGTTCCCGCCACCGCGCCGACAACGCTGACCGTTTCCGGGAGCCTTCCGAGGAACGCCCACACTACCGCCGCCGCGACTATCAGCGCGACGCCTGTCAGCACCGCCCAGCTTGCCGGGGAGGTGACTACCATTGCCTTGTCGAGCTGCTCCGGGGAGGAAAGCTTTTCCAGGGCGCTTTTTCTGAATACTTGTGCCATATAGAAATCCCTCCGTCACTCAGGCATAATAATCCGCAAGGAATTCCTTGAGCTTGTCCATGCTCCGGTTGAGTATTACCCGGACATTCCCGGCAGTTGTGCCTAACTCCGCGGCGATGTCCGCGGCGCTCATGTTCCGGAAGTACTTCATGCGGACCGCCTGCTGCTGACGCTCGGGGAGCTTCGAGATGGCGTCGTGCAGCATTCTGCTGCGCTCCTCCATCAGCACTGCGTCCTCGATAAGCTCGCCGGAGCTTACGTCAACGGGATTTTCCTCGTCGTCCAGGGACACGTTCTCTTTCTTGTCGCGGTAGTAGTTCTTGAGCCGGCTGCTGCAAATCATATACAGCCATGTCGCCGCGGAAGCCTTGGTGGGGTCGAATCCCTCGTAGTTCCGGTATGCGGTCACGAATACGTTCGCCGCGATGTCCTCCGCGTCCTGGTAGCTGGATATCCTTTTCACTATGTACCTTAAAATAGGCGTGTAGTACTGCTCGTAAAGCTGCTCAAAGGTGGGCTTCATTTCCATAGTTCAACCAATTCCTTCCCATATTACCCGAAATTCGGGCTAATTACACAACACTCATGTATATTTTATCATATAATCTGTAAAAAATCAATGCGATTTTACAATTTCCTCAAAGGATTCCCTAATAATAACCAAAAAATTCCGGGGCATTTCTGCTCCGGGATTTCCGCACCTTTGCTGTTTACTTTCCGCACTCGCCGTACTGCTCGTCAGTGACCGGCTCCAGCCACTCGTTGGAGATATTCTCGCCGGGCACCTCCACCGCCAGGTGAGAGAACCAGCTGTCGGCTGTGGCTCCGTGCCAGTGCTTCACTCCGGCAGGGACAGTGACCACATCGCCCGGGTGGAGGAACTGCGCCGGCTTGCCCCATTCCTGGTACCAGCCGCAGCCGTCAACGCAGACTAGGATCTGTCCGCCGCCCTTGTCCGCATGGTGGACGTGCCAGTTGTTCCGGCAGCCCGGCTCAAAGGTGACGTTCGCGATGAACACGGTATTCTTCGGGTCGGTCAGCGGCTTGAGATAGGAGTTGCCTATGAAATACCTCGCGTATGCGGTGTTCGGCTCACCCAGTCCGAAGAATCCGCCGTGGGATTCCTGCTGATCGTCCGAATAGACCTCCTTCGCCTGATTGAATGCCGCCCAGGCGTTCGGCCAGCCTGCGTAGAACGCAATGTGCGTGAGTATTTCCGCCATCTCAGCGCGGGTTACTCCGTTCTTCCTTGCCTCTCTGAGGTGGTAGGTCAGGGAGCTGTCCGTGATCCCCTTTCCTATGAGCGCGGATACCGTCACGATGGAGCGAAGCTTCAGGGGAAGCTTGTCCTCCCTTGACCACACCTCACCAAAGAGTATGTCGTCGTTCAGATGCGCGAATTCCGGGGCGAATTCCCCGAGGGCGTCATGACCTGCTGTCTGCTTTATCATGGTTCATTCCTCCTGAAAATTTATTCTGATTTCATTATAACGCCGAAATCCTGGTATGTCAAATACCTTTGTTGTATCATGAGAAATGCCCCGAGAGCATATCACGCCATGGTGCTCATTATCTGCGCCACCAGCAGTCCGCCGCCGGTGCCCACGACGTAGCCGAGCAGCGCCATGATCACTCCAACCGGCACCAGCGCGCTGCTGTAGGTCCCGGCAAGCACCGGGGCGGTCGCCGTGCCGCCGATATTCGCCAGGGACGCCACCGCGCAGGTGAATATATCCAGCCGCAGCAGCTTCGCCAGGATCACCATAATCCCGACATGCACCGCAAGGATTATCACCCCGGCAAGCAGCCATGCGGGTGCGTTCCCCATCGCGCCCAGATCCGCCCGGGATGCTATCAGCGCAATGACGATATAAAGCAGCATGTTGGAAACCTCCTCCGTGCCCTTGAGCCTGCCCAGCGGCGTCATCGCCAGGATTACCCCCAGAACGGTTATCAGCAGCACAGTCCAGGTCGCACGATCGAAGAGCGGAGCTGCGCTCCCGATGATTCCTCCCAGTTCCGAACAGAGTGCCGCCGCCAGAAGCCCGGAGCCGGTCAGCAGCAGAATATTCTGCCAGGTCACCTTACGTGTATCGCCGCGCGTTTCCTGCTCCAGTGCTGCTCCGATGGAATCCAGCGCCCGGGTATCCGCCCGGGTCCACCGGTTGAACTTATCCGGGAATCCCACCGCCCACAGCAGGAACATCACATACAGCATTCCGCAGATGGAATCCATCACCAGGGCGTAAGCCATCATGCTCTCGTCGATATTCAGCGCCGCCTGGACTGCCAGCATGTTACCTCCGCCGCCCATCCAGCTGCCGCATAGGGCGCCGAGGGGCTTCCAGGCTTCCTCGCCGAGGACTCCCCTCATCACCGCGAAGGATACCAGGAATCCCAGCCCGATGGACACCGCCGCCGCGAAGAATCCCACCAGCATTTTCGGACCCAGCCGGACTATCTTCCGCAGGTCGCAGCGCAGCAGCATGATGAACAGCATAGCGTACAACAGCGGATTTTTCAGGCTCCCGTAAGCCTCCGCAGTGGCGCCGAGGTCCCACAGCTTCAGAGTGCACATTGCCATCAGCACGAGGTATATCAGCACCACAGGCGGCGCAAATCCGAAAAATCTCTCCGCCGCCCTTCCGCGGAACAGCTTCGGCAGGCATACGATGACCGCCGCAGTGAATATGAGCGCGGCGATGTACAGAAATCCGTCTTTTATCATAGGTTCACCCCTCAATATTTTACTGAGAGATTATTGTACCCGGATTATCCCGGAAAATACGAAATGCGCCGCTGCCTGCGACGCATTTTCATATTAAATACGGGTCAGAGCCCGTCGCTCATTCCCACGCCTTGCAGACGTCCACCCATTTTGTGCAGCCGGAGTATTTCTCCAGCTCCTCCATGGTGAGTTCTATGGCGCTGTTGCTGCTTCCGCACGCCGGGAATACCGTATCGAAACGCTTCAGCGAAACGTCGAGGTATACCGTAACTCCGTCGTTCACCGCAAACGGGCATACTCCGCCGACGGCGTGACCTATCAGCTGCACTACCTCGTCGGGGGTGAGCATTTTCGCCTTCTTCCCGAATTCTGCCTTGTATTTTGCGTTGTCCACCTTCGCGTCCCCAGCCGCAACTATAAGAACAGGCTGTTCACCTGCCATGAACGACAGCGTTTTCGCTATCCTGCACGGCTCACAGTTCAGCGCCTGCGCCGCAAGCTCCACCGTTGCACTGGATACGTCGAATTCAAGAATGCGGTCTGCCATGCCCAGTCCGCTGAAATATTCCCTTACTTTCTCTATAGCCATGTTGTCCCTCTGTTCCTTTGTTATTGAAGATATCCTGCGTATTTATTCTACCACCATCGCCCCGAAAAGTCAATCACCCGGCAGGATATATTGTGTCCGTTTTGTGCTACTGGTTGGCGGTAAAGTTCTTGAAGGACAGCGCGCAATGCGGTAGAATATAAGTACAATATTATCACCGCAAAGGAGCAGCCATGACACACATCAAATCAATTATCGCCATGATTCTTTCATTATCCCTGTGCGCATGCAGCAACGGGAACCCGTCCGGAAGCACCGATTCCACGGATTCCAGCGCTTCCTCCGCACCGGCGGAGTTCTCCCCGGAGAGCGCATTCACCCTCGGCGGCACTCTGACGGAATCCACCCCCGGAGATATCAGCCTGACCACCCTCACAAGTATCTCCTCCAAGAACGCCACGGACAGCAACCCAATACTCTCCAATATATTCTGCGCCGACCCCACGGCGGTGGAATACGAGGGCAGGCTGTACATCTACGGCACCAACGACCATCAGCAGTACGAAGCAGTGGGACCCGAGGGAAAGAACACCTACGAGCACACGAAGTCCATCGTCATGATCTCCACGGACGACATGGTGAACTACACCTACCACGGTATCATCAACGTCGGCGATATATGCCCCTGGGCGATAGCTTCCTGGGCGCCCTCCATCACCTCCCGCGTCGAGGACGACGGACTGACCCACTTCTACCTTTACTTCTCCAACAGCGGCTGGGGAACCGGCGTGATCACCGCGACCTCCCCCACTGGCCCCTGGTCCGATCCCCTGGGAAAATCCCTCATTGACGGCAACACCGAGGGACTCAACGGCTGCCAGTCGCCATTCGACCCGGGCGTGTGCATTGACGAAAACGGCGTCGGCTGGCTCTCCTTCGGCGGTGGGACTGACGGCGCGCGCATAGTCCGTCTGAGCAGCGACATGCTGAGCCTTGACAGCGAGATCATGAAGATCCCCTCCCCCTATAACTTCGAGGCAAGCGAGCTGAATTACATCAACGGCACCTACATCTACACCTACAACAACGACTGGAGCGGACACTACGAGAACTGGGACATGGAGGGAGTATTCGCACCGCCGCAGTGCAGCATGTCCTACCTCACCACAAAGACTCCGCTCGACCCCGACAGCTGGGTATACCAGGACTATTATTTCAGTAATCCCGGCGAGCAGGGTCTGGAATACAGCAACAACCACACTCACCTCCAGAAGTACCAGGGTAAGTATTACCTGTTCTATCATTCACTGTTCCCCCAGAGCTCCCTCGGCACCACCGGCGGATTCCGCAGCCTGTGCGTGAACGAAGCCCAGGTTGATGAGGAGAACGTGAAGATCTCCCAGGTGACCGCCACCAAGGAGGGCGTGTCCCAGATAAAGGCGCTGGATCCGTTCTCTCCGGTGCAGGCAGAGAATATCGCGCTGTGCGCAGGGACTTCCTACACTGCGACTGAGGAGCCCGGCAACATCACAGTATCCAACGGAACCACAGACGACACGGCGGCGTGGCTCGCGGTGCGCGGCGCGGATTTCGGCGACGGCGCTGAGTACTTTGCCGCAAGGGTAAAGGGCACAGGAAAGATCGACGTCTACATCGACGGAATAAACGGAACCATCTCTGCCTCCCTGGAATTCAGCGGCGACGACTGGCAGACGGTGTACAGCAAGGCGTTCGAGAAAATCTCCGGACAGCACGACGTGTATTTCGTGATATCCGACGGATTTGAATTCGACAGCTGGCAGTTCGCATAAGCAGGAAAACATCAATAAACAAAATGCTCCGGGCAAATCCGGAGCATTTTCTACTTTAATTTGTGATATCGTAGGTTATCTTGAGCGTGTGCTCGCTTGTCTTGACCAGCGGCTCGCTGAGATTGTTCACCGTAGCGAGGTAATCCGCCGCCGTAATGAGATACGGATCCTGCACGCCTCCCTGGATCTCCGACAAATACTGGTTCATGATATGAGCCGGGAAATACGGCGGTTTTATGTCCGCAGAAAATCCCAGTCCGATGTCGCCGCAACCGTATATTCCATACCACTTTCCGTTATATAGCGAGTGCGTCTTACGGTCGGTGGTATAATATCTAAGCACTCCGTTGACCGTGTAGAACCACATTCCGCTGCCGGACACTCCCTCCCAGGACTCCGACAGATTCCCAGCACTGCTGAATGCTAAAAGCGCCTTGTTGCTTGCAGCGTAAAGCCTGCCACCGTGTATCGCAGCGGCACACACTGTGAACTTAGCGGAATTCATCACCCAGCTGCGCTTTGCGGATACGGCGAAGCTGTCGAGATCCACCGTCGCGTAGTCCAGGCGGAGCCTTTCATTGTCCTCCTGAACCGCCTTGCCGAAAAAATACACCTTCCTATCGGAGCTGTCCACGAACACCTTGATCACCGGATCCACCTCTATCGGCAGCTCCACTCTTATCGTCTTGACAGGCTCCGCAGCAACGGAAAAGTCAACGCAGTCCGTCACTCCCACCGCCGTCATGTCAAGGCTCTTTATTTTAGTAAACACCATATTGGATGAGTCGGTTTTCCGCAAATACACATGCATGCATTTTTCCGGGGTACAGAGATACTGCCCTTCCCCACGAATGATCTGTATGTACATATTACCTGCATTTTTGGTGACCGGATCCATGAACATGCTCCCGGCGCTGTCAGCTGCCGCGAATCCGGAATTACCGAACATCCTGCTTGTGAGCGCAACGCTCTTTATCGTGCCGTTCGCCTTGTCGGTGCCGAAATCCCAGGTAAAGTGATACCCGTTTCCCATTGCATATGTTTCATTCGAATTCAGTGTGCCCCTGGTTTCCAGCGTACCGGAGTAAGGGTCCCCGGCGGTCGCCACCGGGATAGTATCCGGCGGCAGCAGAATGCTGTCTGCCTTCTCCTCAAGGGTATTTCCAAGCAGCATGATGCCTCCGCAGAGATTCTTGTATATCGGCAGAGAACTCCTCATGAAATCCGACCAGCTGAATTGCTTGAAGATCGCATATGCCGGCGGAGAGAGCAGCCTTCTTATTGCGTCGGTGACAAGATTGTGCTCGGTGAACTGCCTGATCACACGCCCGGAATCCGCCCTGGTCAGGGTGAATGTTGCTTTTCCTTCCATTATGTAATACCTCCTGAATAGTCCACGTTCATATCCGCCGGAATAACCTCCGGAACCCCGATTTTCCACCGGGACGTCTTTTCATAAAGCGAAGCCTTATCACGCTGACTTCCGGAATTGCCGTAGATTCCATGTCCCACAAGCGTTGCCTGCATGTCCCCGGCGGCGATGTAGGCACTGCCGCTTCTGGTTTTCGCGGCGGCGTAGATTCTGTTCTTCCCGGCAGGCAGCTTGTCCACCAGGTGATAAACGTGCGTAAGTTCAATATCGCCGGATTTCACCGACTGAATAAAATTTCTGGGCACGTCCGTACCGTTCACGTTCACGGTCAGAAGGACTGCGTCCGCGTCGCTGTTCCGGAGCGTGAAATTTATATCCAGCTGCGCAAAGCATTCCTCCACCGTTTCGAATTCGAAATCCGCGATGATCTGCGGAGAAGCCGTCAGCGCGATCTGCGCCGTATTCTCGCGCTTGTAGTATACGGCGTTCTTCAGGTGCAGCAGCTTCTCCAGCAGGTCCTCAAGCTCGCTGCCGTCCTCGTCAATGCGGTTCTTGGAATACAACCTGGCGGATAATCCCCCGTTGTAGGTGTATTCTATCTCGCTTATTACGATTGTGTACAGCATATCCCCGTCCAGGAAATACACCACATCTCCCGCTTCCAGGAACGGAAGCCCCTGCATCTGCAGCTCCGCGCCGAAGAAGGAGAACGGCTTGAACTCGGAATAGATCCCGTCAAGTATCGCCTGGGTCATGAACGGGTCGTAAATTTCCAGCGTGGATATCTGCGCGCCGCTGCCGGCAATAAGCTCACCGTCCCCGGTATTTGCCTTCACGCAGGTTACGACGGAGCGCCCCATGTTTCGCTGAACTTCCCAGCAGTTCCTGTCCAGGATATTCACGTCAACATGCTGCGGCTTCTTCAGCGTGAGCCTGCCCTGGCGGTCCATCTTGGCGCACGCGCGGTTGATTCCGGCGATGTAGCCGATGATGTCCCTGACAGTGCTGTCCGCCGGGATAGATTCTATCTTGTATGGATACCCGGCGTCCGCGCAGATGATACCGTTATCCGAACATATCTTCCGCAGCAGCACGTCGCTGGTGACCGGAAGCGTCCCTGTGTAGCTGTATGCCGTATCCAGGCTGTACATACGGTCGTACGCGGTGATGTTGATAACATTCCCCCGGACGTATCTGCGCTCTATATAGAACACTCCCAGCGGACACCACTCCTCGCCGTCAAAGCTGATGAAGGCAGTTACCTCCACCCTGGAGGAAAGCTCCCCGGAATACCTCGCAGAAAAGTGCAGACGGTTGGCGCAGGTGGTGCCGATGGTGAACCAGTCCGGGTGGACCACGTCATCGAAGCTCATTTCAATGAGCGTATCGTCCTGGAATTCCACCCCGTCTGCCACTATCCTGCACCACACTCGGCGTCCGTTGTCCTGGGCAAGCTGCCGGAATTTTTCTGAAACCTCAACCATTCAACTCACCTCACTTCTGCCGGAATTCCAGCTCCACGCCGCCGTACATAGCCACGCCATTAATCACGGTGACCTCTGGCGCCGGCTCGTCCGAAACGTGGAAATCTGCGGTAACATCACCCTCCGGCGCATGGAAGCAAACTGTTACGAATATCTCGCTGCACAACTCCCGAAGCGCCTTAAGTTCGGATTCGGTAAGCAGTCCGAACAGCACTTTCAACCGGTATTTTCTGTTCACAAGGTCGATAAGCATATCTCCCTGCGTATTGTAGTGAATGTCCGTCCTCCTGGTTTCACGCTCTGCGGAAAGTTCAGTCACCTTATCAAACGTGACATTATTTATCGTGATAGTCATACGTCCCTCCTAGCGCTGCTTCCTTGTCTTTTTGGTATTCAGCTGCCGTGCGAGCTCTCTGCTCCCGGCGCGCAGCAGTTTTGCCAGGCGGTAGGCTTCCTCCCTGCCGCATTCCGTGGATTTCACGGGTTTGATTTCCTTGGTCACGTCGTTTTCCTCCTTTCTCAGCCGTGGAATTCGCCGCTGGTCTTTCTTCCGCGGATACGGTAGTGGTGCGGCTCCTCCCCGGCGAACAGGGTGGATTCCACGATCTCGTACTTTTCTCCGAAATACTCCAGTGACTGACCTGCATTAAATTCTGTCCCCATTGGGGTGGAGTTCACGCAGTCGAAATACACCACCAGTTCGCTGCGGTCCCTGGTGTGGGTCACGAGGTGGTCAGTGACGGTGCTTGTGCGTATTACACGGACATTCCCGAGCACTGTGCCGGAGTACCCGGAATCAGTCGGAGTAAGCAGCGTAACGCTGTCCGTCAGCAATTCTATCGGGATAGGATCTATCTTCATTCGCGCACCTCCACACCGGCGAACATGCAGCCTGCCGCCCTGAGCAGCCGTATCGTATTCAGTCCTGCCTCGTCGCAGTCTGCGGTGAATGTATTCGCCGTGCTGCCCCTGCTGGTCTGTGTGCTGTAGGAATAGTCCCCGATCGTCACCTTTTCGCTGCCGGAGCTGGAATCCCCGGAACCGTCGATAAGTTCCATCTCGCGAAGCAGCTGATATGTCTGGAATCCGGCAGCCTGCTTGACAAGCTCAGCCTGCCTGCCGCCGGACTGAAGCGCCTTTTCCGCCCTGCCCTCGGTAAGCGCGGCTATGATGTAGTCGCTGCGCTGAATACAGCCGGAAATATTCCTGGAATCCACCTCCGGAAATCCCATGCCGATGTATTCCTCAACGGTTATAAGCATGATATCCTCCTTTCAGAATAAGGGCGGCGGAGTTCCGCCGCCCTGCCTGTTTTCTTACGATCACGCGCCCAGGGAAACCGCGATAACAGCCTTCTTGTTATCCGGCACGAACAGGTCGTGATACTTGCGGTAGTCTATATCCCACGCGTCAGCGAACTGGTTCGCCTCGGGAGTGATGATCTTCACGTTGTCAGTCTTGGATACCGCAATCGGTGCGGACTTAGGGCAGATGATCCAATTAATATCCTTAGCCGCCTCCGTCGGAGCAAAACCGCCATCGCCGTCAGCCTTAAAAGTATACGCGGACTTCATACGGGCAGAGGGCACGGGGATTACCGGAACGCCGCTGATTGCCTTGACGCCGAATTCAAGCTCGCCCTGCTTGAAACTGGAGGATTCGACCGCGTAGGAGATCTCGCCGGAGAGCATGAGTTTATCGTAAACCGGGCGGCTCATAATGATAACGACGTCGCCCTCGTCGCCGGTGATATCGCGGACTTCGCCCAGCTGCGCCAGCAGAGTAGACATGACCGTAGCCTTGTCCGGGGTATAGGTCTTGCGGATACCGGCAGCGGCAGCCAGCTTGGAGTAGCGGTACGCGTCGATCTCAGGAATGACCTGTGTGCGCTGGAATTCCGCCGCAACGTTAGCCGCGGCAAGACCGAAGCCGCTCTCGTCCACGTCTATTGCGTCAATGCGGAAGCGTCTTCCTCTGTCCTGGGTCAGCGCGAAGGTTTCGTACGCGTAGGTCACTGCGCCTCCGGTGTAGCCCTCGTCGCGGTCGTAGCTTCCAAGACCCTGGAGCGACATCTTGGGCAGCTTGATCTCGCTGCCGCCGTTATAGATCACCTGGGAGGCATTATCCTCCATCCAGCCGGAGGTCGCTCCCTCCAGCACCTGCTTGTCGAGTTCCTTCTGAAATACCTTTGCATATTCGATTGTATTAGCCATTTGTATTTACCTCCTTTAATTCACTGCGTCGGACCAGCCTGCTGCGCACCCCTTATCTTTCCGGCAAACAGCCGCTGTTTGTGCCGCAGCGCCAGCCGCGCAGTCCTTCCGCCGTAATACGGCATGCGATATATGTAAACCCACCGCCCACCCTTGACCCGTGATGACTCCCATGATCCGCCTCTGACCGGCATTCCAATGCGGCAGAACCGTTATCTTCCGTCGGGCGCGGATCTCACGGAATCATCTTCTGGCGAAGATTCCGCGGATCGCCGCGAATCCGTCGCCCCTGCCGCCGCTCTCGGCGGAGATTCTGGGAACAGAGCGCCTTTCAAGCTTGATGTGGGGGTATTCCTCCAGCACCTCCGCCGCAGCCTCCTCAGGAGTTACGCCGTCCGCCGTGAGTATTCCCTCCGCGAACTTGATGCCCTCGTCAAGCTTACCGGAAGCCGCTCCGCCCACAAGCAGAGCCAGCTTTATCTTCAGCTGCACGATCTCACCGCGGAGCTGTTCAAGGAGCTCCTCCTGCACCACGTTCTCAGGTTCAGCAATTTCGGGGATATCCTCCTGGATACCCTGCTGAACGATCTCTTCGTTATCCATCAAAATCCGTCCTTTCCATCGCCTGTGCGTCCTCGAGGGAAATGCCGTAGATCTGCGAAAGCGCCCTGGCTCTCGAAATCATTCCGGCACTGTAAAGCTTCACCGCACGGTCAGTTCTTGTTCCGTCGTCCTCCGCCGCGCCGTCCGCGAATACCACGGAAGCACACTCAGACGCGTTGTCCGGGAGTTCCCCGGCGAGTTTCCCCAGTCGACAGATGTTCTCCGTCATGCGCCCCAGCGCGTCCGCAATTAGTCTGCGGAAGTACGCCTGCGTGCGGTAAGTACGGCTGTTCCTGCTGACCACCTCTGCGGCGGTGCGTATCGTACCGTCCTTGTAGGAAAGCGCCCCCTCGGAGAGTCCTGCCTGCATGCACAACAGGTCGAGAAGTTCCCCGAGCGCCTGCACATGCTCTGTCACGCGGAGTTCACCAGTGTTGTCGGTTATACGGAGTTCCTCCGCGTCCGACGTGGACATTGCCTGGAACACCTCGTCGTTCACATCGAAGTACTGCTTCCTGTTCCCGTCGCCGTCCCATTCGCCCCGGACTGCATACGCCGGAACGATAATGCGCTTCTTTCCCAGGACGAATTCCCTGGAAAGGCTGTCGAACACCGTGTCGATACTCCTGAGAGTATCCTCGGCGCCGGCGAAAACCGATGTGCCCAGCAGCGGACAGTCCCCGGCGGAATCCGCGCGGCGTGCGCTGCCAGCCCTGAAATACACGAACAGCGGCGAATCCAGCCCGTCGATGCGGCTGCGCTCCTCCAGTCCCGGGATAACTGCCTGGATATCCGCCCTGGCGCCGTCCTCACGGAAAAGTCGGTTCTCGATCACAACGCCGTCCCCGTCCACCTCCTGGGTTTCCGCCAGGACGTAGCCCCTGCCCCCGGACATGATCCTGGAAGCGAAAGCGCCGCCGGTGATCTCACGGGAATTCCACGCAGTAGGTACGAAGCAGTCCGCAGTCACAAAGTCAACTCTCACATTGCCATCGTAGTAGACGCGGATTACTCCGCCGCCCAGCGCGAACGCCCTCTCCAGGAATCCCGGGAAGCGCTCCGTGAAGCGGCTTTCTCTCAGCACACGCTCTACGAACTTTCTGGTGTCATCATCGGAATAGCACATCGTGGTGCCCTCGGTGAAGCACAGCCTGGAAAGCTCGCCGCACAGCGCCTTTGCCGCTCCAAGGGAAGCCAGCTTACGGGTGCCGCCCTGGATTCCGCCCTTACGGGTGTATCTCCAGTCACCGCCGCCGTTGTAGATGTCCTCCCATCTCTGGATATCAGCGTAGTACCCGGTAAGGCTCACCCCGGGATTCCGGCTGCCAGTCCGTAGCAGCCAGTCCTTAACGCCCAATTCACATTCCTCCTTATCAGATTCTGTCGGAAGTTCCCGGATTATTACCCGTTTCCCTTCCGCACCTAAATAATACCCCCTGAATTACTGCAATTTACTGCAAGAGTGAAAACGCCCGGGATTGACAATTGTGAAAAAAAGGTGTATAGTATATATTGTAAATAAAGAAAAGACTGATCGGAAAGTTCCGTAAAAAAGGAGTATTCTGTGAATATAATCATAGTCGGCTGCGGCAAGGTCGGACAAGCGCTTGCGGAGCAGCTCAATGAAGAAGGAAATAATATAACGGTGATTGACCTGGTGGCAAAGAAGGTCAATGAAATATCCAGCCAGTTTGATGTTATGGGCGTAGTCGGGAATGGCGCGACACACCTTGTCCAGCAGGAAGCCGGGATAAGCAAGGCAGACCTGCTGATAGCGGTGACCGGCTCCGACGAACTGAATCTGCTGTGCTGTCTTATCGCGAAGAAAGCAGGTAACTGCCAGACGATTGCCCGGGTGAGAAGTCCGCAGTATTACACCGAAGCCCCGTTCCTGAAGGACGAATTAGGTCTCGCCATGGTAATAAACCCCGAACAGGCAGCGGCGAACGAGATAGCGCGCGTATTGCGCTTCCCGTCTGCGATAAAGATAGACAGCTTCGGCAGAGGCAGGGTGGAACTGCTTAAATTCCGCTTGCCGGAGGGAAGCCCTCTTGTGGGCTGCGCCGCCAAGGAGATAGCCACCAAGCTTCACTGCGATGTGCTGGTGTGCACCGTGGAGCGCGGCGACGAGGTCCATATTCCGAAGGGCGATTTCGTGTTTGAGGAGAAGGACGTTATCTCCATAGTTGCCGCCACGCGCAAGGCGGCGGATTTCTTCAAGCGTATCAAGTACAAGACAAACTCCGTCAAGGACGTCATGATAGTCGGCGGCGGCGAGATCGGGCACTACCTCTGCGAACAGCTGACCCGTTCCGGAATGTCGGTGAAGCTTATCGAAAAGGATCCCAGACGCTGCGAGGAACTCTGCGAACTGCTGAACGATGTGACAATAATCAACGGCGACGCCAGCGACCAGAATATACTACTGGAAGCCGGCCTGGAAAATACCGGCGCGTTCGTAGCGCTGACGAACCTGGACGAGGAGAACATACTGCTCTCCCTTTTCGCGAAGAGCGCCGGGAACTGCAAGCTTGTGACAAAAATAAACCGTATCGACTTCGGCGGCGTAATAAACCATCTTGATCTCGATACGATAATCTATCCCAAGAACATAACCTCTGACAATATCGTGCGTTATGTCCGCGCAATGAGGAGCTCCATCGGCAGCAACATGGAAACCCTCTACAACATAATCAAGGGCAAGGTCGAAGCCGCAGAGTTCATCATAAAGGAGCAGTCCCCGGTAGTCGATGTTCCGCTGATGGAACTTGCGCTCAAACCCAACGTGCTTGTGGCAGCGATACTCCGGGACAAGAAAGTGCTCATACCGCGCGGTCATGACAGCCTGCAGATAGGCGACGCCGTGATAATCGTATCCAGCCGCCTTGCGTTGCACGATATCACCGATATTCTCAAGTAACAGGAGCCGGTCATGAACTACAGAATGATAACATATATTCTCGGCTGGATACTGCTGTTTGAGGGAATGTTCCTTGCAGTGCCCTCGATAACGGCGCTGGCATTCGGTGAATCCGCCCTGTGGACTTACCTGCTGTCCGCCAGCGTGTGCCTGCTGATAGGAAGCCTGCTGATACTGAAAAAACCGGAAAAGCGTCAGCTGTACGCACGCGAGGGCTGCGTGATAGTATCCCTCAGCTGGATAGTACTGAGTGCGTTCGGCGCGCTGCCGTTCTATCTTTCCGGGGAGATCCCGAACTTCATCGACGCGCTCTTTGAGTCCGTGTCGGGATTCACCACCACCGGCGCAAGTATCCTGTCCGATGTGGAAGCCATCTCCCACGCCTCGCGCATGTGGAGGAGCTTCACCCACTGGGTAGGCGGAATGGGCGTGCTGGTGTTCATCATGGCATTTATCCCCCTCTCCGGCGGCCAGAACATGCACATTATGAAGGCGGAAAGCCCGGGGCCGTCCGTCAGCAAGCTGGTGCCGCGCGTCAAGACTACGGCAATGCTGCTGTATTCCATCTATCTTGTGCTCACCACGATCGAATTTGTTATGCTGCTCTTCGGCGGAATGACAGTATATGAGGCACTGAACACAAGCTTCGCCACCGGCGGCACCGGCGGCTTCGGATTCTACAACTCCAGCATGGGAAGCTTCTCGCCGTATATCCAGATAGTGATAACAGTATTCATGCTGCTGTTTTCGGTGAATTTCAACTGCTACTTCCTGCTTCTGACGAGGAAGATAAAAGACGCATTCAACCTTGAGATGAGAACGTTCTTTATAATCTACACAGCCGCGACCCTGCTGATAACCTTCAACATTGCCGGACAGTTCAGCGGCACGGGAGAAGCGCTGCGGCATTCCGCGTTCACCGTGGCTTCGATAATGTCCACGACGGGATTCTCCACAGTGGATTTCAACCTGTGGCCGGAGCTTTCCCGGACGATCCTCGTGATACTCATGTTCATCGGAGCCTGCGCCGGCAGCACCTGCGGCGGAATCAAGATATCCCGTGTGATAATCCTGTTCAAGGGCATGGCAAAGGAGCTTCAGACTATGATACAGCCGCACCAGGTCAAGAAGATCAAGATGGATTCCCACACCATTGACCATGAAACGGTGCGTTCCGTGAATGTGTTCATGGTGGCGTACATGATGATATTTATAATATCACTGATATTGATATCCTTTGACAATCACGACCTGATAACGTCCTTCACCGCGGTTTCCGCAACGATAAATAATGTAGGACCCGGACTTGAACTGGTAGGTCCCATATCAAACTTCAGTTTCTTCTCCAACCAGTCGAAGATAGTGCTGATATTCGACATGATAGCCGGCAGACTGGAGCTTTTCCCCATGCTGCTGCTGTTCACCCCTGCCACATGGAAAAGATAAACATAGCAAAAGGTGGATTCCCTCAGGAATCCACCTCAGTTTGTAGAAAAAGTGAAATTTGCCTGCGAAGCAGGCTTTTAAAATACATTTTTCTCCACGGGTTTCCCGGGGAGAAAAACACTTCTAACCGCACAAGTGTATTGGAAACGGCTTCGCCTTATTCCTTACGCGCGCAGCGTGCATTTTATCGAAGATAAAATGCGTAAGGCTTGGCAAAGCCAAGCCAGTGGTTTGTTCGGCGGAAAAGCCCCTTTAGGGGATTTTTCGACGGTCTCAGGTGGATTCCCTCAGGGATCCACCTTTTGTTTTATTATAGCGCCGCTCACATCGGCGGAATGACGATCGTTTTTCTTCCCAGCTTTGCCGCGTAGTCCACGGTGAACTTAGTTCCTCCGGGCTTTCCGTCGAATACAGCCACCAGCAGGTCGCAAAGCTCCACCAGCGCCCTGTTTCGCTTCATCATGCATTCCTTCGTGTAGCTGTCGGAAAGGCACATAACCTTGCTGCACTGCGCAAGTATCTTCTGATAGCGCTGCTGCTCCCGGGCGCTCCACCTGCTCTCCTGCCCCCGGCAGGGTATCACCGCGTTAAGCCTGACCTCCGGATGAATCTCACGCAGGCGGAGTACTGCCTCCGCGCACCACATGTCAACGCCAAGCGCCATTCCGGTGTAAAAGTCGTCAGCACCGTGCTCGTACAGCTTCTCCACCTGTCGGTATATTCTGTTTTTAAGATCCACACACATGGGATCCTCCTCGCTGAAAAAGGGAAGCTTCTGCGGCCGGTAACCCGTGAACGATACTCTGTACATACGATCACCTTTCTATGAAAGAACGTTGTATTTATTCTATCATATTATCCGGCAAAAATCAATACCTTTTCATGTCAGATTAATCAATAAGAAAGAGCGCGAAAACTCCACAGTACGCCTCGCTCTCTGTCTTATGTTACGTCTTTCCGGCAGACATCATTCGTGCAATCACACCGGGAGCCTTCCCTACACCGCACACTATCACAGTGACATTATCCCTGCCGCCGTTGTCGAGCGCCATCTGCGCCAGCACTTCTGCGGCCTCCTCCGCCGAAACCGAGCCCAGCACTCCTGCGATGGATTCCTCGGATACCATATCCGTCAGTCCGTCGGAGCAGATGAGGTACACATCGCCACGCCTGTAGGAACCCATTGCAAGATACGGCTCCAGGATCAGCTCGTCAGCTGGGATCCCGAGATTCTGGGACAGCGGAGGCTTCCTCCCGTACGGCGCCCCGGCGATATGATCCCTGGAGATCTGCCGTAGGTCCCCTCCGGAATACCGGAACACCCGGCTGTCCCCGATGTTGCACAGCGTGATCCCAGCTTCTGTGAACGACAGCATTGCCGCCGTTGTGCCCATCGAGAACACGCCGTTCTTCTCGGCGTATCCGCATATTTCCCGGTTAGCCACCTGACAGAACGCCGCCAGGTCCCCTGCCGGATTCCTGCTGATCTGTAGTCCAGCCGCGCACTCTGCCGCGATGAGCGCAGCGATCTCGCCGCATTCCTCTCCGCCCAGCCCGTCGAAAACCCCGAACAGCGGCCGCTCCCGGGAATCCACGCTTCCCCGGAATTGCGCCCCGGCGCTTCCGGACTCCATGAACCTGCCGCCGCAGATGAAATTGTCCTGATTCACGCTGCGCAGCTTGCCAGGACTGCTCACGCACCCATACGATATAAGATACTTCATATAACCACTTTCCCGATAAAACCATACCGAACCAATTTATAGTCTGATTATACCACTTTTGCCCCAGAAAATCAATAGTTTATTGTAAAATCATTTCTCAAGAAAAAAGGCAGCAGAAAATTCTGCTGCCCCAGCTTGTCGAAAAATCGAATTTGCTCGCGAAGCGAGCTTTTGAAATCCGTTTTTTGCCTCAGCTCCGCCGAGGCAAAAAACACTTCTATCCGCACAAGTGTGAGGTTTGTCGGCATAGCCGACAAACCGTACGCGCCGGGCGGATGCTTCGGCGGAAAAGTCCCAACGGGACTTTTTCGACGGTCTGAGGCAGCAGAAAATTCTGCTGCCCTTATCATTATCTTGCCGAAGCCCGTCCGAGTACGAAGCTGCGGAATCTCTGCGCCGCCGGCGGCAGGAATACACTCTCGTCCTGCACCATGAAGAAATCCCGGCGGTAAGGCGGCGAGGATATCTTCAGCACGTCAATATCCAGCTTGCGCAGCATGTCCATCTCCGGGACTACAGCTATACCGAAGCCCTTGGCGACCAGCCCGGCGATGACCTCGTCCTCCTCCGTTTCAATGACGGAAGCCGGAGTCCCCCCTACAATGCCGTACATTCTGTCCACGACCCTGCGCAGACCGGAGCCCTCCGCGAAGCACACCGCCGGGTATTCCAGCGTATCCGCGAGATCCACGCTCTTCCGCCCGGAAAGCGCGTGCCCCCTGGGGACGATCATCACCAGCTCCTGGGAAGTTACCGGGAGTGCAGTCAGCCCCAGCGCCGGGTCCGGCTCAGAGCAGAACACCAAGTCGAACTTCCGCTGCATAAGCCCCTCGATCAGCCCCGACGAAAGGTCGGAGTGGAAGCTGAACTGCACGCCGCTCCCCGGGTCCGCCGCCAGGAAATCCGCGGTCAGCCGCGGAATGAAATCCACGCCCAGCGTTCTCAGGAATCCCAGCCGGACAATGCCCTCGCCGCGCGCGGTGCGCTGGAGGGATTCAATACCCACGTCCAGCGTGTCCAGCGAGCGCTGCGCGCACTCCAGGAATTCCTCCCCGAACCGCGTTAGCGTGGTATTCCTGCCGGAGCGCTCGAACAGCGGCACGCCCAGCTCGGATTCCAGCTGATTTATCGCGTGGCTGAGGCTGGGCTGAGAAATGCACAGCTGTTCCGCCGCCCGGGTGTAGTGCCGCACCTCGGCAAGCTTCACAAAATATCTCAGATGGTCTAAATTCATTCGTATCCCTCCACTTCTTATATTAATTATATCACATCTCATCAAAAAAAACTATTAAATCATAAAAAATATTCATTTGCCATTGCTAAGCAAAAGTGCTAGAATTAAAGCTGAAAAAACATAAAGGAGCAGAAATTATGGAAAAACAGAAACACCTGTTCCGCGGCGAAGTCGCATTGCCTGCCGCGGTAATGATAAACAGCCTCGGCGTGATACTCATGCTGTATTCCAACGCAGGTATATCAGCGATATCCAGCGTCCCCTACGCCTTCTCCGAGGTATTCACGTTCCTGTCACTGGGCACCTGGACATACATATTCCAGGGGCTTCTGGTGCTGAGCCTGATGATACTGCGGCGGAAATTCGTGCCGTCCTACCTGTTCAGCTTTGTTGTCGGATTCGTGTTCGGCGAGCTTCTGGACCTGCACAGAATGTGGGTCGGAGTACTCCCCGACAGCCTGCCCTGGCGCATTGTGTGGTTCCTGCTGAGCTATGTGCTTATCAGTATCGGAATTGCGATCTCCAACCGCTGCGGACTGCCGATAGTCCCGACGGACCTTTTCCCCAGGGAATTGTCCGACATAACCCAAGTCGGCTATCCCCGGATAAAGATCATATTCGACGTCAGCTGCCTTGCAGTGACCGCCGCCCTGACATTCTTCGGACTCGGACACATCGAAGGTCTGGGAATAGGCACCATCGCCGCGGCATTCACCATGGGCAAGGCAGTTGGTATCTGCGGAAACTTCATCGACCGTCACTTCCGGTTCGAAACCTTCCTCTCCCGTCGGAAAGTCTCTGCCGAATGACCATGACCTCGGTGTGCGCAACGTAGTCCGGTTTTATCTGCGCCAGGCGCTTCATGTGGGACTGTTCCAGATGGAGCGCCTGAAATTCTGCGCTCTCCCACTCCTCCAGCAGGAGAAGCGTGCCGTTTTCCTCCGCCGGAACGTAGTAATCATAGCGGATACACCCACGTTCACCGCGCACCAGCCCCGGGATACCTATTTCGCCCAGCTTCCGGAGGAACTCCTCCGCGCTTTCTTTTTTAAGATGGTATGTCACCAGTAGTTCCATGCTTACCTCCGTATAACGTTTCAGGCGCTGTCATAAATACAGCGCCTGAATTCTTATTCTGTTCTGCACATTATTCAGAAACTGCGTCTTTTTCCTGTATTTTTGCAGCCAGCTTCCTTGCGACGAACACAAGGATTATCGCAGCCGCAGCCAGCACCGCGGATCCGATGAAGCCCATCACATAGGAATTGGTGCTGTCATAGAATCCAGCGCTGATCTTAGGACCGACAAACGCGCCGATACCATATCCGATAAAGATCAGCCCGTAGTTACGGTCCTGGCGTCAACGTCACAGAACCGGATAATGCGGAATGCCGCCTCCGTGAGCGACTACGCGCACCAGATCAACGCCTGGCTCGAGAAAGAGTCCCAGCGTGTATCCGACGTTGCGGAGGAGATCGGCTACCAGAACTATGACGCCACCGCCCGGGATTACCTCTACCCCTACATTGTGGACTGCATAGAGCGCATGCCGGAGATATTCGCGATATATGTGGGCTGCCAGGATAACTACAGCTCGTTCTCCGACGGCTGGATTACCGATGCGGACTACACGATAGTGGACCGGCAGTGGTATCAGGACGCGGCGGCGTCCGACGGAGCCGTGATAACGGAGCCTTACATAGACGCGCTGACCGGAGAAATGGTAATCACGATCGCGAAGGCATTCCGCAGGGACGGCAGCGTGTCCTGCGTGGTTGCGGCGGACATGTTCCTGCCGCCGGCTGGAAGTTCAGCTATGCGATGAACAGCAACGAGCTTACCCGTGACGTAACCAACATCATAATCATATTCTGCGTACTTATCCCGGTGATGATAATCGCTGCCGCCGAGCTGGATCCCCAGGCGGCGAGGATTACGGGAAATGACGGAGAAATTCAAGGTATGACCAAATCCCCGTGCCAGCGGTACGGGGGATATTTTTATATGCCGGTCGCGGAATACCCGGAACAGCAAAAGCGGAGGACGTAAGCCCTCCGCTCTTTCTTATATATCTGCCGGATGGAGTCTGCCGCCTCCTTTGCGGAATCTGCGATCTTCTTGTTGATCTCGGAAACCTCCGCGGAGGAGGTTACAACGGAATTCATTTCCTCCGCAGCCTCGGCAGTCTTTTCGCTCGCTCTCTCAGCCTCGGAGGAGATCTGACCTATCATCATAGACTATTCTGGCAGTTTAAGCACACTAATTACAAATCGTGTAAATTAATCTGGAGATTCTTCTCAAGTGCGTCATAACCAGCAGTTTCTGGTATCCCGTTTTCGGTCATTCGGAAATCTATTCCGGCTTTTCGCGCCTGGGATTTCTGGTGATCCCTGGGAATATTGTACTGCCTGCCGTCCTTGATGAAATGCGCACCGGTCTGATGGAAGCAGAACGGGACTTCCTTCTCAACGCACTGCCTCCGGATATCCAGGACCCAGCCGAAATCGCACCACCGCGCCTCCGCCCCGGATTCACCGCCGACGGAAACCTCCTCGATTTCTCCGTCAAGGTACTGTGCGATATCCAGCGGACCCAGCAGCGGCGCCGCGATCACCGCCCGGTGCTTAATCGGAAGCGCCCTGAATATCGGAAGCCGGAAATCCGCGCGGTCCTGGTTTTCGACCGTGCAGCCTATCATCACATTGTCGTAGCCCTCGCCCCAGTCCCCGGGAAGGCAGCCTGCAAGCCGGTCGATACGCTTGGTGAAGAAAATGAAGAAGCAGTCGCTCCTCCGCCGTATCATATTCCAGCACTCCTGCCGCCAGGGGTCGGCGTCCTCCAGCAGGAAATCTGACGTGAAGCAGGTGTAGACCACGCTCCCGGAGGGAATCTTCCAGCTTCCGTCGCGCCGGCGCCTTATGGGCAGGTCGTAGCTGGAAGTCCTGCGGCACTGGCTGCTGACCGCCGCGCCGTACATCTCGTCCTGGCGGTACACATAACAGTGTTTGCACCCGGAGCTTATCCTGGTGCACCCGTGCCACGGATTCCACCCCGTTTCGTGCGCCTTGTACTCCATCTTGACCTCCTGAAAAAACCGGGCGCCCGAAAACGCCCGGCAGTATTCATCAGAACTCCCACAGGAACAGAGAGCCGTCCATGCCGCTCATATCCACGGCGAAGTTTCGGGTCACTCCATCGGCGTCCACATAGGAAATACCGTTGCTGGGCATATCCCCGGGGAATTCCAGCCCGGCAACCAGAGGACGGTCAGGAGTAAGCTCCGGCTGACTGTATGTCTCCTCCACTGCAAATGTGATATTTCCATCATCGTCAATGGTTTCACATGTCAGATGAAGTATCTTGAAATCCGATACGGTTTTGTTAGTTGTGAACAATACGCGCACCCCGGCAAAATCCTCCGGGATATTGAATTCATCGACCGCCCCGTTCACATAGTCCTCCTGAGCATAGTCCACATGCACGGTGGTTTCCTGCGGAACAAACGGCTCGACAGTTTCCGCAGTGGGAATGAACGGATCTGTGGACGGCGTCTCGGCAGAAGGTATCTCCACAGGCTCGGTGGTAGGAATTTCCACCGGCTCCGTATCAGATATACTGGTATCTGAGGTATTCGCCGCGGTGGACTGGGATGTCGTATCCTGGCTTGTCGCCTCGGAACTTCCAGAGGTATTCCCTCCGCATCCGGTAAGCAGTATTGCAAAAGCAGCAATTTCCGCGCATAAGTATGTCTTTTTCATATATCCTCCTTCATTTTCATAGTGCTGAGTATAATCCATTATAATCCATCTGTGGCAAATTGTCAATACCGGATAACGAAAAGGGGCGGCATTTCACCGTCCCTGTCGATTTCCTAAGGCAATACCGCACAAAGATTGTGCGTGTATTGCGCAGTCAGATTTTTCGTCAGATTGTACAATGCGGACGACGCAAGGCTGCCGCCTTGCTAGGATGAATTGTGCAAGATGACGGAAAATATGCAAGCAAGACGCGTGCAAAATCCAATAAATGGTCTTTGTGCGGTGTTGCCCTAATTCAATCCTGCCAGAATGATACTATGCGGCTTCACGCCCAAAGCGCCCTCCGTCCGGTAAAGTGGCTGAGCGTCCGCCTTTTTGCCATCTGCGTAAATATCCGAAGAGCACCCCGGGTCGTATTCAAGCACGGTTTCTCCGGGATTCACCACCAGGATCAGCCCATCGCCGTAGTGCACCGCCAGCGCACCGCCGCCGAGATCTTCGTATTTCAATTGACTGCGGATATCCTCCGCCGTACGCAGCCGGAATTCCGGGAAGCGCTTCCGTATTGCGATAAGCCCCCGATAGTATTCCACCACGCTGCGGTGGATGGTCACATCGTTCCACTTAATGCTGTTCACGCTGTCCGGCGAATTGTAGCTGTCGTGAACGAATCCGCCGTCGGGCGCCGTTTTGCTGCGCAGTATTTCCTGCCCTGCCTGCATGAACGGTATTCCCTCCGACAGGAACACCAGAGCCGCCGCCAGCTTATCCACCGATATCTGCTCATCCACGGAAGCCGCCGGCATGGAAATCCGCAGCTTGTCAAAGAGAGTGAGATTATCGTGCGCCTCAACGTAGTTCACCGCCTGCTGCGGAGTATCCGTCCAGCAATCCGACTGTTCTCTCCGCACGTCACTGCGGTAGATTCCGCCGGATATTACGGACTTCATCAGCTCCGACAGCTCCGCAGCGTTCCCGTTGACGTAGCCGCAGTCCTCGTCCGCGAATACGGAGCCCTTGACCCAATCGCGGAAATCATCGGAAAACATTGCGAACTGCGGCAGCATTACCGCGTTCTTCTTCATCGCGCGCAGCCTCTCCGGCAGCGGACTTGCGCCGCCTGTCCAGCCCTCGCCGTAAAGTATGATGGATGGATTTATCCTGCGCAGCTTCTCCGCCGCGGTATTCAGCGTCCGGATATCCAGCAGACCCATCAAATCGAACCGGAATCCGTCCAGTTTGTATTCCTCCGCCAGGTAGCACAGGCTGTCCACGATAAAACGGCTCGCCATAGCGCGCTCGCTGGCAAATTCGTTGCCGCATGCGGAGCCGTCGGAAAGGCTTCCGTCCTTTTTGTGCCGATAGTAGTATTCCGGAAAAGTCTTGGTGAACGGGGAATCTGCGGTGCTGTAGGTGTGGTTGTACACCACGTCCATTATCACGCCTATTCCCTTCCGGTGCGCCGCATGGATAAGATCCTTGAACTGCCTTACCCTGGCGGTGCCGTTATTGGGGTCCTTTGTGTAGCTTCCCTCGGGAATGTTGTAGTTGAGTGGGTCGTAACCCCAGTTGAATCCTGCCTCGGGGTCGTTCTCGTCAACCGTCTGGAAGTCGAACACCGGCAGCAGATGAATATGCGTAACCCCAAGCGCTGCGATGTGGTCGAGTCCCACAGCGTCACTGAAACCGTTAGTCACCCCGTTTTCGCAGAATGCACCGAACTTTCCCCTCAGCCGGAAGTTTCCGCTCTCATCGGAGGAGAAATCCCGGACATGCAGCTCGTATATCACCGCGTCCGTGTAGCTTTCCAGCTTAACAGGACGGTCGCCGTCCCATCCGTCCGGGTCGGTGCGCGAGAGATCGACTACCATTCCGCGAACTCCGTTAGCACCGGCGGAACGCGCGTAAATATCTATAGTTTCCCGGGAAGTGCCGCCGACGGTGAATTCGTAGGTGTAGTACACTCCGTGTAAGTCGCCGGGTACTGCGACCTCCCACACACCGCCGACCCTGCTCATTTCCAGAATAGAATGCGGCGTATTTGCCCTTGCGCTGAGATACAGCTTCAGCACGGCTCTCTCCGCCATGGGACTCCACACTCGGAACGTAGTCTGCGCCTGAGAATAAAGCGCGCCAAGTTCCCCGTCGTATGCATATTCCCTGTCGATCAAGTCGAGATCAGGCATTATATCCATGATTACCTCCGTAGTTATTTTTCGGTGAGGAACGCAATGCTGTACGCCGGCATGGTAAGTCCGCCGTCCAGCAGGACTTCCTCCGCAGAATCCACTGTCAGATATCCGCGAATCTGCATGTCGGAAAGCCCGTCAATTTCCGTGACATCCCTGCTTTCGCCGGAGTAGTTGTAAACTATCACGATACTGTCGCCGTCCCATGTGCGGCGCACCGCTGCGATATCCTGCCCGGGCACCGTAAGCACTTCAGTTGTCCCCCTTGCAATGCAGGGATTATCGTTGCGTATCCTGAGCGCACGCTTGTAGTAATTCAGTATGGAATTCTCGTCCGCAAGCTGCGTCTGAACGTCTGCAAAACGGTTTTCCTGCCGTTCCATGTTCGGCGGACCGTAGGTAAGTCCCGTGCCCTCGCTGTCCCATATCATCGGGGTGCGCTTGTTCTCATCACGTCCGCTTCCGGAAAGCCCTATCTCGTCGCCGTAATACACGAACGGCGAACCGGACATGGTGAGCAGCAGTCCTGCCGCCGCCTTTATTTTGGTTTCATCATATCCGAATATACCAGCGCCGCGGTTTGTGTCGTGATTTCCGATAAACGGTGCGTCTATCGCGGTATCGCTGTAAGAAGCCAGCTTCTGTTCTATGGTCGTCATTGCCTGTGCAAAGGACTTCACCGAATTGTCCGCGCCGGACATATTGATCGTCTTTGCAATTTTTCCATCTTCCTGCGCCATGGTGAAGCCGAACACGCTGTCGATACCGGAGCTGTAGTATTTCGTATAGGTCGTGAAACTCTCCCATACCTCGCCGACGACGTAGCATTCCGGGTCAGCCGCCTTGCAGTGCTTCATGAACCACTCCAGCACCTCGATGTTCTTGTCGGGATTTCCGCTGAAATACTCCTTCACAGCGTCCAGACGGAATCCGCCTGCCCCCTTTTCCAGCCAAAAGTCTGCGATTTTCTCAAATTCGCCGCGCACCGCCGGGTTGTCCAGATTAAGCTCTGGCATATTCTCTGAAAACACCGCCTGATACCAGTGTGAACCGGTCTGATACCAGGAGTTTGTACCGACAGGCTTCTCATCCGCAAAATAGTAGTAGTCGATGTACGGATCGTGCACCGGGCAGACATTGTCGTTAAGGCAGGGTTCGTCCTCTGCCGCACCGCAGGGATCGCTGCGCAGACTCTGCGAAGCATGCCTGAACCACTCGTGCTCGTTGGAGCTGTGGTTCATCACCAGGTCTATCAGCAGCTTTATCCCACGCTTTTTACACTCTGCGGCAAGCTCCTCAAAATCCTCCATCGTTCCGTACTGCTCGTCGATGGCGTAATAGTCCTTTACGCTGTACTTGTGGTAGGAATCCGACGGCATTATCGGCGAAAGCCAGATACCGTTGAATCCCATATCCTGAATATAATCCAGCCGGGAGGTCACTCCGGCAAGGTCGCCGACGCCGTCCCCGTTGCTGTCGCAGAAGGAATAAACGAACACCTGGTAGTAATTGCGGTAGTTGTCGTCAATCACATTCAGCTCATGATCGTAATGATATGCCGGAGCCTGCGGCTGTAAGCTATCTGACATAGTTTCCTCCGGGGTGCCGCACCCAGATAAAAGAATAGCCGCCGCCGTAACAGCGGCTGCGGCTGAAATAGAAAATGGTGTTTTTTTCATTGATCTTCCTCGGGCAAAGTTCTCATGGTGATAAGTTTCACGGATTCTCTCTCAATAAGTTCCGGACGAAGCCGAACCGCTTCTATTGAGATACCGCTGTTCATCTGCTGAATCATCAGAAACGCGGTCTTTCCGATATGTATGCGGTTCTGATACATCGTTGTAATACGAGGCTGCGAATATTCTGACGGGGGAAGGTTGTCGTAGCCCGTCACGCTGATATCTCCGGGCACTATGTAGCCCGCCTTTGCAAGTTCCTGCACTGCCGTGCACGCTAACAGGTCGCTGACACAAACCACTGCAGTGACTCCAGTCTGAGCAATCTCGAGGATCCTCTTTCGTGTGCCTTTCGCAGAGAAATGTCCATATCTGACCGCGCCGTTATCCTCCTCAAGCCCGAGTTCTCTGAGCGCGCCGGAATACGCCTGATAGCGTTCCTGAGTGACGACGCTGTCCTCCTCGCCCCCGAGGAATCCGATCCTGTCATGACCTCTCGTCCAGAGATAGCGCACAAGCTGGCGTATTCCGCCTGCGTTATCGCAGCCGACGCGCGCCGCCAGCTGATAATCCACATTATTGTCGAGTATCACCAGCGGGATATTCAGACTGCGCACATGCTCAATGAAAACCGGGTGCGGCTTGAAGCCCAGAAAAACCGCTCCCTCGCAGTTTCCCCCGGACACGATCGGATAGTAGGTGCCGCTTTTCAGCTCAGTATCGCTTATTGCGGTGATGTTTACCCCGATACCGTACTCCGCAGCGGCGGCCTGCAATCCGAGAATGATCTCATAGCCGAACTGATCCACCTTGTCGTAGTGGATACTACCGTAGATAAAGACAACTATTGACTTCGTGTAGGAAGTGCGGTTGGTCTTTACCTGATATCCCATCTCGCTGGCGCAGCCGAGCACGCGCTCCCGGGTTTTTTCGCTGATGTCAGTCGCCCCGGAAAGCGCCTTGGAAACTGTGCTCTTTGCCATGCCGAGCCTGTCGGCGATATCCTGGATAGTCACGTTCTTAACAGCCATGAGATCCTCCTGGAACTGTGATTTTGCCGTATAAGGGTCATCAGCCCTTTACTGCGCCGCCGGTAACGCCGCCGACATAGTACTTCTGCATAACGATGAACAGCGCGCCGATAGGAATGGAAACCAGCACTGCCGCCGCAGCGAACTGCGTGTAGTATGTGCCGATGAATTCACGTTCCAGCATCTTGAACATGCCCAACGCAACGGTGTAGCTGTCGTAGTTCGCACCGCAGATCATGCTCGGGAAGATGTAGTCCACCCATGGAGCCATGAACGTTGTGAGCACCGTGTATACGATGATAGGCTTGGAAAGCGGGATAGTGATGTGGAAGAACACCTGCGACCGCGTTGCACCGTCAAGGTACGCGGATTCGTCAAGGGATTTCGGGATCGTATCGAAAAATCCCTTTGCGATGTAGTAGGTAAGTCCGGAACCGCAGATGTAAACCAGAGTCAGGCAAACCAGCGGATTCTCGGTAAGTCCAAGACCCTTGAGGATATAATAGATAGCGACCATGGACATGAATCCGGGGAACATTCCGAGAATGAGCGCAATGTTCATCATAGGCTTGCGCATCTTGAACCTCAGGCGGCTGAGGGCGTAGGATACCGCAAGCACGATGAACGTTGAGCCTACGCAGGATACTACCGCCACGATGAACGTGTTCACAAACCACTTGGTGAACTTGAACTGCTGATCCTCAAAGATGAGCCTCGTGAAGTTATCCAGTGTGAAGCCCTTTGGCCAGAAGTAGCTGGTATAGGAACCAGGCTCCGCACGGAACGATGTCAGGATTATCCACATAAGCGGGAGGATCCACATTATGCCAAGCACCAGCAGCACAATCTGGATAACTACATTGATTGTGCGCTGCTGTCTGTGGTAGGAGTGTGACTGTGTTCTTATCTCTTTCATTACTGGAACGCCTCCTCATTCTTATAGGATGCGGATCTGCGGAAAGTTATCAGCGAAAGCAGCGAGCAGATGATGAACACCAGAATGCCTATTGTCGCAGCGTAGCTGTAATCTCTCGAGTTGACCGTCAGCTTATACAGCCAGGTAACGAGCAGATCGGTCTTTCCTGCCTGGTAGTAATCCAGCGTTGCCGGAGTACCGCCGGTGAGGAAGTAGATAACGTTGAAGTTGTTGATGTTGCCGACAAGCTGTGTAATAAGGTAAGGCGTGGTGACGAACAGCACATACGGCATTGTGATCTTGGTGAACATGATGAAGGGGGAAGCACCGTCGATCCTTGCCGCCTCGTACAGATCCTCTGGGATATTCATGAGGATACCAGAAACGATAAGCATCGTATAAGGGATACCTATCCACAGGTCAACAACTATGACCGTCACCCTCGCCCACATCGGATCGGTGAAGAACGGAAGCGGAGATGTGATCCAGCCCAGCTCCTGAAGAAGTACGTTCACGGGACCAGCCTCAGCAAACACATTCTTCATTACCAGCAGTGAAACGAACTGCGGCACTGCGATAGCGAGCACGAAAAGCGTTCTGTAGAACGCCTTGAACTTGACGCCCTTCTTGTTGATGAGCATAGCAAGGATAATTCCGAGGATGTAGTTCAGGAATGTCGCGAGGACCGCCCATATCAGCGTCCAGCCGAGCACGGGCCAGAAAGTGCTGCCGATAGTGGAATCGCTCCCCAGGATAACCTTGAAGTTATCGAAGCCCACCCAGGTGAACAGGTTTGCCGGCACCTGGTGATCCTTGTCGTAGTTGGTGAACGCCAGCGAGATCATGTAAACCAGCGGAACTATCGTGAATACCACGACGCCGGCCACAGGAATGAACATCAGCGTCTTGTGGAACTGCTCGTCCAGCAGCGACTTAATGTCGTCCACGAATCCCGGGAGCTTCTTACCTGATTTTCTGATCTGCTGTGCGCTGTATGCAGACTTTATGTTCTGCGCCCATAGGAATATGAATGTCACGGTTATGAACAGCGCGAAAATTCCGTAAAGGAGAATGAGCATTGAGTTGTCGCCGTTTTCGCGCATTACATCAATGCCGAGTTCCTCGTCGAAGTACCAGCCTCTCTGCACCGTGCCGAGATTCCTCAGACCCGCAACAAAGCCGAATCCGGAGTCGATCATGAAGCCGATATACGCCACCTCTGCGGCAAGGAACATCAGTCCCTTGACTATCTGTCCGCGGAAAAGGCTTCCGGCACCCATGACAATGTACGAAAGCTTGGTGAGAACGTCACCGTGCGCGAAAGTGCTTCCCAGCCAGGCGAATCCCCTGCCGATAGCTTTTATGAAGCGCCAAACGGCGCCGGGTAAGCCGATCACGAACTGAGCGATACCCTTTCCGATGGCTGCAAAAAATTCTGCTATTCTAACAAGTATTTTCTTGTACCACGGAAGAACGTAAAAATCAAGACTTGTCATTGCAGTTACCTCCTTGAGTAGTATTGACGCTTTGTGCAGTTTCAATGCAGCCTGTGGGAGGAGTTCACTCAGCACACCAGATATCATTATACAACTGAAATCAATCTGCGTCAAGTGTTCAGGAAGCATTGAAACTGCATAAAGCTTGTTCCACTTCTGTGGGCGGCGGTCAGACCGCCCACATGATGGAACTGGGAGAAACCTATATACTTAATGGTGGATTATCATGAATGCTTGTTTATCAGCCGAGGGTTGCGAGAACGGACTCAACATAAGCGTCAAGCTTCTGCTGGAGGTTATCCTTTGTGCATGTGCCTGCAATGATCTCCTGACCGAAAGCCTCAGCAGGAGTCCAGAAGTTCTGGCACTGGCTGATGGAGGTCTGTACGGTTGCGTACTGAGCCTGCTGTGCAAGAGCGCCGACAGCGATGTTGGAGTTCATTGTATCGGTATCGCCTGCAAGCTCAACGTTGGTGGGAGCGTAGGAGCGAACCTCGAATCTGGTCTTCTGGTTGTCCTTATTTGTAAGCCACTCAGCAAGAGCCATTGCGTCGAGCGGGTTCTTGGTCTCGGAATTTACGCCCATGATCTTGAAGTTAGCCATGCTGCCCATCTGAACGGTTTCACCGTTGGAGAGAGTGAACTCCGGAAGCTTGGTAGCTGCGTAGTTGTCGCCGAGGGAAGCCTGGATCTCGCCTGCGTTCCATACACCGGAAACTGCCGCCGCCAGAGTGCCTTCTGCGAAGCCAGCCTTTACAAGGGAGTCGTCAAAGTTAGCGCCGTACTTGGGGTTTGCAACCAGGTCGATGAGATATTCACCTACCATGTAGCCGCGCTCGTTATTGAAATCGCACTGTGTGGGATCGGTTCCATCTTCGCCGAAGAGCTTGCAGCCTGCGCCGAAGAAGAATCCGGACTGATACCAGCCGTCATCTGTATTGAAAGCGAAGTTTGTAGTAACACCCTCGATGTCCTTGCTCATAATTCCCTCGATGGACTTGACATCGTCCTCGGAAAGCTTGGACTTGTCGTAGTACATGAAATAAGTATCGGATACATAAGGATAGCCGTAAAGCTCGCCGTCAATGGAAGCCGCCGAAATAGAGGATTCAGAGTTTTCGGCAACGATTTCATCCTTGTTCTTTGTCACTCTGTAGAGTGCGCCGGCGTTCACCAGTATTGCGGTCTGGTCGGAAGCGAAAGCGAATACGTCAGCTGCTGCGGAGATATCCTTGACAACTTCCTTCTGAGCGTCTGCCTCGCTGACAACGCCGTAGGTGAAGGTGTAAGTCTTGTCAGGATTTGCGGCCGCGAACGCGTCGCACATCTGCTTGAGCAGTTCCTGATCCTCCTGCGGACCCCATACTGTGAGGTTCACAGCCTCGCCGCTGCCGGTGGAGTCACCGCCATTGGAAGAAGCTGCGCTGCTGTCAGCCGCAGAACCGCTCCCGGTGCTGCTGGAGTTGTCGCTGGAGTTGTTGCTGGAGCAGCCAACCATCATTACGCCTGCCATTGCCATGGAAGCTATCGCTGTCATGATCTTTCTGATTTTCATAATTCATTCCTCCTGAATATGATCATTTGTTTTCAAGTCTTTCGAAATCTTCGCTTTGTTTCGAAACAATGTTTCCTAGAATTAGTCCCGCAGGCTGTCTGTGCTTCCCTGCGAGTTTAGGCTTTGTTTCGAAATTTGCTTGTTTGATTCGAAATTCCGTTTTAATTATAACAGATTTTTTGGGTTTGTCAAGCGATTTTGCACAATTATTTTCAATAATCTCAAAAATAATTGTAAATTTGTCATGATAGACAAATCGCTCTAGGTCACTTTTGTGAATAATGGCAACGTTTCCGGTGAAACAATGTTACAATACATATAACGCGTTTCACCGCAAACGAAGCCTGAAACCTAAAATGGGAAATCAATGCTAAAACTCAGAGCATTATACCTTGCTGATGTGCCAGATATCCTTCGCGTATTCAGCAATGGTGCGGTCCGAGCTGAACTTACCGGCGGAGCAGATATTCAGCCAGCATTTCTTGGCAAACGCAAGCTCGTTGTTGTAGTCGCGGTTTGCCGCCAGCTTTGCCTTAACGTAGCTGTCAAGGTCGCCCAGCAGGTAGTAATGATCCGGAACGTGCCAGCTAGCGCCCTCCATGAGTGCGAAATAAAGCTCTCTGAACACGCCGCTGCCGCCGTCGGAAACGGTACCGTCAATGAGGGAGGATACCACGCGCTTGATCTTGGGATCGCTCTCGGTGACGTCACGCGGAACGTAGTTCGGCATGATCTTCTCCAGTTCCTCGACAGTCGCGCCAAAGATGTATTCGTTCTCTGAACCGGCTTCCTCGGCGATCTCAACGTTAGCGCCGTCCAGTGTGCCCAGGGTAACTGCGCCGTTCAGCATGAACTTCATGTTTCCGGTACCGGAAGCCTCGGTACCCGCTGTAGATATCTGCTCGGAAATATCCGCCGCAGCGACAAGCTTCTCCGCATAGGAAACACGGTAATTGCTCACGAATACAACTCTGAGCAGGTCCTTCGTATCCGGATCGGAGTTTACGAGCTTAGCTACCTCGTTAATAAACTTGATAATGCCCTTTGCACGGTAATATCCCGGTGCGGACTTTGCGCCAAAAATGAATGTCGTGGGTGTGAAATCCCTGAGATTACCGTCCTTGATCTCGTAGTACAGATACAGTATCGAGAACGCGTTGAGAAGCTGGCGCTTGTATTCATGCAGGCGCTTGATCTGGATATCATAAATGGACTTCGGGTCGATCTCAACTCCCTCGGATTTCTTGATGAAGTCGGCAAGCTGCTGCTTCTTGGTATGCTTGATGTCGATGAAGCGGCGGAGCACAGCCTCGTCGTCGGCGTACTTCTTCAGACCCTGGAGCTTGTCGAGGTCAGTAACCCAGCTGTTGTCGCCGAGGAGCTCAGTGATGAGTGCGGAAAGCTCCTGGTTGCAGAGCGCCAGCCATCTGCGCTGTGTGATACCGTTGGTCTTGTTCTGGAATCTCTCAGGATACAGCTCGTACCAGTCCTTCAGCACGGTGGTCTTGAGCAGGTCGGTGTGGATAGCCGCAACGCCGTTCACATAGGAGGAGCCGAACACCGCGATATTCGCCATATGAACTGTGCCGTTCTTGATAAGACGCATAACGGCGCGCTTATCCTGGGGAACATTCCTGCGGTGCATTTCGGATTCAAATGCCTCGTTAAGCATGATCATCACGCTGTAAACCTCGGGAACTACTCGCTCGATAAGTCTGCTGTCCCACTTCTCAAGGGCTTCCTGCATGATGGTATGGTTGGTGTAGTTGAACACCTTCTTGGCTGCCTCAAACGCCTTGTCAAAGGTCCAGCCCTCGTCGCGCATTACCACGCGGATAAACTCCGGCAGGGCGATAACGGGGTGGGTGTCGTTCATCTGAATGCAGTTGTAGTCTGCGAAATTCTCCATAGTGCCGAAAAGCGCCTTGTGCTTTCTGATGAGGTCAGCGACTGCGGCTGCGCTGAAGAAATACTCCTGCTTCAGACGGAGTATCTTGCCTGCCTCGGTTTCGTCGTTGGGGTAGAGTACCCGGGAAATATCCTCGGCGGCGCGCTTCTTCTCGCCGGCTTCGGTGAATTTGCTCTGGTTAAACAGGTCGAAGTCGAACTCGTCGTCGGTTTCAGCCTGCCACAGGCGCAGAGTACCCACGTTCTCAGTGCCGTAGCCGATAACCGGGTAGTCATAGGGAACCGCATTCACATCGCCGTCAGCGTAGTGTACTACAACAGTTTCCTGCTCGCGGCGAATGCTCCAGGGGTCGCCGTATCTCTGCCAGTCGTCAGCAGTTTCGGTCTGGAATCCGTCCTTGATGCCCTGCTTGAACAGACCGTACTTATAACGTATTCCGTAGCCGTCCAGCGGAAGGTCCAGTGCCGCCGCGCTGTCCAGGAAGCACGCGGCAAGTCTGCCCAGACCGCCGTTGCCGAGAGCGGCGTCCTCTACCTCCTCGAATTCGGAGATATCCACGCCCAGCGCCTTGAGTTCCTCCGCGGTGCTGTCCAGGATACCCAGGCACAGCAGGTTGTTGTATATTGCGCGGCCTACCAGGAACTCCATTGACAGGTAGCTTGCCTTGCGTGCCTTGTCATGCGCCATGCGGCTCTTGTCCCACGCCGGGGAAAGCTCCTCCATAACGAGCTTGGAAACTGCGCAGTGCAGCTGATTTGCGGTCAGCTCCTTAGGCTGTGAGCGGTATTCCTTCTCGCAGAGGGAAACAAGCTTCTCCTTGAAATTTTCGATCTTCATATTATGCTCCTTTCAGCTGTTACTTTTTTCTTGATCTCTTAACGGGAGGTTTTCTGTTGCAGATTTCGGTCAGTATGTTGAGATATTCCGCGCTTTCTGCGGTGAAATCGCTATCCAGAGTTCTCCAGCGCCAGTTATTTCCGACGGTGGAGGGGACGTTGATACGCGCTTCGGTGCCGAATCCACACAGCTCCTGCATTGTGGTCATAGCCATATCCGCGGTGCTTTTCCAGGCGATGTCGATGAACGCCTTTGGCAGTTCCGCCGCACGGCGCACTCCAAGGTATTCCTTCACGAAACGCTTGGTTTTACGGTCCAGGTCGTTGAACCAGCCCAGCGCCGTATCGTTGTCGTGGGTGGAAGTATACACGACGCAGTTCTGCGAGGTGTAGTTCTGCGGAAGATACTCGCTTTTTCCGGTGGGGTCGAAAGCGAACTGAAGCACCTTCATTCCGGGATAGGCCGCCTGCTTCAGCAGCTTCCTTACAGACGGAGTGATTATTCCCAGGTCCTCCGCGATGATACCGTCCTTTCCGGTTTCCTTCTTGATGACCTCGAACAGGTCGTATTTCGGACCCTCGCGCCATTCGCCGCCGTGCGCGGTCTTGTTTCCGAACGGGATAGCGTAGTAGCTGTTGAAGCCGATGAAGTGGTCTATACGGACGATATCATACAGCTTCTTTGCAAAACCCATTCTGCCGACCCACCAGCGGTAGTTTTCCTGCTTCATTCTGTCCCAGTCGTAGATGGGATTTCCCCACAGCTGCCCGTCCGCCGAGAATGCGTCCGGAGGGAATCCGGCAACAACGGTGGGAACTCTGTCCTTGTCCAGCTGGAACAGCTGCGGCTCGCACCAGACGTCGGCGCTGTCCAGCGCGCAGTAAATCGGGATATCGCCGATGATCTGAATTCCATTGCTGTTCGCGTATTCCTTCAGCCTGAACCACTGCTGAAAGAACTTGAACTGAAGGAACGCATAGAACTCCATATCCCTTGCGTACTTCTTCTTCGCGGAAGCCACCGCTTTGGCGTCGCGCAGGCGCAGCGGCTTTTCCCACTCGCTCCAGCTTTTTCCGCCGTGAGCGTCCTTGAGCGCCATGAACAGCGTATAATTCTCCAACCAGGGATTTTCCTCTACGAACGCCGTGTATTCAGCGGAAACGTTACCATTCATGCCCTTTGAAAAACGCCCGAATGCGAGCCTCATTACCTTATAGAAGTTCTCGTACATTGTGGCGTAGTCGATATATCTGGGATCCTCGCACCAGCTTAAATCCGTGTATTCCTCATGCTTCAGGAGTCCCTCCTCCTCCAGCATCTCAAGGCTGATGAAGTAAGGGTTCCCGGCGTAAATGGAAAAACTCTGGTACGGTGAATCCCCATAGCTTGTCTGCGACAGCGGAAGTATCTGCCACAGACTCTGACCGGCGCTTTTGAGCCAGTCAACGAAATTATAGGCTTCCCTGCCCATCGTGCCAATGCCGTATTTATTCGGCAGTGAGGCGATGTGCAGTAAAATACCGCTTTTTCTCATGTTGTCCTCCAATGAAATCTCTATATTCTGCCCATTGAACCGCCAGACCTGAACTGCGCCCGGAGAGTTACATGACTTGCCTCGGCGCCGTCTTCGATCATATTCACTAGCATGCGCACAGACAGACTTGATATCTGGTGAATCGGCTGGGCTAATGTTGCTATTCTGGGATTGCTGTATTCCGACAACTCAATTCCATCGAAACCGAGCACGGAAATATCTTCCGGAACGCGCTTCCCCATATCGAGGAACGCCCGGACCGCACCCACAGCGATTATATCCGACATGGCGAACACCGCCGTCATGCCCTTGCACTTATGATAAAGAGCAACCGCCGCCTCATATGCGGAACTGAATGTATATGCGCATAGTTCGCTGTCCGGAATATCCGCGCCGCGCTCGGAGCATACGCTGCAAAAGCCGCCGTAGCGAAGTCCCGAGGGACCGTAGGAACTGAGGTCGCCGCCGAGTATCCCGACTTTCCTGTGACCCTGGTCGAACAGCTGTTCCGCCGCCGCCCTGCCGCCGTCGTAATCGTCCACGCTGACGGAGGAAAGGTTTTCAAAGCCAAGCTCCTCGGCGTTCGCCGTGCTCAGTACACAGGGGAGTTTTATCTGTTCAAAGCTCCTCTGGAAGTTTCTCATATCGCCGCCCAGGAATATCACCCCGGCAGGTCTTTGCTCAGTGCAGAGCCTTGACGCAAACTGCACTTCGTCCTCCTGCTCATCGATGTAATTCACCGCGACCTGGAATCCCGCGGAGGAAGCCGCAATCTGTATCTGCTCAATAAGCGGTGAAAAGAACAGGTTGCTGCTTCCGTTCACGATGAGCAGAATGGTCTTTTCTGCGCTCTGGCGCATACGGCGCGCATTGCCGTTCGGGGTGTAGTTATACTGGCGAATCACCTCGTTTATGCGCTCCCGGGTCTGTTCACTTATCTCGCTGCTGCCGTTCAGCGCCCGGGAAACCGTGCTCACGCCGCAGCCCGCAAGTTTTGCAATATCCTTTATAGTCAATGGCTCACCTGTTGTCCGAATCAAATTACCGAAAACGTTTCCGGCAATTTGATTGTAGCATAAATCCACAGATTTTTCAAGGGTTTCTGAAAATTTTCCGTTTTGCACAATTCCACATCGGAATGTTCGGTAAATACGCACAACGCTTATCCAAAGTACTTTCCAGACTGCCGTGAAAGCCGCGGATACCAGAAAGGCGCCGGTCTGACCAGGCTTTGTGCCTGCCAGACTGGCGCCATTTCCGTATTCTCTTGATTACCTTTTCAGCAGCTCGTCAGTCAGTTCGATCATTCTCAGCACCCAAACTCCGGCGATATCCGACACTTTGTCCGCCGCAGTATCCACCCGTATTCTGGAGCCGTTGCCCATAATGAAATACAGGCTGTCGCTCGTTGAACCGGGATTACCGTGCCCGTAGTCGCACAGCATGGAAACGTATCCGTCAATGGACTTTTCATCAGTCACCATGGACAGCTTTCCGGAATCCCCGGCAAGCACGCACAGCGGCTTTGCGGCAATGGTCTGCGCAGTGCTGTCGTCAAGGTGCTTGTATGTGAACTTCCCGAAGCACGCGTAATCCGCGTCCCGGTTTATGGTTATTCCATCAGCGTTGTACCTGAAAGTGCCGGAAGTGTTCACCACGAATCTGCTGCCGTCCGCCAGCGACATGTAGCCATTTTCGCCTATGTTGAGTCTGCCGTCGCAAATCAGCCTTCCGTTTACCTTGAGTGTTCCGCCGCTGACGGATACAGTCGCACCCTTCTCGATGTACATGCTGCCGTCGATAACGGCGCCCTTCTTAAGGACGAGCTTCTTCCCCTTTGGCACGACGAATTCACTGGTAGGGGTTTCGCCGGGCTTTACATATATCGGGCTATTCTTGACGGTACAGTTATCTATAAGCACGCTGACGCCGTAATCCGGGTATCCGCTGTAAGCCACCCTGTCACCCAGCCGGTCTAGCTCTACGGTCTTGACCTCCGGCAGCGGAACACAGTTCTGAGCCGAAGCGCTTACCGCCGCTCCTGCCGATATTGCCACAGCCAGTGTGACAGCTGCTATTTTTCTGACAAATCTGTTCATGTTATCGCTCCTTTTCACAAATTACCAGTTCGGTTTTGTGACTATAGTATATCACATGATTTAACATTTGTCAACAGTTTTTATTCCATATACGCCCGGAAAAACAACCCGGGGAGCTTTCCAGCCCAGCCGCTTATCAGCGCGCGGTATTCCGGCGGAGTCACCGGCGTTCCAATCCCCATAACGTCGTATGTAACGGGACCCTCCTTTATGATAATGTCCCAGTCCCGGAAGCCGTTCGCGAGGTAAAAGCGATGACGGCTCTCGCGCTGCGGATAGTTTCCGGCGGATTCGTCCAGCTGTTCCCTCGCAAGGTAAATCCGCTTGTCCGGGAAGCGCTCGCGCAGCGCCGCGATTATCTTTCCGCCGGTGCCGCGGCCGCGCTGCCCCTCCTCAACCGCGAGGTAGAACAGATACGTCATATCCCCCAGCGTGACCACATACGCCATTCCGGCGAATCTGCCGTCGTCCATTGCCGCCAGAGCCTCCGCCCTGCCCTGCTTTGCCCGGCGCTTAAGTAGCCACCAGGGTGCGCGCTCCTCCTCCGGAAATGCCGACAGATACAGCGCATGGTATTGCTTTTCGAATTCTTTTCTGTAGGGTTCAAGTGTTATCATTCTTCGCTCCTATAGTTTATTTCATCGGCTCCGCATTGCAGACGCGTATCTGCTCCCGGTCCTGTATCGGGCAGGAGTACAGCCTGCACCCGTCCAGGTCGGCGCTATGCATGTCCACCGCGGATATCTGACGGTTGTTGTAGGTGGTGTGATAGTATATTCCTCTGTCCGCGTTCCAGCAGGAGGTGTAGATGGTTATTTCGTATTTCCCCTCCGCGACCTCGCAGCAGCCCCGGACCTGCTCCACCGAGCCGAGAATGTGGAAGAACTGCCCCACGCTCTCCTCCTCGGATTTCCCGGATATGGAGTTAGCCCGTGTAAACGCAGCGCGCACAAACCTAGACGTGGAGGAGAGATCCCCGGGAAGTCCCAGGGCGCCCATTCCGCGGCTGTAGCATTCCAGCGGAATCCCGAGATTATTCTGAGGCTGCTTCGGGGAAAGGCTCATGTAGTCGCACAGCCGGTTTATCTGCTGCTCAAAGGGCGGCTCGTTAGTAAGCACTCCGGCAGGATCCTCGTGTATTCTCAGCCCGTCCGCGAAAGGCTCAACAACGATAGCTCCGGATTTGTCGGCGATTATCCAGTGCATTTTCGCCGCCGGGAACTGTGCGCTGAACGGAGTCCCCACCAGGCTTATCTCGCCCAGCAGCTTTCTCGCCTCGGAAAGTCCGGCGCAGCGGCTGAGCACCCACGGGATAAACTCGAACTGCGCCACGCAGCGCCCCTCGCCAACCTCCGGGTATTCCGCGGACCGGGCGAAATTCAGCCCTGCCATTCCCAGTCCCTTTTCGTTCACTGCATCGTAATACAGCGGATAACCTCCGGCAATGTGCGCCATTCCGATCATGGCGTAGTGATGATCAAGGTCGCCGTCGTGCCGGAAATGGAACGGGTAATTCCGGGGCGTGATGGTGATCTGCTCACCGTAGGAAAATTCATAGTCCAGCGTTCTGCCCATGTAGAAGCATTCCGTCTGATAGGTTGCTGCCGTGCACATAACATATCCTCGCTTTCAGCTTTGTGTTTTTTTATAGTATAACACACAATTGTGAAATATCCGTGAAATCCCACCGGAAAATTCAGAATATCCGGCTCTGTCGGGATCCATTTATGGCGATATGTATTATATCACATTATAAAGTATTTTTCAATACGCGCTCCGTCGAACTTCCGCCCGGATTTTTATTCTCGTCCACCAGCGTGATGTAATCCCTCACCAGTCTGGAGATAAGCTCCACTTCTCTTTCCGACCTGCCGGAAAGCAGCCGGACCAGCTCCGCGATCATACGTTCCTTTTCAGTCATCTGTATCACCTCATAACTAATGATACAGAATTACCCGGACAGTCCACTGTCCGGGTAAAATTCATCTAGCCTCGTCAACGCTCTCAAAAAACGACCGCACCAGCCTGAGGGCGCTTGTTATCTCACGGTCGCTCCGCCCGGAAACCAGGGCGCGCCATTCCTTCACATGCAGGACGTCCTCTTCGGAAAGCTCCCCGTTAAGGAGGTAATCCGTTGACACCCCGAAGTAGTCCGACAGCTTCCCGAGAATTTCAGTGCTGGGATTCCGCCTGTTCAGTTCAATAAGCGCGATGTAGCTTTCGCTCACGAATATCTTTTCCGCAAGTTCCGCCTGAGTGATACCATTGTCGCCGCGCAGTGCACGGAGCCTTTCGCCAAGAGTAGCCATTCCGATCCCCCCTGATAAAAGTATAGCATACTATCCGGATTTGCTGAACTTACTGAAAGTAAAGATACTGTTGACATTTATCGCATATTGTGCTATACTGAAGTATAGCCTATCTTTACTATTAGTAATGTATGCCGCTCAGGAAGTTTTTATACGGACGCTGGGGGTGTCCTCCTGTAGTGTTACAATATAGCCAAAAGGAGATGATACGCATGAAGCTGTTGCCTACAATGGCTGGTGTACCGCATGTTCACAGTCACTATTGAACACGGAAAGAAGTACCTGCTGCTGGAAAAGCGCCCGGTGGGCAAATCCGACGGCAGTCCGCACAGATTCATCGTGTATTTCAAGGAAAACTCAGACCAATAACAGAAATCCCTCCCGAGCCGGGAGGGATTTATTTCGGGAAGCGTGCAGGATCACACCGCCAGGTACTTCTTGGCAAGGTCGTCGTTAAGTTCGCCTATCGCCCCCTGCGCAACGATGGAGCCCTTCTGGAGGATTATAAAATCCTCGGCTATCCTCTTGGCGAACTTTATGTTCTGCTCCACCAGAATAACGCTGAGATACATCTCCCTTGAGATACGGTTCAGCGTCGTGGCGATCTCGGAAACCACGTTCGGCTGAATACCCTCCGTCGGCTCGTCAAGGACCACTATCGAGGGTCTGCCCATAAGGCAGCGCCCGATGGCGAGCTGCTGCTGCTGACCGCCGGAAAGCACGCCGCCCTTGCGGTTCATGTGCTCCTTGAGTGCCGGGAAGTAATCCAGCACGATCTCGAACTGCTCCTTGAAGCTGACCGAGTTGTGCCCGAGGCAGCCAAGCTCCAGATTCTCGCGCACGGTGAAATCCGGGATTATCTCGCGCCCCTGCGGAACATATCCGATGCCCATCTGATTGTGCATATACGCCGGCATTTTCGTGATATTCTTGTTCTCCAGCTTGAGAGTTCCCTTTCCCTCCACCGGGAGAAGTCCCATGATACATTTCATGAGCGTGGTCTTGCCTACACCGTTGCGCCCCAGCACCACCAGCTTTCTGCCGCGGTTGAGGGTGAATGATACGTCCGTTATTACACGGCTCTTGCCGTAGTTTACATTGACGTGCGATACCTCCAGCATATTCTCACGCCTCCTTTGCTTCTTCGTCTGAATCGTCCTTGAGGTACACCTGGATAACGCGCGGATCCTTCTCCACCTCGTCGAATGTGCCCTCCGCAAGCAGCTGACCGTGGTGCAGCACCGTGACGGTCTGCGCCACCTGCTTTACGAAATCCATATCGTGCTCGACCACCATTACGGTATGATCGGCGAGCAGCTCCTTTATCATCTCGCCGGTCTTGTAGGTTTCGGCGGCGGTCATACCGGCGGTCGGCTCGTCAAGAATGATGAGCTTGGGATGCTTATCGTTACGGCTTTTTCTATGATATGGGAGTTAAGCCATGGCACGAAGGAAAACAGGGAGATCCATACTATGGTGAAAATGCATCATACATTCTTACTCTTACAAACAAGCAGATGACCGAGGCCAATATGGATTGGTACACAAAGCTTGCAGATCAGACCGGCGCTCTGCTGGCTCCGGTGGCCGCTGTATACAGATACATTCTCGAAAACAACATATCTGAGGCAGATCCGTACATCGTTCCCGGTGAAGAGTGTGGTGATAACGGTCATCAGAATAATCTCGGAAACTATATCGCCGCCTGCGTGCTGTATAAGCTCATTTTCCGTGAGTCACCGTTCGGACTGGGCATTCCGCTGTCGCATAGCTTTGGTACAGCCGGCGGCGGAATAACTCAGCGTCAGGCTGAACTGATTCAGAATGCAGTGGACAAAATTGTATGATACTGCGAGTTTGATAAAAACGACCGGCAGAAAACAGATGGTTTGCAATTCTTTAAAGTGATTGGAATAATTTAAAAGTGCACACCCCCTTGCCGAAAATGCACACCCTTACGACCTTTCGTTAAATAGTATAAAGGTAAAAAATAAGAAAGGCTCTGCGATAACCATTTTTCGGTCACCGCAGAGCCTGCTTTTGTTAAATTGTGTTGATAATCCCATTAAACAAGGATTTTCGGATAAAGAAAACGGACACCAATCAAGATACGAATTGTATCAAAATTGGTGTCCTGTTATGAAAAAGGCTTCAAATTTTGATACTATGCAACCGTGGTTGCATAGGGTTGCAATTTCTGTGATATGGTTGCATTTCTTAAAATTGCGTGTCAGCAATTGCACAAGTTCCTTGTTCTTCCTGTCCGATTGTCCTTGCATCGTTTAAGTTAAAAACAACAACATTGTGTTTTGAGTTGTATTTGCCAGGAACACGGTATGAGCAACTGGTATCCCAATTATGTGATGAAGCAATTAATCGACAGAGGTGAACGCTAAATATTCGAAATGTAGCCAGACCAGAATAAACTGACACAGGAACACTATGTGACTTGAAATCCGTGTTTTCATACGGAGCAACCAGTAATGATCGGCCTTGTTCGTCAATCATAAAGCAAATTCGTTTTGGACTTCCAATATCACGAAGAGCACTAATATATATATGAATGCAATTTGCTTTTAGGTAAAAAGAAATATATGTATCAGCTTTCATATTACTTTCCTTCATGATATTGCCAGTTTTCAGGCTTACTAAAATCAAATAAGAGCATGACCTTTTTATCAGACGAAACTAACTTTCCTTTTGCTCTGTAAACATACTGCAGGTTAAATTTCCATGTTTCATATAATTGTGACGAAAATTCTCTGCAAAAGATTTTTCTTGGTGTTATTTTATCTGCTCCTTGTACCCATCGTACCCCATCTTTATCTTGAATGGTAACCGGTATTACAAGAAGTCCCTTTGTTTTTGGGTTGACTTCGATTCTCACTCTTTCGCAGCTGTTTATTGACTGAAGCGCCATCATATTGAATGAAATACTATTATTCCACAATGTACAAGTCGGCTCTCCTTTTCTGGGAAGATGTGCGAACATCTTACCGCTTACCACCTTAAATCCGTCAATGCTGATTTCAGGAATGCTGTTGTTAAATGACGCCATCGTGTTTTCTCCTTATACTCTATCGGTTGTAATGTAGCCGTCAGCTAAGTCAATTTTATAGGAATCATCGTGCTGTTCTGCTGGGATTCCAAAGTAATCTCTCCAATCGCCGGGAAGATATGACCCCTTTTTTCCGCCGCCTACAAACAATTCAAAATCAGTCAGCTTAAACAGAAACAGCATCTCATTATTGTAGACAGCCGGTTTTCCTAACATTTTATATCGATACTGTTTATTCCATCTCATTAGGTCAAACAGTTTGGCTGCAAATATCTTGCAAAGCAGATCACGATTTTTAAGTTCCTTTTCTCCGCCGCCGTTTGCCCAGCGAAGCGAGTCAGGAGCATCCGGCTTGCAAGGACGAATGATGAGTCTTTTTTGCTCAGGGTGAATGAGAATTTGAATGTGCGTTACTCCGGGAAATTTTCTTAGACAAGCCATATTAAATTTAACACGGTTTTCCCATACTGTTATTGCAGGTTCTTTGGTATGAGAAAAAAGTTCAGCTTTGGTGACCTGATATCCTGCTAAATTGATTTCTTCAACATCCTCGCTCACATTCTCCAGAAGTTCAGCCTTTGCCGTTATATCTTCGATTTGATTGTTGTCATTCATTTTTGTCATCAGTACCTTTCTTTATTGTTGCCATACTTTGCTGCAATTCTTCTGCAGATGGAATCAAATATTGCTCTATTCCTGGAGCAGGGATACTTTGTGTTTTGGTTTGCCAGTCTGAGTCAGGCGTAAGATAGTAGAATCCATTTTCAAGTGTATGTTCATAGAATTCTTCACCAAAGTCATCTGTCCATTCGTCCGGACAAAGCTCAACCCTTTGCTTAACTGCATTTTCTGTGCCGTCTTTTGTAACAAAAACAGCCGGCATAGCGTTTGTAAGATTAAACACAATGATTTGTTCATTAAGCCGTTTCGCCCATATACCCCTGATCTTGTATAAAAAATCGGGGTTCCACTTCATAATGTTATATAGAGCATTACCAAAATGCTGACACAGCAGGGTTTTGGAATAAAACTGTTTTGTTGGGTCCGGACGCCATCGTATACTATGAACATCTGTTTCTTGGCACGGCCGAATTGCAATTTTTCGTTCAGTTGGATGGAGCAAAAGCTGCACAAATCCCACATCGTCAAACTTCTTCATGCAGAACAGATTAAAAGTTATCTTTTCTTCAGAGATCGTGAGGGAAGGCCCTTCATAGCGAACCTGTGTAAATTGGTTCCTGACCACCTGATACCCTTGAAGATCAAATGCGCTCAAATGCCTTTTTTCAATTTTTCTGATCTTCAATTTTGAATCAATACTGTTAGAAATATCATAATAGACGCTTGGATCTTCATTTATCCAGTGATGATTTATTGGTATAAATCCTCTGAAAATTCCCTCGTCGATCACATGAAGTAAAGGCAAAGTTCCTCGGATATGGCGCTTTCGGTTGTCTATCAGTATTTGGACAGATTCAAATTTCTCCGGTGAAATAATTGCCTCATGACGATCTGTGTAAAGGTACTGATCCCTATCTTTGCGGTTTCGCTTATGCTTGTGTTCGTATAAGTCTGCTGTGAATGTTTTCCATGTGAGGACATTTCCACAATATCTTTCATTTGTCAGTATATATCCGATAGAACTGCTGCTCCATTCCGTGACGCCGGTCTTGGTTTCGCATCCAATATCGGTTAAAAAATTAGCAATTTCTTCCTGAGTCCAGCCGAAGAGATAAGCGTCATAGATAAACCGAACAATAGCAGCTTCTGATTCGTTAATTTTAAGTGGAGCGTATTTTATGTATCTGCCGGTGACATCTTTTGGGCGATCATATCCAAGCAATGCAGGAGTCAGTAATTTACCGTCCTTAAAACGCTGCATTAGCGACCAGTTCATTGCCTCGCTCTTTTTTACGGATTCTTCTTGTGCAAATGTCGCTAAGAATGACAGCATAAATTCATTGTTTTCACCGAGAGTATTAAGATTGTCAGTTTCAAAATAGACGCCCACAGGTTTTGGAAGTCCCTTTAACAATCTGATGATTGAAATGCAGTCAACTAAGTTTCTTGCAAAACGTGATACGCTTTTGGTAACAATTAAATCATATTCTCCATGCTTGCAGGCTTCTATCATCTCAACAAATTGATCGCGCTTTTTTAAGGATGTTCCTGATATACCTTCGTCAGCGTAGATATGACGAAGCTCCCAGTTAGGGTGATCTTCTACAAGATGTAAATAGTGCGCTTGCTGCAGTTCATAAGAGGATAGCTGCTCATCGCTATCAGTGGAAACGCGGCAATAAGCACAAACTCGGAAAAATCTATTTCGTTCATTTGGGTCAACTTTAGGTTTTGCCGGAATAAACGTTTTCTGACTGTTGTCTTCACGCTGATATATTTCTCTCAGTTTTTCACGGCTGTTATTATGCATTCTTAATCTCCCAACTTGATGAATCAGCACCGTCATGAAGATGCCAAAGCCACACACCGTTTTTACGATAGGAAGTGATGCCAAGTTCTTTTTTTACTGTCTGTATCGTTCTTTCCGAAATGCCCATTGACTTTAGTTTCTTAAGTATATCTGCGCTGTATGTGTCCTGCTCATTCAGAATCTCTACAATGATCCGTGCGGCGAGCGACTTCTTGCTTTCAAATGTTTCATTGACCTGAAGCTGACTTGTATCTATGTCTTTCTGCCCTAACCAAGTTAGACCCGTTTTACGATTCAAATAAAAACCGATTGCAGAACCTTCCGGAGCAAGGCTTGATTTAACTGGAAACATATATCGAACAGCAGGATCTGATTTGTCCCTTGAAATCATTAGAACGCTTCGGGCAATAGCGGCAATATCAATGCTTCCAAGTCCACGATACAGATTTTTCTCTCCGCTTGATTTGTTCATATGTCCTATAACAACAACAGCGCAGTTATATTTAGCTGCAATATCAGCAATTCGCTTTAATTGCCCTCTCATTTTTCCCGCACTGAACATATCCGAATCTTGAGATAGGTATGCCTGTAACGGATCAAGAATAAATAATCTTGCTTGCGTTTGCTCAATTACAGATTCAATCCTTGAATCTTCCAGCGTAAGTGGATTTTCTTCATCTATTATATAAGCGATTTTGTTGCAGTCGGCTCCAGCTGATACTAGTCTAGGCTTAACCGTATCCGCCAAGTTATCTTCTGCTGTCTGATATACTACTCTTTGAGGCTCCGACACATGATATCCATCTGGCATATTTTTTCCGCGGGTCAAAAGGGCGGCAATGTTAAGCATAAAGGTTGATTTTCCTTCGCCGGGGTCGCCTTGAAGAATCGTAAGTTTTCCATACGGAATATATGGATACCAAAGCCATTCAACCTTGCGTTGAGTGACCGAAGAAAAGTATTCATATTGAAAATTACCATTTATCATACTTTGTACCACCATGTCATAATAAGCTGTTTAACTGTTCATTTCTCTTTGTCATTATAGCTACAAGTTCAGAAACGGCTACTACCTCTTCATCAGATAGGCCGCTCAAGTCCAAAGAACGTATGTTTGTCATGCCAAGAAGATAGTCTGTACTGACACGATATAGAGTTGCCAATCGCACTAGGATGTCAAACGAAGGCTGTCGAGTATTGTTTTCATATGTAGAAATTGCGCTTTTATTAACGCCTATCAGTTTGGCTACTTGTTCTTGACGGAGGTTTTTATCTAGACGTAACTGTCTAAGTCTTGAAGCAAATGTTGGAATCATTGATAAACATCACCTTTCAAGCAACTATTATATACTAACAAAAATCAGTTTGCATTTGGGCGATTTAATTTGTCAATTTGCAAACTTACACAGCTGTTAAGGTTGTAAATATGTATGAGTTTGCAAACATTATTAAGCAAGAAAATCGCATTAAATAGGACATCTGCAAGGTGAGAATTAAGTGTTTATTAAAACAAACAGCGCTTTTCTTATATACTGAAATGTTGCTGCCTTGCAATGTTAGGTATTTTATAAATAGCCTCGCCGATTCAATATCAGCGAGGTTTTGATTATGCTATTGGTTAATTTCCGTTCCATTCTTGAACCGAAATGTAATTCTGCCATCAGAGTGTACTGTGGCTGTGTCAAGAAATAAAATCCAGAGCTCGTCATCCCAGGTTTCTATAGCAAGCGGTTGCTTTTTCAGGGAATCTATAAAGATGTTGATCTCACGCCTTTTCTGAATTCTTGTGTTTCTGTCAGCAGTAGCATTATTCAATTGTTCTGTTACTTGTTCATATCGTTTGACCAGGCGGTTGTACCTGTTGCTATATTCTTCCTGGGACTGTTTCATTGAGGCATTATTCTTTATGCATTGACCTACCATTTCAGAAATTACATTTATTTCTTCATTCAAAGAATCAATCTCTGCGTTAAGTTCGGTGCAATCAGCGACAATAGAACACATTTCTTTGCAGGATTCTATGATCTGCTGCCGAGAGCCAATAAGTCGATTTAAGGCAGCAAGGTACTTTTCTTTAATGATTTCAGTTGAGAGGGTAGGTGTCCGGCACTTAATTGTCCCTTTAAATTTTGCATTGCAGCGTAAGATAACCTTGCGATATGCATCGTTAGAGTGCCAGACTTTTTGTCCGTAAAAACCTCCGCAATCGCCGCAGATAAGTTTGCTGGCAAATACGCTTGGGGGACGGCTTCGCAACATCGTGTTGCCCACCTCTTGACGAGGAGGATAAGTACATCATTCTGCCGTACTTCTGGATTCCCGAGGATAATCTGACCTTGCGTGTAAACCGCGACCATGTTCCATATGATGTGTGGGAACGTCAGGGTTTCTTGCAGACCACCGAGGGAAATGTGGTTCACTACGGCTTTATTGAGAAATTCATCGAACGGCTCGGCGAGCGTTTCAATATCCGTGAGATAGCCTTTGACCGTTGGGGCGCAGTTCAGATGGTGCAAAACCTCGAGAGCATGGGCTTTACAGTCGTGCCGTTCGGACAAGGTTTCAAGGATATGTCACCTCCGACAAAAGAACTGATGAAACTGGTGCTTGAACAGAAGATAGCACATGGCGGTCACCCGGTTCTGCGGTGGAACATGGACAATATCTACATTCGCACCGACCCTGCCGGGAACATCAAGGCTGACAAGGAAAAGTCCACAGAGAAGATTGACGGCGCGGTAGCTACTATTATGGCTCTCGACCGTGCTATCCGCTGTGGGAACGACCACGGGGCGAGTGTTTATGATGAAAGAGGACTGCTATTTTTGTAAAAGTGCTTTCAAATGTATTGCATTTTGCAAGCAAATGTGGTATAATAATAAAAACCAATAGCGTACTTGATATTTGGAGGTGTTCATTATGGCTAGAACTGCAAATGTATTTGCCCGTGTTGAACCGGAAATAAAAGAAGAGGCTGAACATATTCTTGACTGTCTTGGCATTCCTATGTCAAACGCAGTTGGTATGTTTTTAAGGCAGGTCGTACTTCAGAAAGGCATTCCGTTTGATGTTAAGCTGCCTGTTGACGACAGCATTCTTATGATGGACTCGCTTTCCAGAGAACAGCTTTATTCCGAGCTGGAAAAGAGCATGGAAGATATCAGGGCAGGCAGAGTACATTCAATAGACGAGGTCGAAGCAGAAATCCGCAGGGAGCTTGATAAATGAAATACCAAATCTTCTATACGGATTCCGCAAAGCAGGACCTTAAAAACATTTACAGATATATTTGTGACAGCCTTGTCGAACCGGAAATTGCCGAAAAACTGACAGACAAGATAATGAAGTCAATTCGTTCTCTTGATGAAATGCCGCAGCGATATCGGCTGTTTGACGAAGAACCATGGCGCAGCCGTGGACTGAGAATTCTTCCGGTAAACAATTATCTGATTTTCTATCTTTCAGATGAGGAAAAGACGGTTGTTACAATTCTCCGCATTATTTACGGCGGCAGAGATATCAGCAAGCAGCTTTCTGAAACACAGTATTGATACATAACACCTTTGCATCTGTCAGCAATGGCAGGTGCTTTTCTTATGCTCATTTTACGAAAGGACTGACTACATGAAGATATTCAGCAGCTTATTCCATTCAAGGGACAAGCCTAAAAACAGCACCGCCGGCAGCGCCTACCGCTTTTATATGGGCGGTTCTACTGCGGGAAAGAACGTCACCGAGCGTTCCGCAATGCAGATGACCGCCGTGTATTCCTGCGTTAGAGTGCTGTCGGAAGCTGTGGCGGGATTACCGCTGCACGTCTACAAATACCGTTCGGACGGAGGCAAGGAGAAAGCCGTATCGCATTCTCTTTACCGCCTGCTCCACGACGAACCGAACCCCGAAATGACTTCGTTTGTTTTCCGTGAAACGCTTATGACGCACCTGCTACTTTGGGGCAACGCATACGCGCAGGTTATCTGCAACGGAAAGGGCGAGGTCATTGCTCTGTACCCGCTTATGCCTAACCGAATGACGGTTGACCGCGATTCTAAACTCGCCCGGTGGCGACTGCGTTGCTGCGGCGCAGATCTACAATATGCTGATGGACTACAAGGGCAACGTCACCGTGAAGATTGACGGTATAGCCGCGAGTGCCGCAAGCGTTATCGCGATGGCGAGAAACAAGGTTTTGATGTCCCCTGTTTCAATGCTGATGATACACAATCCAATGACGATTGCTATGGGCGATTCAGCCGAAATGCAGAAAGCAATCGAAATGCTGTCCGAGGTCAAGGAGAGCATTATGAACGCTTATGAAATCAAGACCGGAATGAGCCGAGCGAAAATCTCGCATCTCATGGACGCGGAAACGTGGATGAACGCAAACAAAGCGGTGGAACTCGGCTTTGCGGACGGTATTCTTGCCCGTGAAGAGCCTATGGAGGAACAGTACGCTATCCGGGTCGGGAATTTCAAAAGATACGCTATCTTCGGTTGTATATGCGTCTATTTCCGTGTTGCGTTCCCGATTTCTTGCGATAAGACGCTCCTGCGCCTTGAGGTCGGCTGCATTATCCTTACCAAGCCGCTCACCGAGTTCGTTGCGGGGCAGGCGAACAGCCATATACTGGTCGGGGGAGTAATACCATCTCTGCTTGAAAGGGCAATCCTCGGAAGCAGGCTCGATGGAAAAGCACTCTTGTCTTGTTGTTACGATACTGCTGCCGTCAGACAGCATGACGCGGTATTCCTGATAGCTGAGTTTCTGATAGTTCTTCATAAAAAACCTCCGTTGTCGATAGTTCGAAACGGAGGTCATCACAGCTGCAAAAGGGCATAACAAAAGCACCGCAGTCCTAGGAGAAAAATCTCCGTTTCGGATTGCAGCTGGCCAACCCAATAGGCAGCTGTTTTATTCTATTGTCCGTAATTGCCGTTGGGTCACGGGGATCAGTCCGTGCGGCAAGGACGGTTTGAAGCGACTCTTTCAGAACTGTGTCTTAAAAAGTCAGCATCGAACATTGTATTGCTTAATGAACTGCAATAAACTGCAAATATTCATGTATATACATAACCATGATACCACTGGTTTAAATGCAAAAAACTGCAAAAATTAGACAATGCACGTTATTTAGAGGAAAACAAAAAAGGGGTTATACAGCACGCAAAGTGCCGTATAACCCCGATTGGTTCTTCAATACTCCCGATTGAGCATTGGTAAAATATTAAATTTGCTTGCTCTTTTTAACAGCGTAGACGGAAAGTGTGCCGTCGTTTTTTTGCTTAACTTCAGCATTGTCACCTTTGCGAGTAATCTGTTTTATGGCATCTAGCACTCTTATGTCGCTAGGACTGATGCTTTTAAAATTCTGCAAATTGTTTATAATATTTTCTGTCATTCCCAATCCTCCTTAAAATGGGTAATCATCTGTACTTGAATCGTCTGCTATATCATCTTTCATAAAGGCATCAATTGCATTTCTAAACGCACCCGATAACTGTGGGTGTCTTAATGCTTCACTAACCGTATTGTAAAGGTCTGTTAAGAGTCCAGCCAAAAATTGGTCGTTGTGTGTTCCGCATAGACACTGCCCTCCTGAATTGTCCATCATCCATGCTTCTAGAGCAGTTGCATTAGAGTCATTTACTTGATGCACAATTTTTACAATATTCATAAGATACAACCTGACGCCATTTTTAAGACGAACATTATAGCAATCACCGTTTATCACAGTCTGGCAGCCAAAAGTTTTAGAAACAAAAACTGTCTTGTCAACTTGATCAGGATAATCTGTTTCAGAGGGAACGTAGCAGGTTTCGTAACTAAACAGAGGATGATTAACAAAGCCATTTATATCTGGTTCCAACCTATTTAAATACTCCTGCGATTCTCTCTCCCATGATATTTTATCTGAAGCGGTATCGGCCTTCAGTTTCTCAAAGAAAGATACTAAATATTTCTCCGTTGGTGTTAACTCGGAAAGTGGTATTTTCATAATTGTATCAATGCTGGTGTTCAAGATTTCTGAAACACGGAACAAAAAATCTATTCCTGGTTTCGAATTTGAATCCTTACTGTTTCTGGAAATATATCCAGCACTCACACCTGCTTGTGTTTCAACTTCTCCAACTTTTTTCCCTTGTTCCTTGATTAGGTAGGAAATATTGTCGAATATGAGCCTGGAATTGAAATTATCGTTCATTTACCAAACATCCTTTATAAGTGCGACAACATTATATCACATATTTACCTGTTTGTCAAGATAATGTGGTAAATTTACTTATAGGTCAATGCTTGATTTCCGCTTTGGCTGGCAGGTAAATCAGAACCAATAAGATTGACTTATTAAAACTGTTGAAGCCAGCTTAGAAAATCTTGAGTTGTTGCAGAACCATCAGCAAGTTTGATTTTTCACTCTTTTATTCCAGCTAAGTGGGCAAAGGTGCTTTTTGTTAAATTGAATGAAGACTATTTTTATACCTTATCACCGCATTGCCAGCGAACTTTGTAAAAAACTCTAAATTGTGTCACTTAAGGCATTGTAAATATGTAGATTTTATGGTATAATACAAATAACAAGATGCTGAAACTTAACTTGATTTTGAATGGTTTGGTTTCTTCTCTTGACCATGCGATTCAAGGCGACACACTAGTTGCACCTTACCACAAGAGTGATGATGGGCATGCTTTGAGAACATTTGACTTTGTAGTTTCCAACCCTCCGTTCAAAATGGATTTCTCTGACACAAGAGAAAAAATCGCCGCTATGCCTGCAAGATTTTGGGCGGGCGTTCCAACAATCCCTAAGAAAGATATTGATAAAATGGCGATTTATACGTTGTTTATCCAGCACGTTATTAATTCGCTTAAAGGAAATGGGAAAGGTGCTATTGTTGTGCCAACTGGCTTTTTAACTGCTAAATCAAGTGTTGCTGGCAAGGTGTTAAAGCATATTGTTGACCAAAAAATAATTTATGGTGTTGTAAGTATGCCATCTAACGTATTTGCCAATACGGGTACTAACGTTTCCGTTCTGTTCTTTGATAATTCAAGAACGGCTGACAAGGTGGTTCTGATAGATGCTTCAAAGCTCGGCGAGGAATACAAAGACGGTAATTTGCAGAAACGCAGACTCCGTCCAGAAGAAATAGAGAAGATCATCACCACATTTCGAAATAGAGAAGCCGTGGACGATTTCTCCGTTGCTGTTACATACGATGAAATCAAAGCAAAGAAATATTCCCTTGCTGCTGGCCAGTATTTCGATGTAAAAATCGACTATGTTGAACTGACACAAGATGAGTTTAATGCGAAAATGGCAGAATACTCTGCCAATCTGCAGGAATTATTTTCCCAGGGCAATGCTCTGCAAACTGAGATTATGGAGCAGCTGAAGAAGGTGAAGTATGATTAAGGTTAAACTTAAGGAAATAGGCTCTTTCAAAAATGGTATAAACTTTAGCGCAGATAGGGTATCTAAAGGATGCAAGATGATTGGAATACCCAATTTTGGCGACCGTTATTTTGCTGATTTATCCAATTTATCTGAAATTGATAAAGCGATTGTACCCGAGGAATGTACTTTAAAAGATGGCGATATACTGTTTGTTAGATCTAACGGTAACAAAGCTCTCGTTGGTAGAACAATAATAATCAGTGAGGTTTCTGAAATGATTACGTTTTCAGGTTTCTGTATTCGGTTTCGACCAAATAACGAAATTGCAATACCTCTATATCTACTTCTACTTTTCAAATCACCTATTTTCAGAAAGCGTTTCTCTAATACACATCAGACCAGTATCAATAACATTAACCAAGAGGTGCTGGGCGAAATAGAAGTCAATCTCCCATCGAAGGAAGAGCAGCAAAAGGTGATAGATTGTATTTACCCAATTATACGGAAAATTGAAATAAACAATGCGGTAAATGATAATTTAGCGGCTTAGTCTTCCACCACAGCCTGCCCGTTCATCAACATAGGGAGTAGCCAGTCACGAATTGCGACCAACTCACAGTTCTCACAGATGTTTTTACTCATCTGTGCGTAAATTCCTTTGCAGACTTCATGAAAGCAGCTTAGAGTTCCATAATTAGGTATGATGAGTTTGATAGACTGCATATCCTCATTGTTCACTGCTTCCTGTGTCGCACCGTGAGCCAAAATATCCTTAGTTGTTTCAAAGTAATTGCTTGAAACAAAGGAGGATATGTATTCAAAAGATACTTCGGAGCATTGAATGCCGCAAAATCCCGTTGATAAGATAGTGTTTTCAATTAAGGTTTGCATTCCCTTATTGAGGAAAAGGTGTTTGACACTGTTTTTCATCTTGGCAAACCAAACGCTATTGATTGTAGGTTGCATATTAGCTCGACTTTCACGAGTTTCGTACTCTATCAAAGATCCATTTGATATGCTTGTACCGTTTACATCAGCAGTCGCAAGGTATTTTTTTGATGTGAACCGCTCTATTCCAGGTTTAATGATCGAGGAAAGTGGGTTATCAACAATAGAAGCAACTGTCCAACCAACCGGAATATCACGCTTGAGTTGCTCGTTCCACACCATTTTGCCGCCATTTGACCGATAAGGCTTGCCGCACTCGTCTGGAAAGTCAAATTGCGTGAACCAGTAGTCGTACAGCAGACGTAGTTGCTGCTGTAAATTATCATTTATCTTAAAACCATCACAGCACAATGATATTCAGTCATTTTTTGCAAACATGGTTGATTCCTATTGCAAGTTTGGAGTGCTTCTGGGCAATATTGTTGAATAAATGAATGCTCCGCCAAAAAATCAACAACGCAACCGCTAACTATAATGTACTCTGAATTATTCATTTCACAATGAAACTTTTCCACTTACTCTGAAACTATTCCTGTAAGAATAGTTTCAGAGTGACTTGTTTTAGCCACGAAATTGACGTTATCTCCTCTCTGCGGAGCAGGGAAAACGGCACAACAAAACTATCCATAAAAAGAAAAAAGCCCGAAAACCCTTTATTAAAGGATTTTAGGCAAAAAGAAAAAGCACGGTAGTTTCAGATACCATTGTATCAAAATTACCGTGCTTATTTGGTCGAGATGACCCGTGACAGGAGAAACCTGCGACCGGATTTACCGCTCTATAAAGCCGTTTGTTTAACCTCATGAAAACAGTATATCACAGTACGGTGTGGTTGTCAAGTCCAACAATTCACATCTTATACGCTTTTGATTTTTCTCATAATAAGCGTTGCATTTCATATAGTGCCATTCCTTGTGTGCGATTTATATAGAAATAACAGTTATAATGTATTTGCAAAGCTAAAAAGATAATATAAGAAATTAGTGCTGAAGATATTCCCACTCGAAAACGGCACATTGTTTCTGATTGTATAAGGGCTTTACAAAGCCGTTTATCAGAAACAGATTTGCGATTTTGGCTTTGTGTATATGACGTTATGGGTCTGAAAAAACAACTGTGTAAACGCGAATAATCCCGAAAAACGTACCAAAGCTAAAAATGCAGCGAAACAGGGCAACGCTGGAGAGCGCCCCGACGCGGCTGCAAGATATACGGTGAAGAGCAGCGGAGTCAATTCGCTGCTTTTCTACTTCACCGGTATCTTCCAGCGGATAAACTCCGGGAGTTTGAGGTGGCCTCCCCCAGTGGGGGAGGTGTCACGGAGTGACAGAAACATCCTGTTTGCGACTGTTACCGGAATTATTCCCGGCTATAGAGTTCTTCTCGTAACCGAGATGTTCGTCCATTTCTGCCTCGAGCATCTGCTCGATGGTTCCGGCAAACAGCTTTTTCAGCTTTGCCTGAATGTCTCCGGTGGCTCAGACCAACAAGTTGGTCTGGCAGTCTGCCATCAGCAGCTTCACCAGTTCCATCTCTCGCTCGTCTAATCCGTGTGTTCTTTTCATGTGCTCATACCTCATTTTCTGTGGGTATTATTGGCATTTACACGGTTCGGCATTCAGCCTCAAGCCGCTTTTTCTTGAGTTCGGCATGATTTCCTGCGGTTTTAATCTTCATAAGTTCCATCTGAAAAAAATGACTTTCAGGTCTGCTGCCTGATTCAATATTTATTACATTTTGTGCATGGCATTTCCCCGCCGGCTTGTTTGTTATACACTTTTTTCGGTTCATGCTTCTTTTTTTCAGCATCAACAAGCCCGAGCTTCCATAGGATGGTTGCTCGGGCTTGGGTGTTGATTTTTTTTACAGCGCCTCTTTATTGCATTTTCAGAGAGTTACTCAATGATTGCTTTCAGTATTGCGGACGCGTCCAGCGCGTTTACTGTTCCATCATTGTTGAAATCGGCGAACAGTATATCCACGCCCTCGAAAATGCCTGTGATATGTCTAAGTATCGCCGAAGCGTCAAGCGCGTTGAGCACGCCGTCATTGTTGATGTCGCCGATGAGGTCACTGTACTCGCACACCATGACAGCATACTCGCCGGCAGCGTTCACGCCGGATATCAATGCCGTTCCATCTGCGGTTATCTTAACGCACTGCAGGAAAACAAGCCTGTTATCCGCCAGCTTATATACATTAGCGAACTGCCCTGCAAATTCCTTGCGGAACGTCAGTTTCAGCACTGCGGGGACACCGGTATCACCGCCCTTGAATGCTGCTCCGTTCACGCCGCGGAGCGAAGTTTTTTCAGCGATCCCGGGGAGAGCGGTGAAGTCCGCAGCGCAGACTGTAGTTATCTTCGCGCCGTCTATCATCCAGCTTTTAGCGGTGCTGACCACAAACTCTACCTTAGCCTTTACATCAGATATCGCCCTGACGGCCTCGACTGGAACGACAGTCTCGCCATTCAGCGCTATAACAGCCGAACCACCCTCGGGAAGCATGCTGATGTCGGAAACTATGGACTGCCAGCTCTTTTCAATGCCGTTTATCGTAGGCAGAGACCTCGTTGAAGAACCTCCGGCCGAGCTTCCGCCAGAACCACCAGTCCCGCCGGAAGAACCGCCTTTTTTAACAAACTCAGCTTCGAACGTGCAGTTTGCGGTGACTTTGAATGTGTACTTGCCGTTTGTAAGCGTTACCGCCTTGCCGTCCAGCGTTACGGACTTCACTCGGTAGCCGCTGTCTGGGGTCACTGTGAGCGTTACTTCTGTGCCGCTCTCATAATCAGCAGTGCCGGGCGTTACTGTACCGTGCTCCCCGCAGTTTACGGTCACGACATAGGAATCCAGCGGTATCTCCGCAAACTCAGCTGTGAATGTGGAATCGCTCTCAATAGTGAATACATACTCGTTATCGCTGTTCAGCGAAACCGCCGTGCCGTTAAGCTCCGTTGATTTCACATAATAGCCCGGGTCGGCAGTAACGGTCAGAGTTACCGTATCGCCGTTTGCAAAGGTGTCGTCCGCAGATGTGACTGTGCCGTGCTCGCCGCAGTTCACTGTAAGAATGCGCGGTGGATCGATAACCGGAATCCAGCTGGCGTCACCGGTTATAACCCACTCATAGTGGTACACGCGTTCGTCTTCATTCCTGTCTACACTTACCGGTTCAAGCTTCTGGGACTGGTCAAGCGCATTGTAAACCTCGGCAATGGTGTCTTTGTTTTTCGTAAGTATTGAAAACTTGTATGTGTCGCCCTTGGGAATGTACCCTCCAAAATCCCTTGTTTCGCTTGAGACAGTTGAACTATCGGGGTCACAGGAAAGTTCGACCTTGCAAAGCTCTCCGTAGTCCGCTTTGAACGCAGCGGTCTTTTGCAGTCTCAGACTGCAGTAGAACGACATGGTATCGGAGTCGAACTGCAATTCTACATCATCGCCGCCCAGCGCCGCATTTTCAAGGTAATATTCCGTGCCGGTGTCCGCGATGATTTTTATTTCCGTGTTCGTTCTGACTGTCTGCGGCTCGGACAGCGGTCTGGTGACGGTTTTGCCGGACTCGGTATATTTGAGGCTGAATCTGTCCGCTATGTCTTCAAGAGAGCTGTCAAGCGAGAACGTGCAGTATTCCTCAAAGCCGGGGGCGCCGGCATCTGTGAATACTACGCTCACCGAGTGATCCGCGTCTATAGCGCTGAAAGTCATTGTGCCCTCAACAGACAGAGCTTTATCCGGAACAACAGGCGAACCGTCAATTTCCATGCCGCTTGTTATAAAACCACGGTCGGGTCTTATGGTAACAACAGCGTCTTCGCCGGGAATAACCGGAGTTTCACAGAGAATACGCCCGGACGCTTCACTAGTCTCCACGGTTTTTCCGAGAGCGGACGAAGTTACCGTAATAGTTCCGTTTTCCGGCTTGTAATATCTGATGTAGTATATCCTATTGACCGGACCAAAATTCAGCGTCAATTCCACGCTGTCTCCGGGAATGGCAAGTTCCGGGTCGGCGTCTGTAACTGTGAACTTCACCGAGGTCTGCTCCATGTCCTCGTTCGGGAGAGCGTATTCTACGGAATCATCGCCCTTAACAGTAAGCCATGACGGCAGGCTGCCGACAGGGGCGAACTTGTATTTTCCGCTGCCGCCGGAGACTGCGCCCAGATCGTTCAGGTCTATAGAGCCGCTGCTTGTTCCGTATACGTCCTTGCAGAACTGAAGGTTTTCAAGAGTGTTATCCGCGGTGAGCGGCGTGGTGACGAGCTTCAGCGGGTTTCCATTGGAAGAAAGCTCGTATAACGCTGACGCCGCAGGCATTGAAACCAGATCTTCCGCACCGTATACCTTGTTGTCGGACAGGTCTGTAAGCTCGGAAAGCTCCGATACCTCGCCTATTTTGAGCGAACCGAAGCTTATTGTCGCCGGAAGAGTATCCAGCACAACATCAGGCTTTATCAACAGCCTGCCTTTCGCATACAGAGCTGTTGGAGCTGCCCAGGGCGTTCCATCGGGGACAGTGAGCGACATATCTGCAAGTTCCATGCTGCCGTCCGCCTTTAAATAGTTACTGTAACCAACATTGGATTTTATGTCGCAGCCGGTTACAGAGAGATCTCCAGCTGTCTCAAAGCAGCCAGAAATCGTAGGATACTGAAACTGATCAGTGTTAGGGTCAGCAGGAGGAGCTTCCAGAATCCTATCGTAAGTAAAAAGCAGCGATATGGTATTTCGTTTGTCGCCGGAATTTATCACTGTCAGCGAACCTTCGCATTTAATTGGCATGGTATACGCCTGTACCTCGCAGTCGCCTGCGACGATGAGCGTTGCGCCGTCCGGCAGGGCAATTCCAACGCGGCAAGCCTCGGAGTCAGTCACATGGCTGAAGCCGTCTTCCAGCACCAGTGTTTTCGCCTTGTAGGAAACTCCGTTTTCTGTAGTGTCCTTGCCATACCATCTCCAGTTTGTGCCAGCGTAATTATTGGCGGGGTCGGTGACCTCAACGCCGAACTTCCATTTTTTTCTGAAATTGCTGTCCCGGAAATCCATCATAAAATTATATTTCCCTGTGGTAAGTTCAAGGACATTTGATACGATATTATTTCCGTCTCCGCTCCTTATCCGGAAGCGCACCGTTTCCTCAGGCACATCATAATCAGTGGTTATGCTCACCTTTCTGTCAGTGGAAGTGTCACCCAGCGAAGCTTTTATGCCATCGGGGGCGGAGATAACTTCGCCGTCAGCGTTCACCCATTCGAGAACCGGATCAGTACACCCGTATGCGACATATGCAATTTCTGTCGTGCCGCCGCGTGTCAGCGTTTTATTCTTAGGTTCAATAACATTGATATACGGTTCATATATCTGCCTGCCTATATAGAATTTGTTATCAGTGTTCAGCGGAAGCTGGGTATACTCGTAATACTTGTCGGTTCCGCTCAGTGCAGAATAGATGTATGTTGTGTCTATGGCGTCAGGGTGGACAAAAACCCTTCCGTTTGGATAGTTGTCAGAAGGGGTCAATCTGGTAGAGCTTTTGCCGCACCAGTAGCTGCCGTTTCGTATCTGGATACTGGTAATAGCACCTTTTCCAAGAACTTCTGTAATTTTTCCATCGATCACTGTGTCGAAATCAAATCCGAAGCCGTTACCTGTTGCCCTGCCGCCTATCGAGGAACAACTTATGCCGCAATATTGTTCCGATATGACATTGCCGGTAAAATCATACTTGCAGTATTTATAGGGGCTGATTAATATTTTTCCCTTCTCTTCTCCGACAGCAATGAATGAGCTGGGCGTGTTTCTTTCTGCTAAAAGTGCACGAATTGTCTCCACACCATCTGCGAACAGCGATGAGTTGGTTAAGGATACACGGTATAACGAAATAGCGCCATTTGCAGCATAATACTGTGTGACCCCTCCCTTGCCGGTGGATATTGCAGTGATCACCGCGTCAGTGACATATGCGTCATTATTTGCGACAGGAGTAGCCGGAGCACGAGTCATCCCAGCGGCAGATGCGTCATTGATATTTGCAAGCCTTGTGACGCTGTCTACGGACCCGACAACCAGCACAACCCGGTTCGGCGAGGTGATATAGTTTGCGCCGGTTACGGTCGATTTCGCGGGGACGCGAAGAGCCTGGCTGCCGTCATAGTACATTCCGCTGTGGTTGCCCTCGGAGAGTACTCCAACATCATAGTCGCCAACGGAGTATCTGGTGTCGGACAGAAATTCATTGCAGAATACAGTGCCGCCTTTGCCGGTATCATAACTTTTGTAGTCTGAATTTACAGTGAGAGATGCGGCGTCCGCAATGCTTACATTCTGAAAAATCACGACCGACTGCTTAAAATCAAAGTTCGTTGTAAAATCAGTCCCGGAAATATAAGCGGTGCAGGTATCCAGATTCAGATTTGCGATTTCTCCGCAGCCCTCCGGAAATTCCAGGTGGGATTTTAAACCGGATACCTCCGCCGCGCCATACGACTTAGCCTTAACGTTTGCGCTTTCTATCCCGATCGAGGACGCCTGATTTCCGCCGTCTGAAATCACAGTGCCTTTCGGCGCGAGTACCTGTCCCCCCTTTATCACAAGGGTCGGCGCGTCAAACAGCGTGACCGCGCCCTGTGCGTTGATAACTCCGCCGTAGTAGTCCGCGTCAGCGCCGGAAAACAGCACGCCGCTTCCGGAAACTTCCATGTAGCTGGATCCGTCAACGCTGAGCGGAATTTGGTCTGAATCAACGAATACTGCGCCGTCTGCGAGGGTTATCTCATTCAGTCCCTCAACAAGCACCTTGATGGTATCGCCTGCAGCAAATCCGTTGAAATTCCCGAAATAAGCGGTATTCTCCGGCACGTCAAAGCTCGCGCCGTAAATCAGCAGACTTTCGCCGTTCCAGAACCAGCCGTCACCGTATGTTTTCTGGTTTTTTGACAGCGATACCTGGCTGGTATCCGGGCTTTCTGCGGCAGCCGGAAGCTCCAGCGCAGGAATGCAGCCTACAGCTATCGCCGCCGAAGTAAGCAGCGACAGCGCTTTTGATATGTGTGTTCTTATTTTCATTTGTTCTCCTCCGAAATGTAAACATATTACAAATCTTTCTTATTTATTTATTATACAGAAAGTGAGTAATAAAGTCAATAAAATCGGCTTAATTGTCGCCTTTCTCTTCCTGAATGTAAGAAAATGAAACGCAGCATATGTTATCTAAGCAGCCAATAGCTGCCGGAATAAGTGCTAAAATTAGAAAATGGGTGCAACGCTAAGTACGCCCATTTCTGTTTATGCTGTTAAATCAGGCTCTCTACATAAGCGCGCCTGCGCAAAGAACTGCGCCGGCGAACGCCGCAGACCACTGTTTTGTTGACATCGCAGGCGCTGTAAAAAACAAAAGAAAAGGCTGCATCCAGAAAAAGAAAGGATGCAACTTTTTTTGTGGTATAATGTAATTGTGAAAAAACAAACCCCACAAGGATATTATACAGCATATCAGCTGAAATTACCAGTAGAAATTGAAAAAAATGAAATTTC
>UQMF01000010.1 GCA_900542145.1 uncultured Oscillospiraceae bacterium | reverse complement strand
AAGCCGGAATTCAATCCCCAATCCGGGGATTGAAAGAGGAAATTTGCATATTTGACCGTCGTCGTTCCGATGGTCAAAGCAATCCCCCTGCTGGTTCGCAGGGGGAACATTGAATGAAATGCAAGTGTATCCAGGGGAGCAACACGCGAATTTCCCGGTTCCGGCGAAGCCGGAATTCAATCCCCAATCCGGGGATTGAAAGAGGAAATTTGCATATTTGATTGCCGTTGTTCCGGCAATCAAATATATGCGTAATTGGATTTACCGTTTTTCTTAACGGAGTACATGGCGTCGTCTGCCTTACCGATGATGTACTCAACACGGGTGTTGTAGTCGTCCTTGATCACGGAGATACCAATGGAAACGCTGACAGTGAGGTGGCTGCCGTCGCACTCAAAGCCCTCGTCAAGTCTGGAGATGATGTCCTGGGCAACGCGGGTGGGGTCGTTGATCTCTGCATTGCGGACGCAGGCGATGAACTCGTCGCCGCCGTATCGTCCGGCAAATCCGAACTCGCTGACAACGCCCTTGATGGTGCGCGCAACGAACTTGAGCACCTGGTCGCCGGTGGCGTGGCTGTACTGGTCGTTGTAGTGCTTGAAGTCGTCCACGTCGATGAACAGGACTGCCATCTCGCTCTTACGCGCCTCGGAAAGGTTGATCTCGTTGTCGATCTGGCTCTCGATGGTCTCACGGTTGTAAAGCTCGGTGAGTGCGTCGAAGCTTGCGCGCGCGGTCAGCTGCTGCTCGCTCTTCTTTGCGCGGTCGATATCCAGCATGACGCCGACTACCTTCTGAGGATTGCCCTCCTTGTCGCGCAGGGTCGCGGTCCTTATCAGCACCCAGATGTAGTCGCCGTAGATGTTCTTCATACGGTACTCGTTGTGCTTGAATTCCTCGCCGTGGCTGAGCTTCTCAAGGTCCTCCTTGTAGCGCTCAGCGTCGTCCTCGTGGAGCTTCGCCTTGAGCAGGAAGCTGTCGCCGAAGTGGTCGGACGGCGCGCGGTAGCTGAACTTCTTGTTGAAGTTGTTGGTGAAGAATACCTCGTTGGTCTTGAAATTCCACTCGAAGATGATGTTGTCGGACATCTCCGTGATGGTGCGGTATCTGTCCTCGCTGACAACGATCTCATCAAGCAGGTTGTTGAACGCACGGGACATCTGTCCGTACTCGTTGTTGCTGACTTCAGTCGGAATACGCGCTTCGTGATCGCCGCGGCGCACCTTCTCCAGGGTCTCCTCAATGACCTTGAGGGGGGCTGTCGCAAGAATGGAAACCACTATCGCGCCTGCCAGGGATATCAGGGACAGGAGCACTGTCACAACGATGATGGTATTAGCCGCGCCGGAGGAGAACGCTCCCACGCTGCGCTTCACTTCCGCAGAAGCGATGGCATACAGCCCGTTCTCACCGCCCACCTTGGAAACCGCCGCGTACCATTCTTCGCCGTTCTTGTTGGAGTAGGAGATGATATCCGACATGCCGTTGTCCCCGAGGGAATCCACAACGGACTGGAAGTTCTCCGCCGGATAGTCGTAGTAGAGGTTTATTCTGAAGTTGTCGCCCTTGGCGTAGTTGTGGTTCGTGGAGGAATCCGCAACAGCCACGGAGCCGGTGGAATAGAACGTGCTTCCTGCGGAAGCCTTGTAGAGGTAACCGGTATTGCTGCCCATCTTGTAGGTTATAAGCAGGGTATTGTCGCCAACGTTCTTGTACATGAACATGGTAGGCTTGGTTCCGCCGCCGGTGGCGCTGGAGCTTGCAATGCTGTTGAAGTACAGCGCGCCGGGCTTGTACTGCGACTGGTCTATGTAGCTTGCGAAGTTGTCGATGACGGTGTTGACGGTGCCCTTGCTTCCGCAGAACACCTCTCCGGCTCCGGTGGAATCATCAGAAACCTTTACGAGCCTGATGGCGTCAATGCACACGTTGCTTTCTGCCAGTGTGGAGATGAAATCTGCGGCGTAGTCGTTGCTGGAACCGTTGGAAAGCGCCTGCTTCACCGGATCGTATTCAAGGATAGTGTCCGCGTACTTGTTTGCCGTGTCAATATATGTCTGGAGGGTGTAACGCTCATTATCCGCCATCTCGAGTATCGTCTTGCGGAACTCCTCATCGCCGTTCTTCTGAACGGATTGTCCGGCGAACACCGAATATACCACCATCGGGACGACGGCAAAAATAGTGGCGCTCACCATCAGCATGGTTCTGATCTTCATAAATACTCCCCGTTTCCATTTTCTGCCTGGGCAGATTATTTACGATCCATCTTGGGCGGGAAAGCCAAAGATGGCATAGTTATTCGTTATTAGTATACCATAAAAAAACCTGCCTGTAAACAGTTCAACAATAATTATTTACCCGAATTCAGCATTTTTATCAATAATGCACAAATCTCTGAAAAACATTTTGTTCACATTATGTATACGCCGTGAGATACCGCCGTATACAGACAACTCCTTTATTTTGGATTTTATGTTCCATTCCTACAAAAAAGCTATTGCCAGAACGACGGATTTGTGGTATAATCTAAGTAATAATGTCGTTCAGCGATCAGTCAGGGGGTACACATATGGGAAATGTTATCAAGGCGTACAGATACCGTATAGTTGACAACAGCGCATTCGAAATGCCGCTGCCCATGAAATTCACGGTCTGGAAAGCCGACGCCCCTGTGGCGGATTACATAATTTCCGAGGACGAGCAGGTGAGCTATACCATCATCACCAAATTCAAGGAGCTGATGATAACCACTATACACCGTCCCCTGGATATTTCGGATATCTACTACATGTTCTCCTGCCGCGTTTTCCAGGACCGCACTCCGTTCACGAAGCCTATCCTTGAGCGCATGGGGCTGGAGAAGTACAATGTCTGCAACATACTCCGGCGCACCCACGGTATCTCCCCATACGACGACTACTGGATACGCTTTGACGGGGAGAAGATCACCTTCGACCAGGCGGTGGAGGAATTCGACAAGTACCTCATCGGACCGGAGGTACAGCCGGTGCCCGTGGTATCCTACCCCAGCGGCGCGGAGATCGCTCCCGAGCCTAAGACTGCCGCCGACAGCAAGGTGGACGAGATACTCAGCCAGAAAAAGCTCAGGGTCGCAGACATCGTGGCGGAATCCGCGAAGCCCGTTTCCATCGCCCCGGACACATCCTACGAACCTCAGCACGAGATCGAGAACAACAAGATGTCCGACGCCGAGATAGAAGCCCTGCTGCACTCTGTCGGGCTGGACAAGGACGAGGACCCGGTACTGGAGAACAATACCGGAAAGCTCCCGGACGTTGACCCGTCCAGCCGTTCTCAGATGGAGCCCTCCGGTGGCACAATGTCCCAGGAGGATATTGAGAAATTACTCGCCGTGAACTCCGCCCCGGCGGCGGAATCCCCCGAGCCTGCTCCCGAGCCTGCCGCAGAGCCGGAATCCGCGCCCTCCGGCGGAAAGATGTCCCAGGAGGATATTGAGAAATTACTCGCCGCGAACTCCGCCCCGGCGGCGGAATCCCCCGAGCCTGCTCCCGTGCCTGCCGCAGAGCCGGAATCCGCGCCCTCCGGCGGAAAGATGAGCCAGGAGGATATTGAGAAATTACTTGCCGCGAACTCCCCGGAGCCTGCTCCCGAGCCTGCCCCGGCGACGGAATCCGCACCCTCCGGCGGCAAGATGAGCCAGGAGGATATTGAGAAGCTGCTTGCGGCAACGAACGAACCGCTTGAGGACGAACTCCCGAAGGAGCCTGCAACTGCTGAAAGCGCGCCCTCCGGCGGAAAGATGTCCCAGGACGACATTGAAGCGCTGCTGAACAGCATGCATGAAGAAGCCAGCAAGTAGTCGGATTTCACAGTAATTTCACACATGAGCAGACAGATTTATCACAATTGACTGATATAATAATATTACACAATTGTGAAAGGATAAAACTATGCCAAAAGAAAAACAGCGCAGTTTCGAGCTTGAGCCGGTGCAGCAGCTGATCCCGGCGGACTCACAGCAGAAAATCATGGAACAGCTTTATCAGTTCATGGAGCTGGAGCACCTTTACGAATCAGCGATACGCGAGGTAAAGACCAAGCTGGAGATACTCGACAGCGAATTCAAGACGAAATACGACCACAATCCGATACACCACCTTGAGGACCGCGTGAAGTCGCCGCAGAGCATTCTTGAGAAACTCAACCGCAAGGGAATCCCGTTCAGCTGCGAAAACGCGAAAAAGGAACTTAACGATATTGCCGGAGTGAGGGTCGTGTGCAACTACATCGACGACATCTATACAGTGGCGGACATGCTGACTGCGCAGGATGATGTGAAGCTGATCAGGCGGAAGGACTACATACAGAACCCAAAACCGAACGGCTATCGCAGCCTGCACCTGGTCATCGAGACCCCGGTGTACCTCTCCGAAACAAAGGAGCTTGTCCATGTGGAGGTGCAGATACGCACCATCGCCATGAACTTCTGGGCGACCCTGGAGCACGATCTCAAGTACAAGACGGACAGCGTGGTTTCCGCTGACCTCGCCGCAAAGCTGAAGGACTGCGCAGAAACAATCGCAGCCACGGATCAGCAGATGCAGGATATCTACAAGGCGCTGCACGACATCGACTGACGAAGCTGAAAACGACCCCGGATACCGGGGCCGTTTTTGTTTGCACGGAACTTGCGCAGCACAAAGGGGACTGCCGAGCAGTCCCCTGATAACAATGGGAGGAGCAAACGCCCCTCCCATTTGTGTGTATTTTCGGAATCCGCTTATCTGAGCGTAAATCTTCCGGTGAGTTCCTTGAGAGTATTCGCCTGACCTGCCAGCTCCTCGGCTGCAGCGGCGCTCTGCTCGGAAGCCGCAGAGTTGTTCTGGGTAACGGAAGAAAGCTGCTCCACGCCGACATTCACCTGGTTTATAGACTCCGCCTGGTTCTGGGAATTCTTGGAAATGTCGTCCATATAGGAAACGATTTCGGCGATATTGGAAACCACGGTGTGCAGGCTCTCCGCTGTTGCATTCGCGATATCGGAACCGTTGTTCACTGCCTCCGTGGTCTTGCTGATGAGCGCGGAAGTGTTCTGCGAAGCCTCGGCAGACTTGGACGCCAGGTTGCGTACTTCGTCCGCAACGACTGCGAATCCCTTTCCTGCCTCGCCTGCCCTTGCCGCCTCGATAGCGGCGTTCAGCGCAAGGATATTGGTCTGGAAAGCGATATCCTCGATGGTCTTGATGATCGCGCTGATCTCCTCGGTGTTGCTGCTGATATCCTGCATAGCGCTGAGCATGCTGTTCATGCGCTGATTGCTGAGGTCTGCCTCCCTGCCGATATCGTTCATCTTTTCGCTTGTGTTCCCCGCCTCTTCGGCGTTCTTCTTGACCTGGTCGGAGATCTCGCTTACGGTCGCCACCAGTTCCTCAATGGAGCCAGCCTGCTCAGTGGAGCCGGAAGCCAGCGACTGGGCGCCGCTGGATACCTGATCCGCGCCCACAGCCACCTGGTCAGCAGCAAGGTTGATTTCAGACAGCGTACTGTTGAGGGAGTTCGTGATATTGTCCAGGGCGTTCTTGAGGTCCGCGAACTTTCCCTTGTAGTCTAGCTTGAGGCTTATGTTGAGATTGCCGCCAGCAATATCGTTCAGCACGCCGGAAAGCTCGTCGATATATCCGACATAGCTGTGCAGCCTTGCGGTGGTCTGCCGGAAGCTCTCCGCCAGTTCGCCGATATCGTCCCTGGAGTGGCAGTCCACATTGACGTCGAGGTCGCCTGCCGCGATCTTCTTCGCCGCCGCATTAAGACCGCCGATAGGCTTGGTTATCTTGTTTACGATGATGAACGCGATAACCACGGCAGCAACCGCCACGATGACAACGGCGCCGAGGATCATGATGATCAGCATGTTGGTCTGTGCGGACAGCTCAGAACCGGTGGCGGTGGAGATGAGCGTCATTCCGTTGTTGAGGGTACTGTAAACCGCGCTGCGGCTGGAGTCGCTCACTCTTGCGTCGATAAGTTCCCGCGTGCCGCTGGTCACGCCGTTATACAGCGCCGGACTGGCCTCGGCAAGGGACGTATTGAAATCCATCGTGGGGCAGTACATGACATTGCCGTCGCCGTTAATGACTATCGGAAGGTAGGATTCGAACCTGGTGCAGCCGTCCGCCAGACTCTCCACCATGTCAAACTCGATATCCATGCCGACGATGCCGACATTAACGCTGTCGCGGAACAGCGGAACGACATAGGATATCATGTATATGCCAACATTGTCATTGTAATAGGGCGACATCCACATCGGCGCGCCGTTGTTCACCGGGGTGTAGTACCAGCCGACATGGGAAACGTCAGATTTGTCATACACGCTGAAATCAGTCGGGGTGACGCTCTGGAAATCCTCCTCGGTGCTGTTTCTGGTCATGAACAGACCGGAGGTCGGCTCGGTGAAATCCGGATTGTATCTTATGTAGGAGCAGATAGCGCCGGCAGTATTGGAGGACGCGCTGTAAAGCGTATCCTCGAGCTTCCCTGTAAGCTCGGTGACGTATTCGCCGCTGCTCTGGAACTTGCTGAAATCGTCCAGAGAGGTCATCGTGAGGTCAGCCACGGTTTTGACGGACTGCTCCACGCGGTTCAGGTAGGAGTTGATATCCGAAGCGGTTCGGTCGCACTCCTCCTGCATGATGCTGGTGACGTTGTCGTGCATGTACACGCTGGAATATATGGTGGACAGCGCTCCCACGATCGTCGTGGAAGCAAGGGTGCATACCACGGCGGCGATGCTTATTTTCTTTGCGATCTTCATAATTAAGCCTCCAGAATTTACCGGAGAGTGGCGCAAAGACAATGATCCAAGCGCCATTGCCCGGAGTAGTTTTCTGCCTGTATACTTTGAATTATAGCACAATCTGCCGGATTTTTCAATACAATTTCTCAATGTTTTACAAAAATATATACGCAGGAAAGAAGCGGCGGACAAAAATGGGACCGCACTCCAGCAGTCCCACCGTGTTATTCTCACTTTCCGAGCTTGACGTGAATAAAGTCGTTGATCATATCGACGCACTTATCAAAGCCAAGCGCACCGCTGTTAAGGCACAGGTCGTAATTCCGGGCGTCTATCCATTCCCTGCCGGTGTGCGCCTTGTAGTATGCGGCGCGCTCCCGGTCAATGGAAGTGATTGCCTTGAGTGCCTCCCTGCGGTCGGTTATTCCCTTGACATCTGCGGCGTTCTTCACACAGTGCTCCTCGTCGGCGTAGATGAATATGCGGACGACTGCCGGGTTGTCCCTCAGAACATAGTCCGCGCACCTGCCCACGATAACGCAGGGACCCTCCTCCGCGATCTGCTTTATCACCATCGCCTGGTAGTTGAACAGATTCTCCTCGGAAATGAATCCGGATTTACCCGGGGCGATGACCTCGCCCTTGTACACTCCGGGCTTGCCGAATACTCCGGACTTGGTCCTCTCGTCGGACTGCCCGAACAGCGCCTCGTTTATTCCGCTCACGTCGGAAGCCATGCGGATAAGATCCTTGTCGTAGAATTTCACGCCCAGCTTGTCTGCGAGCATTTTTCCGATAGTCCTTCCGCCGCTGCCGAATCCTCTGGCAATGGTAACAATAAACTTATCCATAGACCCTCCCACAAATTCGATGAAAATACGGAATCATTCGCCCAGGTATGCCTTCTTGACCTGGTCGTTGTTCATAAGCTCCTTTGCGTCGCCGGAGAGCACGATCTTTCCGGTTTCGAGGACGTAGGCACGGTTGGCGATGGAGAGCGCCTTCTTCGCGTTCTGCTCGACCAGCAGGACGGTGGTGCCGCTCTTGTTGATCTCCTGGATTATGTCGAAGATCTCGCTGACGTACAGCGGCGAAAGTCCCATAGACGGCTCGTCCATCAGGATTATGGACGGCTTGGACATCAGCGCCCTGCCCATTGCGAGCATCTGCTGCTCGCCGCCGGAGAGAGTACCGGCAGCCTGGGTGCGGCGCTCCTGGAGCCTGGGGAAGCGCTTGAACACGTTCTCCAGGGATTCACTGATCTCCGCCTTGTCCCTGCGCGTATAGGCGCCCAGCATGAGGTTCTCGTAAACGGAAAGCTGCGCGAACACGCGGCGACCCTCCGGCACATGCGCCATTCCCATGGAAACGATCTTGTGCGCCGGGGTCTTTGTGAGGTCCTTTCCGCCGAACATGATGGAGCCGTGCTTCGCCTGCACAAGCCCCGTGATGGTGTGGAGTATCGTGGTCTTGCCTGCGCCGTTGGCGCCGATGAGCGCGATTATCTCCCCCTGCTCCACGTCAAAGGAAATGCCCTTGATGGCGTTTATCGCGCCGTAATATACCTGTAAGTCCTTTATAGACAGCATTGACATGAGCGTCCCCTCCTTATTCGCCGAGATATGCGGTGATGACCTTCGGGTCGTTCAGCACATCGGAAGTCCTGCCCTGGGCAAGCTCCTGACCGAAGTTGAGCACGGTCAGCTCCTCGCATATTCCGGACACCAGCTTCATGTCGTGCTCGATGAGCAGGATAGTCATCTTGAATTCGTCGCGCACGAAGTGAATGGTTTCCATCAGCTCTTCGGTTTCGTTGGGATTCATGCCTGCCGCCGGTTCGTCCAGAAGCAGCAGCTTCGGGTCAGTCGCAAGGGCGCGGGCGATCTCCAGCTTCCTCTGCTTGCCGTAGGGCAGGTTGGAGGCAAGCTGCGCCGCCTCGCCGTCAAGCCCGAATACCTTGAGAAGCTCCATCGCCTTTTCGTTGGCGCGCTTCTCCTCCTTAAAGTACCTCGGGAGCCTGAGTACGCCCTCGATGGCGGTGTAGTTCATGTGGTTGTGCAGTCCGACCTTTACGTTGTCCAGCACGCTCATAGCCTTGAACAGGCGTATGTTCTGGAACGTTCTCGCGATCCCTGCCTTGTTGATGTATATTGCCGGCTTTCCCGTGATATTCTTCCCGTCCAGCAGAATTTTTCCGGTGGTGGGCTTGTATACTCCGGTCAGCATGTTGAACACGGTGGTCTTGCCAGCGCCGTTCGGACCGATGAGTCCGTACAGCTGCCCCTTCTTTATGGTCATGTTAAGTCCGTCAACGGCACGCAGTCCGCCGAACTGAATGGAAAGGTTCTTGACCTCGAGAATGTTGCTTTCAGCCATTTCAGATACCTCCCACTTTTTTCTTTTGGCTTTTCTTATTGCGCCCGAACAGTCCCTTTACCTTCTGAATGGGGCCGGAGGCTCCGATCCTCTCGCGCAGCGCGATGAATGCCGGCGCGTTGTTGAAAATCATCATAAGTATCAGCACGATAGCGTATATAAGCATTCTGAAATCGCCCAGTTCGCGGAATATCTCCGGCAGCGCGTACAGAACGATGGTCGCGATGACGGAACCGCGCAGGCTGCCAAGTCCGCCCAGCACCACGAACACCAGAATGAGTATCGACAGGTTGTAGTCGAACTTCTTCGGCGCCAGCACCGTGAGGGAATGCGCGTAAAGCACGCCCGCAACACCCGCGATAGCCGCGGAAACGGTGAACGCTATGAGCCTGAACTTTGTGACGTTTATGCCCACGGACTGCGCCGCTATATAGTTATCGCGCACCGCCATGCACGCACGACCGGTACGGGAGTTTATAAAGTTCATAAGAATGACCATACAGATCATCAGCACCACAACGACCAGTATCAGATTTGTATCCTGCGGCGCTTTTATACCCTTTGCGCCCTCCAGGATAATTTTGCTGGTTTCTGAGTCAGTCCCACTGACAGCGGAAGCAAAGCTGAAGTGCAGTCCGTACTTGTCCAGTGTGAGATAGATGTTGTTGGCAAGCGCCTTGATGATCTCGCCGAAGCCCAGCGTTACGATGGCGAGGTAGTCGCCGCGGAGTCTGAGCACCGGGATACCGATGAGCACGCCGAACGCTGCCGCAGCAAGTCCGCCGACGATCAGCGCGAGGATCATTCGCAGCCAGGAGGGATTTATACTCTCCTGGGTAAGCAGCGAGAATATACCGCCTGCATATGCGCCGACGCACATGAATCCCGCGTGACCCAGAGAAAGTTCACCGAGAATACCTACCGTCAGATTGAGAGATATAGACAGGATAATATAAATACCTATCGGCACAAGCAATCCGGAGTACTGGCTGCCCAGCACGCCGGCAAAAGACAGAATGCCGAATATCACGAATAATCCGAGCGTGATGCCGCAGGTGATGAAATTGTTCTTTGTTGTCTTAGTCATGGCCCTGCCCCCTTACACCTTTTCGCGGATCTTCTTGCCGAGGATTCCGGTGGGTCGTACCACCAGAACGATGATCAGCACAAGGAATACAATAGCGTCAGACAGCTGAGAGGAAATATATGCCTTGGCCAACTGCTCTATCACACCCAACAGCACTCCGCCGATCATAGCGCCCGGGATCGAGCCAATTCCGCCGAACACCGCCGCGACGAACGCCTTGATGCCTGGCATTGAGCCAGTGTACGGACTAAGCTGCGGATATGCGGAGCACATAAGCACGCTCGCAACGCCTGCCAGCGCAGATCCGATGGCGAATGTAAGAGAGATCGTGCGGTTAACGTTTATGCCCATGAGCTGTGCCGCGCCCTTGTCCTCAGCGACCGCCAGCATTGCCTTTCCTGCCTTGGTCTTATTGATGAACCAGGTCAGCGCCGCCATGATGATTATGGATACCACGATGGAGATAAAGGTTTCCATGGATACCTTGAGGGAGATCTTGCTGCCTGCCTGGATTTCAGTGAAGAAATATGTACCGCTGTCCGTCACCGCCAGGAACGGAGGCATTCCGTCCACCACGGAAGTGAAGTTCTGCGCAGCGGAGCCGAAAATAAGCAGCGCTACATTCTGGAGGAGGTAGCTGACGCCGATGGCGGTTATGAGCACCGCCAGGGGAGGCGCGCTTCTCAGCGGCTTATATGCCACCTTTTCGATGACGACGCCAAGCACCGTGCAGACAACTATGCCGATAATGACGGAAAGCCAGACCGGGCACCACGCGGTGGACATCGCCGTGAATACCGCGTATCCGCCTACCATGATGATATCGCCGTGAGCGAAGTTCAGCATTTTTGCAATGCCGTAAACCATCGTGTATCCCAACGCAATGAGCGCGTAGATGCTGCCGAGGCTTATTCCGCTAATGAGGTATGAAACAAAGCTCATATAGAACCTTCTCCTTTCGGGACGTTGATTCTGCCGCATATCAAAACATACTTACGCGAAATCTGCTTTGATTTACGGCAGTAAGTCTGCTGTACAAATTGCCGTAATTATACAAATGAGACCCGTACAGTTTCCCCGGAAAAAACCGGAGAAACCATACATACGGGTCTTATCTGCAATTTAATTCAGTTCAGCGATCACTGAGCGGACTCGTAGGAACCTACGCCGTCCTTGACAACGATCTTCATTACCTGCGGAGCCTTGGTGGGCTCGCCGTCAGCGGTCCATGTTGTGGATCCAGTTACACCGTCGAGGGTGATCTCAGTCATGGCAACCTTTACCTTGTCGCAGATATCGGAAGCGCTCATGGTGGGATCGCTTACCCCAGCCTTCTCAAGAGCGAGCTTGATAGCATAAACAGCGTCGTAAGCGTCAGCTGCGAACTGGATCGGAACCTCTCCGCCGGTCAGTTCCTCGTAAGCTGCGGTGAACTTTGCGGACTTCTCATCGGGGGAAGAAGCTGCGAAAGGAGTCATAACAAGAACGCCGTCTGCGATGTCAACCTTGTCGCCAAGCTGGTCAATCAGACCGTCCAGACCGTCGCCGCCGAATACAGTCATATCCATGCCGGCAGACTTAGCCTGCTGGAGAATAAGAGAAGCTTCCTGGTAGTAGATCGGGAGGAAGAGCAGGTCAGCGCCACTGTCCATAACCTTCTGGATCTGTACGGAGAAGTCAGTCTTTGCGTCAGCTGTGAAAGCTTCCTCAGCGGAGATCTCCAGGCCCTTTTCCTTAGCCTCAGCCTTGAATCCATCGAGGATACCGGTGGAATATACATCGGAACTGTCATAGATGATGCCTACCTTGGTAGCCAGGCTGTTGTCAGCGATGTAGTCAGCGGCGATCTTACCCTGACCCGGGTCGGTGAAGCAAACACGGAAGCAGTTGTCGCCGGCTGTGATAGCGTCAATAGCGGAGCCGGAAGGAGTGAGCAGGAACATGTTGTCCTTGGCAGCCTCGGCGCTTACTGCAACGCAGGGAGCGGAGGTAACGGTGCCGACCAGGAGCTTCATGCCAGCGTCCTTCAGAGTGTTGTATGCGTTGACGGACTTCTCAGGGTCGTGCTCGTCATCCTGGAAGTTCAGTTCCAGCGTCATGCCGTTTACGCCGCCAGCAGCGTTGATCTCGTTAACCGCAAGCTGAGCGCCGTTCTTTACGGCATTGCCATAAACCGCAGCCGCGCCGGTGATCGGACCGATACCGCCGATAACAAGCTTGCCGTTCTCACCGTCTGCAACGCTTGTTACAGAGTTGTCAGCCGCAGAAGAATCATTATTGGACTCGTTCTTTGAGCAGCCTGCAAAAGGAACCATCATAGCCGCAGCGAGTGTTGCCGCTGCAACCTTTCTGAATGCATTTTTCATTTTGGTTTTCGTCCTTTCCTTGTTTCCGCCCGTGCAATTCCGCCGTGGAAGTGCTGAGCAGTGCGATTTCTCGCTATTTGTCTTTTATCTCAGAAAAATCCGTCGGGAATTTTTCTTTGCAATAATATAATAACCTTTAATTCAAAATCTGTCAATGATTAAATAGCATTGATTATTCACAGAAACGAATCAAAATTTTGTACATTTTTTACTAAAAAGCCGTAATTTCAACGATTTTTCTTCATAACCGTAGCAATAAATGCACATCTGCGCAGGAAAATCCGTTTCGCTGCCCTGCACACTTAATCCGCATACTTATATTATTATATCATACAGGACAGCGAAAAGTCAATAGCAAGTCCGGGTGATTCGTGCACAAAAAAGGGCGCCCATGATGAGCGCCCCTGTGTTGTCCGTCACGGAATATATTTTTTAGCAATCCCGCTGGCGTGGTAGTACGCCTCCTGGAGTTTCGCAAAGTCCTCTCCGCACTCATCGTAGGTATTGGCGCGGATATCGTCCACTATCTTCTTCGCCGGGATATAGACCCCGTTCAGACCGATGTTTCCGGCAAGCCCCTTCAGGGAATGCGCCGCGAACAGCATGTTCTGGTAGTCCTCCTTCTCGGCGGCGGCGGTGAGTTCCAGCACCACTCCCCCGGCGGATTCGAAAAACTTTTTCAGATACTTCATGAACATATCCTCGCGGTCCATGAAGTGTTCTATCATTTCGGGGACGTTAAGTCCCACCGTCAGCATTTCCTCGCAGAATTCCTTTGAGATCATACTATCACCCCTCCACAATATTCTAGCATTTAAGTGGAGTTTCGTCAATAACTCCGCAAGATTTTGTAGGATCCCACAAAAAAGCCCCCTGGTTTTTTCAGGAGGCTACAAAAAATCTGCGTAATTATCTGAAGTTGTACAGCTGTATCTGCTCAAATCCGTCCAGAAGCTCGCCGGACATCTTGAACGCCGCGTCAACTCCCCGGGCAACGCACTCAATGGGATTATCCGCCACGAAGCATGGCGCGCCCACGTTGTCGCTGATAAGCTCCGGCAGTCCGCCGAGCAGGGCGCCGCCGCCGGTGAGCAGTATTCCGTTGGAAAGGATATCGCCGACAAGCTCCGGGGGCGTGGATTCCAGCACGAGCTTGACCTGCTCGACGATCTCCATCGCATTCTCGTGTATTGCGTCGTAAATATCCTTGTCAGAGATCTCAATGCTCTCGGGAAGCCCCTTGAGGAGGTTCCTGCCACGGATAGTCATGGTCTTTTCGCCGGATGGGTCGAATACGTTCGCGATCTCCATCTTAGCCTTCTCGGCGGTCTTTTCGCCGATGAGTATCTTGTATTTCTGCGTGATATGGCGGATTATCGCCTGGTCGAACTTGTTGCCCGCCATCTTGATGGAACGGCTCTGCACGATACCGTTGAACGAAACGATAGCAACGTCCGCGGTTCCGCCGCCGATGTCAACGACCATCGTGCCATTCGGCTTGGAAATATCCACGCCTGCGCCAATGAGCGCCGCGATAGGCTCCTCGATAAGGAACACCTTGCGCGCGCCGGCGGACATCGCCGCCTCGACAACCGCGCGCCGCTCCACATCGGTAACGGAGGAAGGCACGCAGAGGACTATCCTCGGCTTCATCATCGCGCCGCCGTTCACCATGTGGATAAACTCCCGTATCATTGCCTCGGTCATGTCGTTGTCAGAGATGACTCCGTCCTTGAGCGGACGTACTGCAACGATGTATTCCGGCGTCCTGCCTATCATCTTGTAAGCCTCGGTGCCCACCGCCACGACCTCTTTCTTCTTCTTGTCGTAGGCGACGACGGACGGCTCATTCAGCACAATCCCCTTGCCTGCGATGGTGATGATGATGTTCGCCGTGCCTAAATCTATTCCTATATCGAGCGCCATAAAATCTCTCCGTTCTATTGAATTCTACACTTCTGTTCAGCTTTCCCTTAAATTATATCATGTTTTCTGCCGATTTGCAATATATTTTGCCGCTTCCTGCAAAAGAAATTCACGCTCGTTGGGGAATTTTCCGTCCATCACCCCGTCCAGCAGGAATTTCAGCACCTCCCCCATCAGCGGCGACGGTGGGACTATCCCGGAAAGCGCCCCGCCGTCCACCGCAAGGCTCTTCACGCTCAGACAGCTCTCTTGAGCCATCTCCGGGATTCTCGAGATAAGGCGGCGCCAGTCCTCGCACCGGGAAAGGCACTCCGGCTTCTTCGCCATATCATCGGCGATGTGCGCCATCGCGATATCCCGGGAAAGCTCCTCCCCGTGCTTCGACAGCATGCGCCGGAACTGCCGGTCGTTCTCCGGCAGCGGAATATCGTGATACCGGACTATTTCGCAGACCTGCTCCCGGAGCGCGGTGCTTGTCCTGAGCCGCCGCAGCACGGAATCCGCGATATCCGCGCTGACCTGCGCATGCCCGTAGAAGTGCCCCTCGCCGCTCTCGTCCAGGGCGAAGCGCTCCGGCTTGCCGATGTCGTGGAACAGCATCGCGAGCGCCAGCGGAAGCTCCCCCGGGGCTATCCTCGCCGCCGCCTCGGCGGAAGCCAGCAGGTGCTGGTAGACGTCCAGGCAGTGGAATCTGGAGTGCTGCTCAAAGTCGAACCCGGCGCGGAATTCCGGCACGACCTCCGCCAGGATATCCCGGAACTGCGTCAGCACCCGGCGGATATTCCCCCCGGACTTCCGCCCGGTGAGCAGCCCGGAAAGCTCCGTGAACACGCGCTCCGCGGAGATATTGCGCAGCAATCCGCGGCTGTCCAGCATTGCGGCGGCGGTACCCTCCTCCACCCGGAATCCAAGGGAAGCCAAGAAGCGCATTCCGCGCAGTATCCGCAGCGCGTCCTCGTGGAAGCGCCTTTCCGGCTCGCCGATACAGCGGATAACTCCCCGGCGGATATCCTCCGCGCCGCCGAATTCGTCGAAAAGTCCGCGCTTCGGGCTGTAGGCTATGCCGTTCATCGTGAAATCCCTCCGGGCGATGTCCTCGCGCAGGCTCCGGGTGAATGTGACGGAATCCGGACGGCGGCTGTCGTGGTATTCACCGTCCACCCGGTAGGTGGTTATCTCCACCGGCTCCCCCTCCGACAGCACCGTGACCGTGCCGTGCTTCAGCCCGGTTTCTATCAGCTTCATGCCGGAGAACACGCGCTCGGTTTCCTCCGGCAGCGCGGAGGTGGTTATGTCGTAGTCGTGGGGCTGTATCCCCATAAGGCTGTCGCGCACGCAGCCGCCGACGATGTACGCCTCGAACCCGGCGCTTTCCAGCATGTCTAGTATTCGTGTGATGTTTGACGGGATCTCCACCCGGTCCACCTCCATATGCCGGCACGGGCGGCACCCCTGCGCATTCCGCAGACGGATACCGCCCGGCTCGTTATTTCTCTGTCTTGTCCGGAAGCTCCTCCGGGGCGCCCTCCGCCTTTTTCAGCCGTATTTTCGACATCTTGCGGATACGCGACCAGATGAACGCCAGCGCCACCAGGACCAGTTCCGGGATAGTCTGCCACAGTCTTGACACGACGGAAATCACCATCGCATATTCAAGCGGCATTATCTGCGACAGCCCCCAAATCATTATGCCCTCTCTTACGCCTATACCACTCGGTGCGAATATCGCCAGAATACCCATTATCGCTGAAACGCCCCATATTCCTGCACAATAAAGCATTTCTGACATCTGAATATCGGGATAAATAGACTGAGTAAGAATAAAAAATCCGATACCTACAATGAGCCAGTTTGCAATAAACAGCAGAACCACCTTGAGCATCTGCGAATACTTCATTGGTATCATTAAATTCTTTTTAAAGATTTTGCCAATGAGTTTAAGGAGTAAGTTGATGATTTTCGGGTGAATGCAAACAAAAAACGCGACAATAAGTGCTATTGTTATCCACTTATAATTCTCCAGCACCTCATTCGGGAAGAACAGCAGCGACACGATGAACAGCATTGCAGCGCCCAGCAGCGTGCACACATTTTCAATAAAGAAGCACACCGTGACCTTGGACAGCGGCGCGTTCTCCTCCTTATAGTAGGTAAGGCGCGCGGCGAGCATGAAAACCTTTCCCGGAATATACTTGCCAAGGATCGAGTACAGATAGCTTGTGACAGCCTTCTCATACCCTATTGAACAGTCATTGAGTTTAGTAATATAATGCCACAATGACGCCAACGTTATCTTGTAAACAAAATAGAATAACATGGAGAAAATGAAAATTCCCCAGTTCACTCCTTCTATTTTAGAGAAGTCCTCACGATTCTTCCAGAAGTACCACGCGAGGAATACCACGACCAGCACGCCGAACAGGATCTTCAGCGCCCGGAGTATTGTTTTCTTATCTGGCTTTTTCATACATTTCCCCCGGTCAGAAGCTCAGCAGCACCCTTATAAAGCACATGTAGTAATAGATGAACCATGTCGGCATTTTCTCGAGCATTGCCAGCTTCTCCTGGCTGAACTTCATATTGCGCCAGCCCAGCTTGAAGGCAAGGCGGTGATTCCACCTGCATTTGCCGGAAACGTCCACGTTGAGCTTCCTGCCCATCTTCTCGAACATCTCCTGCTTTGCCTTTGCGGCGTTGAACTTGAACACCAGTGCACGCTTCTGGCTGCGGAGCATTTTGCTGTCGTCTATCCTGGAAGCGATTATCGCGCCGTCGTCCACCGCGGACTGGAAAGCCTTCATCGCACGCTCGCTGCGGATAACGCAGCTTGTGTGCTTTATCGGGTTCTTCTTCATTTCCTTCAGCCAGATGTCGCCGAAGCTGATATCCGCCGCATTACAGTAGTGGTCCTGGCAGACCATGCAGCTCTCGCGGCTGAAGAAGTACGCGTTCTTATACGCGCAGATCGTCTTGGGATAGCTGAGGGTGCGCTCGCTGCCATCCTCGTACTGCACGGTGGAAAGCCCTCTCCAGTGCCCTCTGCGGTAATACAGCCGCTTTGCGCCCTCCAGGGATATCTTCTTCTTTTTCAGCGGAACCAGAGTTGCATTCTCGTTGTGGCTGCCGCTGCAATACAGTCCGAGTTTCAGGACTACCTTCTCCTTTAACTCCGGCTCGCGCTCCAGCATTGCGGTGAACGCCCTCATCTGGCAGGGAACCAGCACCACCGCCAGCTTCCCCCTGAATTCGCGCAGCATATCGACATGCTTCATCAGCGGCATGTGCATGTATACCGACGAGGAGCTTTCCATAAGTTCCTCCCGGGTGGTCGCGATGAAGGTCTTGTAGCCCAGCTTTCCGTCCTTTATCTCGCTGCGCGTTACCCACGCGCCGTCTATCTCGCCCTTTTCAAGCATGTGGCACAGCAGCGCCGTCACCATTCCGCCGGAGGCCGCGTTAGCGCGTATATTCTCGTCCGCCGCGTAGCCCATGCGCGCGCAGAGGTGCTCGCCCATGTAGAATTCCGGACGGTTGAAGTCCAGCAGCTTCACCTTCTTCGGCTTGGCATAGACCTTGTCTATCTCCTCGCTGATGAAGCGGATATTGTCGCGGCTGCTCTCCAGGACTGCCGGCAGGTTTTCGGATATCTTCCGGCGGATATTCCGGCTGTCCTGCATGAATCCCATGAACTTTATCTTGAGCTGGTCAAGATCCAGCGCGGAGAAATCCACCGCATACTCTCCCAGACCGAACATGTCCAGGACTTCCTTGTACTTGTGGCTCCAGCCTATCAGCAGGACCGGAGTGCACTTCTCCAGGGCGCCTATCATAGCGTGGAATCTGGACGCCACCAGCACCTCGCTGTGCGCCAGCAGCTCGCGTATCTCCTCCGGAGCCATCTCGCGCGGATCCCACATGACCTTCGTCTTGTCCCGGACCGCGTTGTAGACCTCGCCGCATATGATGATATCGTTGTTGCGCGGCTTCTCGCTGCCCTCCCGGGCGGCATTCGCGATGAGCAGCACGTTGTAGTCCTGCTCGTTGAGCCAGTTCACGAACTGCACCATGCAGCTGCGGTAGTCCTTGCCCATCTTCGCGCACTTCCCCTGGACGACGCTGCTGACGGAGAGCGCCACCACGCGCTTGCGGAAGAACGGACTTTCCTCGCACAGCTTCCCCACTTTTTCGGCATAATATTCACTGTCCGGCATGGAGAATGCGCCGTCCGCGCATAGCTTGACGTTCTCGGTTATTCCAATGCCGGCAAGGTTCTCCTGGGTTATCTTTCCCCGGGCGCAGATGAGTTTTATCTTCGGGAGTATCCACTTCGCAAGGAACTTGTTCCAGCCGCTCCTGAACGTGCCCAGCGCCTGGGAGTACTTCACGACTGGCACTCCGCACAGCATGGGGACGGCGGCGCAAACGAACGCATATGTGTTCATGACGAATCCGCGGCTGTCCACGAAGGAAATACCCGCCTCGTCGATGACGATGTCGCACTGGGAATATGCCTTGATTATCTTGTCTTTCTGGAGTATCTTCCGGAACGGCGGAATATATTTCAGGAAGCTGTACAGCACCGACAGCGGAAACGCCAGGAACAGCAGGCGCTCCGGCTTGGCGTTGACTACCTTTATGAAGTCGTATTTCTCGGGCATTTCCGCGATGAGCTTCCGGTCCGCCTTAGGGTAGGTGGACATGAGGAATATGTTGAGCTTCTCGCCGTAGCGCTCCTTGAGCTGCTTTATGGAGCTTTGCAGCATTGCGGCAGCGCCCTTGTTTCCGCTGAAACATGCGGCGGTGATGGCGATATTGATAGGTTTCATATGATGAACTCCCTTATCTTATTATATAGTTTATATAGTTGGCAATACATTATTATTCTATCACATAAGCGCGCATTTGTCAAAAGAAAAATGTGTGAAAACGCGCTGGTGGTATCCGCCGGGCTGCACGCGCCGCAAACAGAAAATCCCCCACCGCCGGGCGATGAGGGAAGATTTCTGTAACCAAAACTTATGTCAGAATAAGTTATACTGCTCTCTGAACAAGACCGGAGCGCAGGCAGCGTGTGCAGGCATTTACTCTGCAAGGAGTGCCGTTGACGATAGCCTTTACCTTCTTGACATTGGGCTTATAGGTTCTGTTGCTGCGTCTGTGAGAGTGGGATACCTTAATACCGAAGGTAACGCTCTTGCCGCAGATTTCGCATTTTGCCATTTGAAGCACCTACCTCTCTGTGTAGTGGATTTTTTCAGTAACGTATAATATTTTATCAGAAACAGCGAAAAAATGCAAGTGTTTCTTAAATATTCGCGGAAACTTTGGAGATTATCACAACCTCCGCCGAAGTAATCAGCGAAAATTTCGGCATTATGACTAAACCGTCTGTATATTGCCGCCTTCTGCCTATACCCGAAGTATTCCCGTTATCAGAGCACCAGGAATCCGACCTTCTTCTGCACCTTCTGGAGGGTCTTTCTGGAAGCCCTGAACGCCTTCTCAGCGCCCTTCTTCATGCAGTCCTCAAGGTAGCCCTTGTCAGCGAACACGCGATTGAATTCCGCCTGCATGGGCGCCAGCATATCCGCCACAGCCTCGCCGACCGCGGTCTTGAAGTCGCCGTAGCCCTTGCCGGCGAACTCGCTCTCGATCTCCTCAAAGGACTTGTTGGTGACTGCGGAGTAGATGGACATGAGGTTGATGATACCGTCCTTGCCCTCCTTGGCGCAGACAACGGTGTCGCTGTCGGTGACCGCGCGCTTGAACTTGCGGATTATCGTGTCCTTGTCGTCCAGTATCCATACGCTGGCGTTGGGGTTCTCATCGGATTTGGACATCTTCTTCGCCGGCTCCTGGAGGGACATTACCTTTGCCGTGGTCTTGGTGATGTAGCCGTCCGGCATGGTGAACACATCGCCGTAAATTCCGTTGAAGCGCTGCGCCACGTTGCGCGCAAGCTCCAAGTGCTGCTTCTGGTCGATACCTACGGGCACCAGGTCAGCCTGGTACAGCAGGATATCCGCCGCCATCAGCACGGGGTAGGTGAACAGTCCTGCGTTGATATTGTCAGGGTGCTTCGCGGACTTGTCCTTGAACTGGGTCATTCTGGACAGCTCGCCGAACTGGGTGTAGCAGGAAAGTATCCAGCTCAGCTCCGCGTGGTTGGGATTGTGCCCCTGCACGAACAGCGTGGACTGCTCCGGGTCAAGCCCTGCGGCGATGAGCAGCGCGTAGCTTTCCTTGATCTGGTTGCGCAGCTTCACGGGGTCCTGCCTTACGGTGATGGAGTGCAGGTCCGCAATGCCGAAGTAGCAGTTGTAGTCGTTCTGGAGCTTCACCCAGTTCCTCATTGCGCCGAGGTAATTTCCCAGGTGGGGAGTATTTGTCGGCTGGATAAGGCTCAGCATATTTTTCTTCTTCAGTTCTTCCATGGTGATTTCCTTTCTGCGATAAATGTTGTAGGAAAACAAAAAACCGCCCCTGCGGCAGTAACCTGCCATAAGGACGGATAGAACTCCGTGGTGCCACCTTAATTCACGGCAAAGCCGTGCTCTCTTCGGGTACAGTATACCCTGACGATTAACGCTCGCCGCACGTCGCGGAATACTCGGAAAACCTTTGACCGCGCCCTCAATGGTCCATTTACGGCTGACCGCGGAACATGCGGCGCGCCTTATACTCTGCGTTCTGCGGCGCTTTCAGCTGTGCGCCGCTCTCTGTGAGTGCACGGGTATCTTTATCTCCATATCACTGGTTTAAGGGCATATTCATTTGTTTGTACATATTTTATCACAACCCCGTTATTTTGTCAAGGGGGGATCCCGGGAAAATGTGCTTTACAACCGCCGCGCGTTGTGATATAATAACAATGTATTTTATGCGAATAATTCCGAATCCCGAATTACGCATTCCGAATTTACACTGGAGGGGCGAATCATGCTAAAACCATTTTCTGACCGCGTATCCGGACTGCAGCCCTCTGCTATCCGTGAAATACTGAAATTCACCGCCGACCCGGAGGTCATCAGCTTTGCCGCCGGAAATCCTGCGCCGGAGGCGTTCCCGGTGGACGTAATTGCGAAGCTGTCTGCGGATATATTCCGGGAAGAGCCTGTCAACGCCCTGCAATACTCCATCACCGAGGGCTACCCGAAGCTGCGCGAGTGGCTGAAGGACGACCTCACCAATAAGGGACTGTTCCGCGAGGGCGACCAGGTGGTCATCACCAGCGGCGCGCAACAGGCCATCGAAACCACCGCGAAGATACTCTGCAACGAGGGCGACGTGATAATCTGCGAGGACCCTGCGTTCGTCGGCTCGCTGAACGCGTTCCGCAGCTACGGCGTAAGGCTCGCCGGTGTGCCGATGGACGACGACGGAATGATACCCGCCAGGCTGGAGGAAGCGCTGAAAGCCAACCCCACCACCAAGTTCATCTACACTATCCCGAACTTCCAGAACCCCACCGGCAGGACCACCACCCTCGCACGCCGCCGGGAAATACTCGCGCTGGCGGAGAAGTACGGCGTGTACATTCTGGAGGACAACCCCTACGGCGCGCTGCGCTTCGCCGGGGAGGACGTGCCGTCCATCAAGGAGCTTGACGCAAAGGGCAGCGTGCTCTACTGCGGCACATTCTCCAAGACCCTCGCGCCGGGACTGCGCGTGGGCTACCTGCTGGGACCCTCCGAGGTGGTCGCAAAGGCTGTTGTCGGATTACAGACCAGCACCGTACACACGAACATCTGGGCGCAGATGCTGACCTACCGCTTCCTCACCACGGTGGATTTCGACGAGCACCTGAAACGGCTCCGGGAGATCTACCGCCACAAGTGCGATCTCATGCTGGAGGGGCTTTCCGCGGAACTCCCGGACTTCATCGAGTTCACACACCCCGAGGGCGGACTGTTCATCTGGGCTACCCTGCCGGATAAATACGACATGAACGCGTTCTGCAAGGGCGCCGTCGAGCGCAAGGTGGCGGTAGTCCCCGGCAACGCATTCACAGCGGACGAGCATGCGGTTTCACACTCGTTCAGGCTGAACTACTCCACCCCCACGGACGAGCAGATCGAAAAGGGCGTGAAGATACTGGGCGCAGCGGCGAGAGAGCTGCTGAAATAATTCAACACGGAGGACAGGACAATGACCATAATACTTGCAGCAGACAACGACTGGGCGATCGGAAAGGACGGAGGGCTTCTCGCGGATATCCCCGAGGACATGAAGTCCTTCCGCAAAACCACGAAGGATTCCACCGTCATCATGGGCAGAAAGACCTGGGACAGCCTGCCGAAGAAGCCGCTCCCGAACCGCACCAACATCGTGCTTTCCCGGACTGTGAAGCAGTTGGAGGGCGCGCAGGTGTTCGCTGACGTGGATTCCCTGCTGGAATACACCGCGAAGGCGGAGGGAAAGGTGTTCGTCATCGGCGGCGCGGAGATCTACAGGGAACTCCTCCCCCACTGCGACGAAGCCTACATCACGAGGATCTACGAGAACTTCCACGGGGACGTATTCTTCGAGGACATCGGGCGCGACAAGGACTGGGAGCTTGCCGAGGCTTCCCCGGTGGTATTCTCCGAGTGCAGGAACATCAGATTCTTCCACTACAAGAGGAAGTAATAAAAATGGAGGGGATCGCCCCTCCATTTTATTTTATCGCGCACAGAAAAACCGGGCCGCAACGCGACCCGGTTCAGTTTGTTGAAAAAGTATCTTCCCAGACTGCCGAGAAAGGTGCAGATGCTAGGAAACGCCAGTTTGGCTAGGCTTTGTGCATGTTGCCCTTAGTTGCCCGACATCGTGTCGGGCTGGGGGGCAACAGCACAAACATCGTGTTTGTGCCTGCCAAACTGGAGCGTTTTTCGCGAAGCGAATAATGCGGTGACAGACGCAGATGTGCCTTTATCGGCAGTCTTACGCTCAGAAGAATATTCTCTCCTCGATATAAGCCTTGACCTCGGACAGCGGAATGCGTACCTGCTGCATGGAGTCACGCTCGCGTACTGTTACGCAGCCGTCGGTTTCGGTGTCGAAATCATAGGTAATGCAGAACGGAGTACCGATCTCGTCCTGTCTGCGGTAACGCTTGCCGATAGCGCCGGCGTCGTCGAAGTCCACGTTGAAGTACTTCGCGAGCTCGTCGTGCAGCTCGCCAGCCTTCTCGCTGAGCTTCTTGGACAGGGGCAGGATTGCCGCCTTGACCGGAGCCAGAGCCGGGTGCAGGTGCATAACGGTACGGCTGGTGCCGTCCTCCAGCTGCTCCTCGTCATAGGCGTCGCATACGACTGCCAGGAACAGACGCTCAACGCCCAGGGACGGCTCGATAACGTACGGAATGTACTTCTCGTTGGTTTCCGGGTCGAAATACTCCAGGCTCTTGCCGGAAGTCTTCATGTGCTGAGTCAGGTCGTAGTCGGTGCGGTCTGCAACTCCCCAGAGTTCGCCCCAGCCGAACGGGAACATGAACTCGAAGTCGGTGGTAGCCTTGGAATAGAAGCAGAGCTCCTCCGGGCTGTGGTCGCGCAGGCGGATATTCTCCTCCTTCAGACCCAGGGAGAGCAGGAAGTTCTTGCAGTAGCTGCGCCAGTACTGGAACCACTCGAGGTCGGTGCCGGGCTTGCAGAAGAACTCAAGCTCCATCTGCTCGAACTCGCGCACGCGGAAGATGAACTGACCGGGAGTGATCTCGTTACGGAAGGACTTGCCGACCTGTGCAACGCCGAACGGAACCTTTTTGCGGCTCGTGCGCTGGATATTCGCGAAGTTGACGAAAATACCCTGGGCGGTCTCGGGGCGGAGGTAGATCTCGTTCTTGCTGTCCTCGGTAACGCCCTGGAAAGTCTTGAACATCAGGTTGAACTGACGGATATCGGTGAAGTTTGTGGATCCGCAGTTCGGGCACTTGATACCGTTATCGCGGATATAGGTCATCATCTGCTCGTTGGTCCAGCCGTTGGCGTCGCCGCCGTTGTCCTCAATGAGCTTATCGGCGCGGTGACGGGTCTTGCAGTCCTTGCAGTCCATCAGCGGGTCGGAGAATCCGCCCACATGTCCGGAAGCGACCCAGGTCTGGGGATTCATCAGGATAGCGGAATCAAGTCCTACGTTGTACTTGTTCTCCTGAATGAACTTCTTGCGCCATGCGTTCTTGATGTTGGTCTTGAGCTCCACGCCGAGGGGGCCGTAGTCCCATGTGTTCGCAAGTCCGCCGTAGATCTCGCTGCCGGGATATACGAACCCTCTGCCCTTGCAGAGCGCAACGATCTTTTCAAGTGTCTTTTCTGTGTTGTTCATGTTGATTTCCTTTCAGCCCTGCATGGCTTGCAGGGACAATAGTTTTCCGATAAAATCGGTCTTGGCTGAGAAAATTGAAATACTTTTTTACTCCGGCTCTGCCGGGGTAAAAAACACTTCTATTCCAACAAGTGTACGGGTTGACGGCACAGCCGGCAAAACGTGCGCGCAGTTGGAATGTTCGGCGGAAAAGCCCCATCGGGGATTTTTCGCCGTGTAAGCCCTGCATGGCTTGCAGGGACAGTGATATAGTTACCTATCTAGTATAACGCAAAATCCCCGAGAAGTCAAGAAGAATACGCAAAATTCTGCGCCGGGGCGCGGATCACAATAAAAATCAGAAATCCCCTTGACTAAGCCCCGGGGATATTATATAATGGATATAAAATTATGGGGAGAATCCCCGGCAAGGAGTATATCTATGAAATTCAGGAAGTTAGTTGCTGCGGCGCTTGCCGCGATGTTCTGCGTGACCGCCGCCGGCTGTTCCGGCGGAAACGGGTCGGAGGCGGCCTCCGGGGCGACCGAGGAATCCGCCGGGGAGGACGTATCCACCGCGGACGAATTCGACACCTCCCTCACTGCGATGGAGCTGACCGCGGATATCCGCATCGGCTGGAACCTCGGGAACACCCTGGACGCCACCGGCGGCGCCGGCGTCAGCCAGGAAACCAGCTGGGGCAATCCCCGGACCACACCGGAACTTATCCAGGGCGTAAAGGACGCCGGATTCAACGCCGTGCGAATCCCCACCACCTGGGAGAAGCAGATGGACGAGAACAACACAATCAGCGCCGAATGGCTCACCCGGGTCAAGGAGATAGTGGACTACGCCTACGACCTGGATATGTACGTTATCCTCAACATGCACCATGAGGAGTGGTATCAGCCCTACGCCGACCAGGAGGAGGCGATCTCCGCAAAGATGACCACCTGCTGGACCCAGATAGCGGACTACTTCAGGGATTACGACCAGCACCTCATCTTTGAGGGCATGAACGAGCCGCGCTGGAAGAACACCCAGTTCGAGTGGAACGGCGGCAACGACGAGGGCAGGACTGTCGTGAACCACCTCAACAAGGTGTTCGTTGACGCAGTAAGAGCCACCGGCGGCAACAACCAGTACCGCTTCCTGATGGTGTGCCCCTACGCCGCGAACTCCAGCGAGAGCGCCCTTTCCGCACTGGAACTCCCGGACGACGACCGGCTGATAGTTTCCGTGCACGCGTATATCCCCTACAGCTTCGCGCTCCAGAATCCGGGCAGCGACAAGTGGGTGGCGTCCAAGACCAGCTGCACCAGTGAGATAGACACCCTCGCCGAGGTGCTCGACCGCCTGTTCATCAGCAAGGGTCAGGCTGTCATAATCGGCGAATGCGGCGCGATGAACCGCCAGAACGAGCCATACCGCGCAGCCTGGGCGGAGTACTACTTCAGCACCTTCAAGAAAATAGGTATCCCCTGCTTCTGGTGGGATAACGGCGCATTCATGAGCGGAGAAACCTTCGGACTTTTCGACAGATACAACAACGTGCCCAGGTATGAGCTTCTCGTAAAGGCGATGATGAACGGCGCCGACGGGATAACCGGCACGGATTACTTCGCCACCGCGGAATCCACAGCAGAACCTACAGCATAAGGAGATAATATGGGATTACTTTCTAAAATAACAGCGTTCGTCACCGCCATGACCGTTATGGCAGGCTCCGGAACTTCCCAGGCGGACAAGATATTCGACAAATACATTCTGGATTCCACCTCCGGTAGCGCCTCCGGGAACTCCTCAGAAGCCCTCTCCGCCCCGGTGGACCCCGTGGAGCTTTCCAAGGGCATAACCATCGGGTGGAATCTCGGCAACTCCCTTGACGCCACCGGAAGCGGCATGAACAGCGAAACCAGCTGGGGCAACCCCAAAACGACGAAATCGCTTATCCTCAAGGTCAAGGAAGCCGGATTCAACGCCGTGCGTATCCCCACCACCTGGTTCAACCACTCGGATTCCGAACTCAACGTGGACAGCGTATGGTTCGACCGCGTTCAGGAAGTTGTGGACTACGCCTACGACGAGGGAATGTACGTTATCCTCAACGCCCACCACGAGGACTGGTACGACCCCTATGAATCCAACCTCACCAGCGCAAGACGCAAGATGAAGAACCTCTGGACGCAGATAGCGAACCGATTCAAGGATTACGGCGAGCGCCTGATATTCGAGGGCATGAACGAGCCGCGCTGGCGCAGCACCAACTGGGAATGGAACGGCGGAAACTCCGAAGGCAGGAGCGCCGTAAACAAGCTGAACGAATGCTTCGTGAAGGCAGTCCGCGCCACCGGAGGAAACAACAGCTACCGTGCGCTGATGGTACCGACCTACGCGGCAAGCGCCTCCGGTCTGGACGGATTCACTCTCCCGGCGGACAGCAGCCTTATTGTGTCGGTGCACGCATATTCCCCCTACAACTTTGCGATGAACGAGAACGGCACGACTTCTTTCGACCCGGACGACGTCAACAGCACCGGGGAGCTGACCTGGCTTGCGGATACGCTGTATGACAGGTTCGTCAGCAAGGGCACGGGAGTCATCATCGGCGAGTGCGGCACGGTGAACAAGAACAACCTCTCCGACCGCATGAACTGGGCAGGGTATTTCCCGAAGGTGTTCGGCGAAAAGGGGATAAGGATATTCCTCTGGGACAACAACGCCTACGGCTACGGCAACGAGAAGTTCGGACTCCTCCACCGCGACACCCTCGCCTGGGAATTCCCGGACTACATCAAGAAGCTGGTAAGGACAGCAAAGAACTATAATAAATAAGAGTCCTGGCGCCCCGTGAAATACAGGGCGCCGTTTCTTTTTATTTCCCGTCTTATATAGTATCCGGGAATCATTTGCGAAAAAATAATGTTCTGGAAAAATTTTTTAAAAAAACCTGCAACCTTTTGGGGTCTATAATTGTTTTATATAGTGAAGGGGAAAGAAAGGTCAGCAATTCAGACAGGGATTGCTCACAATATATTATATGGAGGGAGTTCGAATGAACAGAAGATCAAAGATCATCGCAGTGTCGCTCTGCGCGGCACAGATCGTGGCCATGATACCGGTCACGGCTTCTGCGGCAAATTCCGGCGTCAGCGTGGACACCATCGCCGCAGGTGAAAACCACAGCCTTGTCATAAAGAGTGACATGTCCCTGTGGGCGGCTGGCGACAACAGCAAGGGGCAGCTTGGTATCGGCTCCGGCGAGAGCGAATCCAACGGAAAGAAAGTCATGGATAAAGTGGTCTATGCCGAGGCAAACGACGACGTAAGCTTCGCCATCGACCAGAACGGCACCCTGTACGGCTGGGGCGATAACTCTAACGGGCAGATCGATCCGGGTACTTCAAGCACCTACATCTACACCCCCCAGAAGCTCATGGACAACGTCACCGAGGTAGCAGCCGGCGACACCCACACCGTGGCGCTGCTCAGGGACGGCTCCGTTATGGGCTGGGGCAGCAACGAATACGGCGAGCTCGGATTCTCCTCCAACACCCGTAAGAACGATGACGTAAAGATCGCCCAGAACGCAGTGGATATCGCCGCCGGCGACGGATTCACCATCGTGGTCACCGAAAAGGGCGAGGTCTACGCCTGCGGTAATAACGAAAGCGGTCAGCTGGGCAACGGCAGCTACCGGGATTCCGAATCCCTGGTGAAGGTGATCGACAGCGGCGCGGCAAGCGCTGACGCCGGCGATGAGCACGCCCTCGTCCTGATGAACGATGGAACAGTCCGCGCAGCAGGAAACAATACCCACGGTCAGCTCGGACTGGACGACGACTCGTCCACATTCAACTCCTTCGAAAGGGCTTCCATCAGGAACGTAAGTTCCGTGTTTGCAGGCGGCAGCTCCTCCGGCGCAGTGCTGGACAGCGGCGTGCTGTATACCTGGGGCGACAATACATACAGCCAGCTCCATAACGGCAAGACCGAGGACCTGTATGTTCCCACCACAGTCACAAGCGGCGTGGTTTCCATCGCGTTCGGCGAGCACCACTCCGTAATGCTGAAGAACAACGGCAGAGTGTCCACCGCCGGCTCCGGACTGTACGGCGAGCTGTTCTCCGCCGCGGCAGGCACAAACGTTGCCAAGCCTGCGCTTGTAAGCAGGAAGATCGTGGCTTATTCCGCAGGCGCAGATCATGCGGCTGCAATTGACGACATGGGCGTGCTCTACACCTGGGGCAACAACGACAAGGGTCAGCTGGGCACCGGCGACACCACCTCCAGGAAGAAGCCCACAAAGGTAAAGCTTGACGTTGACGCCATCAGCGTATGGTGCGGCGACAAGGTCACAATCGTCCAGACCAGCGACAACAACGTATACACATTCGGCGACAACAGCAGCTGCATGCTCGGCTTCAAGAGCCGTTCTGCAATACTCAAGGCGCCGACCATCAACGAGTACCTTTCCGGCGACGTGATCGACAAGATCGTGTTCAGCGACGGATTCGCCCTCGCGCTTATCCGCGGCGCAGTCTGGGGCTGGGGCAAGAACATTTCCAGCAGACTCTGCGCATTACCCAAGACCGTTGAGTACGCTCAGCAGGTTGACGATGCCATCTCAGGCGGTATTATCGACATCGCGGCAGGCTCCAACCACTGCTTCGCAGTGACCAGCGGCGGCGAGCTCTACGGCTGGGGCAGCAACAGCTCCAACGTACTCGGCACCTCCACCGATTCCAGAATAGTTGACACCCCCACGTTACTTGAAATAACCGACGTCAAGAAGAACGTCCTCAGCTTCTCCCGTATTGCCTCCAGCGGCAATCACACCCTCGCGGTAACAAGCGACGGCGTGGTTTATGGCTGGGGCGAGAACGGCTCCGGCGAGCTTGGCTCCGATTCCTCCAGATTAAGGAATCCGTCCAAGGTATCCTCCTCCGGCGACGAGGTATTCACCTCCGGCAACTTCTCCGCAGTGCTGGATTCCGACGACCTGTACATGTCCGGCTCCAACAGCAGCGGTCAGCAGGGCAACGGCAGCACCAAGTCCGTATATTCCTTCAGTAAGCTGCTGAAGAGCGGCGTCACCAGCGTAAGCCTGGGCGATGATTTCGCAGGCTTCATCACCGACAACAACGAGCTGTACTGCTGGGGCAACAACTCCAACGGTCAGGTGGGTAACGGTCAGGGCGGCACAAATACCGACCCCCAGACCGTCATCAGCGACGGACTCTGCCAGAAGGTAGTTCAGGCGACCAGCGTTACCCTCGACAAAACCACTCTTTCGCTCAAGCCCAACGCCACTGCAAGACTTACCGCGACAGTAAATCCCAGCGACGCCTCCAGCAAGACTGTTACCTGGACCAGCTCCAACACGGCGGTCGCTACCGTAAACGACAGCGGTCTTGTAAAGGCAGTCAAGGTCGGCTCTGCCACCATCACCGCAAAGACCTCCAACGGACTCACCGCACAGTGCGTTGTCACTGTAGCCACCTCCGTTTCCAGCTTCTCCGTTTCCCCGGCGAAGTCCAAGACCATCAACGTTGACGGCTCCTTTACATTCAAGGCTAAGATATATCCTGCCAACGCGGACGACAAGACCCTGCTCTACACCTCCTCCAATGAGGACGTAGCTGTTGTTGACGACAACGGCACCGTTACCGGCGTATCCGCAGGCAAGGCAGTTATCACCATCACCGCAAAATCCAACCCGGCAAAGACCAGAAAGGTCACCGTTATCGTACGCCCGGACAAGGTGAAGATCACCTACCGCAAGTCCACTTCCGACGGTATCATACTCGAGTGGGATCAGTCCGATTATGCTGACGGCTACGTCATCTACCGCCGCAACTCCGCAAAGGGTAAGGGCAAGGTGATCGGCGAGGTCGAGAGCTACGACCCCGACGAGATGACCTTCACGGATTCCACCGGCGTTAAGGGTAAGATTTATTACTACTACATCAAGTCCTATGTGACCGTAGACGGAAAGCGTATCTACTCTTCCGCGTCCAGGATCTACAAGATCAAGGCTAAGTAACTGACAACCACCCTCCCCCCAATACACACAACACAGCAGGGCTGTCCGAAAGGGCAGCCCTGTTGTGTTTCCGGATTCCGCACCGCGCAGGAATACTCGCGCCGCAGTACAGTACGCGCAGGTGGTGGGAGCGCACTCCGCCGGAATGCGCCGGGTATGCGGCATGTACTCAGCCGGAGTGCGCCCGGCAGTACGACTTGTATTCCGCAGAAGCCCGGGAGAATGCACCACCGCACGCAGGAAGCACCGTGTTCCGAATCCATGGTAGGAGAACCCCAGCCGCCATAACCGGGCGCCACGGCGAAGCTGGGCTCTCCAAAAGACACGCTTGTGAACACTCACAGCCGCGTGCGTAAATCCCGGAGTATTCCTCGGCTGCGCACAAAAAATCCCCCTGCGGATTCCGCAGGGGGATCGTCTGTTCTGATGTGATATCAGGAGAATCTCTTCTGATACATGTAATCCTTGACTTCCTTTACCACGAATACGGCGATAATGCCGAGGCAGAGGAGGATAGAGAGGATATACATAACGCCGGAGATGATGTAGTTCACGCCGGTGTAGTTAACGCCCTGGGCGAGGTAGTCGTTGACCTTGGAAGCCCTTGCGTTGAATACGTTGAAGATGGAGGTGAAGTTGTTGGAAGCAACCAGCACGAACAGAGCCAGCGCGCCGAACTTGGAGAAGTTGTAGCCGCACCACATAGCCGCCGCCAGCATAAGGGTCAGACCGCCGTAAACGATGAGGTAGAGGTAGTCCATCGCGCCGAACTGGAGGTGTGTGAAGATGAGCTTGTCATACATGAGCACAGCCACTATTGTGAAAACGAAGCTGAGCAGGATAGAGCCGGTACCGATGGAAAGCGCGATGAAGGGCTTCTTCTCCTCGCCGTCCTTGTTGCCGATAACGAGCTTGCTCTTAACGCGGGTGAACGCGAATACAGCCACTGCCGCAGCGACAACGCAGGCAAGGATAAGGAACACGGTAGCCATCCACCACCTGGAGGTCATGCCGTTGTTGGATACCCACGCGATAGCGCTCTCGTCGCCGGATCTTGCCAGCGCCTTGTTGGGGTTGTAGGTCTTTACGACCCATACGAATCTCAGGACGATAGCCACCAGGTCAACGATAGCAGCCGCGCCGCCGAATGCGAAGTAGTAGAGCATTGCCCACTCGCCCTCGCGTACATAGAGAATGCTGCCTATAAGAGCCACGCCGATGAGAAGCATCAGGACGATACCCTGAGCGATCCCGGTGTCGCCGCCTACCCAGCCGATGATGATGGACCAGTTGCCGCCCTGGAGGGTGACGCTGCCGTAAGCTGTGAGCGCAAGGTTGGTGAATACGACTACAGCAGCCATGCCGAGGAATGTAAGACCGCTGACTACGGCGCGCTTGATCATCGCCGCACGGTCAGCCTCTGAAAGAAGCATGTCGTCGGCATATTCGTCGTTGCTCTCGTAAACGAAGTAAACACACGCCGCCAGACACAGAACCGCGTCGATAACGCCGAAGGTCTTGATGGAGTTTCTGCCTGCGAAGTTAGCGAACGGGATCAGCAGCGGAACAAGACCGATAACGGTCTTTGCGCCGAAAATAGCGATCAGATAGGACTTTGCGAACGCAAAACCCTTGAAATAGCAGAACGAAAGGATAAGCAGAATGGCGGTGATGACGATGTAGATGAGAACGACATTCATGATGGTGTCCCAGAGGGAGAGAATAATCTGGTTGTTTGCGATCTCAGACTGGGAAGCGAAGGTCTTGCCGAAAAGCTTTACGATACAGGACTTGCCCTCGGTGTTGTACTCTGCTGCCTGTCTGTATACAGGGTTGATGAACAGGGGCTTCATTACCAGGAAAAAGGTAACTACAGCCTCGATCACAGCGAAAGCAGCCATGCCGATACCGATGGACTTGTTCATACGGCTGGTATTCTGCGCCCTGTAATTATGTAGTGCGTCTAATATCATTAAGTGATTCCTCCTAATTGATGGCGCAGCCGCATAATTCCCCGGCGCACTGCCCCATGCTGTATAGTCCATTTAAATTATACCATATTCGAACAGGATTTGCAAGCAGCAGCCCACAAAAACAGGCATGCGCTTTCCACAAATTTTGTGCAAAATATTTGTGCAAAACACAGATTTTCATGCTAAGGGAGCGTCCTGGGAAGCAACTCTGTCATAATAGTCGTCGCCTACATCTCTGCCCAGGTCGCAGGTATAGCGGAATTCCACCGCGTCCCCGGATTCCAGCACGCGGTCGGAAACGGACACGTCCGGGAACTTCCCGTTGACGGTGTACATCCAGCCGCTCAGCTCCCCGAAGCCGAATTCGGTCACATACCCTATCCCCCGGACATAGGTGCCGTAGGCGCTGCCGGTGTAGTCCACCCGGACGCGCTGCTTCCGTGCGGCGGCGGCGAGCGCGTCAAACGCCGTGGCGCCCTCCGGCAGGGAAACCTCGCACCGGGCGATGATAACGCCGTCCTCCGGGACGACCTCCGGCGGATTCACAGCAGGGTCGATGATATCCATATGCGACAGCACGGTGGAGCATTCCGCCAGCACCGTGACCCTGACGGGACCTCCCCCGGATTCGCTGTAGTATTCCTCCGGCGTGCGGATATCAAGCAGCCACACTCCCCCGGCAAGCGCCGCCAGCAGCGCCGCCGCAGGGATAAGCGCCTTCTTCCGGCGGAATGCAAACAGTATTCCGCACGCGACCGCCGCGGCGCCCAGCACTGCGGATATGATGATACGGATATGCGTGCCGGTCAGACCGCCCTGCGCCGTATTCCCGGGCTGAATCCCGGGCTCCGCCGTGGATTCCGCCGTCAGTGTCGGGATTTCAGCAGATTCCGGCGTGGATTCTGCGCCGTCAGGCTCCGCCGCAGCGCCAGAGTACTTCCCGAAAAGGCTCCCGCCGCGCTCCGCCAGAGCCAGGGCGGTGAATGCCTCCAGGGTCTGGGCGGTCGCCATCTGGTTGACCTCCCCGTCAGGAAGATGGGCGTAGCCGCCCCCCTCCCGGCGGTATTCCTCCAGCTGTGCCGCCGCCTTTTCCGCGCTCTCCCTGCGCCCGGCGGCGGAAAGCGCGATCACCGCCTGCGCCGTGCTTTCGCAGTTCCTCACGCCCATGGTGGAGTAGCTGTCGAATCCGGCGAGCCAGTCCGCGCCGCGCTGCGCAGCCTCCGCCGCCCCGGGGGAATCCGTCCCTGCAAGGGCATAGACCGCCGCCGCGGTGATATCTACATCTCCGCCGTCCCCCATCAGCGCGAAGCTTCCGTCCGCGTGCTGGTGCGCGATGAGGTATTCCGTCAGCGTGTCCGCGGTGTTCGCCGCGCCCTCCGGGGGCTGTATCCCGGTGACGTTAAGGGCGATGAGCGCCCAGATGTAGGCGTTGAATCCCTGCCTGTCAAGGATCTCACAGCCGAACGCCCCCAGCCGCGCCGCCAGCGACGGATTCCCTCCGGTCACGGTGATGCATATCGCCGCGCGCTGGTATTCCGTGGGGCGCACGAAGCCTCCGGCGCTGTAAAGCTCCCCGACATGCCGCTCAACGGACTGCGCGTATTCCTCCGCACCGTCCGCGCCGTAGAGCCGCGCGTAGCAGTACGCCGCCCAGTCGGTGGCGCCGGAATCCAGCCCGTCCCAGAAATCCTCCGCGCCGCGCTGCCGCATGAAGTAGCCGAAGCACTCCTGCGCCCTGTCCTCCCAGCCGGATTCCGCCGGGGCGGAAAAAGCGGTCTGCACCGCCATGAACAGAGCAGTGCAGACCGCCAGCAATATCCCGGTTATTCGCCGCATGGATTACTTCTTCTTGCTGAGAGCGATACCAGCGCCTGCGAGCAGTACTACTGCGAAGGCAACTGCGGCACCCTCAACGCCGGTGGAAGGAGAGCCCTTCTCGGTGTCAGTACCAGCGGAAGCGTCGTCGGAAACCTCGGCTGTGCTGTCAGCGGTGTCCTCTGTTGCAGCTGCTTCGGCGGTGCTGTTCAGCGCAGCGGTAAGACCAGCAACGGCATTGTCAATGTCCTCCTGTGTAGCCTCGTACTGTGCGAGAACCTCCATAGCCCCGGTAAATACATACTCGTCAACGTCAGCGTCAGCAGCTTCTGCGCAGAGCTTTACCAGCCCAGCCTTCTTGGTTGCTTCCTTGAGAGCAGCCGCGCCGCCCCAGGAGGAGTTGTCAACGCCGAGGTCAGCGCCGTAGCCGTAAACGGTGAAGGAGAATACTACAACATCGCCGTCTGCCGGAACGTAGTCGCCAATACCCACCTGAGCGTACTCATCGTTCACGAAATATGTCCAGCCGCTCTCTGCGGTGTAATCCAGCGCGCTGAGGTAGCCCTCGGTGTTTCTGCCGGTCATCTCGGGAACGACAGCCTTGATAGCCTCGGGGACCTCGGTTTCAAGGTCGGCGTCAGCAAATGCAGTGATGTATGCGCCGTAGCCAGTGTCATCAGTGAGCACGTCTGCGGCTCTCTCAACGACCTCCAGTCCGGTTTCGCCCTCATAGAAGGGAACCTTCTCAGGCTCCACGGTGAAGCCCTGACCGATGGTGGTCTTGTCAGCCATAAAATAGATGTAGCCAGCCGGCTCCTCCTCAGCGGAAACGCTGAAGGAAACAGCGCTGAACGCTACTGCTGCTGCCGCGATGGCAGATATGATGTTTCTTGTTCTCATTCTTTTATTCCTCCGATAAAATCTGCGCAGCCGCCCGGCGGAGTGCCGTCGTCACCGCTTATTTGTATAAGGTCGCCTTTAAAAAACCTTATATATTATATACCATTCCGGCGGAATTGTCAACCTTTTATTCCCACAGGGGTATTGACAAAACGTCCGGGGTGTGGTATAATCCGTGTATTGACAGACATTTCACGTCAGAGGTATTCCGACGGGAAAGGTCTGTCTTTCTGCTTTTCCAGGGGTACCCCGGGAATTATCCCGGACGTCGCTGCATATGATTACTCAGAACCATCATCAGGAGGTACGCCATGGACGACAACATGAAGAAGCTCATCGAAAAATACAAGCAGGAACTTATGGCGGCAGCCGGGAATTCCCACACTTCCGCCGCACCGAAACCGGCTGCGGCGCTGGATTTCCCGGAAATGCTCCCGGAGGAGCCAGCCGCATCCGTACCGGATTCCCCCACCGAGGAATCCGCCGCCGGGAGGACTCCCACGGTGATAGCCTGGTCCGCCGACAGCTCCGCAGCGGAGGCACTCGGGAAGTACTTCAGCGCCCCCCCGGCGGAATCCACCCCCGACAGCGCTCCGGAATCCACACCGGACAATAGCACTGACTTCAGTCAGGACTTGAGTAAGGACTTCAGTCAGGACTTCAGTCCCGACGACTTCTCCAGCCTGCCGCCGCAGTTCACTGATGAAGCGCCGCAGAACGACTTCACCAACGACAACGTTTCCCCGGAGAACAACTCCGTCACCGACGAAACGGAGCAGGAGCAGCAGCCGGAATTCCGCCGGGAGGGCGAAAATACCGCCTCCGACCCGGCGCAGACCGAGAGCCTTGGCACTGTCCCCGAAAGCGGTCAGTCCCCGGAGGAACAGCTTGGCAGGCGCAGTTTCGAGAGCCAGGCAGGAGCGGTGAACTCCCGGGAGGACGTAAAGCCGCTCGTCCAGGAGGAGAACGGTAATTACCCCGAACCGCCACCGGAGCCGGAATACGCGGACCTGGACGACTTCGTCAAGGCGAATCCCCGGCAGGGCACGCTGCGCTTCCGCACCTACACCGCCCGGAATGCGCTGCCGGTAAAGGGCGCGCGGGTGCTGGTGACTAAGGTCATCGGCGGAAGCCGGCACACCTTCTACGACCTGCTGACGGATTCCAGCGGACAGACCCGGATACTGGAGATGCCTGCGCCCTCCGTGGAATATTCCCTGAGTCCCACTGTGTCGGTGCAGCCCTACGCGCTATACGACGCAGATATCACCGCCGCAGGGTTTATTCCGGTGTCGGTGCGTTCCCTGCCGATTTTTGAGGGTATACTCTCTGTGCAGCGGATAGCCCTGATCCCCTCCGCCGGCACGGCGGAAAAGGAAACCATCACCGAATCCGAACCGGACCTGACGGAGGTGCCGCATGCCTGAACTGAAAACTCCCTCTATCCCCGAAACCATCACGGTGCACCTCGGGCCGCCGAATTCTCCGGCGGACAACGTGACCCTCTCATTTCCGGACTACATCAAGAACGTGGCGAGCAGCGAGATATTCCCAACCTGGCCGGAAGCCGCGATACGCGCGAATGTTTACGCCCAGGTGACGTTTGCGCTGAACCGTGTGTTCACCGAGTGGTACCGCAGCCGCGGCTACCCCTTTGACATAACCAGCTCGACCCAGTACGACCAGGCGTTCGTCTATGGCAGGGACGTGTTCAATAACATCAGCAACATCGTGGACGAAATATTCAACAACTACGTCGTAAGGCGCGGCACGGTGGAGCCGCTGTTCACCCAGTTCTGCAACGGAACTTCCGTCACCTGTCAGGGACTATCCCAGTGGGGGACGGTCACGCTGGCAAACCGGGGATATACCCCTTATGAGATGCTGCAATACTACTACGGCAGCGACATAGAAATCGTGCGGAACGCCCCCGTTGAGCCGTTCATTGGCAGCTACCCCGGGACTCCGTTCGGGATAGGCACCTCCGGCAACGAGGTGCACACCATTCAGACGGAACTCAACCGCATTGCGGACAACTACCCGGCTATCCCGAAGATATCCCCCGCGAATGGATTCTACCGTGAAAACACCAGCGAAGCCGTTCGTGTGTTCCAGGGTATCTTCGGGCTGCCCCAGACCGGCGTGGTCAACAAAGCGACCTGGTACCAGATAAAGTACATCTATGTGGCGGTGAAGAATCTCGCAGAGCTGACCTCCGAGGGTCTGCGCCCATTCGAGGTTCAGGAGGATTTCCCGGAGCAGCTCCGCCCCGGCGATTATGGGATATTCGTCAGCTACCTGCAATACTATCTCAATGTGATAGCCTATTTCAACCCGGAGATACCCTCCGGTCCGGCGAACGGAGTTTTCAGCAGCGAAACGGAACAGCAGGTGCTCGCCTTTGAGCGTTTCTACGGACTTAACCCGGACGGCATAGTGGATTTTGCGACCTGGACTGCGATACAGGACATCTACAACGATATTCTGAAAGGACTGCCGGAGGGCTACGCCGGGAATACCGCGGCGCTGTACCCGGGCTACGTCCTGACGCCGGGGCTGAACAACAACGACGTGCTGGCATTCCAGACCTATCTCAACCTCATCGGCAGGACCTACCGGGATATTCCGGAAGTCCCGGCGACGGGGTATTTCGGACCCCAGACCGAGGAGGCAGTCCGGGTGTTCCAGGACCTGTTCGGGCTTCCCGTTTCGGGAGTTGTCGGCGCCCCCACCTGGGACGCAGTTTCCCGGGAATACAACTATATCCGCTTCGGCACCCAGAGAACCGGGTGATGGGCAATCCGGAATTATTGTACCGCCTGCGGCGATAATATTAAAAGGGGCGAAGATCGATTCTCCGCCCCTTCTTTTTTATTACACAAAACGTTATCTGACTTACTTGTTGCCGGAGAGCAGCATTCTGTCGTTGTTGAGCGCGGAGCCGCTGGCTTCCTCGAACTTCTGGAGGAGGTCGTCAACGGTGAGGTTCTTCTTCTCCTCGCCCTTCACGTCGTAGATTATCCTGCCGTCGTTCATCATTATCAGACGGTTGCCGTACTCGATGGCATTCGCCATATTATGGGTGACCATCATCGCGGTAAGGTGGTTCGCCGCGATTATCTCGTCGGAGAGCTGGAGCACCTTTGCGGCGGTCTTGGGATCGAGGGCGGCGGTATGCTCATCGAGCAGCAGAATCTGCGGCTTCTTGAGGGTCGCCATCAGCAGGGTCAGCGCCTGGCGCTGTCCGCCGGAGAGAAGTCCCACTTTGGAGGTCATGCGGTCCTCAAGTCCCAGTCCGAGGGTCTTGAGCAGCTCGTGATATTCCTCGCGCTCCCTGCGCGTGATCCCCCAGCCGAGCAGTCTGGGCTTGCCGCGGCGCGCCGCCAGGGCGAGGTTCTCCTGGATCTCCATGTCGGCGGCAGTACCGGTCATGGGGTCCTGGAATACGCGCCCGATGTACTTCGCGCGCTGGTGCTCTGAAAGCCCGGTGACGTTGTGTCCGTCGATGATTATTGCGCCGCTGTCCACCGGCCACACGCCGGCGATCGCGTTAAGCGTCGTGGATTTTCCGGCGCCGTTGCCGCCGATTATCGTCACGAAGTCACCGTCCTCGAGCTTGATGGAAACGCCGTTGAGCGCTTTCTTCTCGTTGATGGTGCCGGGGTTGAACGCCTTTTTGATGTTTACGAGTTCCAGCATATCACTTCCCCTCCTTCTTCGGACTTGTCACGGAATTCGCCAGGACTGCGCCCAGGTGCTCCGCTTCGTCAGTGACGGCGGCAAGCGAGCGCTTCCCGGCCTTGCGGAAGGAAGTCTTGCTCGTCTTCTGGAGGTAGGGCACCGCCAGGAACAGCGCAACGATGATCGCGGAGAACAGCTTGGTGTTGTCGGTGGAAAGACCGATCAGCATTACGATACGCAGTACCACGAAGTAGACGATGGCGCCTATCGCGGTAAAGGAAAGCTTTCCAATGAAGTTGAAGTGCTTGCGCAGGATCACCTCGCCCAGCACCATGCCGATGATAACGGCGGCAAGACCGATGACGATGGCGCCGCGGCCCATGTTTACGTCAGCGAATCCCTGGTACTGTGCCAGCAGAGCGCCGGAAAGTCCGACAAAGCCGTTGGAGAGCACCAGCGCAATTATTGTGGTGCGCTTGGTGTTGATGCCCTCCGCCTTAGACATCGCGGAGTTGCAGCCGGTCGCGCGGATAGACATGCCGTATTCCGTGCCGAAGAACCAGTACAGCGCTGCGATGATGAGAACAACGAACAGCAGTCCGGTGCCGACAGTGCGGATTATGTCGATGGGAGCGTTTCCGGCGGTGACGTATCTCGAGGAGATGACCAGCGGAAACTTATCAACGCTTATCGGGGCGTTCGCCTTGCCGTTGATGTCGAGGTAGATGGAGTAAAGAGCCAGCTGCGTGAGTATTCCGGCCAGAATACCGGGGATACCCAGCATAGTGTTTAGCAGCGCGGTAACAAGCCCTGCCGCACACCCTGCCAGGAATGCGATGAGCATAGCCACCGGCACGGGAACGCCGTTGGTGATGAGCACGACAGCGGTAACGCCGCCGAGTCCGAGGGTGCCGTCAACGGTCAGGTCGGCGAAGTCCAGGATTTTATAGGTGATGAACACTCCGATCGCCATAATGCCCCAGATAAGTCCCTGCGTGACGTCGCCGGGAAGGCTGTTGCCAAATGTAGACAGTTTGGTTAAGAACAGATCCATAATTCTCTCCGATATGTTTTTTGTGTAATAAGTGTGCCGTGGGAAAAGTGCCTTTATTTACGCAGAAGCGGGGAACGGACATAACCCGCACCCCGTTTTGCATTAAATTCAGTCAGTAAGTCCTGCCGGGGAAATTACTCGGCGATAGCCTCGTAGCCCTCGGGAACTGTGATACCAAGCTCGCTGCAGATCTCTGCGTTGTACTTCTTGGTAACGTTGGGGGCGAAGCGTACTTCCATGGTGGAAACGTCAGCGCCGTTTACCAGGATCTCGTATGCCATCTCGCCGGTAGTTCTGCCGAGCTCCTCGTAGCTGATGGACAGCGTTGCAACGCCGCAGCCCTTGCAGATACCCTCTTCGCCGGCGATAACGGGCTTCTTTGCAGGAACGACGATATTCTTGATGGTTTCAACGGAGGAAGCGATGGTGTTATCAGTGGGTATGTAGAGGACATCACATTCAGCCACAGCGGTGGTGCATACGCTGCTGATCTCGTTGCTGTCAGCCGCGCTGTATTCCTTTACGGTGATACCGGAGCCGTCGAGAGCCTCGGTGAACTTGGTTGCCTGGTACTTGGAGTTAGACTCAGCGGAGCAGTAGAGAATACCTACAGTCTTAGCGTCGGGGAACAGCTCCTTGAGCATTTCAGCCTGCTGGTCGATAGGAGCGAGGTCGGAAGTACCGGAAATGTTGGTGCCGGTAGTTCCGGTCCAGTTGTCGATGGAAAGCGCGGTGCCGTAGTCGGTCACGGAAGTGCCCAGGATCGGGATAGTTGCAGTTGCTGCGCTGGCTGCCTGGAGAGCGCCGGTAGCGTTTGCGAGGATAAGGTCAACGTTAGCGGCAGCGAAGCCGTTGCAGATGGTGGTGCAGTTGGTGGATTCACCGTTTGCATTCTGCTCGTCGAACTTTACGTTATCCTCACCGAGCTTCTCAATAAGGACATCCTTGAAGCCCTTGGTAGCTGCGTCGAGAGCCTCGTGCTGAACGAGCTGGCAGATACCGATGTTGTAAACCTTTCCGTCTGCGCTGCCGGAAGCCGCGCCGGAATTGCCGGATTCTTCATTTGTGCTTGCACATGCGGTTGCAGAGAGTGCCATAACGGCAGCTGCAACAGCTGCGAAAACCTTCTTCATCTTCATAGTGATTTCTCCTTTATTTTGTGTGTGCTTTATGAATATACCGCTTTGGCGCTTTGTGGCTTTTATCCACTAAAGTCACCTGAGCACACATTTATTATACCACATACTTCCGTGAAGTGCAACTTATATACGCAATGAAATTCAGTTTTCACATTAATTTTGTGCACTTTTTACAAATCCGCCCGGGTGATTTCAGCAAAACACCCGGGCGCAACATAGTCATAGGTTCCGTAGTTTGTATCAGAATCCAAGGGTACCCTTGAAATAATTGTACAGCTCGCCTGCCATTTCCTCCTGCTCGGTGGCTCTGGGGTGGCCGTTGGTGCCCTTTCCGGTGCGGCGGAACATAAAGTGGGATACCCGGTCGGAATCCACCTCCTGTGCAATCTCCTCCAGGGCGTCGTCCCAGGTGGGGTCATGGCCGAGCACGGTGAGTATCAGCACGAACTTCGCGGCAGGGTACTTCCCCATCAGCGTGCGCAGGAAAGCAATGTAGTGGTCCTTCCACATGCGGCGGTATTCCGGCTGCTTTATGCGCTCCGGCTCGGGATTCGCGTCGTTCTGCCCGATGGCGATGATAACGGCGTCAGCGGTCCAGCGGCTGAAATCCCACGGCTTGCGCTCGGCGTAGGGGGTGTATTCCAGCTTATCCCAGCAGCTCTCCATTCCGGTGAGCTGGTCGGAGCAGAAGTACCCGGTGCCGTCCAGCAGGGCGATACCGCCCTGGGCGATGTCGTGCACCTCGGCGTTGAGCTTGCGCCCCAGGTTCAGCGCGTAGGAGAAGTGGGAGTTATCCAGGCGGTTGCGGTGATCCTCCGGGTCGCACTGCCCCTCGTAATATATCGCCTCTGTGACCTCTCCGGCGGAAACGCTGTCGCCGTAGACCTCCAGCTTCATGTCGTACTTATGCGCAGGGTCCGACACCTCCGCGCCCTCGTCCACGACTATCCCGGCGAACTCCAGGTAGTTGTGCGCCGCCATCGTCTTGAGTATCCGCAGGGTGTGGCGCTTGTCCTCCAGCCCCTCGGCGGCGAAATACAGGTTGTCCTGCCGGTCGGTGGGGAGGGTTATCTTCTTCATCACGCCGTCAACGATAACGGCGAAGTGGGTGTCCTCCTGGAAGTTGATGTTCTTCAGCACCACCGCCGCAGAAGTCCCCGTGAACTCCACGTCAGCGTAGCTTCCGGGCCATATCATGACCGGGCGCGCCGGATCCTCGTCGTCGATCCTCCCGACATACTGGAAGCACGCGCTGTCCGCCGGAATGAACTTCTTCCCTTTTTCTATGGTGTAAGCCATGTCAGTTCTCCTTATAAATGTACTTTGCAGGATAATTTGTCTATCTCCAGCCGGAAAACGCATACCGCCGCCAGCATTTCCGGGCGGAATTCGCAGTTCTCCTTCCCGGCTGCCTGCTTCATCAGGGATTGTAACCCGAGTATCTTCTCGTCCTCCCCGGTGACTATCTCAGCGCGGCCGGTGCCGATAATGCTGCTGAACTCCGCGTAGCAGTCGCAGGGGACCTCCCCCGGGTGGAGTTCGTAGCCGCAGTCCATCTCGAAGCCGACGTCGCAGCCATTCTTCAGCAGTTCCACCTTGCGCCCCTCTTTCGCGCTGTGGAAGTAGAACACGCGCTTCCCGTCACGCTTCACGAATCCGAAGTTCATCGGGACGATGTAGACCTCGCCGCCATCGCTGAATCCCAGGCGGCAGCAGCTGCAGCGCCGGATTATCCCGTCAATACGGCTCTCGTCGGTCACTTCACGGTCTTTTCTTCTCATGCTTCCTCCTTGTGTGCCAGAAGCAGGGACACGATGTAGTTATACACCGGGAATCCCCTGCCGGTCAGCGCCAGCCTGCCGTTTTCCAGGGTGTAGTAATCCGCCGGGAGCAGGCGCAGCGCCCCCTCCAGCGGCTTGTAAAGCTCCTCCGGGATACCCTCGGAGAGCCGCAGTCCCATCATGACGCGCTCGTCGTAGTCCCCGGGGGAGTCGTCGGTGATCTCCACCAGCTGGGAATCCGCCGCGATGAACGCCCGGATATCCCGGGGTACCGCGAAGCGCTTCCCCTCGTAGAAGGAGTGCGCCGCCGGACCTATGCCGAGGTACTCCTCATCGCGCCAGTACTTCAGATTGTGCCTGCACCGGAAGCCCTCCCGGGCGAAGTTGCTTATCTCGTACTGCGCGAATCCCTGCCGCGCGCAGAGTTCCTGGCAGAGGGCGTACAGGTCCGCCATAAGGTCGTCGTCCGCCATGTCCGCCGGCGGCGACTTCCCGAACGGGGTCGCCGGCTCCAGGGTCAGCATGTACGCGGAGATGTGCCGTACCGGCAATTCAGACAGGCGCCCTATCGTGTCGGCGAGGGAATCCGCGGTCTGCCCGGGGATTCCGAGCATTACGTCCGCGGAAATGTTGCCGAATCCGGCGTTGTGCGCGGATTCTATCAGCTCCACCGCCTGCGCGGCGCTGTGGAGCCTGCCGAGCTTTCTCAGCTCCCCGTCCTGTAGCGACTGCACCCCCACGGAAATGCGGTTCACCCCGGCATTCCGGAGCATTTCCAGCGTTTCCGCCGTGGTGGAGGCAGGATTGCATTCCGCCGAGACCTCCGCACCGGGCGCGGCTTCCACCGCCGCCATTATCTCCGCCATGTGCGGCGCGAGCAGGTTCGGAGTACCTCCGCCGAAATACACGGTGCCGAACGGCTCGGGGTACCTGCGCAGATTCCGCACGACCGCCGCGGCGTAGTCCTCCCGGAGCGACTCCTCCGTCACGGAATAGAAGTCACAGTATGGGCACTTGCGCAGGCAGAACGGAACATGGATATACAGTCCCCGGAAATCACTCATCATCCAGCTTGAGCACCGCCATGAACGCCTCCTGCGGAACCTCGACGGTACCGAAGGCGCGCATGCGCTTCTTGCCCTCCTTCTGCTTCTCCAGCAGTTTCTTCTTTCGGGTGATATCACCGCCATAGCACTTGGCGAGGACGTCCTTTCGCAGTGCCTTGATGGTCTCCCGGGCGATTATCTTGCCGCCCACCGCAGCCTGTATCGGAATCTCGAACATCTGCCGCGGAATGTGCTCCTTGAGTTTCTCCGCCATCTTGCGCGCACGCTCGTATGCCTTGTCGGTGTGCACGATGAAGGAAAGCGCGTCGATAACGTCACCGTTGAGAAGAATATCCAGCTTGACCAGCTTTGACGGCACGAATCCCATCATCTCATAGTCGTAGCTTGCATAGCCCCTCGTCCGGGATTTCAGCACGTCGAAGAAGTCGTAGACTATCTCGTTGAGCGGAAGCTCGTAGTGCAGGTCAACGCGGCTCTCGTCGATATACTTCATATCCCGGAATACGCCGCGGCGGTTCTGGCAGAGTTCCATTATGTTGCCGACATACTCCGAGGGGGTGTAGACATGCGCGTTCACCATAGGCTCGTACGCCTGGGCTATCTCGGAGGGGTCGGGGTAGTTCGTGGGGTTGTCTATCATCTTGACGGAGCCGTCCGTGAGCTCTATCTTGTAGACAACGGAGGGCGCGGTGGTGATGATGTCCAGGTTGTATTCACGCTCGATACGCTCCTGGATTATCTCCATGTGCAGCAGTCCCAGGAATCCGCAGCGGAAGCCGAATCCCAGTGCGATGGAGGTTTCCGGCTCAAAGCTGAGGGAAGCGTCGTTCAGCTGCAGCTTCTCCAGCGCCTCGCGCAGGTCAACGTACTTTGCGCCGTCCGCCGGGTAGATACCGCTGAACACCATGGGATTCACCTCCCGGTAGCCGGGAAGCGCCTCTGCGGCAGGGTTCTCGGCGGAGGTCACGGTGTCGCCGACCTTGGTTTCGCCGATGGATTTGATGGAAGCCGCGATGTAGCCTACCTCCCCGGCTCTCAGCCCGGAGCAGGGGACAAGCTCGGTGGCGCCCATGACGCCGGTTTCGACGACGGTGAATTCCGCGCCGGTCGCCATCATGCGGATACGGTCGCCGGGCTTCACGCTGCCCTCCTTAACGCGGATATAGGTGATAACGCCCTTGTAGCTGTCGTAGTAGCTGTCGAATATCAGCGCCTTCAGCGGAGCCTCCGGGTCGCCCTTCGGGGAGGGAATGGACTTCACCACAGCCTCCATTACCGCGTGGATATTGATTCCCATTTTCGCGGAAATCTCGGGGGCGTCCTCGGCAGGGATACCGATGACGTTCTCTATCTCCTCCTTGACCTGCTCGGGGTGCGCGGAGGGGAGGTCTATCTTGTTGATGACCGGAACGACCTCCAGGTCGTTTTCTACGGCGAGGTAGGTGTTGGCAAGGGTCTGCGCCTCGATACCCTGGGAAGCGTCCACGATGAGCAGCGCGCCCTCGCAGGCAACCAGGGAACGGGACACCTCGTAGTTGAAATCCACATGGCCGGGGGTGTCGATGAGGTTGAAGATGTAGTCCTCGCCGTCGTCCGCGTGGTATTTCAGGCGGACTGCACGCGCCTTGATGGTGATTCCGCGCTCGCGCTCGATGTCCATATTGTCGAGCAGCTGCTCCTCCATGTCGCGGAGGGCGACGGTCTGGGTCTGCTCGAGGATACGGTCGGCGAGGGTGGATTTTCCGTGGTCGATGTGTGCGATTATGCAGAAGTTGCGTATCTTGTCAAGATAGCTATAATCAGCCATGTATTTTGTTCCTTTCTGTTTCTTCTATTTATGACCCGTTTTCAGGCGGTCTTTTTTCCTTTTTGGCGGGAACGATCCCTATGCACCAGGGCAGGAACCGCTCCAGCAGTCTGAACACTCCCAGGCATATCACCAGCGTTACGGCAGTCACCGCAAGGCTCGAAAAAACGTTCATTCGCAGGATATCCGTGGTGCTCCCGGAAGCCATCGCCGCCAGCTTCAGCAGAATACGGTAGATGGGGCCGTGTATGCACAGCGCCACCAGAGTTCCTCTTCCGGCCCCGGACATTATCTCAGCGGGAATGCGCAGTTTTTCCAGCGCCATAGAAAGCGACATGAAGCCCGCCGTGCCGACTATTGCGCAGACCGCCCACATAAGTCCCCTGGTGAGATACATCGCAGCAAGTCCCACGCTGAGCCCGAGAAGCAGCACCGCAGCGCCGAGCTGTACAGGCGCCGGGAGCTTCTCCGCCCGGTTGAGCAGACCTTTTTCAGCAGCGAGATTTCCCAGGGCGAACAGCCCGAGGAACCCGAGCGCACGGTCCGCCCCCCAGGGAAGCGATGGCAGCGGAAACAGCATGTAAACAACACACGCACCGGCGCAGACAAGCCGGCAGCCAAGCGGCCTTAGCAGCCGGTAGAGCGCATTATAAGCCACAGCGGTCAGGAAATAGCAGGGCAGGAACCACAGATGGGAATGGAACTCCAGATGATCCATGTCGCCGATGACCAGGCCAAGCAGGCAGTCCGGCAGGCTCATGGAGATATCCCGCCAGCGATACTCTATCAGGCTGAAATACAGCGCCATCAGCACGCCGAACACGGCATACGGCACAAGTATCCTGAACGCCCTGCGCTTTATGTTCCGTAATATCTCAGAGGGTCTGAACACTATTCCCCCGGCGATGAAGAACAGCGGCACATGGAACGTATACAGCCAGCACAGCACATTCTCCTGCCGGTAGATATGCCCGAAAGCCACGGCGAATATGCCGAAGGATTTCAGTATATCCACCCATTTGAGGCGTGACTTTTCTTCCATCACTGGTCCTCCACGTACTCGGTGTCGAGGTGCCACTCCAGCTTCTCCAGGATACCCTGGAAGCTCTCGTCAGTGCGGTAGGGCATTTCGAATCCCTTCCAGTTGTCGTTCTTGAGCAGCTGGCGGATCACATAGAGGTCGTTCTTGCGGTCGGTGGCGCTCTCGGTGTATTCCCTCAGCGGAGCAAACACACCGTACTGCCCCTCCAGGCGGTACAGCACGAATTCCCCGAACTGGAACACCTTGAGTCCGTTGCCGGTACAGAGCTGCTTTATGGTGGTGGTTTCGACGTCCGGCGCGGTTTCGTTCAGCACGAAATACACCTCGGGCACCTTGGTGAGGTGGGCGTCGTTGTGTTCCCCTGCCACGTTTTCGTAGTCCTTCTCGTTATAAACGAACGCGTCGCTGTTGTAGATGTAGAAATACGACGACGGGTTCTGGAAGCACTTGACGATGGTGTATTCATTCTCCCCCACCGTGCGGTAGTACACCTCATCGTGCGGCGCGTAGAACACGCCTATGACCGCCTTGATACCCCACATAAACAGCCCGGTGCACGCCAGCACGATGAGCATTGGCAGTATTTTCAGGAACGCCGCCCTCGCCCTGGGCATGCCGGTGTATTCCCCGTCGTGCTGTTCCCTGGTGGCTTCTTCCGGGGATTCCTCCGGCTCGGCAGAGGTGGGTTCTTTCTTTTCGTTAAGCTCGTCCATTGTTTTCCTTTCGATGTCCGGTTGCAATTATCATAATGGAACCTCTGAAAATCAGAGGCGACCAGTATATACGAATTTATTATATCATATTTCCACGCAAATGTTAAGGGGTATTTGCAAAATAATCTTCATAAGATGTTGACAGATGACGAATTTTGTGATATAATTATCTGGTGCAAACTCATTCATATCACAGGAGGTAACCAATGAGAACTATAAGAACCGCAGTGACCGCTATCGTGGTGCTGGTAATGGGAATCGTACTTATCGTGATCTCCGTCGGCGAAATGGCGGATTACTCGAAAAAGGGCGCGGATTTCTCCACCCTCACCATCAGCGACATCAGGGAAGGAATGATGATCGAGGGCGACCTGCCGTACAACTACGGAAGCTACGAGCAGATCAAGAAGGAAAAGGAAAAGGACGGCTTCGGATTCTACTACCTTATCCCGGTAGGCGATGATTCCACCATCGGGCTTTACACCGCCGTGGACGACCTCATCGCAGAGCTGGACGCCCAGTCCGACGCTTACGACAGTGCAGAGTACCTGGAGGACCTGGAGAACATCGCTCCGGTGCACTTCAAGGGGAAAGTCACCGTCATGGACAGCGAGGACAAGGAGTACTACAGACAGGCGCTCACCGACGGCTTCGGACTTGACGACGACTACATCAGCGAGCACTGCCCGTATCTCTACATAAAGTGTATCGACACCAGCGGACACCCGATAATTCTCGTTGTAGGAATCGTGTGCACCGTTGTCGGCGCGGTACTGTTCCTGATCTTCATTCGCAGAAAGATGATGGGACGGTAATATTCAGTTCAATAAAGAAATGGGCGGAGAGTTCTCTCCGCCCATTATTATTGTAATAAAACCGCCGCAGGCGATACCATAATTCAGAATTACGAATTCCGAATCAAGTCCTCCAGTTCCCTGAACGTAATCACGAGTATCTCTGCTGACTCCGCCCCGGGTCCGGAAAGGCCGACGAAATACTCGCCGCACTCCCTCGCCGCGGTGTCGCGCAGCAGCGTGGTATCCACGCCCCGCAGGTCGTCCGCGATACCGGTGCCCAGGCGCTTCAGGAATGCCTCCTTCTGCACCCACAGCCTGATGAAGTCCTCGCCGGAAGCCGCGTTCCGCCGCTCGCTGCCGCTCAGCACCCTGGAATACAGCCGTTCGCTGACCCGGCGGTCCCGGCGCTCGATATCCGCGCCGACCTCGCCCTCCCCGGAGAACGCGGCGCAGACCGCTCCCCTGGTGTGGGAGAGCGAGAATTCCACTCCGCCGCCGATGAGGTAGGGCTTCCCGAACGGTCCGTGGGAATACCGCAGGCGCTCCCGGGGGATTCCGCTGCGGCGGCTCAGTTCACCGGAGAGCAGCAGCCCGGCGGCGAGCGCCTGGAGTTTGTCCTCGTCCCGGAGCTTCTTCGCGATCCTGTCACGCCGCAGTGCGGAAACCAGCGGCAGATACTGCTCCGCCTCCCGGAATTCCACCCCCTGCGTTGTGACGACAACGACTTCCATCAGCCTACTATGTACCACTTTCCGCCGGCATATGCAACGGTCGCTTCCGCACCGTCGTTTACAAGGAGTCCGGGTATGTTCTCAGCGGCACCGTCGATATTCGCACCGATCTCGGCGATGTAAGCCTTGGTGATCGTTCCGCAGCCGGAGAGTATCGCCTTCTGGTCGGCGGTGAGGTCTTTCAGGCAGTCGGTCAGCTTTATAACCTTGACGCTGACGCTGTCCGCCTGCTTTGCGAGTTCGTCCATATCCTCGCCATAACCGTAAGCCTTCAGCATTTCCACCAGATATGTGTTGAGGAATTCCTCCAGGGTAACGCCGTACTGTTCCTGTATCTCTGCGTCAGCCTGCTTGATGTAGTCCTCCGGCATTACTTCCGTCACCGCGCCGTAGACATCGCCCTTGAACGCCTTCTTGACGTATGTGTTGAGCATCTTCTCGATCTCCGCGGTGTCCGCCTTCACGTCATTGGCTGCGCCCTTGAGCAGGGTCTGGAGCTTCTTGCAGGAGTTTGTGCCCTTTACGGTGACCTTCGCGGAATCCTCGAGTTCGATCTCCTCGGGAACGCCGGTGATCTTTCCGCCCTTGTTGATGGTGAACTTGCCGCCGATGGTGACGTCAGCCTTGTTCTTCGTCAGCTTGATGGTGCCGGAATTAGACACGGTGCTGCCCTTGTACGTTTCCAGTTCGCCGGTAACAACAAGCGTTGCTCCGCTCTTGATAGCCAGTTTGCCCTTTACCTCAAAATCGCCCTTAGCGCCGATGGTGAGCTTCACGCCCTTGTTGAGGGTGAGGGTCGCTCCCTTGGGAATGACCACATCGGTCTTTATCGTGACGCTCTTCTTGAGGACGTACTTCTGTCCTGCCTTCATCGCGGACTTTCCGTCCCAGGTCTTTGCGGCGGAAGCGCCGTATTCCTGCTCCACAGTGATCGTCTGGGGAGCGCTCTCGGCAAATGCCGCAGTGGAAGCGCCTGCCATGATAACCGCACTCAGAATGAATGCCATAGCCTTCTTGAACATGCTGATTTCCTCCTTAACACGTTGTAATAATATTAAACTTATATACCAGGCGTAATGCCGTGATATTCTCAGAATGCGTCCCCGGCGGCGGATTTCCTCGCCTGCCTGAATTGTGGGGACTTCTTTGTGACAACTCGCTGCTCCCGTCCATTGCCGGAGCACAGTTCCAGGGTAATGCGGCCGCTGTCCACCCGGGGGTGGCGCAGAATTCTCGCGGCGCAGGGGGAAACTCCCACCCGGGAAGCCGCGATGAAGCAGAATTTCTCGTCCTCGTAAGGCACGTCACCTCCCTTTAGCTGCTTATGGAGCCTGCTCCTGGAAACCCTCGCCGTGAAGTGACACCAGTCCCCCTCCGGCAGCGGACATTCCGCCGCGCCCGGGCAGGGCGCCGCGATATCCGCGCCAAGTCCGATGAGCTGTCCGCGCGCCCGGAGTATCCTGGCATAGCCCTCCGGGGTGCCCGGCTCGACTATCAGCAGCAGCTTCTGAGTGCTCTGCCACAGGCGCTCCACCGCGTATTTACGCGCGCTTTCCGTCAGCTCGTTCAGGCAGTAGGAGCACAGCACGAGTTCCGCGCTGCCAGTGTATCCTGCTGTGATGTCGCCGCTCACCCACTCCGCCGGAATCCCACAGGATTCCGTGAGCTGCCGCCCGAGGGAGATCATCTCCGGTTCGCGCTCCATGCAGGTGAATCCGCCGCATTCCGCGACCGCCGCCGCGGCGTGGGTAGCCGCACCGGTCCCTGCGCCGATATCGAGCACCGTCCGGAAAGCACGCTCCTCCTCCGGAATGCACTCCAGCACCAGGCTGAGCGCCCTGCTGACTGCGCCGAAGGTGGCAGGCATTCTCACCGCCGCATATGCCAGAATGTCGCGCCGGGTGACCGCCAGGCGCTTTCCGCTGCCATCGTTGCCGCGATACCTCTCAGAAAGTCCACCGGCGGCGGAAGCCAGCGCCTTTGTGTCCTCGCCGGCGAGCAGTCTTTCTATCTCACCGCGAAGTTCCGCCGGAAAATCCATCGTCTACCTCTCAGAAATAGTTGTTGCGTATCTCCTTGGCGGCGAAAGCGCCCTCGAGCGCCTGCCCGTCGGCTCCGGGGTGGAGTCCGTCCTTGAGATACTTTCCTCTGCCGCCGATGACCTCGAACTTCTCGCAGATACCGCAGCCGCCGTAGGTGTCGATGACCTGCACGGAGAGTCCGCGGCATATCCTGCGCAGGCACTCAATGGTCTTTTCCACCTTCTTGTTGTGCTCCGGCGTAGCGGTCTGGATTGGCGTCAGCAGGAACATGCGGCACGCCGGGAAGTTCTCCTGGATAGTCTGGATACACCAGCGCGCAGCGCCTGCCTCGGTGAACAGGTCGATGTTCTCATTGCCGGAAAGCTCCTTGCCGGTGAGCGCCTTTTCGGGGTCGCCGATGAATTCCTCAAGGTCGTTGGTGCCCATCGCAAACGCAAAAATATCCGGCGTGGGGAAGTTTCCGCACTTCACCTCAGCCAGGAAGCGCTGGATATGCACAACGGCGCAGTTATTCGCACGCTTCTGCATTTCCACGGGGTCGTCAGTAGGCTCCCAGCCGTCGCTTATCCCGGCGAAATCCGGCGCGGTGTAGTCCTGCGTGGTCACGGTCTGACCTGCCACGCTGAATGTGCGCTTGTACCACACGGAGCTTCCAACCGCGACATTGCTGTGGGTCTTCATGCCGAGTATCCTGGAAACATGCCAGCTCCACTGATTGCCGGCGGTAATGCTGTCGCCATCAACACCAAAGTTAAGGCTCTCAAAAATATCCATATGTTTCTCCTACAAAAATAGTCTTAAAACATTTTACCACAAAAAGACAGCGTTGTCAACATGGATATCAGATTCCGGTGAGGTCGAAATCCGGGGTGTATTCCTCCTTTGCGGAACTGCGCTCCTGCATGAATCCCTCCAGTCCGGCGGCATATACTGCGTCCAGTGCCTTGCGGTATTCAAAGGTGGTCAGCCGGCGGTTGAGGGATTTTATCTCCTTCGCCTTCCAGAACGGGGTGTACTGGCTCATCAGGCTGAAAAGCACGTCCTGCCCGAAGCGCTCCCCCACCCGGCGTATAACCTCCACGGAATCGCGGTAATGTCCCGGGATCACAAGGTGCCGCACTATCACGCCCTTCCGGAGCATTCCATCGGCGCCGGACTGCGGCTTCCCGGTCTGGCGGAGCATTTCCTCCACGGCGCGCATTGCAATTTCGAAGTACCCGGGGGCTGAGGAAAGCTCCGCCGCGAGTTCGTCCGAGTAGTACTTCACGTCCGGGAGGTACACGTCAACGCAGCCCTCCAGCGCCCGGAGCGTTTCCACTCGCTCGTACCCTCCGGAGTTGTACACCACCGGGATATTCAGCCTGCCCCTCACCATATCCAGCGCCCGGATAATCTCCGGGACGAAGGGCGTGGGGCTGACGAGATTTATGTTCCAGGCTCCCCGGTCCTGCAACTCCAGGAATATTTCCGCGAGCCTTTCTGTGGAGATGTCCTTCCCGAAGCCGCCGGCGCTGATATCGTGGTTCTGGCAGAATATGCAGCGCATGACGCACCCGGAAAAGAACACGGTGCCGCTTCCCCGGGACATGTCCGTGCCGCTGATACACGGCTCCTCCCACTGATGGAGCGCCGCCCGGGCGACGCGCACTCCGCGCTTCATGCCGCAGAATCCCACATTGTTCACGCGGTCGGCGCCGCATTCCCTCGGGCATAACCTGCACTCCATGATCTCACCTCCAAAAAAGCAAGGGAGGGGAACGCCCCTCCCGATAAGTTATTATTCCTCCGCCGGGGTGGTCTTGACCAGTTCGTATTCCGGCGCCAGATTCCCCTTGTCGTCGAACGCTATCTTCATCGTGACCGCAAGGGAGTCGTTGGAGATGGACGTGAAATCCAGCGGATTCTCGGAATCCACGTTGTACACATACACGAAAGTGACGGTGGGGAGCTTCTTCGCGTCCGTCCCGTGGACTATCGCCCGGAAGCTGCTGCAATCCTGCATGGAGAACGCCGCCTCGGAAGCCTCGCCCTTAACGATGGGGTCGATGACCCTGGGGCGCTCGATGAACGCCGGGTCCTGCTCGTCCTGCTGAACGTCGTCGTATACGTTCTGGGCGGCGAGCACAATGCCGTCCGTCACCACCGTGCTGACGTTCATGCCGCTGTAGCGGTAGTCCGTGTTCACTGCGTCACCGTTGTCGTCCACGCCGTTATATACGCTGCCGTTTATGACATATGTGGAGGTATCCACCTGCTGGACGGTGATGGTGAACACCGGCGCGTAGATTATGTTCTGGTACTGCGCCAGCACCTCGGTGAGGTCCTGCACCTGCACCGCGCCGTCCTGGGATTCGTTCATCTTGACGATGATCTCGGACAGCGTTTCGTTGGCGGACAGGTCAGTGGTATAAACCCGGGTGACCGCCGTCGCGGTGCCGCTGTCGTTCTTCACATCGCCGCAGAATATCATCTCACGGGCGTTCAGCATGAGCACCAGATACGCCGCCAGTCCCATGATCACCAGCGCGATCAGCACTATTCCAATAACGATCTTCATATGCTACCTCAGATACAATAAAGATTGGTGTCCCAGTCGGGGATATACGGGTGGTGCCGCATGTAGAAGCGGTATTTCCTGTTCAGCCCGGCTATCTGGAGCGGTATAGCGAACATATCCTCGTTGCGGTGATAGAGCGCCACCGAGAGCTTCGGGCGGTGCGCCGAAATGGTCTGCCGCGCGCCGTCTATCGCCTGCTTCTCGCTGCCCTCCACGTCGTATTTCACGAACGTCGCCGCATCTCCCCGGAGCATATGATCGACGCTCATCATGTTCACCTCGCGGAATCTCGCCGGATTCGCCGCCCTCACGGGGTCGCTCTCGTCCACCTTGGAACTTCTCCCGGCACGCAGGCTGAACCGCATTACGGTTTCGCAGTCCCATGCGCCGCAGTTGTAAGCCTCCAGCAGCCCGGAGCCTATCATATACAGCCGGCGCTTCAGCTTGACGTAGTTCCTGTGATCCGGCTCCATCGCGTAGATCTTGCGGAAATGCATTCCCGTTTCGTTCAGGAATTTCACGATCGTGTCGCCGTTGTACGCGCCCAGATCGACGTAGGTTTCCTCCGCACCTATCTTCAGCAGGTCGTACATCTCCTCCTCGGGACTTTCGCACTGCCGGAGGAATTCCAGCCTGCCGCTCAGCTTGTAGCGGATAACGTTCTCGAAAACCAGCCTGGACTGCTCGTCCGCCAGCATGGAATACACGCTCTCAAGCTCCCTGCGGTGCTCCCGGGCGTAGTCCAGCGTGAACAGCCCGTCCCCCACCACCGGGACGTTGGGAGCGTAAAGCTCGTGCTTCTCCGCGATGGAGTAAATATGCTCCATCACGTCCGGAAGCTGGCTGCCGAAGCACACCAGTATCAGGAAATCCTCCCCGTAAAGCTCCTCCACCTCGGAGAGCTTCTTCACCCGGTAACCCAGGAAGCTGTGACCGCGGACGAATTCGTCGCTCGCCATAATATCCGCCACGGGGACGCCAATGCTGTCAAGCACCGACTTTATCTTCTCCGCGCCGTCGCCCATGCCGTAGAGCACGACCTTCTTATCCGTCTGCCGGAGGTAGTCCCACAGGCAGCCGTCAATCTCATCAAGAAAAAATGCCATTGTCTGTTCCTCTGTATTTTAAAGTGCGGATCACATCATGCGTATCCGCTCGGCCTCCTTAACGCACTGCACGAAAGCCTCTGCGACCTTCGAGCTGTCCAGGCCATATTTTGAAACGTAAGTATCCACCGCCGCCCAGTCCGCCTTTTCGTAGCTGTAGGCGAGGTCGAACACATCGCTGTACACGCCGCCCTTTCCCATCAGACCGTTCTTTATCTCCGGGGTAAGGGGGAATTCCTCGAGCGCCTGCGCCAGAGCGCGCTCTCCGCCGTAAGTGACCATGGACAGCAGACCCATCAGGTAGAAGGAATCCGCGTCGGGAGCCGCCTGAGGAATCATCAGCGCCAGCTGCTTGCAGAACTTCGCCAGCAGGCAGGAGATACGCATGAGTTCCACGTTGTCGCTGCGGGTTATGCGCTGCATTCCCATGAGATATATCCACTCGCGCAGGTAGTCCAGCCCCAGAATGACCAGAGCCTGCCCGATGGAGCTGACGCGGTTGCGCACGCCGAAATACACGGAGTTTATGAGCCTGAGCAGGCGCTGGCACATCGCGGTGTCGCAGGAGATGACGTCCACGATGTCGCTGAATTCCGGCTCCGGCTGTGAAACCAGCTGCATGACCCTCATGAAGTTCACGGGCAGCGGCGTAATACTGTTCCGGGACATTATGGTGGGCTTCGCGAAGTAATAACCCTGCATGAAGCTGCATCCGAGCTTCTTCGCCCACTCGAATTCCTCCTGGGTCTCGATCTTCTCCGCCAGCAGGAGTTTGTTGCAGTAGCGGCAGATGTACGCCGTTTCCTCAATGGATTTCTGCGGCGTGCGGAAATCTATCTTGACGATATCGCCGAGTTCGAACAGCTGGCTGTAGCTGTTATCGTATTCAAAATCGTCCAGAGCGAGGGTATAGCCGCGTTCCTTGAGTTCCTGACAGGCGGCGAGAAGCTGTTCGTCCATCATGAGGTTCTCAAGGACCTCCACGACGACGAGCTCCGGCGAGATCATCTTTGGCACTCCGCGCTTTAGCAGGTTGGAGGTGAAATTGATGAACGCCTTGTTCTTTCCGATGATTTCGGAGATATTCAGCCCGAAAAAGGCGTTGGTGACAACATCGGCGGTGGAAGCGTCCCCGTCAAGTCCGTTGTATTCATTCTGTTTGCCGTTGCTGCGGTAAAGCAGCTCATAGCCGTAGACATGATTATCGGTGTCGAAAATCGGCTGCCGCGCCATATACACGTCCATTAGGCTCCCCCTCCCTGTACGGAGCCAATACCGCTCCGCTGCTACTCAAATATAATTATACAGTATTTTACGGATTTTTTCAAGCGCCGTTCATTATAAAACTCCTTTTTTTATGTTTTCAGCAATATTGCACAATCCGGAGGTGGGAATTTTAGGGGGATTTTTTTGACCTCGCCGGTCGGGGTCATTAATTCAAAAAAATCTCTCATTGCTACTTGAAATATTCCACGAGATATGCTATACTAGTAATGATAACAGGCAGCGACCTGTAATACTACACGAAAGAGGTGTTTAGTTTGAAGCACATCACAACCATCAACAAGGCTAACCTGAAGGCTTCCGCTGTAAAGGGCGGCTGCGGCAAGTGCCAGAGCTCCTGCCAGTCTGCTTGCAAGACCTCCTGCACAGTTGCAAACCAGAAATGTGAGTCTGAAAAGTAATATCCACCTGATATTACACACGATGGGCGGAACTGTTCCGCCCAGTTTTTTTGATAACAACGACATACCATATAGAAAGGCGAAATCCAATGATACACAAGTTCAAACAGCTCGGCTATAATATAGTGCTCGACGTAAACAGCGGCGCAGTGCACCTGCCCGACGACTGCGCATATGATATGCTGGACTACATCGACGCCCCAATGAGCGAAACCATGCCCTCCGACCTCCCCGGAAAGCTTCCGCAGTACTCCGAAAACGAGGTCTGTGAAAGCTACGCGGAACTTTACCAGCTGTACAAGGACGGCGCCCTCTTTGCCGAGGACGACTACGAGAAATACAGCGACACCATGGTGAAATCCCCCGTGAAGTCCATGTGCCTGAACGTTTCCCACGACTGCAACCTGCGCTGCGAATACTGCTTCGCACAGCAGGGCGATTTCGGCGGCGAGCGCTGTATCATGACCCCCGAAACCGGCAGGAAGGCGATAGACTTCCTCATCGAGCGCTCCGCAAACCGCGAGCAGCTGGAGCTGGATTTCTTCGGCGGCGAGCCGCTCATGGCGTGGGATACGGTAGTACAGACCGTGGAATACGCGCGCTCCATTGAGAAGAAGTACGGCAAGCACTTCCGCTTCACCATCACCACCAACGGAATCCTGCTGGACGACGAGAAGATAGCCTACATCAACAAGGAGATGAGTAACTGCGTCCTCTCCCTGGACGGCAGGCGCGAGGTCACCGACCGTATCCGCAAGACCGTCAACGGAAAGAGCTGCTTCGACATAATCGTGCCCAAGTTCCAGAAGCTGGTGCAGAGCCGCGGCACCAAGGACTACTACGTCCGGGCGACATTCACAAAGTACAACCTTGATTTCACGGACGATATCCTCGCAATGCGCGACCTGGGATTCGTGCAGCTTTCCGCCGAGCCTGTCGTCACCGACCCCACAATGCCCTACGCCCTCAACGAGGAGGACCTGCCGAGAGTGTTCTCCGAGTACGACAAGCTGTGCGACATCATGGCTGAACGTACCGAGGACAAGTTCAACTTCTTCCACTTCATGGTGGACCTGAACGCAGGTCCCTGCGCCATCAAGCGCCTGCGCGGCTGCGGCTGCGGCAACGACTACGTTGCGGTGGAGCCCCACGGCGATATCTACCCCTGCCACCAGTTCGTCGGAATAGAGCAGTGGAAAATGGGCAACCTTTATGATGGAACTTTCAACGATGATATAAAGACCTACTTCTCCAAGGTCCATGTCTACAGCAAGGAAGGCTGCCGCAGCTGCTGGGCGAAGTTCTTCTGCTCCGGAGGCTGCAATGCGAACAGCTTCATCTACGAGGGCGACGTCAAGAAGCCTTACAAGATCGCCTGTGAAATGCAGAAAAAGCGCCTGGAATGCGCCATAGCCCTCGCGGCGGACCGCGCCGTCAAGGGTCAGGAGGCTCCCTCCATGAGCGAAGCCCCGGCAAGCATGGGCTGACACATGACGTTGAATAGTTGTTCAGCGTGATTTAATTATTTGTTCAAATTTGTTTCACCTGATATACACAATGGATTGATATACTGTAATCACAAAAGAGAAACGGTATCCGGACAGTATCCGATGACCGGTGAAAGGATTGAATGATCTATGTATGACTACAATAACAATAACATGAACGATATGAACAACACTAACGGCATGAACCGTCAGGATACACAGAGCCAGCAATATCAGGGCAGCTTCTCCACCGAGCCGCAGCCCCCGAAGAAGCCCAACACCCACAAGACCGGCAGGGTCATTGCGCTTATCGCCGCGGTCGCAGTACTCTGCGGCGGTGCGGGATTCGGCGGCGCATTTGCCGCCAACAAGGCGATGAGCATGGTCAGCGGCTCCTCCGTATCCGACACCACGACTTCCTCCGATGGAAGCTCCGCGGATTCCCAGGATTCCGGCAGCAGCCTCTCCAGCGACGCACAGGAGGTGATCGACTCCCTCCAGTCGGGAGTTTCCGGTCACACCACCTCCGGCAACGTGGAATACAACAGCGACGGCACCTACGCCTACACAAGGGATCTCGTGAAGGCTGTCAAGGATTCCATCGTGTACATTGAGGTCTACGTCAACTACCGTGGACAGGAAACCCTGTACGGCGCCGGCAGCGGTATCGTGATCTCCCAGGACGGATATATCCTGACCAACGCGCATGTCGCAGAGAATGATACTTACCCCGTATCCAGGCTGGTCGTAAACGTGAACACCACCGACCCCAACACCGGCGACAGCGTATCCAACAGCTACGACGCCGAGCTGCTCGGCTCGGATACCGACACCGACCTTGCGGTGCTGAAAATAGACGCCGAGGGACTGACCGCCGCAAAACTGGGCGACTCCGATGAGCTGAGCCTGGGCGACGACGTTGTGGTAATCGGTAATCCGCTGGGACTTGAAACCTCCGTGTCCAAGGGCGTGGTTTCCGGACTGAACCGCCAGGTATACGACGACAACAGCGTATCCGCTATCCAGACGGATACCGCGATCAACAGCGGTAACTCCGGCGGCGGAATGTTCAACATGTACGGCGAGGTCGTCGGCGTAGTCAACATGAAGCTGGTAAACGACAACGCAGAGAACCTGGGATTCGCGATCACCATCAACGACGCAAAGACAGTCATCAGCGACCTTATCACCAAGGGCTATGTAACCGGCAGACCGATACTTGGTATCACCTGCCTTCAGGTCAGCGACTACCTGGGTGCGATCCAGGGCATGACCCCCGGACTTCTGGTAACGGACATTGACAAGAGCCTTGCGATCGCGAACAGCGAGCTTGTTGTGGGCGACACCATCACCGCCATCAACGGCACCGAGGTACGCTCCGTTGACGAGGTTTCCGAGGTCATCAAGGACATGAAGCCCGGCGACACCGTGACCGTCACCGTCGTAAGGACTGACAGCCGCGGCCGCGACAAGACCGTGAAATTCGATGTACAGCTCTCCGAATACAGCGGAAGCTGATAACATCTGAATCAACCACACGGGGCAGGCTCATCGCCTGCCCCGTTCCTTTATTCACGCACAAAAAACTATCCCCCGGAGTTCCTGACCCCGGGGGATAACTGATTACAGATTCTTGTTGAGCGACTGCCCTGTTGCCCTGCCGACGACCGCGCTGTTGTAGTAGCCGATCTTCTGGCGCGTCTGCTTGAGCTGTTCCAGTTCGCGCCGGGAATCCATGTGCTGGCTCTTGAACTGCCCGGAGATGACCCGGTCCTTGTCAACGATACGCTGCTTTATCACGGTGATGTTCCGCTGGATAAGCTGTAGTTCCTTGTGCTGTTCGTCCAGCGCAATACCGACGTAGCTGCCATGGACAAGATCGTTGAGCAGCTGGCGTTCCTCGCTCAGCTCCAGTTCGATCACGCCCTCCACCTGCTGCTTTAGCTCCTCAAGCCTGCCGATAAGCTCGTTGCGGTTGAAAAGCGCCTGCTGCAGGGTTTCCAGATCGGCGTTACTCATGGCGTCCGTCTGCTTTTCGTATTCCTGAAGCACCTCGTAGATCTGCTTCATCAGAGCGATAACGCCCTCGCAGCCTTTGATCTCTGCCATAAATAACACCTCCCGCTTACTTCTTGCGCGACTTCTCCTGCGCCTCGATCTCTTCCTTGGTCATCTGGCTTATCTGGGTGAAAGCGTCCCGCAGTTCACCGACCATCGGAATGATCTTTTCCACCTCGGCGGCGGTATCCTCGTCCTTCCTGATGTTTGCCTTCTCCGCTGTCCTCTGGAAGAATTCGTACAGCTGATCGAGGTTCTTCGACACCGGGACGTCCATGTCAAGTGAACCGCGCAGAGCACCCAGTAACTCCTGCGCCTTCATCAGGGATTCGTGCGCCTTCTTGATCTCCTTGGTGCGTATTGCGTTCACACCGATGGCGAGCTGCCGCTCGGTTTCGCTGTACAGCTTGATGACGACCTCGACCGGCGTCATAGTCGTTACGGACTGCTTCTTGTATGCTGAATAGGGATTAGACATAACCTGTGCCCTCTGTTTTCTTTATGGTGGCGGCGGAGCGCTCACTCCGCCGCGTTATTTCACTGATAGTTGCCGGAAGTGCCGAAATATGAGGAAATATAGCTTGTCTGGCTGTTCAGGTCAGACAGCGCGCTCTCCATGTTGGTGAACACCTTCCACCAGTATTCTTCCTTGTCGGAGTACTTTGTCTGGAGGTCGCTCATGCGCTGCTGGATACGCTTCATCTCCTTGTAGATGGTGCTGTCGGCAGTAACGGAGCTGTTCTCCTTGCCTGCCTTGCGTACCAGGGTTCCCCTGTTCTCAGCCTTGCCGGTGCTCTTTACGGCGCTGTCCATGACCTTGTTGACCTTTGCCATGATACCGGTGTTGCTGTCGGTGAACAGCTTTATTATTGCGTCCTGGTTGTTCTCGAACGCCTTGTCGAGAGCGTCCTCGTCGATCTCAAGCTTTCCGTGCTCGGACCACTCGCTGGAGGTCTTGATACCCATGTTGTAGATACCGAACTTGGAGCCGTCGTCCATGGTCACGCTGCCGTAGAGCGCAATGCGTATCTGGCTCATGATGGAGGAAACGGTGGAGTCGTTGTAGATAACGCCCTGCTTTGCCTTCTCCTCCCACTTGGTGATCTCGTCCTCGCTCATCTCGTCGCGCTCGTCGTCGGTCAGCGGGTCGTACTTGTTGCCGCTGCTGTCCGTTGCCGGAGCCGTGCCGATATGCCCGTAAACGTCGTCGATAAGCTGGTTGTAGTCCTCAACGAACTTCTTGATGGTGTCCTTGACGGTGGTTGCGTCCTTGGAAATGGTCGCAGTGTAGGTTTCGCCGACTTTCATATTATCGTCGAACGTGAACGTGGTTCCGTCCAGGGTGTAAGTATTGTCGTTGAGATAGATCTCCTGACCGTTGATCTCAAAGATGGAGTTCTGCCCCTGGGTGTAGCCCACGGTGCCGTTATCGTCGGCGAGTCCCAGACCCTTTGCAAGGTCGCCGGACTGTATATCCACCCTGCCGGCTCCGCCCTTCTCGTTGGCCTCAACCATGAAGCTGTTGGCGAGGGAAGAATATGTCATCGTCACCCCGGCGTCGGACTTGTTCACAGCGCTCATGAGCGTGGAAACAGTGGCGTACTTATCAACGGTGATCTCGGTATCGTTTATTTTCAGCGAATACTTCCCGTCAGAATCCGGCTTAAAACCGAGCGAGTCAAGCGTGGTAGACGTATTTATCTTGTTTGAAGCGGAAGCCTTGGCAAGTCCGAGAGTACCGCCGTCAACCGAAGTCAGCGAGAAATCAACGCTCTCCGACCCCTTCTTTGCCGTAAGATAGGAACCGTCAAGGGTGAACGAATAATCAGGGAGAGCGGTTCCGAGCGCTTTCTTTATTGCAGCGGCATTCTTATCCTTTGCCGCCTGTTCGCTGGTGTAGGTATAATTATCAAGCTGCGTCTGTGTTACCGTCTGATTGTCGGATAATTTATTATCCCGGCGGTAAGCGGCAAGCTTGAGCTCGTTGAACTCTTTGAGAATGCTCTCGTTGCCGGAAACGGTGCGGCTGTCATAATAAGTCGTGGAAACGCCCTCGAAGCTGACATTTGTCGTCTTTCCGCCTATGTCCACCGCAAAGGTGTTGGTGCCAGTGACAACGCTGCCGGTGGAAACCGCGACCCTTGAAGCAGCCTGCGCCATTCCGAAGTTGCCCTTGTTCTCAGTAACCGTGACGGTGGAGTTTCCGCCCACCCTGAAGCCGACCTTCCCGTCAGCGCCAAGTTCCGCCTGAAGGAACCACTCGTTCCCGTTAGAGTCTGTGGCACCCGTCGCATTGCTTCCGGTCCTGCCGGAATATCCGAATCCTTCCTGAAGCTTTGTATTGAGCGCGTCGGTCAGATCCTGATACAGCGCGTCCTTATCAGCGATATTGCCGTCTGCGTCAAGGGCTGCACTTACGTCAAAATTAATGGTTTTGGAAACACTTCCCACCTTAACGTCAAGCGCAAGCTCAAACTGTCTGGTCTTGCTGCCGTCTGCGTTTGTGACGTCCTTACCGCCGGCGGACACCGCCTTGTCAAGATCGAGCCGGAAATTAGCGACATTGACATTGCCGCCCTCCGCCCTGGAAGAAGTCGCGAGCTGTGCGAGTTTCACCTTGTAGCTTCCGGCAGCGGAGTTGCTGGTGGTGCTTACAGTAAGCCCGGTGGTGTCCGCGCCGTTTGTGGCGGTCACGCTGGAAGTGAACTTGTTGAAGGTGGAGCTGCTCATCAGATATGTATCGCGCTTGAGCACATCGAAATACTTGTTCTTGAACTCGGTGATCTTCTTTGTGACGTCCTGATAAGCGGACTGCTGCCAGCTCAGCTTCTGGAGTTTCTGGTTCTGCTTGTCTATCTTCGTCTGGTAAGACGACATCAGCTGCTTGATCATGCTCTCGGTATCAAATCCCGAGGTAAGACCGCTGATCCTCATTGTATCTGCCATGTCAGTTCTCCTCCTGTTTATGCTGCTTCAGCAGCTCCGCGATCGCGCTGCCGGAGGAATGCGCCGCCTGTTCGTTGGTCTGGCGCGCGTCCTTCAGTTCGCTGCGGATTACTTTGATCTCTTTTGGTGCGTTTATGCCTATCTTCACCTTGTCCTTGCCTATTTCAAGGACCGTGATCTCGATATTATCCGAAATTATCAGGCTCTCGTCCGTCTTTCTGGTAACAACAAGCATGCTCAGCCCTCCTCATAGACCGGAGCCTTGAATTCATAATGCTCCGTCAGAATGACCTGGGCCGCAATGCGCTCCTTCGTATTGACGACGATGGGGCAGCGGAGATTGATGGTCGTCTTGCGGTAGTCCTCCGGGACGATCGCAACGGCAAGGCAGCGGTAGGGGGAATCCTCGTCTATGCGCAGCGTTGCCTGCTCCTCATCGGATATCTCGAACCTGTATCCGCTGTATATCTCCATCGGGTCGTAGACCACGAAGCACGGCTCCTTTGAATCCACCGCCTGGAGCCACATCGGGAACTTCTCATCGCCCAGCGGACTGAGCAGTGCGTACTTCTTCTTGTCCTCAAACCCGATTATTCCCTCAGGGAACGTGATGATCCTGCTCTCGTCAACTTCCTGCTCGCCAAAATCTCTGGTAATTATCTTCATAGGCATTCCGGCGTATTGCCGCCGCTCCTTTCAGAATAGATCAGCCCTTGACGTCCAGCACCGGGGGCTTGTACTCGGGGTCCGCGCTCCTGGGGAAGTAGATAGGACCGCCGAGGTACTCTATCTCGACCCTGGGTCTGTCGCGTACGATAAGCTCCACGCTTCCGGGGACGAACTCCATCGGCAGCTGGTTCATGGTTTCCCAGTCGATGTCCTGTTCGCCCATCTGGTAGTCAATGCTGAGAGTGCCGCCGTCGAAGGTGATGTCTGCGCCCTCCTTCGGCAGGAACTCCATGATAGTTTCAACTGTTGCACCGGCTCTGGCGTTCTGGATCGCGATTTCCGAAGCGGACATTCCTCTCGCAAGCATATTGCCCTCAGACGCGACTCTTGCCGTGCCCTGGAAAGCAAGGGAAAATCCCTCCTGCGCCTTCTGTGCCATCATATCGCCGTCATTCATATGCCCGTATCCCAGGCTCTTGCGCGCCTGATAGGTGTCGATGTTCACCTTGATGGGGTCGGCCTTCATGACATAGCCGCCCTGGGTATTTGTGACGTTCACCTTCGGCTGACGCTCCGTAGCGTCGGGATACTCGTACTTAGCGTTAGTCACCTTGATCTCGATGGATATCGGGATCGTTGTTATCTGTAGTAGATTGCTGTTCACTTCCAACACCTCCTGGTTGTCTGTAACCTGCCATATATAACTATAATGCGCCGGCTTCCCTGCCTTACCGGACTATCCGGCAGCGCATGCTAACCCAAATAAACCAAATGCTGACCTGTCAGCTGATGTAGTTGAAAATGCTGTTCGGCACGATGCTGCTGGACATCTGGAGGCACGCGTTGTAGATAGCCTCGTATGTTTTCATCAGCGTGATCTCGCTCTCAAGGTCGGTCGCCTCGAGATCCTTCTGGCGCTCCTTGAGGTTGAGCGTTCTCGTGTCGAACCGGCTCTGGTTGAACTCGATATACTCCTCGGAATTACCCAGGTCTGCGATCTCGACAAGCAGATTCTCGGAGGAGTTCACGATCCTGTCGATGCATGCGTTCGCGTAGTCAATGTCGCCTCTGCGGAGCGCCGCAGCAGCGTCCAGCGTCACCTGGAGGTAGTTGTTGGAGTAGGTATCCCCGTTCTTTATATCCGGCTTTGTGCCGGTATCGCTCTTGGCGAGGTAGACGTTCTCGCTTACCGTTTCGCCCTTCGCGTTGAGGTATTCCACCTTGATATTTCCATCGTCGTCGATGGTGGGAACGTGCTTTTCCCTCTTGAACGCCTCGTCCAGCTTCGCCTGGATATTCGCCGCCGTGTCAGCGGTATCCGCTCCGGCGGTGAACGTGATGGTTTTCTTCGTACCGCTGGCGTAAACGTCGATGGTGTAGTTCTGTCCGTCGTTCAGCTGATCCAGGTTGATGGAGGGCGTTTCCGAAACATACGCCGAGCTCCCGTCGCCCATCGTGAGCTGACCCTTGGTGTCAATGACGGGTATCTTTTTAGGATCAGTTACGCCGGCGTTGTTGAATGCGTTCTTTATTGCAGTCTGTATATCGTCGGTCCTGCTGCCCTTGAACTTGACTGTGACAGTCTTTCCGCCGGCGGTCATTCTGACGGTGTTCTCCTGATCAGTGCCGCTCCTGAGGCTGTCCGGGCGGAGTATCGTGCTGTCCTTTCCGCTTGCCTCGAACCCACAGCCGGAAACGCCGGCGCCGTTGAAGGATATCTTCAGCACGGACTGCGGATCGACCTCCTGGTTGTCGGTGATGACCATACCGATACCGATGTCGATGTAGACGTCGTTGGAATACGGGAAGTCGCTCTCTTTGCTGTAAGCATTGACGGGAACGCCGTGATAAAGCACCGTGGTGGCTCTTCCGTCTGCGTCGTATTCAATGGTGAAAGGCTCATCGCTGTTGCTCTCGCCGCCGAATATCGCACGCTCCGCGCTGTTGGTGTTGAAGATGGAGCACATCTCCTTCGCCTTGGTTTCAAGCTGCTCCGCGAGGATATTGAGGTCTGTCGCCTTGTCCTTGGTGGAGTTGCAGGCGTAGATTATCGTTTCCCGGACGGAGGCAAGCTGCTCGGATACCTGGAGCAGGGAGGTCTCCGCCTCGGTGTAGAACTTATCCGCCACCTTGAGGTTCTCCTGATACTGCTCGGTGTGCCAGAGCTGCTTTCTTACGGTGAGCGCCTTGGTCGCCTTGAGCGGAGATTCGCTCGCACGGTTGTACTGCCTGCCGGAATATATCTTGTTCTCAGAAGCGTACTTCTGTGTGGAGATACGCTTGAGATTCCTGTCGTAGTTGCGCAGCAGCGTTGAATTGGTTATTCTCACTCAGCTTACCTCCTTAAAGTCCCACTCTGCCGGTGCCGTTGATGAGCTTATCCAGAGCGTCGTCCATGGTCGTCAGCATACGGGAGGAAGCACTGTACCACTTCTGGTAGTTCAGCATGTTGATACCCTCCTCGTCCATCTGCACGCCGGAAACCTCGTCCCGGGCGTCCAGAAGCGTGTCAACGGTGGATTTCGCAGTGTCGTTGCGGCTGGTTTCGTAGCTTATGGTTTCCGCGAGCCTGTCGCTCAGGAATGAAATATACTGATAAACGCTGCCCTTGAAGTCGTTCTCGTTGCCGAACTTCACGCCGCTCTCGAACCTGGAGAGCAGATACAGCACGTTGGTGTTCTGGAGATTCGCCTTGCCGTCCTTGTCGGTGGTTTCATCATAGCCGTAGACAGCCTTTCCGGTGGTTTCATCGATGGATTTCACCATGCCGATCATGGTAGGATTCTCCTTCCACACGGTGGAAACGTGGATATTCCCGGCGGTGATGACTACCTCGGAGTAACCTCCGTCCAGTTCGCCGTCGCCGTTCTCATCGGCGGTGGGGTCCTTGCCGCCGGCAGGGTAGCCGACAAACATCTGGCGTCTGGGGTCATCGTCCGCTCCGTTCGCGGAGTTGAATGTGTTCGCGAGGGTGCGCGCAAACTCGTCGATAGCGGTCTTGTAGTAGGCGATACCGTGGGTGCCGTTCTGGCGGCCGGTGGCGTAAACTCCGTTGCCGTTGAGCATGTCGATATAGGATTTCAGAATGCCGGAGTGGAGGTTGACCTCTTCGCCGCTCTCGAAGTTGAGCGCCGCCTGGTTGCCCGCCTTGGCGAAATCCTGCATGACGAAGTAGTTTGCCTTGAACTTCTCGCCGTCGATTATATTCACGCCTGCCATATCCACGGAGTATGTCCCGTTGGAGTTCTTGGTGACGGAAATATCGCCGTAGTTCGCGAGCTCGTCTATATACATGTTGAGCTGGTCGTAAAGCTCGTTCGGACCGTACTCGTCCGGATAGTTGATGAGTTCCTTGGCGATACGGTCGTTGAGGGTGTTTATCTCGCTGAGCAGGTTGTTGACGTATCCGACGGTGTCCTCCATCTCGCCGACGTAGGTATCCTCGACCTCCTGGAGCTTGGTGCTGTAATCGTTGAGGAGCCTGCACAGGTTGACCGCGGAATTTGCGGCGATAGTAGCCACCTCGGCGGCGTCCGGGCGCTCAACGGAGTAATCCTGGAGCGCCTTGAAGTACTGCTCGGTGAAGTACTGCAGGCCGTCGGTGTCGATGTTGTCGAGCACGTCCTCGATATCCGAGAGGATATTGACGGACTTTTCGGTTTCCGCCTCTACCGCGGTGTTCTCGCGGTATCTCTTGTCTATGTACTGATCCCTGGTCTGGCTGACGCCGTAGGCGTTGACGCCCTGACCGTTGAGGGAGAGATTGTTCGTGTTGCTGCACCATCTGAGGCTCTGGTTTCCGCTGACGTACATGGAATAGAGATCCACGCGCTGACGGGTGTAGCCGATGGTGTTGATGTTGGAAACGTTGTTGCCTGCGATATCCAGGCTCTTCTGTGCGACCTGCAAAGTACGCTTCTGTGTTTCAAATCCCAGGAATGTGGGGCGCATATATATTTTCCTCCTAAATGCCGGATAATGCTGTCTGTGCTATATTTCCCTGAAAGCCTTCGCGGAGCTTCCGCCGGAAACCTTGGACGCGCTGCGGGTGTAGGTTTCGGGCTTGTTGAGAATGCCGGCGCGCTTGACAAGCTCCTGCTGATTCTCCAGCTTGCGCTTTACGATCTCGCTTGTCTGCGCGTTGATCTCCCGGATATTGTCCACGAGGTCGCCGAGCTGCATTGTGAGCTGCCTCATCTTGGCGCGGCAGCCGTCCGGGACCTCATCCATCATGTCGGACAGCTTCCTGTCGGCGATACCCAGACCCTGAAACAGCGCCTGGCGCTTGGTTTCGAGGGACTGGCTCTTCATGACGTACGCCTGCTCCGTGTTCAGCGACTGCGTGAGCCATTCGAGGTCGTCGTCGAGTATCTTCGTGTGCTTCTTCATGAGGAACATGTGAAGCTCCCGGTAGAAGTCGCAGTCTATTTCAAGGCACCTTATGACTGCCTGTGCGGTTCTCTCGTCCATATTGTCACCCGAATATGATGTAGTTTGCAAGCTCGTTCGGCTCCACGCTGTCCATGGACTGCTGAGCCTGGCTCAGTTCCTGGGGAGTTGCGTCCGCCCTGACCGCCGCGGCGATACCGTTTCTGGCTGCCTGGAGCGCTGTGTCGAACCCGAACTCCACCCGGTCGGTGTTCTTGGTCTGGGAAGCAGACTCTGACCTTTGCGCGGTGCCTTTTCTGGCGGTCTTATAGGCGGAAATCACGCCGTTTATTCTTTTTATCTCCATAAATGCTCTGCCTCCTCTGCATTATTTATATGTTCTTTCCTTTGTTCAGCGGCGATATCTTTTAGGGTATAGTACGCTCATATATTACTTCGCCTATTCATATTATCGGCAGCGCCGCTCCAAACTTTAGCGCCGTAACGCGATTTTTGCAAAAAAATACCGTAATTCCTGCACAGATGTGAGGAATTACGGTAGGTAGTCCGATATTGCGCTTACGCAGCGAAGTAGAGGTCGAAATCCGGGTCGGTGGAGCCGGGAGCATTAAAGACGTAGTCGCCGGTGGTCGGGAACACGTTGCCCTCCCAGCAGGAGCCGAGAATACAGTCGTTGCCGGTCACTCTCTCGGAGGAGTTCAGCATGAGCGCGTCGCGGAAAGCGCTTGCATTTGCGTAGCTTGTGCTCATGGGCAGGCGGTCCTGCACGAAGTGTGTGGCGAGCACGGTGAAGTTGCTGTCAACCACGGCGTAGAAATACCCCTGGTAGCTGTCCACCATGTACTTGTCAAGGTTGGTCGCGATGTAGCTTTCGAGGGTGGTCTGGGTGGTTCCGTCGAAATCCGGCAGCGCCATGAGCCTTGTGAGGGTCTCCTCAATGTGGACGCCCTTGATTCCTCGCTGTTCGAATTCCGCCTCGATGAACATCAGCGGAGCGCTCTCGCCGAGTTGGCTCTTGATGGTGTTGACGCCCTTTTCGTACTCGATGAAGTGGAATTCCCCGGTGGCGTAGCTTACAAGCGAACGCTCGGTGGTCTGCGCACGGGTCATGGCGAGCTGCACTGCGGTGAAAAACGTCTGCGCGTTCACATTCGCGGAGCGCTGCTTAGAACTGTCGCTACCAATAAGGTTCGTCAGTACAACTGCGGAAAGCACCGCAATAATAGCTATAACAACGATAAGTTCAACAAACGTGAAGCCTTTTTTTCTCCTCATTCTCTGAAGGTATTGTATCATGCGATATTCCGCCTTTCGTGAATTATGTGCGCGCTGAGCGCCGGAGCGCCATTATTCAAACGCTCATCTGATGTCGGATAAACGCTTGAATAATAACACTAATTCCCCGACGGCTTGCGCCGCCGAGGAAAACCGTGTTGACTAATTTCCAATCATTTGAAGATTAAGACATCTTAAGATCGGGGTTTGTGCCGATAATCTCGCCGCCCTTAACGCCAACATCATTAGCAGAATCCCAAGCATATGTCCCTGCGGTGAAATCACTATCACCAGGAATATCGGAAGGCATTGTATCGCCTGCGTAGTAAACTACACCGATGCACTGACCATTCTGAATATAAGCTGTAACAGCTGCGTCAGTGAAAGTATAGTCATTAGCAATCATGTCAGCGAACTTGCCAGCGAAACCGCTGTTGCAGGAACCATCAACTTTGCTGTTTGTTGCTGTATAGGAGTAGCTAGATGCAGAGTTTGTTAAGTCGCTAGCCGCCGGAGTAGCAGTTACTGTTCCGCCAGAAACTGTAATCGTCCAAGTAGAAGCAGTCGTGCTTCTCTTGATTCCTGCACCTGCAGAATCCATGCTCGTGATGAAAGAGTTGATGGAAGATCTCAGAGAAGATGCAGTAGAGTTAGCAGATGTGATTCTGGAAGATGTAACGTAACCCAGCATGGTCGGAACCAGAATTGCTGCCAGTACGCCGATGATAGCGATAACTACGATCAGCTCAACGAGGGTGAAGCCTTTTTTCTTCTTAAGGCTCTGAAGCTTCTTTATCATTGTAAAGACCTCCTGAAAATAAAAAATTTTTTATGTATAACCCCAGCGGAGTTATATCCTTGTCAAATCGCTCCGGAGCGCCGCTCCATCGCTGTAATCACATTATATCCTATCGTCTAAAAAAATGCAAGCGTTTTTTCAAAAAAATTGCATGCGAGGCGCAATTTCGTTTAAAACAATCTATTTATTATGAGCGTTTTTGTGCAAATTGTGTGAAAAAATCATGTAACTTTGCTAAAACGTTTACATTACGCATTTATCTCATGCGAGAGGAAGAATTGGCGATGTGCCGAGAATCTCGCCATCGCATATCCCGGCTTTCTGAGAACCCCCATATCCGAACACACCACTGCGGAAATCCGACGGAAGCGGCATATCTGACACCGGCGCCGCTGCGTTATTGATGAACGACACGCCAATAACGGTTCCCTCCTCTATATGCATTTCCATGTATGCGCTGTCCACATCTGGCATAGTCGAAGCCAGATACGGAAGAAGCTCCGTTTCGCGATTTGCCGGGTTGTCGCCGCGCACCGTCACCGCGGTTGACCAGTGGTTCTTCCCGTCCAGCCAGTCGGAGGCATTCCCCCCGGTTATCGACCAGTCGCCGCCGCTCACGGTGATATACACCGACCGCTGCCCCGTCACCCGGGTTTTCAGCCGGGTATCCAGACCCACCAGGAATTCCGCCGTGCGGCTTCTGATGGATTTCGCGGTGTCGTTTGCAGAAGCGATCTGGGAATCCTGCACAACGCCTATCATCGTCGGGATAAGTATCCCGGCGAGCACGCCGATTATCGCTATGACAACTAGCATTTCCACCAGCGTGAATCCCTTTTTTCCTTTAAGACTCATGTTACCAACCCTTCCTTTTATTGCATGTCGCCCCGGATACGGAAAATCCCGGCTGCGGAATTTCCATACAGCCGGGAAAATACCCGGGATATCAGAATCCAACGGAGAGATATCTCTTGAATTCGTTCGGATCCTGGCAGCGTGTGAGCGCGACTTCCTTGGTGATCTTGCCCATGTTGACCAGTCTTGCAAGGTCCTGGTCGAGGGTGAACATTCCGTTCTTCTTACCTGTCGCGATCGCAGTGGGAACCTGGAATATCTTGCCCTCACGGATCATGGAGCGTATCGCATCGGTTGCCGCGAGTATCTCGAGAGCCGCGCAGCGTCCCTTGCCGTCTGCGGTGGGGACGAGGGTCTGGGAGATGATACCGACAACGGAGTTCGCAAGCTGTGAGCGGATCTGCCCCTGGGAGTGCGGCGGATATACGTCGATGATACGGTCGATGGTTTCTGCGGCGCCGGTGGTATGCAGTGTGGAGAACACGAGGTGACCGGTTTCTGCGGCGGTTACGGCAGCGTTGATGGTTTCAAAGTCACGCATTTCTCCGACCAGGATAACGTCCGGGTCCTCACGGAGTGCGGCACGGAGAGATCCGGCGAAGCTGTCAACATCCTGCCCGATCTCACGCTGGTTTACCATGGACTGCTTATGTGTGTGCAGATACTCGATAGGATCCTCGACGGTGATGATGTGGCAGTTCTTTGATCTGTTGATGTGGTCGATCATCGCCGCCAGTGTTGTGGACTTACCGGAACCGGTAGGGCCTGTTACAAGCACCAGTCCGCGTGGCGCCATTGCGAATTCGCCCAGCGTAGCCGGAAGCGACAGGTCGGCAAGGGTCGGGATATCGTTGCGCAGAAGTCGTATCGCAACAGCGTGGTATCCGCGCTGACGATACACGTTGACTCTGTGACGGAATCCCGCGGTGGACACATACGAGAAGTCGGTGTCCAGTCCCTTGGATATCTGGGATTTATGCTTGATCGAGGTGATCTGGTTGATGATGTTTACGATGATCGGCTCAGTGCAGTCCGGGTAGCCGCTGAGCTTCCTGATGGAACCGTGCAGACGTACTACCGGCGGCAGACCTGCGGTGAAGTGCAAGTCCGAGCAGCCGAGTTCGCGCGCCTCGTCAAGTATCCTGTTGATGTCCATTATATTGTTTGTGTTCATGCCTTCCACGATGTTACGCTCCTTTTAAATAAGTATTCCGGCGGCGTCCGTATTATTGCTCCCGGACAACTTCCCTGCACGGCATTCCGCTGTCCGTATCCCAGTTGGATTATCCGAGGAGTAATATTACCACGCACTTTATCAGACTGTATACGTCGCCTTAACCAGCTCGTCCATGGTAGTTCTTCCGGCAAGCACCATCTTCGTAACGTTGTCACGAAGCAGCAGCGTACCGTTCTCCGTTGCCTTGGCGCCGATCTCCTCGGCGGTGGCGCCCCTGGAGATGAGTTCCTTTATATCGTTAGACGTAACGATGATCTCATGGATAGCGGTACGTCCGGAATAACCCGTTCCCCTGCACTTCTTGCAGCCGCCCTTGTGCGCCTGACATATCTGCACGGGTTTATCCATGCTTACAAGGCGGAGGTCAGCCGGATCGGTGAGGGTGATCTGCTCCTTGCACTCGTTGCAGAGAAGCTTGACAAGTCGCTGAGCGATGATACCAACCAGGGAGGAAGCGACCATGTACGGCGCAACGCCCATGTCCACCAGACGGACGATGGTTGAAGCCGCGTCGTTGGTATGCAGTGTGGAAAGCACGAAGTGACCTGTGATAGCGGCTCTGATGGCGATATCCGCCGTTTCGCCGTCACGGATCTCTCCGACCATTATGATATCCGGGTCCTGACGGAGGATAGAACGGAGGGCGGCGGCGAAGGTCATGCCTGCCTTTGCGTTGATCTGGCACTGGTTTACGCCGTCGATCTTCTTCTCGACAGGGTCCTCAACGGTTACGATGTTTACGTTCGGCTTGGAAAGCTCTCCGAGGGTCGCGTAAAGCGTCGTGGACTTACCGGAACCGGTAGGGCCTGTAACCAGCATAACGCCGTTCGGGCAGCGGATTATCTGCTTGAACATCTCGTAGTTGTAATCCGTCATACCAAGGTCGGTGATCTTTCTTGTCTTTTCATCGGCGGTGGAAAGCAGTCGTATAACGCACTTCTCGCCGTAAACGCACGGGATCGTGGATACACGGACGTCGAGGTTGATGCCGTCGATCTTCATTCCGAAACGTCCGTCAAGCGGGATTCTCTTCTCGGCGATGTTCATTCCGCCGAGGATCTTTATACGGGTGATGAGGGAGTTATGCAGCGCCGGGGAAACCTTCATTGCCTCCTGCTCTACAAGCTCGCCGTCAACTCTGAAACGGATACGGGTGCGGTTCTTGAACGGCTCGATATGGATATCCGACGCATTGATGTGGAATGCGGTTTCAACCATGGTGTTTACCAGGCGGACGATAGGCGCGTTGTCGATACGCTCGCCGGACTGCTGATCCACCACCTGGTTCTGCTGAGCAGCGGCGGCAGCCTCGTCGTCCAGTTCGTTCATAACCTTGTTAACGGTCTGCTGCGAGTAGAATCTGCCGATAGCCTCCTGGATCTGGGTCTTGGTGGATATCTGCGGCACGATCTCCATGCCGGTCTGGACCTTCAGCTCCTCAAAGATGTAGAAGTTGATCGGGTCGTTGGAAGCCACCATCAGGCGGTTGTTGTGCATATCGAACGCGATTACGGTCTTTTCCCTTGCGGTCTGCTCGGGGATCTTCATTACCGCGTCCTTGTTTATCTGCACGGAAGCCAGGTCAACGAAAGGCACCTTCAGTCTGATGGAGAGCGCCTGCGCCAGCTGCGTTTCGGAAACAAGCCCCATTTCGAGCATGACGTCGCCAAGCATTTTGCCGTTGCTGGTTTTCTGCTTATCAAGCGCCTCCTGCAGCTGCTTTTCGTTGATGAATCCATTCTCCACCAGTATCTGACCGATGGGCAGATTTCTAATAGGTCCAGCCATTATGCTAATTCTTCCTTTCAGAATATTCGGCGAGGATACGGCTGCCGCATCTCCGCTGCGCCCGGCGAGTCGCCGTGCAAACCGCCCTGCGGTGTTATCTGTAAATATGGTGCGCGCCGCGTATTATTCAAAACCCCTTGCAAAATGCATGATTTTATGGTAAAATGAAACCAATATCTCTTTAAGGGGGTCATTGAACAATGACGGCATTGAAAGTTATTTCCTGCGTATTCGTGTTCCTTTTCGGCTCGGCGATAGGCAGCTTCCTGAATGTGGTGATATACCGCACTCCGCTGCACCAGTCCATCGTGAGGGAGCCCTCCCACTGTTTCTCCTGCGGCAACCGGCTGAAGTGGTATGACATGTTCCCGATATTCAGCTGGATAATCCTCCGCGGAAAGTGCCGCTTCTGCGGCTCCAGGATCTCTCCCAGATACATGATAATGGAGGCGCTGTGCGCGGTTTCCTACCTAGGTGCGTTCCTCGTATACGGCTTCTCCTGGGAGTTCGCCGTGGCGTGCGTCCTGTTCGCCGTGCTGATAGTGCTCAGCGGTATCGACATCGACCACTTCGAGATCCCCTACTGGTGCAGCATCACTGTTGCAGTCCTGGGAATTGCGTCGTTCTTTATCCCCTGGGGGAACTCCATGCTCTCCCCGTGGTATGAGCGCCTTATCTCCTTCGGAGTTGTCGTAGTGATGTTCATAATCCTCGTGCTGATAGGCGGCATGGGCGGCGGCGATCTCCAGCTGATGGCAGGAGCTTCCCTGCTGCTTGGATATCGCGTATTCCCTGCGCTGTTCATTGGTATCGTCCTGGGAGCCATCTACGGCATCACCAGAAAAATACGCGATCACAAGGCGGAACTGGAGATGACCAGGAAGATACGCCAGATCGCCCTGGACTGGTACCAGGATCAGCTGGATCGTGACGTAGGCTACGTCCTTGCCGGGCATGACGACGTGATCGTCGGCACGATAACCGGAGGAAAGCCCGACATCGAGTGGGAGTTCCTGGACGAGAAAGCGTGGAAGGGAGTTCCGGACAAATCCGCGCTCAGCAAGAGTATCCGCGAGCAGATAACCACCGAGCGCGAGGGAGCGTTCCGCATAACTATCCGGGAGGACCAGATCACCCGCGTGAAGTATTCACGCCGCATGGTGTTCGGACCGTTCCTCTCCGTGGGGATCGCGGCAGCGTTCCTGTTCGGCAGCCAGATAATCAGCTGGTACATCGGTCTGATGTCCATCTGACCCTTAAACACATTCCTCACCGCCGGCTGACCGGCGGTGAGTTTTTGTTTATCAGGGAGCTTTAGCGTAGAGCTGACGTTCGATGTAGAATATGAAGTAATCCCTCTCGCCGTCAACCATCGAGCCGAATTCCAGCGGAACCGACGGATATATGGTGAGGTTGAAATCCGAAGCCTTCTGACCGAGGCGGAGCATTGTCTTTATCTGACGCAGCTCGGTTATTCCGCTGCCGGAATACACCAGGTTGGAGTAATCGGAATCGGAGAACGCCCTGATGTTGATGCTGAGTGCGTCGTCGCGGAGCGGCTTGGAGCCTTCCACGGTGGGGTAGTCGCCGTTTATCGGCTTGCTGAAGGAGAACGTGAAGAACAGGTCGTTGTAAAGGCACTTCTGGAATACCGCACGAGCCTTATCCTGCTTGAGCACGCCGTTGCCCGTCATGTTCGGCTCCTCCTGGTAGAGGTAGTACTTCCCATCGGCAGCGTCGTATCTCAGACTTATGCACCGCAGCACATAAGTCTTGTTCGGGTCGTTCTTGTTGACCGATGCGCAGAACGAGTTCATCTCCGCGATCTTGTTCTTGTATTCCTCAACATTTGTCAGCTGATCGTAGTTCGCATTGGAAAAAATAGCTATCCGCCTTGCGTTGTATATCTTCTTGGTGATATATTCGTCGATGCAGTTTGCCACATTGTCCGCGGTGTACACCTTTTCGGTGTCATCGAAAGTCCTGATGACCGGGTAGATGAACAGCATCATGCCGCCCAACAGGACTGCCAGCAGAGCGCAGGAAACGATGACCTCAACGAGGGTGAATCCACCGGAATTGCGCTTTTTAAGACGCCTGAGTATCGCTTTCATTGAATTCCTCCTCATTCAGTCGTGCCGGGGTCCGGGGTTTCCGAGAGGGGGAATGCGCCGAAGATATTGACGTGTGTCGTGGTCATCTCTGTGCCGTCGTCGGACTTTACAACCTCAAGATAAGGAGTGAACTCATAGGAGTCGCCGACCTTGTTGGAGGTCTGGTTCGTGCCGCTGGTGCCGAACACGTTGTTCAGGTTGTCAGCGTCGATCTTCTCCGGAAGGATAACCCAGAACTTGACGTAGCTCGTGTTGCCCACGAAGGACGGTCTCTTGGTGCTGTTGTAGTCATACCAGCCCCTGGGCATGTTACTGCCCACGCAGACTGTGGTAGGCGTCGGCAGGGTGATCTTGTAATCCTTAGTCGCGCCCTTGTTCTTTGCCTCCAGGAGATCGCCGACCCCGACATAGCCATAGTCCACCACCGTGCTCGGGAACATCATCTTCACCTGCGCATGGTATTCATACTGGGTGCCGACAAGATCCGGCGCTGTAGCGAGAACGCTGAACACATAGAGGTATCCGCCATCTGCTGTGCCCTTGTCCTGCACCTTAACGTTGACGCTGTCGATCTTTGCGGTGCCGTAGATCCTGGAATCCAGACGGCTCATAACGCTGCTGCCGCCGGCGTCATCGTCGCCTCCGCCGCCGGTGCTGCCCTTGGTGAGCAGTCCGTACTGACCGATGAGGTACTTGAGCCGCAGCTCAACGTCCTCGTCGTCGCCGTTGGGATCGCCGTATTCATAATTGATGTCAACCGCGGTTCCGCCGGTAAAGTTCAGCTGTATCTTGCCATCGGCGGTGTTGTACTTGTAGTCCTGCGTGTTGAGGTAGTACTTAGCCTCCTGCTGCTGGAGCTGTGCGTCCACCTCTTTATTATGGCGCTTCTGCATGATCGCCTGGTTGAGGATCATGGTGACCATGCCAGCCATGATCGCAAAGATAACGAATGCGACCATGACCTCGACGATCGTAAAACCGCGCCTGCTTTTTAATTTTTTAAGCATAATGTCACGCCCTTTCACGATCAGGTTCCATGGATACGCCATGTGCGGCTTCCGCTGGGACGAAGTGCGTCGAATCCGTCGCCGACGATCTGCTGGATCGTTCTGTCAGGCTGTGCGAAGATGTACTTATACGCACCGTTTACCGCCATATCGGAAATGACCAGACCGCCGACATTCTTCAGACCGCCGCCGCTGCCGACCGCAACGAATGTCATATACGGAGCATAGACATATCCGAAGAATACGTTGTTCTGTACGCTCTCGTCCGTTGCCTTCTTGACGCCGAACTGGATATCCGCGTTCTCCAGGACGGAAACCACGAAGATGTTCACGTTCGGGTAGTAGCTATCAAGGGAGTAGTTGCTGTTAGTATAGGTATCTCCGAAGTACTCCTCGTAGTACTTCGCCATCTGGTTGTACTGATCCGTATGCTTGCTGAAGTAGGAATCCACCTCGTCCCTGAGGATTCTGCCTATGCAGAGGGTCTCCTCCTTGCCGTCCTCGAAGTCCTTCACATCGGACTCAGAATAGGAACCGCCGTGGGAATCGCAGGTATAGTAGGTGTAATCCTTGCCGTCGCTGTCCTTCTTGGTGACCTCGGTGTAGTTGCAGGTACCGTCCGGAGTCTGGAGGATCAGATTGTTATTGCTGATGGTATCCGCCATGGTAACAAGATTGAAGCCAGCGCGGTCAAAGTAGGGCACGCCGTGAGTAGTCTTGCCCATCTTGCCGCCTGCCATCACGAACCACGCGATGTGACCGAAGAATTCCTGGTCGCTTGCCTGGTATGTGACGCCGTTGGGCACATCGATAGCGAGGGTACCCTGACCGACAGTGATAACGCTTATGGTCTTGCCGCCGCTCGGGGAGGCCTCGGGATACCACATGAAGGTGTCGTCAACGCCGATATCGTCGCAGTTTGCGGAAACCTGGAGATGACGCTCGCCGAGGGGATCGTCGCCGGTATCAATGACGATGGTCAGGTTAACAGACGCACCGGAACCGGCGTACAGGTCCTTGACCTTGCCGATGGTGCAGTCCTCGTCGATATAGTGGATATATTTAGCGCTTCCCTTGGCATTGTTGTCGTCAGTGTTGAAGATTATATCAACAGTGTCGAAATCCGCGGTATTGATGCGCCAGTTGGGGTATACAGAGCCGCCAATCCTGCTGTTTAGTTCGTCCTCAATGGCCTCGGAATCTCCCCACACGCCGTTGTTGACGAGCTTGTTGGTGGTGACTGCACCGCCGGAAACCGCCCGGACCGCGCCGTCAATATACAGATTGCTGATAGAAGTCAAGCAGTTTGTTCCGGTGAATATGATATCCTTGTGGACATACAGCGCACCCTGGAAATCAGGATAGCATACCGGGTTGATATAGAGGTTGCCGAGGACATACACATCGGTGTATGCCGGGGTCTTCATATCGCTGTTGAGGATAAGGTCGCCGCCGACAATGAGCTTTGCGTGCTCAGAGCTGGTGCCGCCCATCTCCCATTTGTTCAGCGTGGTATTGTTGCCGATGGTCAGGTTGTTGCCGATAGCCCAGGTAAGGGGCTTGGTGACATTGTTGAACTGGGCTGAGGCGTCCATAAGCGCTGCGCCTGCGCAGGTGACGTCCATGTTGAAGATAACGTCGCCGCCGCCGCCGAACTTATCGGTGTTGATATCCTTGGAGAAGATGGTGTACTCGTTGTCGCAGTGCACGGTGGAATCCGTGGTAACGGAGGATATCCACACGTCGTTCGGCAGATAGCCGGTGTTGGTGAAGAATCTGCTGATTCTCTCCATCTCCTGGGGCTTGTCGGGCGTAGATGTCAGGAACATGTGAGTTGTTTCCACAACGCCGTTCTTGGATACGGTGACCGCCATGTCGTAGACAAACGCCTCTTCACCGTTTACTGTTTCGTTGTTCAGACGGGTGATGTCAACGGTGTAAGCACCGACATCGGATTCCTCGTTGGTTCCGCCGAATGCAGCGAAGCCGTTGCCGTCGGTGGAGAACTTATCGCCCACCTTTAGCGTACTCAGCTTGGCATTCAGCGCCTTGTTCTTAGGAATCGCCGAAGCAATAATATCGCCGATGGAAGTAGATGAAATATACGCCTGCTCCTGGTTGAACGTAGCATACTGTACCTTGCCGGAGGAAACCACCGACATATACATTGCCGTGACCAGAACCACGAGCGCCGCCATGGTGCTCACAACCATGAAGAGGGCGCTGCCGCAGGGCGCCAGATATTTTCTCAATGCGTGTTTCATTGTTGATTACCTCCAATACATTCACGCAAGGCCGCCCGGACTCCGCCGACACACCCCGTGCGGAACGGAGCCGGGAATAAGTTACATAGTGGGAGCCGTCCCCGCTCAGCCGAGCAGGGCGTTCTGTGCAGCGAGCTTGTCAGTAGGATCCTGCATGCGCTCAAGGCTGTACATTGTGATTGTGACTTCTGCGATGTAGATAACATCATCGCCGACATCTAATACGGTATCGTCGTCCTTGTTGTTATTGGCAACCGTAACGGTTTCGCCGTCCTCGTTGGTGGTTGTGGTGACAAGTCCGAGCTTCTCCTTCAGTTCCTGCTTGGTGGGGAACTTCTTGCCGTTCTCGTCAGCGACTTCCTTGATTGCGTCGAAGGTGAGGTCAAGGGTCATGTCGTCGATTATCTTGTTGTACTTTTCCTCGATATCGTCAAACTCGATCTCCAGGCCGCTGGAAAGGCGCATTGCCTTTCTCACGCCGTTGATCTCGTAGTTGTTGATAACGTCAATGAACTTGATGAGATCCTCGGGCTCAAGAGTGGTCACTTCGAATGTGACGTCAATAGCGCCGACGGTCTGGGTGTTTGCGAGCGCCTCCTTGAGGATAGCCTCCCTGCGCTGCTCGTCGGTTTCTTCGTCGCCTGCGGAGTCGCCCCTTGCAGCGGTCTTGAGGTCGTATGTTACCTCGCTCTCCTCGTTAAAGGTGACGCCGAGGTCGCCGACGGTAGGAGTGCCGATGGTGATGGAGTCAACGGAGCACTTCACGCCCTGATCCTTGCAGTACTGAATGAAGTCGCGGATCTGGTCGTCAGCCTCGTATGCCTTCATTTCCTCGAAGAACATATCTGCGACCTTATCGCCCTGCTTGTACGCTTCATTTACCTGCGTGCCAAGATCCATTGCGGTGGCAGCCTTAGCCTGTGCGTCCGCCAGCTCCTGCTTTTTAGAGGTAAGCGAAGCATTGGAAGTACCTATGCTCTTAAAGCTGGGCACGATGAAAAGGAAGATGCCAAGTCCGAGAATTATGATGACGGCAATGACAAGCACTGCCATTCTTTCCTGTTTGCTGAGTCTCATTATTCAGTTACCTCCTCGCCAGAAGCCTCTGTTACTCCCTCGTTATCATCAAGGTCGAGATTGATGGAATTTGCATGTTCTTCATCTGAACCGGGTCTGAGGTTCATGGAAATCTCGAAGGTGAATATGGTGTCATACTTGCACTCGCCGGTCTGAAGCTCCAGATACCTGGAAGCATTGTTGGAGTTGGTTTTCTCAAAACCGGTATAAACGATATTCTGGAAGTAGGGATCGCCATATTTTGTCTTTACCTCGTTCGTCAGTTTGTTGACGTAGGCTGCCGGCATTGAGGTAGGATCGCCCTTGCACTGTCCCATGAACTTCACGGAAACGGACGTGCCTTCTATTGAAATGGCCTGAATATCAAGATCGATTCCGTTTTCGGACTTGACTGCCTCCATCGGCTCCTTGATCTTGTCTATAACGTAGCTCTGGAACTTCGGCATGTAGTTGAACAGCGTGGAGGTGGAGCCTGCGTTCTGGTTATAGGTGTTGAAGCCGGAGAGCATTCCCTCGCGCTCGCTGACAACGCTGAGCTGCTGCTGAAGCGCCTGGGACTGGATCTGCGTGTCGATATCCCTCACCTGACCCTGAATGGACTTATCCACCACGGAAAGTCCGATATTGATAGCAGCAACGAGCACGACCGCCGCAACGCATGCGCCGCCGAGCATGATGAGATATCCGTTCATGCCCTTGGATTCCTTTGCGGAGGTAGCCTCCAGGAGGTTGATATGCTCGAGATCCTTGTTTCTTCTGTAGATAGCGCCGATGGCGTTAGCGTACTTTGTGAAGTCGATCTCCGTCATCGTCACGACGGTGGACGGCGCAGCGAGCACATGTACCGGCACGTTGAACGAGGAGATGGCGTTGGAAAGCTCAATGAAGTTTCCGGTATCGCCGTAGAACATGATCTCCTTGAGGGGCTTTGCACCCTTGCGGCTCTTGATGAACTGTATCATTCTGAACAGGTTATCGTAAACCGCGCGGACAACGTAGTCAGGCGCATTGTCGTAGTCAGTGGGGTCGATGTTGAAGTAACGCGAGAATACGATCTGGTTATCCTCGTAAAGGTTCATGTTAAGGAATCCCTTATCGATCTGGATAAGCAGCATGGGCATTCTCTCAGCCATCTTGGGGGTATTGACAATAAGGCGCGTTACGGAGTTGTTGGAGATGTTTACCGCCTTGAGGGAAAGACCGATGTGGGAGAACAGCCTTACATAGCCGTCTACCAGGCGCTGCGGGCAGGCAGTCGCAATGATCTTGATGAGCTTGTTCTTCTCCTCGTCCTCGGTTTCACCGGCGATGGTGTAGGAGATATTGAACTCATTGGAAACGCCCATATTCGTCTGGATCATCGCCTCGATAGCGGCGGTGTTCTTGATGCTCTTGGGCTTGGGGAGCATCATCTCCTTGTAAACGATGGAGCTGGAGGTGATGGACACGATAGCGTCCTTCTCCGTGATGCCCTTGGTCTTGATGATGTCGTTCAGTTCAGCGGCAACCATCGGCACATCGGTTATGTATCCGTTGGAAACCATGCCGAGGGTGAGCTCACGCATATCCGCGTCCTGTACCCTGATCTTGCTGCCGCTGTGTAAGCCCCTGACCAGCTTTATTTGTCTGTCAGTAATATCTATTGAAAGCATATTTTCACCTCATAATAAGATTAAGTTGACGGTTCTGCCTGTTCGTTCCGGGGAACGTATCAGCTGACGTTTGTCATGCCGCCGTAGAGCATCGGGAATATAGCCGCGAGGACCAGACCGATAGCCACGCCCATGATGATGATCATGACAGGCTCCAGCATGCCGACGAGCTTGGTTATTGCGGTGTCGCCCTCTTCTTCGTAGTAATCCGCCGCCTTGGAAAGGATCGTATCCAGCGTACCGGATTCCTCGCCGACAAAGATGATCGAGGTGAACATGCCCTCGAAGATGCCGGTCTTTTCGACCGCCTTGGACATGCTCTCACCGAGCTTGATGTTATCAACGACTTCCTCAAAGCGCTTGTTTACATAGGAGTTACCGAGCACCGAAACGGATTTCTCGATGCAGTCCACCATCTGTAAGCCAGCCGCATAGAGGTTTGACATGTTTCTTGCGAAACGGCCCGTGTAGATCGTGGAAATGAGCTTTCCCACCTTGGGCATACGGAGAATGAGTTCGTCCATCTTGAGCTTGACAGCGGGAGTCTTTCTGCCGACCCAGACCAGGAGAATGATCACACCAATAACGATAAGGTAAATGTACCAGTGGTTGATCAGCGAATCCGAAAAGGAGAGCATTGCGCGTGAAAGCGGCGTCATGTCGTCTGGGGACATCATGTTTGCGAACGTCGGGAGGATCGCCGTGAACATGAGTATGATTACCGCCAGGGCGAGTATCAGCAGGATAACAGGATAAACCAGCGCGCCCTTTACCTTGTTGTTTGTCTTGTTGGCGTTTGCAAAGTGGTCAGAAACCCTGATAAGGATCTGGTCCAGCGTACCTGAAGCCTCGCCGGCAGCGACCATGCTGACGAAAAGGTCCGGGAATACACCGGGCTTGGACTCCAGCACCTCGGAGAATGACTTACCTTTCTGGACCTCTTCGTAGATATCCAGAAGAACGCGCTTTGCCTTGGGCTTTTCCTGCTGTTCCTGGAGTATGTAGAGCGCCCTTACGAGAGAAAGACCCGCCGAGGTCATCGAAGCCAGCTGACGGCTGATGAACGACACCTCTTTAGTCTTGAACCTGTACTTTACGTCCACAGCGTCGTTTGCGCCGAGATCGCGATATCTTGTGACGTACAGATTTTTTTCCTTCAGCTTTTGCTGAAGATCCTGATAATCCTCTGCCATCTCCTGTCCGCGGACGGTTTTGCCGTTGACGTCGGTGGCCTGATACGAGAATTTTTTCACCGGATAACCTCCAATCCCCCTGCCCACGGGATACCCGTCGGCACGTATTCGTGGATTCAGGGCGCACTTTGCCCTATACTCCACTATAGTATATAAATTATACCATATTTTTGTTCTTATTTCAAGCGCCGAACGCGGCAAAAGCCGATAAAACCGCCAAAAACCGGCGCAGCGGCGTGTAGAATTTCAAATCCCCTTTATGTGCATTTTAACCAAAACAAACAATTTCAGCGCCTGTTTTTGATGATTCCTACAACAAAGCGTGAAACAAAGGTCGGATAATACAGAATGTGTACCCGATCCAGAGTATACTATTTAATATAGTTGAAGTCCGGACGACGTATGCACAAAACCGCCAAAAAATGAAAAAGTGCGCACAAGCCCTTGACAAAGGCGTTCGTTTCTGATATAATGATGTAGTTAAGGCTGTAAAAGTCCTAACCCCTTTCTCGTGCAGTCCGCACGGGATATATATCCATAAGGAGGTGCTATATAAATGGCAAAGTTATCTGAGAAGTATGAGGCAATAATCGTTTTCTCTCTGAAGAAGACCGAGGACGAGATCAAGGCGCTGACCGAGAAGTTCGCTGACCTCATCAAGGCAAACGGCACACTCACCAACACTGATGAGTGGGGCAAGAGAAAGCTCGCTTACGAGATCAACTACGAGGGCGAAGGCTACTATGTACTCTACAACTTCGAGTCCAAGCCCGATTTCCCCATGGAGCTTGAGCGTATCATCAACATCACCGATGGCGTTCTGCGTTCCATCGTTGTGCTCGCACAGGGCCAGCAGTAATCCCGGTATAACGACTGTATGCTGAATTGGAGGTGCTCTCGTGTTTAACAAGGTTATCATGATGGGTCGTCTTGTGACCGACCCCGAGTTAAGGACCACTCCCCAGGGCGTGAACGTGTGCTCCTTCCGCATTGCGGTGGACAGACGGTTCCAGCAGAAGGGCGAGGAGAAGAAGTCCGATTTCTTCAATGTTGTCGCATGGCGTCAGCAGGCGGATTTCGTGCACCGTTACTTCACCAAGGGCAGGCTTATCCTGGTCGAAGGTGAGATGACCACAAGGAACTACACCGACAAGAACGGCAATCAGCAGACATGGTATGAGATCGTTGCCGATCGCATATCCTTCACCGGCGAAAAATCGCAGGGCGGCTCCTACAATGATTATGCCGCGTCTGCACCGTCCGCACCTGCTCCCCAGGCTCCGGCTCCCGCCGCCCCGGCACAGCAGAGTCCCACAGTGGATTTCGCCACCGCGCCCACGGACGACTACCCATTCTAATGCAATTCGTTTGACTTGAACAACAAAGGAGGTTCAGTATCACCATGGCTGAAAAGTTTGATAGACCGGCTCACGCAGTTAAGCGCCCCAGAAAAAAGGTTTGCCAGTTCTGCGTTGACCGTTCCGAATTCATCGATTACAAGGACGTTGCCAAGCTCAGAAAGTACATGACTGAGCGCGCTAAGATCCTTCCCAGAAGAGTAACAGGCTGCTGCGCTTATCACCAGAGAGAGCTTACAACAGCTGTCAAGAGAGCAAGACAGATCGCTCTCATTCCTTACACCGCTGAGTAATTCGGTGCAACTTTAATTTCCACTTTTTTCAGTAACACAAATTCTCCCCCGGAGCGATTCCGGGGGAGTTTTGTTTTTGTTGCGGATATCAGAGTATCTCCTTCAGCCGCTCGCCGGGGACGAACCCGTTGAGTCCATTGGTGGCGAGTCTGCGCGCCGTTTCCGTCACATCGTCGAGGCTTCCGGCGCAGCCCTCGTCGAACCATGCGGAGTACAGCGACAGCACGCCGCTGACGGTGTATTCCGACAGCATGTGGAGCGTTCGCTCGTCCTGTATCGCGCCGATGTCCCTGAGGGCGATCTCGATGGCGCGGCGGAGCATAGCCTTCACCCTGCCGCCGCTGAACAGCTCCGGATTGAGCGCCAGCAGGCTTACGAAGTAGTCCCGGTTGCCGCTGATGAGGGCGCTTATTTCCCCGAGCACCGCCCCGATGTCGAACATGCTCGTCTTGCTCTTCTTGAGGATCTCAGAAAAGTCCGCCAGCAGCTCGTTCTCGAATTCCGTGATAACATCGGAGATGGAGCGGTAATGCCTGTAGAAAGTCTTGCGGTTTATCTGCGCCCGGGAGCAGAGGGCGGTTATCGTGATGTCCGACAGCTCCATCTCGGACATGAGGGAGCTGAGCGCGTTGCGTATCGTCTGCCGGGTCTTTATCACCCTGAGGTCGGTAGGATTTGCCATGCTGCCCCCTTATTCCGCGTTTGCCAGCACTTCCTCCGCGCGGCTGACAAGGCTGTCAACCGAGGAGGCTATGCCGGATACTCCGTCCATCTCGCTGCTGATATCGCCGCCCTTTTCCATGGTTTCAGCGATGTTCTGCTTCATGCTCGCCATCATCGCGAGGATATCGTTCATGCGTTCAGTAATAGTCGCGACAATACCGTTTACGTCGCTGATATCGCTGTACACCAGCTTGTTGCTTGCCTCCGCCTCGGCGACCGCCGTCTGTGAGTGCTCCGCCAGGCTGCGGACCTCCTCCGCGACCACTGCGAAGCCCTTGCCGTATTCTCCGGCGCGCGCCGCTTCAATGCTGGCGTTTATCGCGAGAATATTAATCTGCCGGGCGATGTCGCTGATGTTCCGGGTCATTTTCGAGAATCCGGTGACGCTGCTGTTTATCGCCTCCATGGAGGCGTTGATGTTTTCCGTGAGGGACTGGAGCTGCGTGATCACTCCGGAAAGCTCCGCCGCGGCGCGGTCGTTCTGGCTGTTCAGCTGAGTTATGCCGCCGGTGGATTCAGACACGCTGGAAATGCTTGCAGTGAGCCGCTCCACGACCTCGCCGAGCTGCCGGGTGATGTCGCTGATACTGGAATTCGTCTGCTCTATCTGGGCGCGCCGCCGTTCAGCCTCATGCAGTGTGAACTGCGCGCAGGAGCTGGGCGTGCTCGTCCCGTCCAGGATAGCCTTCGCTAGTTCGCGGCAGGTGGCGAATCCGCAGGCGTGGCAGTTGTAGTTCATCTCCGTGGGGGTATTCTTCCCCAGCCCGTGGAGCACCTCCTCGATCTGTTCCTCCGTGGCGGAGAGCCGCTTTACGGGCTGCGCCGTGTGCTCCCTGAGGAAGTCCTCGTATTTCAGCCGCCTGTCGAAATCCAGGAACTGCCTGTCGCGCCCCTTCCTGTCGAATTTCACACGGCTGCGGCGGTTGTATTTCTCGATCCCATTGAGTATTCCGCTCATTCTGTACACCGACAGCGGAGTGCCCACCGCCGGACCGCTGCCGCACCCCCTGCCGCAGGAGAGCACGTCGAACACGTCCGGAAGATCCCGGGCGCCAACGGTCGGATACTGCGCCAGTTCGCGGTAGATGTGGTCGGTTCCCTCGGATGTGATGACATTCAGCGCCGGAGCCTCCAGCTCCAGGCAGGTCTTGAATCCGCCGGGGCGTGGGTATATCGCGCCCATGATCCCCTGCGGCCCGTCGAATTCAAACGCGGAGCGCTTTCCTTTCTGCTCGGAAAGGCGGAATCCCCTGCTCTCCAGCAGCTCGCCGAGGTGCTGGAACGTCACGTTGTAGTCCACCACGCCGGTCAGCCGGAATTCGTCCCTTTTCGCGATACAGGGAGTGAGTGCCGCTATTTTCGCTGTAACGCCGAGGTATTTGCGCAGATACACCGCCGCGCAGAGCACCGGGGACTGCACCGGCGACAGATTCCCCACCGCCTCCGGAACGTACTTCAGGACGTAGTTTACGATCGCCGGGCAGGGCTGGGAGATCAGCTTCTTCCCGGGCTGCTTCTCCACAAGGCGGATATGCGCCCAGGTGCAGATATCCGCACCGAAGGAAACGTCGTACACCTCGCCGGAGCCGCTCTTCCGCAGGAATTCCAGCACGTTCCTCCAGCAGCCGTCGAAAGCCACCTTGATGGAAGGCTCCGCCAGCAGCACGATCTTCTCCCCGGACTTCATGTCGTCCCAGAATCGCTGTGTGTCGTCCTCGTAGGTGCGCGCGCCGTGGCTGCACTCCTTGACGCAGGCGCCGCAGCTTATGCACTTGTCGGGGTCGATGTCGTAGACCGTCTTTCCGTCCCGTGTGACCGCCTTGTTAGCTTCCGGCACGGGACAGGCGCGAATGCAGGAATTGCACGAAACACACTTGTCAGCGTCAAACAGAATCATGTCGTTACTCCTTAGAATACAGCACTGCGCCCCCGGTTCTGTGGGAGCGCAGCAGGTTATTTTGCTTATTTAGCGTAGTCAACTGCCCGGCTTTCCCGGATAAGGTTGATCTTGATCTGTCCTGGGTACTCCATCTCGTCCTCGATACGCTTAGCGATATCGCGCGCGAGTACCTTCATGCCATCATCGGTGATGGATTCCGGCTTGATCATTATGCGGACCTCACGGCCTGCCTGGATAGCGTAGCACTTCTCAACGCCGTCGTAGGAGGAGCAGATCTCCTCAAGCTTCTCAAGGCGCTTTATGTAGTTCTCGTAGTTCTCGCTTCTTGCAGCGGGTCTTGCGGCGCTGATGGCGTCGGCAGCCTGTACGAGAGCCGCGATAACCGTGCGGCACTCAACGTCGCCGTGGTGAGCCTCGATAGCGTGGATCACCTCGGGGCTTTCCTTGTACTTGCGGCATACATCTACGCCGATCTGTACATGGGAGCCTTCGATCTCGTGGTCAAGCGCCTTGCCGATATCATGCAGCAGACCTGCACGTCTTGCAAGGGCAGCGTCCACGCCAAGCTCGCTCGCCATGATGCCGGCGAGGTGAGCCACCTCAATGGAGTGGTTGAGAACGTTCTGGCGGTAGGAAGTTCTGTAGCGCAGACGTCCGATAAGTCTTACCAGCTCATGGTTCAGACCGTTCACGTTGGTTTCCATCACAGCGCGTTCGCCCTCCTGACGGATACGCTGCTCGACCTCCTTGCGCGCCTTTTCCACGGTTTCCTCGATGCGAGCCGGGTGGATACGGCCGTCCTGGATAAGTCTTTCAAGGGAGATACGCGCGATCTCGCGGCGTACCTGGTCAAAGCTTGAAAGCGTGATAGCCTCGGGAGTGTCGTCGATGATGAGATCGACGCCGGTGAGCGTTTCGAGGGCGCGGATATTACGTCCCTCGCGTCCGATGATACGACCCTTCATCTCGTCGTTCGGTATTGCAACGACGGATACGGCGGATTCGGACACCGTGTCGGCAGCAAGTCTTGAGATCGCCAGGGAGATGTGCTTGCGTGCAAGCTCGTCCTCCTCGTCCTTGAGCTTCTGCTCATAGGCGGTGATCTTGACCGCCTTTTCGTGGCTCAGCTCGCTGTCGAGCAGGGAGAGCAGATGCTCCTTCGCCTGGTCGGTGGTGAATCCGGAGATACGCTCGAGGGTCTCTACCTGCTCAGTCTTGAGCTGTTCCGCCTCGGCGATCTTCTCGTCAGCCTTCTTGTGCTTCTGGTGGAGCTGTTCTTCATAGCGCTCCATCTTGTCGGTCTTTTTGTCGAGGTTCTCCTCTTTCTGCTGGAGTCTGCGCTCGGAGCGTGACAGCTCTCCGCGGCGTTCCTTCAGCTCGCGGTCTGTTTCACCCTTCAGGCGCTGTATCTCCTTCTCGGCGTCAGAACGCATCTTGTAGATCTCGTCCTTTGCTTCGACAAGAGCCGCCTTCTTGCGGTCCTCGGCCTTGGTGTTAGCTTCTTCGATAATGCGCGCCGATTCTTTCTCTGCGGACTCGAACTGTGCTTCAGCGGACTTTATGCGATGCTTTATGCCCATCTTGAAGCAGATGAATCCGGCAGCGGCTGCGCCGACGATGAATGCCGCAACTGCGATGATTATCGCTGTTATTGTATCCATCTCGTTTTTCCCTCCTTCTTAATGATCGGCGGGAATAATATACAATTTCTGGGAATGGATTTCCGCGCATGCGGAAACGCTCGCAGTGCTATGCTGCGTAAATCTTCGCGGACTGGTATACGTCCGTACAAACAGTGCGTACACTGAAAAAATCGTGGCAGAACGACAGCCGGAATTCCCCCCGGAACCAGCCGCCCATAGATAACGGTTTCCTGATTTTATATATTAGACCGCCATAACGTCTATAATACAATAGATATTATAATTAACGTAAACTATTTCAGCAGCGTTATGTAACGATACAGAAAAGTCCATACTTATTTTACAACAAAATCACGAAAATGTCAAGGGAAAAAGCACTGGATTTTTACCAAAATGCACATGTTGAAAACCGTAGTTCCGGCAGGAACTGACGATTTATACGCGTTAAAACGAGTACTCCCCACCCGTGTATGTAGCATTTGCACAATTATTCCGGAGAAAATCCGGCACAATTTCTACAGCCGTCGCTTTGGCGTAAAAATTACCTCCACACCCTTGCAATTATTAATATAGTGTGATATAATAAAAAAAGAATGAAAAACTGCGCCCTGCGCAGATAACTGGAGGATATATATGACCTACAAAGAAAGCTTTATCAAGTTCATGGTAGACAGCGGAGTGCTGAAATTCGGCGAATTCACCCTGAAGAGCGGAAGACTTGCTCCCTACTTCATCAACGCCGGCAACTACAAGACCGGCGCGCAGCTGGCGAAGCTGGGCGAATTCTATGCAGAGTGCATTATGGAGAACGGACTCAAGCCCCAGACCCTGTTCGGTCCGGCATACAAGGGGATCCCGCTTTCCGTTGCAGCCTGCACCGCGCTCTACAACAAGTTCGGGGTTGACGTGAACTACTGCTTCGACCGCAAGGAAGTCAAGGATCACGGCGAGGGCGGAATGTTCGTCGGCAAGACCCTTGAGGATCACGAGAAGGTCGTAATAATCGAGGACGTAATGACCTCCGGCAAGGCTCTGCGCGAGGTCCTTCCGAAGCTCCAGGGCGCTGCGAAGATCGACGTTGAGGGCATGATCATCACCGTTGACCGCATGGAAAAGGGACTTACCTCCGACAAGTCCGCCGTGCAGGAAGTTTACGACGAGTTCGGCGTTAAGGTGTACTCCATCGTGAACATCAACGACATCATCGACGCGCTGGAGAACGATGTTATCCCCGGCAAGGAATACGTTGAGAAGATGAAGGAATACAGAAAGGTATACGGAGTAGGCTGATTACTGCCTGTAATATCCGGGGAAATAGGGGAAACACAATGGAAATGCCATTTCAGCCCAACGAGGGCAAGAATCTTGAAATAGACACCGATTACGGCAGGTACGCGAGATACCCCGTAAAGACCCACGTCATCACCAAGGACGACGTGCTGGAGGACGTTCTCGACAAGTACGTCAGGGATTATATTCAGCCCGGCGACACGATAATCATGTCCGAGAAGATCGTCGCGATCTCCCAGGGACGCGCATTCCCGATCGAGGAGATCAAGGTATCCCGCCTGGCGAAGATACTCTCCCACTTTGTCGTAAAGACCAACTACGGCATAGGACTCGGCATGCCGGAAACCATGGAGCTGTGTATCCGCGAGGTCGGCAGACCCAAGGTGCTCTGGGCGGCTTTCTGCGCGGCGATCGGCAAGCTTTTCCACAAGCACGGCGTATTCTACAACATCTGCGGAATGAAGGCGCGTGCGATCGACGGTCCGTGTGAATACACGCTGCCGCCCTACAATCACTACGCGAAGATGGCGCCGGATAAGCCCGACGAGGTAGCCGCAAGGCTCACAAAGCACCTCGGCATTGACGTGGTGATCATCGACGCGAACGATATCGGCGCGAACGTACTCGGCAAGCCGCGCAAGGACATGCCGGACGAATTCCCGATACAGGCATTCAAGGATAATCCTCTCGACCAGTGCTCTCAGCAGACGCCGATCGCAATTGTGAGAAAGGTTTCCTGACATATCATTCAGTTACTTTAAGGGGGTGTTTTTATGGCAACAGTAGGCAGTATGGCTATGGTTCAGCTGAAAATGGCGCAGGCTTCCGCAAAGACCGGCGTAAGCACCGGCAGTCTGTTCTCAAAGAGCACTTTCTCCGCCGGGAAGAACTCCACGTCGATAAACGACGCCATGGACAGTATCCTGAAGAACAAGAACGACTATTTCAAGGCGCAGTACAAGAAGCTCTACAGCTCGATATTCCCCAGCGATGAGGATACCGAAAAGGCGGACAAGACCGTCACCGTAAAACAGGCGGCGAGCGCAGCCGCAAAATCCTCCGAGGATCTTGTAAGCTATGCTAATTCGCTTGATTACGGCGACACGGTGGACGCAGAGGCCGCTTCCAAGAAGATTCAGAGCTTTGTTGACGACTACAACGACATGGTGGGCGCTCTCGGGGAATCCGACAATCAGTCGGTGCTCCAGAAGGGCGTGGTCATGGTAAATACCACCAAGGTGTACTCCAGTGCGCTCAAGCGTGCAGGTATCACCGTGGGCAGCGACAACAAGCTCACCTTCGACAAGGATAAGCTCTCCGGTATCAAGGCATACGAGCTGAAATCCACCTTCGGAAGGGGCGGCTACGCCAGCAAGATAAACCAGAAGGCGCAGCAGATACAGCGGCTCCAGGGCAGCTCCGGCGGCATGTTCTCCTATTCGAACACGGTCCAGCCCAGCTACACCTATAATATAGGCGCACTGCTCAGCACATACGCATAAAAATCCATACAGCAATTACGGCTGGCGCGAACGCAGATTTACGCCAGCTTTTTCCTGCCTGAATAAAGAAAATAGCGAGGGAACAGATGAAAGAAGAAATAACAGTCAGCGAACTGCGGAGCATTCCGCCGGAGAAGGTCATGCTGATAGACGTGCGCGATGAATCAGCGTTTGCGCTCGGACATATAGACAACGCCGTGAATATTGCGCCGGACGCGGTGCCCGGCATGGAATTCCCCACGGACAAGGATATCGTCGTGTGCTGTCGCAGCGGAATCATCAGCGAGGAGATCGCCGAGGGACTCCGGGAGCGCGGTTATTCCGCCGCGAACCTCACCGGAGGATACGTCCGCTGGCTGGGCGAGAAGATCGCAATGCAGAGCAGCTCCGACCGTGCTGCGGAGATTGAGCGGAGTATCACCCGGAAATTCCACCGAAGCATATTCAGCAAGTTCGCGAAGGCGCTGAACGAATACGAGCTGCTGAAGCCCGGCGACAGGGTGGCGGTGTGCATTTCCGGCGGCAAGGACTCCATGCTGATGGCGAAGCTTTTCCAGGAGATAAAGCGTCACCGAAAGTTCGACTTCGATCTGGTGTTCCTGGTGATGGATCCCGGCTACAGCAGCGAGAACCGCGCGATAATTGAGGCGAACGCGAAGCTGATGGGCATCCCGATCACCGTGTTCGAAACGGATATATTCAACTCCGTGTACAACGTGCAGAACAATCCCTGCTACCTCTGCGCAAGAATGCGCCGGGGACATCTCTACAACAAGGCAAAGGAGCTGGGCTGCAATAAGATCGCACTAGGGCATCACTTTGACGATGTTATCGAAACGATACTCATGAGCATGATTTACGGCGGTCAGGTTGAAACCATGATGCCTAAGCTGCACAGCGCGAACTTCCCGGGAATGCAGCTTATCCGCCCGATGTACTTCATACGGGAGGACGAGATCAAGCACTGGGCGAAGTACAACGATCTGCACTTCATACAGTGCGCCTGCCGGTTCACGGACACCTGCACGACCTGCAATCCGGACGGAGCCGCGAGATCCAAGCGCCAGGCAATAAAGCAGCTCATCGCGGAACTGTCGGAGGAGAATCCGCAGGTTGTGATGAATATATTCCGCAGCGTAGAAAATATCAAGCTGAATAAGATAATCTCCTACAAGCTGGACGGGGAGGTCCACAGCTTCCTCGATGGATATGAGGACTGAATAAAAAATGCCGTCCGGGTAATCCGGGCGGCTATTTTTGTAGCAATATATTGACGATTAAAAAAACCGCATTCCAATAAGGATTGCGGTTTCGCTTTTTTGGCAGGGGCAGAAGGACTTGAACCCTCGACATACGGTTTTGGAGACCGTCGTTCTACCAACTGAACTATACCCCTATCGGTGGTGCGCCAACAGGGACTCGAACCCCGGACCGACCGGTTATGAGCCGGTTGCTCTAACCAACTGAGCTATTGGCGCGAAGTTCGTTGCAAAAGCAACAGGATGGTGACTCGTGGGGGAATCGAACCCCCGTTTTCGGCGTGAGAGGCCAACGTCTTAACCGCTTGACTAACGAGCCATATAAATGATAAGGAATAGGTTATTGCCTATTCCTTATCGGTTTGGTACAGCTTCAGGGACTCGAACCCTGGACCCACTGATTAAGAGTCAGTTGCTCTACCAACTGAGCTAAAGCTGCATATAAATGTCGGCGCCTATCTATCTTCCCGGACAGTTGCCCATCGAGTATTGTCGACGCAA
>UQMF01000009.1 GCA_900542145.1 uncultured Oscillospiraceae bacterium | reverse complement strand
AGCGTGATTCCGGAACCTGCTCCAATTCCCGAACCCGTGCCCGCGGAAGTTCCGCAGCCCGTCCAGGAAGCCCCGGCGCAGGAACCCCAGCCCGTAGACGACTTTACATTCCCCGAGCCGATTCCCGAGGAAGAATCCGACGAGCCGGAGATGGAGCCGATTTCGGATATGATGGAACCTGTTCCCGAGTCTACTCCCAAACCTGTACAGGAGCCTGCTACAGTTCTGGAAAAGCAGACTGAACCGGAGCCTGTGGAGGAGGAATACACATCCACCGCAAGCGCGTTCACGGATTTCGAGCTTGAGGAGATTCAGCGCAACCTGAAGAAGAAAATCACCCTGGAACCTGTATTCGACAAGGAAAAACTCGCAGCAGAGCTTTATAACAACCTGTACGAGAACCTGTACGAAAACCTCCGCGCTAATCTGAAGCGTGAAATACTCCAGGAGCTTGAGGAAGAGCGGAATAACAACGCCGCCAATAAAAAATCCGGACTGTTCCGGAAGCGTTAAGCTCAATATTGTGCCCCCTGTACAGCGTGCAGGGGGCGTTTTTGTCTGAATGACACCCAAATTTACAGCACTTCCCGACAGCTGATGTATAATTAAGAAAAAACATTCGGGAGGTAAATCATGTTTTGTATCAATTGCGGAAAAAAACTTCAGGACGGCGCATTATTCTGCGACCAATGCGGACGACGGATCAGCGGCGCTGGTGAGTGTGAACCAGGCACACAGCCGGTTCAGCAACAGTATTCGCCGTATTACGGAGCGCATAGAAATAACGTTTCGGCGAACTATGAAGAGCGCAAAGCGAAAAGGGCGGTGTGCAATTTCGTGATATTCCGCACCTTCGTTTACGTGTTCCTGATTCTGTATACCATTGCAACCAGGTTTGATTTTATCTACTCCTGTATGGGAATTGAAGCAAGCGTCCGACAAGTAGAATCGCTGTGGCAGGAAATCGGCGGAAAAGTAACATTCTGGGGAGTTTTCGTGATAATACTGCTTCTGTCTTACATGGTACTGGTCGCAATGCTTGCATATAATGAATCGTTCAGCAAAAAACACAGCTTTACCCAGTTCAAGGGCATGCTTACAGGAGATATATTCGAGGGTATTGTCCTGATCATCTGCGGTTTTATACTGTGCTTCGGACTTTACGATTCCTCCGGCGGAATGTACAAAATATTGGACGGATACCAGATGTACTACCAGGAAAAGTACTTCCCGGCAGGATTGCTTGTGATAATTATCGGCGTGGGAATACTCCTGATAATCGGCGGCTGCCTGTCAAGGTGGGCTATAGGTATAGAGAATGCCCCAAAAATCAATCAGACTATTGTCAAGCTGTCCGGAATAGCCAGCGGCACTACGGAGTATGTTTCCCACTCTGAGCAAATTCCGGTGAGTGAAACGCAGCCTGACTCCACAGGAATCTGGATTTGCCCCCAATGCGGCAGCCGAAACAGCAATACAAGAACAAGCTGCAAGGATTGTGGATATTACAAATAAGTACAAGTGCCGGTCTTTTGACCGGCATTTCCTACTTGATTTCTGAGTTCGAATATGGTATACTTTAATAAAAATCAATCAGGAGGTATAATATGTACACACCAAACGAACACAGATACGAAAAGATGGTATACAACCGCTGCGGAAAAAGCGGACTGAAACTCCCGGCAGTTTCTTTCGGCATATGGCAGAACTTCAGCAATAAGGACAGATTCGAGAACATGGAGCAAATGATCAGGACTGCTTTTGACCTGGGAATCACCTATTTTGACGCGGCGAACAACTATGGTAATCCTTATAACGGCTCTGCCGAGGAGAATTTCGGAAAGATACTCGACCGTGGGCTTCGCCAGTATCGCGATGAAATGATTATAGCAACTAAGGCAGGCTATGAAATGTGGGACGGTCCCTACGGTGACCGGAATGGCTCCCGGAAGTACCTCACGGCTTCCCTTGACCAGTCGCTGAAGAGAATGAAACTGGATTACGTTGACATATACTACCACCACGTATTTGATCCGAACACTCCGCTGGAAGAAACCGCCCTTGCTCTTGACAACGCTGTAAAACAGGGAAAGGCGCTCTATGTCGGAATATCCAACTACAACAAGCAGCAGACAGCCGAGATCATGTCAATTTTCAGAGAACTTCGCACTCCGTTTGTGGTGAATCAGCCCAGCTATTCCATGTTCAACCGCTGGATAGAAACCGACGGCCTGCGCGATTTCGCCGCCGAGAACGGAGTAGGTCTTGCGGTATTCCAGCCGCTTTTCCAGGGACTTCTGACCGACCGCTACCTGCACGGGATCCCGGAAGATTCCCGCGTGGCAAAGGGTAACCCCTGGATCCAGAACGACATCACCGAGGAAAGGCTAGCCAAGGTGCGCAAGCTAAACGAAATCGCGGAAAACCGCGGACAGAAGCTGTCACAGATGGCAATATCCTGGGCGCTCCGTGACGGAAAAGTAACTACGGTGCTTATCGGCGCTTCCAGACCGGAGCAGATAGTCGAGAATGCGGCTGCGATAGAGAAGCTTGAATTCTCGTCCGAGGAGATATCGGCAATCGAGAACATTCTTGCAGAATAATTGTTACAAGTCGTAAAAAAAACTACTTGCAAATATCGCCGTATTGTGCTATAATATATAAGATAATAAATAGCGATGGCAGCTGTAAATATGTACCAGCGTGGTCCAGCCCCACGGATTATGTCCGCCAGGCAGACAAAAGCGCGTTCACATAAAGCTGTCCGCTGTGTCGGAATAAAGGCGCAGCACCTGTGAACACCGGCGTTCGCCCCATCAGCAGGTGACAGAAGCATACCCGGCAGAAGAAGTGAACCGAAAGGAAGTTGATTATGGCTAAGATCGCAGTTCTGGGCTATGGTACAGTTGGCTCAGGAACAGTTGAGGTTTTCTATAAGAACAAGGAAAGCCTTGAAAAGAAGGCTGGACAGGAAATGGATATCAAGTATATCCTCGATATCCGTGATTTCAGCGACAGCCCCTACAAGGACAAGTTTGTCAAGGATTTCAATGTTATTCTTAATGACCCTGAGGTTACGGTCGTAGCCGAGGTTATCGGCGGACTCAAGCCGGCATATGATTTCGTAAAGTCCTCTCTCGAGGCAGGCAAGAGCGTTGTTACATCTAACAAGGAGCTTGTTGCTGCCAAGGGCGCGGAGCTTCTCGCCATCGCCAAGGAGAAGAACGTGAACTTCTTCTTCGAAGCAAGCGTAGGCGGCGGAATTCCGATCATCAAGCCGCTTCATGCGTGTCTTTCCGCTAACGAGATCGACGAGATCGCCGGTATTCTGAACGGTACCACAAACTTTATCCTCACAAAGATGATACGCGACGGCATGGACTTCGAGAAGGCGCTCAAGATCGCTCAGGAACTGGGTTACGCAGAGCGCAATCCCTCCGCTGACGTTGATGGTCATGACGCATGCCGCAAGATCTGTATTCTTGCTTCCCTGGCATTTGGCAAGCATGTTTACCCCGACAGCGTGCACACCGAGGGAATCACCAAGATCACCCTCGAGGACGTTGCATACTGCGACAGCGCTGACGCAAAGATCAAACTGATCGGCTGCGCAAAGCGCGAGGAAGCAGGCAAGATCTCCATCGGTGTGTTCCCGGCTGTTATCAAGGACGAGAGCCAGCTCGCCGGCGTTAACGACGTGTTCAACGCTATCCTGGTACGCGGCGACGCTACCGGCGATGTAGTATTCTATGGCAAGGGCGCAGGCAAGCTTCCTACTGCCAGCGCGGTTGTTGCCGACATCGTTTCTGCTGTGAAGCATTCCGGCACCAGCAAATCCCTCACATGGTCTGACAGTGCCCAGGACTTCATCAAGGATTTCAGCGAGTTCTCCTGCGCGAACTACATCAGACTTTCTTCCAAGAACGTGGAGGTCACCAAGGCTGTTATCAAGGCACTTTTTGGCGACGTTACATACCTGTCCAGAAAGAACCAGCCCGAGAACGAGCTTGCATTCATTTCCGGCGTGATGTCCGAGAAGGATACGCTCAGCGCGATTGAGAAGGTTTCCGACGGCGCAGAACTGCTCGGCAGGATCCGCGTACTGGATTATTAATACAGCATTGCTGACATAATGCAGCAGGTCGGCACGCGGCTGACCTGACTGCGGCAGCCGGCCATCGGCTGTACTGATAAATTCGGAGGATTAGAAGATAATAATGGAAGCAGAATCTCCAAAGTATAAACGTGTGCTGCTCAAGCTGAGCGGCGAGGCTCTTTCCGGCGACAAGGGAAGCGGACTTGATATTCCCACCATTGAGAACATCTGCGCAAGCATTAAGAAATGCGTTGACGCCGGCGCGGAGATCGGAATAGTTGTCGGCGGCGGTAATTTCTGGCGCGGCAGAAGCTCCGAGGGCATGGACAGAGCGCGTGCAGACCATATCGGAATGCTCGCAACCGCGATGAATGCTCTCGCAGTAGCTGATGTGCTGGAAAAGCAGGGCTGCCAGGTGAGAGTACAGACCGCTATCACAATGCAGCAGGTAGCTGAGCCGTTCATACTCGGCAAGGCGATCCGCCACCTTGAAAAGGGCAGAGTAGTGATCTTCGGCTGCGGAACCGGTAATCCGTTCTTCTCAACTGACAGCGCGGCTGCGCTGCGTGCAGCTGAGCTGAATGCAGACATGCTGCTCAAGGCGACAATGGTAGACGGAATTTATGACAAGGATCCCAAGAAGTTCCCCGACGCCGTGAAGTACGATGTTATCACACATCACGATATCCTCGTAAAGAAGCTGCAGGTAATGGACAGCGCGGCTGCTGCCATCTGCACAGAGAACAATATTCCGATTATCGTATTTGATCTTAACCGTCCCGACAATATCTTTGACGCCGTTATGGGCAAGACTGTCGGAACTCTCGTTACCAAACACAAGCCACAATAATATTTCAGAGAGGTGCCAAAATGAAAGAAATACTCGACACAGCCAAGGAAAAGATGGGCAAGTGCGTGAATGCGCTTGAGAGTGAGCTTGCTACTATCCGCGCAGGGCGTGCAAATCCCAGCGTTCTCGACAGAATCACCGTTGATTACTATGGCTGCCCCACTCCCGTGAACCAGATGGCTTCCATCTCCGTTTCCGAGGCGAGAATACTTGTTGTACAGCCGTTTGACGCTTCCACACTGAAGTCCATTGAAAAGGCTATTCAGGCAAGCGACCTTGGAATTAATCCGACCAACGACGGTCGTGTGCTGCGTATTGCATTCCCCCAGCTGACAGAGGACCGCAGAAAGGAACTCTGCAAGCAGGTCAGCAAGATCTGCGAGGAAAGCAAGATTGCTGTCCGTAATGTACGCCGTGACGCTCTCGATAAGCTCAAGGCAAAGAAGAAGAACAGCGAGATCACCGAGGACGACCTCAAGGACGCTGAGAAGAGCATGCAGAAGCTTACCGACAAGTACATCGAAACCATTGATGCAGTAGGCGCTGACAAGGACAAGGAGATCATGTCCATCTGATGGCTGAGATGTCTGTACCGCAGCATGTCGGCATAATTATGGACGGAAACGGCAGATGGGCGAAAAAGCGTGCTCTGCCGCGGAATTTCGGACACAAGCAGGGTGCCGCTGTCTTTAAAAAGACGATCAACTGGGCTAGAGAGTTTGGGATCAAGTGCGTGACATTCTATGCGTTTTCCACTGAAAACTGGAAGCGCCCCGCCGAAGAAGTAAACGGAATAATGAACCTGCTGCGGCAATATATCAAGGATATACGCGCTGCCGCAAGGGAAGATATCAGGTTTATCTTCCTAGGGGATATTACGGCGCTCCCGGAAGATATAACCGCCGAACTGCTGGATATTCAGAACTCCACCATTAATAACCACGGCTTTATTGCCGGGGTAGCGCTGAATTACGGCGGCAGGGACGAGATCACCCGGGCGGTAAGGATTCTTGCGCGCAGGGTGGCTGACGGCGAGATTACACCGGAGAGCATTACCGAAACCTCAGTGGAGGAGCTGCTTTACACAGCGGAAATGCCACCGCTGGATCTTATCATCAGACCAAGCGGCGAGCAGCGTTTGTCGAACTTTCTCATATGGCAGGCAGCGTATGCAGAGTTCGTTTTCTTGGACGTGCTCTGGCCGGATTTCACAAAAAAACACCTGGAACTTGCGATCGAAGAATACAACAACCGCGACCGTCGGTTTGGCGGAGTGTAGTTCCAGAGGAAGGGTTGCTTATGGGCACAAGGCTGATTTCTGCTGGTGTTGGTATAATTATAGGAGTTGCGATATTATTCCTTGACAATATTTTTGTGTATTGTGCAGGGATCTGCTTCCTGTCGTCTGTTGCGGTGTGGGAGCTTACGCGCGCGATAAAATGCGATAAGTTTACCGCGCTCCGATGGGCAAGCATCGCTATGGGGGCGATATTCCCGGCTGCGATAACCTTGCCGTGGATCAACTTTCTTGTGCTTCCCATGGCGATGATGTATGTTATCGTCATGGCGCTCATAATGCTCAGATATCATAAGGAAGTCAGCTTTGAACAGGTGCTCGCCTGTGGCGCTGCCGGGGGATTGCTACCGACTGCGCTCAGTTCCGTTGTGCTTCTGAGATATTCACAGCACGGCGAACCCCTTGGAATCTTCATGGTGCTGTATATTCTGTTCTGTGCCTGGTTCGGAGATTCCGGCGCGTATTTTGTCGGCACTTTCTTCGGGAAGCACAAGCTTTGCCCTCTGGTCAGCCCCAAGAAAACCGTTGAGGGACTCATCGGCGGAGTTCTCACCGTGGGTATTGTGACCACGATACTTGTATTGGTGTACAACAGCTTTATTCTGAAGGACACGCAGCTCAGCTATGGTGTGCTGATTCCGCTGTCTATGGTGACCTCCCTGGTGGGAGTTGTCGGCGACCTGTCGGCGTCAGTCATCAAGAGGGAATACAGCGTAAAAGATTTCGGCAACATCATGCCGGGGCACGGCGGAGTTCTCGACCGCTTCGACAGCGTTATCCTGGTGGCGCCTTTCCTCTATGTTGCCATGACCTACCTTGGCAGTTTCATTTATGCATGACATTTTCTGCCCATTCACTAGCGTGAATGGGTGGTTTTGTTCAGTGAAATAATTTCTCACTATCGGGAGTATAAATATAAAAATGAAGAATATAGTAATTCTTGGTTCCACCGGTTCGATCGGCACGCAGACTCTTGACGTCTGCCGCATGCACGGCTTCGGAGTAAAGGCGCTTTCCGCAGGGAGTAATGTGGAACTCCTGGAGAAGCAGGCGCGTGAATTCCGCCCGGAATATGTCTGCATATTCCACGAGGAATACTATCCGGACATGAAGCAGCGCCTTTCCGACACCGACATAAAGGTACTCTGCGGAATGGACGGACTGTGCGAACTTGCCCGGCTGGAATGCGACATCGTGGTGAATTCCGTCGTCGGCATGGTAGGACTTGTTCCGACCCTGGAGGCGGCGAAAGTTGGAAATGACATCGCCCTCGCCAACAAGGAAACCCTGGTTGCCGGAGGTAAACTGGTAACTGACTGTGTAAAGCGGAACCATGTCCAGCTGCTGCCCATCGACAGCGAGCATTCCGCCATATTTCAGTGTCTGATGGGAGCCGGTGAAAACCGCCCTGCCAAGATACTCCTGACTGCATCCGGCGGACCCTTCTATGGAAAGACCCGGGACGAACTTGCGGACGTGACCGTTGAGCAGGCTCTGAAGCACCCCAACTGGAGCATGGGCGCGAAAATCACCATCGACAGCGCGACCCTGATGAACAAGGGACTTGAGCTTATTGAAGCCGTCCGGCTGTTCGATGTGAAGCCGGAGCAGGTGGAGATCGTCGTGCACAGACAGAGCATAATCCACTCGGCGGTGGAGTTTGAGGACGGAGCGGTCATCGCGCAGCTTGGAAGTGCGGATATGCGCATTCCGATACAGCTTGCGCTGACTTACCCGGCAAGGCTCCCGTCCCCGGCGAAGAAGCTTTCGCTTTTTGATGTCGGTCAGCTGACTTTCGGCATGGCTGACGAGAATACATTCTCCTGCCTTGCGGCGGCGAAGAAAGCTATTGCGATGGAGGGAAACGCGCCGTGTATCGTGAATTCCGCCAATGAGGCGGCGGTGGCGCTGTTTCTGAAAAAGAAGATACGGTTCCTTGACATCGGCGAAGTCGTTAATGAAGCGCTGGATTCCGTGCCGTTCATTCCGGAGCCGACCCTTGATGATATTCTCTCGACCCGCGACGCCGCCGGGGAATACGTTGCGGCAAAATTCGGTGACTGATTTGGAGGTCATATGCAGATTGTAATTGCGATCCTGGCGTTCTGCGTCATTATCATAATCCACGAACTTGGACATTTCACCGCCGCAAAGCTCTGCGGAATCAAGGTGAACGAGTTTGCCCTCGGAATGGGTCCCGTGATATTCCGCAAGAAGGGGAAGGAAACGGAGTACGTTATCCGCGCGCTTCCCATCGGCGGTTCCTGTTCGATGGAGGGCGAGGGGGACGACAGCGACAATCCCCGGGCGTTCAACCGCAAGCCGGTGTGGCAGCGTATGATAGTCATACTTGCTGGTCCTGTCATGAACCTTATCCTGGGATTTTTTGCTGCGCTCATTTACATCTGCACCGTCGCGAATGTCGGAACCACGACTGTCAGCGCATTTCCGGACAGTTCCCTTTGCAGCAGCCAGCTTCAGGTCGGCGACCAGATAATCTCCGTGGAAAACACCCATGTGTGGACTACCTATGATATACAGTACAAACTTCAGAACAACTCCGGAAGAATGAACGATAACGGCGAACTGCTGCTGGATTTCAAGGTCAAGCGCAATGGCGAAACCATCGAACTGAAGGACGTCCCCTTCATGATGGAAACGGACGAGGACGGAAACAGCAGCATTATCTACGGATTCTACGTTCAGCCGCTGGAGCGTAACTTCCTCACGGTGCTGGAATACAGCGGCAGGGAAACTGCATCCATCAGCCGAATGATCCTGTTCACGATCGCGGATCTTTTCAAGGGAAAATACGGGCTCAAGGACCTGTCTGGTCCGGTGGGCACCGTTACCGTGGTTTCCCAGAGCGTAAGCTACGGTCTGCCATCGTTTATGTACCTGTTCGCGTTCATCACCGTGAACGTGGGTGTATTCAACCTGCTGCCGATTCCGGCGCTGGACGGCTGCCGGTTTCTGTTCCTTGTCATTGAAGCTATACGCCGTAAACCGCTCAAACCCGAGGTCGAGGGTATAGTCCACCTGGTGGGATTCGGGCTGCTTATGCTGTTAATGCTTGTGGTAACATTCGGTGATATTTCTAAGCTGATAAGCGGAGGTTTCCAGTGAGTAAGAAAAAGGTAAATGTCGGCGGACTTACGCTCGGTAACGGGCACATATACATTCAGTCAATGCTGAATATTCCGGCGGAGGACGTTGCGGAAAGCGCCGCGCAGGCTGTCCGCCTGGAAAAGGCCGGCTGCGAGATAATCCGCGCTGCGGTGCCGACGCTGGACGATGTGAAGCTTATTCCCACGCTGAAGGAAGCAGTGAATATCCCAGTTGTTGCGGATATCCACTTTGACTACCGTATTGCGCTCGCCTGTGCGGAAGCCGGCGTGGATAAGATACGCATTAACCCGGGAAATATCGGCGGTCCCGACCGCGTGAAGGCGGTTGCAGACGCCTGCCGCAAGCGGAATATCCCCATTCGGATCGGAGTGAACTCCGGCTCCCTGGAGAAGCCGCTTCTCGAAAAATACGGCAGTCCCACTCCGGAGGCGCTGGTGGAAAGCGCTCTGGGGCATGTGAAGCTGCTGAATGACTGCGACTTCGACGATATCGTGATCAGTATAAAGTCCTCGGACGTGAAGCTGATGATCGCGGCATACCGGCTTCTCGCACAGCAGGTGGATTACCCCCTGCACCTGGGAGTTACCGAAGCCGGAACTGAACGCATGGGAATGCTCAAATCCGCCGTAGGAATCGGCTCGCTTCTCTGCGATGGAATCGGCGACACGATCAGGGTATCCCTGACCGCTGACCCGATAAGGGAGATCTTCGCCGCAAAGGACATTCTGCGCGCCTGCGGAATGGGTGGCGGTCCTCAGATCGTGTCGTGTCCTACCTGCGGAAGAACCAAAATCGCGCTTATTCCACTTGCAGAGCAGGTTGAGAAGCTCTGCGAATCCATCGACAAGCCGATAAAGGTAGCGGTCATGGGCTGCGTGGTCAACGGTCCCGGAGAAGCCCGTGAAGCTGACATTGGAATCGCCGGCGGCAAGGGCGAGGGACTTATCTTCAAAAAGGGGAAGATACTGCGTAAAGTCCCCGAGGACAAGCTGTTGGAAGAGCTGAAAAAGGAAATCGACCTGCTTTGAGCAGGAATGAGGAAGGAAATATAATGCCTGCAAAATTAAGCGAGCTTTTTGACGGACTTACCCTGCCGGAATCAGTGGCGGCTGGTACAGTCTTAAAAATAGTATACACCGAGCAGAAGAACGAAATATTAATCAATCTGGGACTTGACGCGCTTTCACCGGCGGCGGAGATACTTGCTGCCGAGGGACAGATTTCCTCTGCGGCTTCCGGCGCTGCTGCGCGTATTTACCCCAGCTACCCGGAGTCCCTCTACACAGCGGATTATATCAGCGAGGTAATGGCGCTGCTCAAGGACAGAAACGGCGCAGTGAATGGATACCTTGACAACGCTGAAATATCCGACGACGGTGAAAACTGCGAGATCTCCCTCAAGCACGGCGGCAGGGAAATGCTCCTCCAGATGGGAATAAACACCTCCATTGAGCGCATGATCGCCGGATTCTTCAAGAAGGCGATACACGTTGAGTTCACCGGAGTTTCCGAGGTGAACATGGAGGAATACATGAAATCCGAGGAAAAGCCCCCGGTCAAGGTAGTTCCGTATACGCCCGCGCCGGCTCCTTCCGAGAACAAATACCAGGGCGGTGGCGGAGCAAAGGGCGGCAGACGCGGCTCCTCCGTACTCAAGGAACCAAAGGAGATCAAGCTGCCGTTTGAATCCGACAGACTGGAAAGCGACGCCACATTATTTTATGGCAAGGGAATCAATGAAGCGCCCCTCCAGATGTCCGAAACTTTTGGCGAGGGCGACGAGGTCACGCTCTGGGGAGAGGTTTTCAAGACCGATGAAAAAACCTCGAGAGATGGCAATACATTCATTTTCACCGCGTATTTCTCGGACAGGACTTCCTCTGAAATTCTCAAGGTTATCACACCTACTGAGAACAGTGACATAATCAAGAACAACATAAAGCCGGGCAAGGCGATAATCGTCAGCGGCAAGTTTGAATTCGATACATTTGCTAAGTGTCTGAATATCCGTCCGTGGTCAATTGCTTCCATCAAGACGAAGAAGCGCCAGGACAAGGCGGAGGAAAAGCGCGTGGAACTCCACCTGCATACCACTATGTCGGATATGGACGCGGTAACTCCGCCGGCTGACCTGGTGAACCAGGCGTTCGCATGGGGACACAAGGCTATCGCCATTACTGACCACGGCAATGTCCAGGCATACCCCGAGGCGATGAACACTGTGGAGAAAATCCGCAAGAACGGCGGCGAGTTCAAGATAATCTACGGCATGGAGGCGTATTTTGTCAACGACTCCGGCGCGCTGGTATCCGGCTGCAATGAATGTTCCGTGAACGACGACGTTATCGTGTTCGATATTGAAACCACCGGACTCAGCCGTGAACTCGACAGGATAACCGAAATTGGTGCGGTGAAGCTCCGCAATATGGAGGTCGTGGACAGATTCCAGACCTTCGTAAATCCCGAAAGACCCATTCCGGCAAATATTACGGAACTGACCGGAATCACCGACGATATGGTTGAGGACGCGCCCTCCGAGAAGGAAGCTCTGGAGAAGTTTATCGCGTTCGCCGGAAAGGGCGTGCTGGTGGCGCATAACGCGGATTTCGATACTTCCTTCATCAAAATCGGCTGCGAGCGTCAGGGGCTGACCTATGATATCCGCTATGTGGATACGCTGAAGCTGAGCCGCGCGGCGTTACCGCACCTCAAGAACTTCAAGCTGGATACCGTTGCCAAGGAATTCAAGCTGGGCAACTTCAACCATCACCGCGCTATCGACGATGCGGAAATGCTGTCCAAGATATTCATTTCCCTGGTGACTGTTTCCTGCAAGGGACACAAGCTGGAGAAATTCGGGGATTTCAATACGATCCTCGGCGACGTGGACGTGAAGAAGCAACCCACATACCATATGATTATCCTGGTAAAGAACCAGGTGGGACTGAAGAATCTCTACAAGCTGGTGTCTTACTCCAACCTGAATTACTTCTACCGCAAGCCCCGTGTTCCGCTCTCTGAACTGCAGAAGCACCGCGAGGGACTTATTGTCGGCAGCGCCTGCGAAGCCGGCGAACTTTTCCGTGCAATTCTGGACGGAAAGCCCCAGGAAGAGATCGAGAGTATTGCTTCAATATACGACTACCTGGAGATCCAGCCTATCGCGAACAACGAATTCCTGGTGCGCGAGGGTATGGTGTCGGACGATGAGGGACTGCGCCAGCTCAACATGCGTATAGTGAAACTCGGCGAGAAACTCAACAAGCCGGTAGTTGCGACATGCGACGTACACTTCATGAACAGGGAGGACGGAATATTCCGCAAGATACTCCAGGCTGGCCAGGGATTCAAGGACGCCGATAACCAGGCGCCGCTTTATCTGCGAACCACCGATGAAATGCTGGCGGAATTCAGCTATCTCGGCGAGGATAAGGCGAAGGAAGTCGTGATCACGAACACCAACGCCATCGCGGACATGGTGGAAGATATCCGCCCGATACCCAAGGGGACATACACTCCGTCCATTGAGGGAGCCGAGCAGGAGCTCCAGGACCTCTGCTGGACGAGGGCGATGAACTGGTACGGCTATGAGGACAAGATTCCCGAGATCGTAACCAAGCGCCTTCAGAAGGAGCTTGACGCGATCATCAAGTACGGATTCTCCGTGCTCTACATGATCGCCCAGAAGCTGGTTAAGTACTCCGAGGACAATGGCTACCTGGTAGGCTCCAGAGGTTCCGTTGGATCGTCTTTCGTTGCGATAATGTCCGGTATTTCAGAGGTAAATCCGCTGGCGCCGCATTACCGCTGCCCCAAGTGCCGTTACAACGAGTTCGTAACGGACGGTTCCGTCGGCTCCGGATTTGACCTCCCCCAGAAGAACTGCCCGAACTGCGGAATTGATATGATACGCGACGGCCATGATATCCCGTTCGAAACGTTCCTCGGATTCAAGGGCGATAAGGCGCCGGATATCGACCTGAACTTCTCTGGTGAAGTCCAGGGTAAGGTACACCGCTATACAGAAGAACTCTTCGGCAAGGACCATGTATTCAAGGCAGGCACCATTTCCGCAGTACAGGACAAGACCGCATACGGCTTTGTGAAGAAGTACTGCGAGGAGCGTGGGATCGAATTCAACAACGCCGAGATGGAGCGTCTTTCCATCGGCTGTACCGGAGTAAAGCGCACCACGTCGCAGCACCCGGGCGGAATGGTCGTTGTGCCGAATGATTACGAGGTGTACGACTTCACGCCGGTACAGCATCCGGCGGATAAGACGGACAGCGACATGATAACCACGCACTTCGACTTCCATGCGCTGCATGATACGATATTGAAGCTTGACGAACTGGGACACGATGTTCCGACCCTGTACAAGCATCTGGAGGATATGACCGGAATGAAGATTGCGGACGTATCCACCACCGACCGCGCAATTTACGACCTGTTCGTATCCACGGAGCCGCTCGGAGTCACTCCCGAGGACATATTCGCCCCCTGCGGAACCTACGGAATCCCGGAGTTCGGCACACCGTTCGCAATGCAGATGCTTCAGGACGCAAAGCCGAAGAACTTCTCTGACCTGCTCCAGATATCCGGACTGTCCCATGGAACCGACGTATGGCTCGGTAATGCGCAGGACCTCATTAAAAACGGCACCTGTACGATTTCCGAGGTTATCGGAACGCGTGACAATATCATGGTATACCTGCTGCACAAGGGCGTTGAGCCCAGCCTTGCGTTCAAGATAATGGAGATAACCCGAAAGGGCAACGCGACAAAGCTGTTTGACGACACGATCTACCAGGCATTCAAGGACAACAACGTTCCGGACTGGTATGTCGAGAGCTGTAAGAAAATCAAGTACATGTTCCCGAAGGCGCATGCGGCAGCGTATGTAACCTCCGCAGTAAAGCTGTGCTGGTTCAAGATCAACCGTCCCTGCGAATTCTACGCAGCCACCCTCACGAAGCACACTGAAAACATCGAACTTGACGTGGTGCTCCGGGGCAAGGAAGCCGTAAAGGCGCGTATTAAGGAGCTCCAGGGAATGCAGAACATCGGCGTGAAGGAAAAGGGCACGCTGGATGCGCTGCTTCTCATCAACGAGATGATGTGCCGTGGAATCGGAGTACTTCCGGTGGACGCTAAGCTTTCCGGTGCCGCGACCTACCACATTGAGGACGGTAAGCTGCGCATGCCGTATCTCTCCATTGCCGGCTGCGGAGCCAACGCGGCATTCAAGCTGAAGGAAGTCATCGACGCCGGGAATTACATGTGTATCGACGATATCCAGCAGCAGAGCGGACTTAACAGCACTGTCATGGATAAAATGCGTGAGATGGGAGTTTTCGGGGATATCCCCAATTCCGCCCAGATGTCGCTGTTTGATATGTAATCACAATTGCGGTATTGTTGAAAGCTGATGTGCATAATTACCAAAATATACGCTGCTTATTGACAATACCGCGCTTTTGTGTTATACTGTTAAAGTAATCTGATAGCGTGATAGCACGTTACCACACTAAAGCGGAGGGAAAGAGAATTGAAGAGATATGATCTGCTCACCCCGGAGGGCACCCGGGATCAGCTTTTTGACGAGTGCCTTGCCAAGCGCACCATACAGGAGAAACTGAGAAAGATATTCACCGCCTACGGCTATTCCGAGGTAATCACCCCGGGTCTGGAGTTCTATGACGTGTTCAACAGCAAGACCAGGTATTTTCCGCCGGAAACGATGTACAAGCTCGTGGACGGAAAGAACCGCCTGATGGTAATGCGCCCGGATAACACCATGCCGATAGCAAGACTTGCGGCTACCAGACTCCGCGAGGAGAAGCTGCCGCTCAAGCTGTACTACAACCAGAGTATTTTCATGGTGAATCCCAAGAACAGCGGCCGCGACGACGAATTTACCCAGAGCGGCATTGAGATCCTCGGCGGCGAGCGTACTGCCGCTGATTACGAGGCGCTGTCCCTGGCTGCGCAGGCGCTTTTCGCAATCGACCAGGACTTCACGCTGGAGATCGGCGAGAGCGGTATATTCCAGACGGTTGTGGAGGATCTTAACCTCCCGGAGGACAAGTCCGAGCAGATACACTCCCTCATTGAAAGCAAGAACTTCCCGGCGCTGAATGAAGCGCTCGCAGGAATGAGCGGCTCCGCAGCGGAAGCTGTCCGCGCACTGCCGTCCCTGTTCGGCGAGAGCGAAGTATTTGCCGAAGCGGAGAAGTACATGTACAGCAAGGAGCTGCGCACCAAGCTTTCCGGACTGCGCGCTACATACGAAGCGCTGTGCTCCATGGGCTATTCCGACAGAATCAAGGTGGATTTGGGACTTGCCCACAAGAAGAACTATTACACTGGAATCCTGTTCCGCGGATACGTCGAGGGCTACGGGCTTCCGGTTCTCTCCGGCGGACGCTACGACGACCTGCTCGGCGATTTCGGCAGGAACGCTGCCGCAGTCGGATTCGCGATCAATGTCGAGGCTGCCGCAAAGGTGTTCCTCCGGGATACCAGTGAATCCCTCACTAAACCGGCGGACGTACTCGTGTTCAGCGAGCCCGGCTGTGAAATAGCAGCGCTCAACCATTGCAGCGAACTTATCGACAGCGGACTTACGGTGTTCAACTCCCTGTTCGCTACCGCAGACGAAGCCGCGGAGTACGCAAAGGCGCACGGAATCAGACGCATTGACACAGTCGGCGCGAATTCCGCAGTCACCACAAAGGAGGTCTGAGCGATGAAGAACAAGACCATCAGAATTGCTCTCACAAAGGGCAGGCTTGAAAACAAGACGGTAGACCTTCTGGACAAGATAGGCTATGATGTGACGGAGCTCCGCGAGAAGGGCAGACGTCTTATTCTCTCCATTCCCGGCGAGGACATAGAGGTAGTCCTGGCGAAGGCTGCGGACGTAATTACATACGTCGAGCACGGAGTCTGCGATATCGGCGTTGTCGGCAAGGACACCATCATGGAGCACGGCGGAAAGTTCTTTGAGATAAGCGACCTCGGATTCGGCAGGTGCAAATTCGCCCTCGCCGGAAAGAAGGGAAGCAACTTCTATGAAGGCTACGGCGTAAAGACAGTAGCCACAAAGTACCCGGAAGTCACCCGGAGCTTTTTTGAAAACAAGGGTATGGACGTGGACATCGTGAAAATCGAAGGCTCCGTGGAACTTGCTCCGCTGGTTGGACTCGCAGACGGAATCGTCGATATAGTCGAAACCGGCACCACGCTGAAAGAAAACGGACTGGAAGTCTGGGAGGACGTTGCCCCCATTTCCGCCCGTCTTATAGTAAATACAGTAAGCATGAAGCTCAAGCAGCAGCGTATAGCTGAGATAGTCAAGCAGATAGAGGAGAATTTGTGATGATCAGAATAATCAAGGCTGACGGCGAGGAAAAGCAGTTCCTCGCAGAGGTAGAGAAGCGTGCAGGTCAGGTGAATGCGGACGTTGAGAAAACTGTCCGTGCAATACTCGCTGATGTAAGGGAAAACGGCGACGCAGCTGTCAAGAGCTACACCGCGAAGTTCGACTGCCCGAATGCGCAGTACTACAGAGTTCCGGACGAGGCTATCCAGGACGCGCTCACCGAGGCTAACGAGAAAAGTTCGGATTTCGTGAACGCAATGCTGAACGCTGTCGAGAATATCACCGCGTTCCACAACAGACAGAAGCGCGAGGGATTCTGCGTGACCGAGGAGAACGGCGTTATCATGGGTCAGCGTGTCCGCGGTCTTGATAAGGTGGGACTGTATGTTCCCGGCGGCACAGCCGCATATCCTTCCTCCGTGCTGATGAACGCCATTCCTGCGAAGATCGCCGGCGTCAAGGAGATCATCATGGTTACTCCGCCCCTCAAGGACGGCACTGCAAACAAGGATATCCTGGTGGCGGCTGCGCTCTGCGGAGTTGACAAGATCTACCTCGCAGGCGGCGCGCAGGCTGTTGCAGCCCTCGCTTACGGCACCGAGGAGATCCCGAGAGTTTCCAAGATAGTAGGTCCCGGCAATATCTTCGTTGCCACCGCAAAGAAGCTGCTTTACGGAACCGTGGACATCGACATGTTTGCAGGTCCGAGTGAGATACTTGTATTCGCGGACGAAACCGCAAATCCGACCTACCTTGCGGCGGATCTTATGTCCCAGGCAGAGCACGACAAGCTTGCCAGCGCTATCATGATAACCACCAGCATGGATATTGCGGTAAAGACCCAGGCGGAGATCGTGCGCCAGTCCGCTTACCTCTCCAGAAAGGACATCATCGACTATTCCATGACCAACTACGGCGCAATAATCGTCAGCGAGGACAAGGATTACGCGATAGAGCTTGCCAACAAGCTTGCCCCAGAGCACATGGAGGTCGTGGCAGAGAATCCCACCGAGTACATCGGCAAGATAGACAACGTCGGCTCCCTGTTCCTGGGTCAGTATTCTCCGGAGCCGCTCGGCGACTATTACGCAGGTCCGAATCATGTACTTCCCACCAGCGGTACCGCACGTTTCTTCTCTCCGCTCGGCGTGGAGAGCTTCCTCAAGCGTTCCAGCTATATATGCTACACCAAGGATGCTCTGCTTGACGCCGCTGATGACATAATCCTCATCGCAGAACGCGAGAAACTGACCGCGCACGCTAATTCCATCAGAGTGCGCAAAGAGGGCTGAAAATGAAAGTGCTCGTTACCGGCGGCACAGTCTTTGTCAGCAGATATTGTGCGGAATACTTCGTAAGACAGGGGCACGAGGTTTATGTGTTGAACAGGAACACGCGCCCTCAGTCCAGCGGAGTGAAACTCATTGAGTGTGACAGGCATTGCATTGGCGACAGGCTAAAAAAACATTATTTCGATGTCGTCATGGATATTACCGGATATAACGAGCGAGATGTGTCTGACCTGGTTTCGTCGCTGGGAGGATATGGAAGTTATTTTTTCATCAGTTCCAGCGCGGTATATCCGGAAACGGCGCCGCAGCCGTTCAGGGAAAGCCAGCCATGCGGCGTGAATATCCACTGGGGAGATTACGGGACGAATAAAATTGCAGCCGAAAGATTTCTGCTTGACAATGTGGAGAAATTGTATATTATTCGACCGCCGTATCTGTACGGTAAAATGAACAATCTTTATCGGGAAGCGTTCGTGTTCGAATGCGCGGAAAATGACCTGCCTTTTTATGTTCCGGGCAACGGAGAAATGCCGCTTCAATTCTTTGATGTAAACGATCTGTGCAGGTTCATAGATGTACTGTTGGAGAAACAGCCAGATCAAAGGGTATTTAATGTCGGCAATCCGGATACTCTCACTGTGTCAGAATGGGTCAGGGCGTGCTATGCGGTTCTCGGGAAAGAACCGGAACTGCGCAGCGTTGCAGACCACGACCCGCAGCGATGGTTCTGCTTCAGGGATTACGCGTACTCCCTGGACGTTTCGTCACAGCAGACGCTGATGCCAGATCTAAAGCTGCTTTCAGATGGACTGCGCGAGTCGTATGAATGGTATGCCGCTCACCGTGGCGAAGTCAGAAGAAAAGATTATTTGTCCTACATAATTGATAATATAGAGGAAATGTGAAATGAACAGAACCGCTGAAATAACCAGAAAGACTAAGGAAACCGACATCGCCGTCAAGCTCGACCTTGACGGAGGAGCGAAGGCGGACATCGCAACCGGAATTGGATTTCTGGACCATATGCTGACTGCACTCGCGATACACGGCGGATTCTCACTTTCCGTGAAGTGCAACGGCGACCTGTACGTTGACGGACACCACACCACCGAGGACATCGGCATAGTCCTCGGAATGGCGCTCCGGGAAGCGCTCGGCGACCGCGCCGGAATAATGCGATATGGAAGCGCGTTCATTCCGATGGACGAATCTCTGGCGTTCTGCTCGCTGGATATCAGCGGACGCCCGTTCCTCGTGTTCAACGCGGAATTCACGAACGAGAGGGTAGGGGAGTTCGACACCTGCCTGACCGAAGAATTCATGCGCGCATTTGCGTTCAATGCCGGGATCACACTGCACCTGCGCTGTGAGTACGGATCCAACGACCACCACAAGATCGAGGCGCTGTTCAAATCCCTGGCGTATGCGCTGAAAGCCGCTGTCAAGCGGAATTCCGACGGCTCCGTGGTTTCCACCAAGGGCGTGCTGTAATGCAGGGATATAACCTCATCGTCGTCTTTTCCCCGGAGGGGGACTCCATGCTGATGTGCCGCAGGATAAAGGAGCCGTACAAGGGGCTGATAAACTTTGTCGGCGGAAAGATTGAACCCGGCGAAAGCGGCGAACATGCGGCGTATCGTGAATTGTCCGAGGAAACCGGGATAACCGACCGGGAAATTTCCCTCGTACACCTGATGGATTTCTCCTATCCGCTCGACCCGTGCTATGTCGAGGTCTACGCCGGACAGCTGAAACGTTCCGTGGAGGTGCACGGCGAGGAGAATCCGCTGTTCTGGAGCCGGCTGGACTGCGACTTCTTTGACATGAAGCAGTATGCCGGAGAAGGGAACATCGGGCACATCATGGAGCATGTAAAGCTGAACCGCGAGCGGATATTCAGCGTTTCCCCAATGAAAGGAGCCACAACATGATCGCAATAATCGACTATGGCGCAGGAAATCTGTTCAGCGTAAAGAATGCGCTGGATTTCCTCGGGCTTGAAAACAAAATAACCAACAGCGCCGACGACCTACGGAGCGCCGACCGGCTTATCCTCCCGGGTGTGGGCGCATTCCCGGATGCGATGAGAATGCTCGGGGAAACCGGGCTTATCAGCGTTATCAGGGAGGAAGTGCAGAAGAAACCCCTCCTGGGAATCTGCCTTGGAATGCAGATGTTGTTTGAAAAGGGCTACGAGTTCGGCGAAACCGACGGACTGGGACTTATCCCGGGCAGCGTAAAGCTCATGCACCCGGCAGGTGATCTCCCCGTTCCGCATATCGGGTGGAATTCCCTCGAGAAGAACGTTCCGTGCAAGCTGCTGGACATGTGCGCTGACGGCGAGTACGTATATTTCGTGCACAGCTTTGCCGCGGAGTGCGACAGCAGCAACGTCGCCGCGTACTGCGACTACGGCATGAAAGTTCCGGCTCTGGTGTTCAGCGGAAATGTCTACGGAGCGCAGTTCCACCCGGAAAAGAGCGGCGACACCGGACTGAATATCCTGCGCTGCTTTTCGGAGCTCTGATTCAGAAACAGCATAAAAGAATAATTTTACGCAATGGTATCAAGGAGAAACAAGATGGTAATACTGCCGGCAATAGATATAAAAGACGGGAACTGCGTGCGCCTGTTCAAAGGGGATTACAACACGGTCCAGAAGGTGGCTGACAGCTACATGGAAACCGCTCGCGGATTCGAAGCCAGCGGCGCGGAGTGGGTCCACATGGTGGACCTCGACGGAGCCAAGGACGCCACCCAGCAGAACAAGGAAATATTCATCGACGTGGCGAAGAACACGAACCTCAAGGTGGAGGTCGGCGGCGGAATCCGCAGCCTGGACACCATCGAGATGTATCTCAACGCAGGTATTTCCAGGGTGATAATCGGCTCCGCAGCGGTAAAGGACCCGGAGCTTGTGAAGCGTGCCGCGAAGGAATACAAGGGCAGGATTGCCGTCGGAATCGACGCCAAGAAGGGAATGGTGGCCACAGAGGGCTGGCTTGAAACCAGCAACGTGAACTACATAGACCTGGGCGTTGAGATGTGCCGTGCCGGAGTGCAGTACTTCATATTCACCGACATCGACAAGGACGGTACTCTTTCCGGCCCCAACCAGTTCATGACTAAGAAGCTTCAGGATACTCTGGCGCCCCTGGGCGGCTGGGTGATCGCGAGCGGCGGAATCCAGGACATAGGCGATATCCGTACGCTTAAGAACAACGGAATCTACGGCGCTATCTGCGGAAAATCCATCTATACCGGCAGCCTTGACCTCGCCGAGGCTGTCCGCGTGGCTGAATAAGGAGGCTGCTATGCTTGCTAAGAGAATTATCCCCTGCCTGGACGTCCGCAACGGAAAGGTAGTCAAGGGCGTGAACTTCGAGGGAATCAAGGACGTGGGCGACCCGGTGGAGCTGGCGATAGAATACAACCGCCAGGGCGCTGACGAACTGGTGTTCTACGATATAACAGCTTCCTATGAGGGGCGCGGCGTAATGCTGGACGTTGTGAAGCGCACCGCGCAGCAGGTATTTGTACCTCTCTGCGTTGGCGGCGGAATAGCTTCCGTTCATGACTTCCGCGACACGCTGAGGGCTGGCGCGGATAAGGTGTCCATCAACTCCCAGGCGGTGAAGAATCCGAAGCTCATCAGCGACGCGGCGGAGATTTTCGGCAGCCAGTGCGTGGTTGTGGGTATTGACGCCAAGCGGAACGAAAAGGGCGGCTACAGCGTGTTCATCAACGGCGGACGCGTTGACATGAATCTTGACCTGGGCGACTGGGTAAAGGAGATCCAGGAGCGCGGCGCAGGCGAAATATGCCTGAACTCCATCGACACCGACGGAGTGCGCGGCGGATTCGACCTTGATATGCTGAACTTCGTGTGTGACCGTGTGACTATCCCGGTTATCGCAAGCGGCGGCTGCGGAAAGCTGGAGCACTTCTCCGAGGTATTCGAAAAAACCAACAGTTCCGCTGCGCTCGCGGCTTCGCTGTTCCACTTCAGGGAACTCACTGTCGATGAGGTAAAGGCACATCTCCGGGAGCACAACATTCCCGTGAGAACATCTGCGAGGTCCTGATATGGGAATATTTTCTTCGAAGCCCGGCGACAACGCCAGAACCATAATGGAGCTTCTCGGCTGCCCATGTGAGTATTTCCCGGCAGGTAAGCCTGCGCAGCTTATCCATGCCACATACGAGGACGCATTCGCCAAGAAAGAAATGGGCGGATACACTCCGGTGGTTATCGTGGTGAACGATATCCTTACGGAGCAGCTTTCCGAAATGTCCCGGAGCCGCGACGAACTACTCGGCGGAGAACTTCCGGACGCGCAGCAGTGGTTCACTGAAACCCTGACGGACATGAAGGAATCCTACGGAGAGTACTGGGAGCAGATCACCGCAGAAACAGGGCACACCGGCGGCAAGATCGACCGGCTGTCCGGATTCGTGGATTTCGGCACAAAGCGCTCCCAGGAAGTCATAATCGCGAAAATACCCACTGACAAGCCCTGGGAGGTATTCGCGTGGATTCCCTTCGGCGGCTGGAACGAGTGCCCGGAGCCTGAAGTAATGATGGCTGTGGCGAAGTACTGGTTCGAGAAATATGGGGCGGTGCCTGCGGTGATCTCTCACGACGTTCTGGAATTCGCAGCCCAGCCGGTTCGCGACAGAAGCGCTGCAATAGGGCTTGCTCTAGAGCAGTATGCTTTCTGCAACGACATAATCGACCAGGGATTCCAGGAGCTTTGCGTACTCGCTGATACCCTTACAAAATCCTCCGTGTGGTCATTCTGGTGGGATTAGTACTTGAAATTCACCAGAATTTGTGTTATACTAATAAATGTGTGATATTGATTCATGGACGGTGTATTATATGGAACTGAAATTTTTTGAAAACCGCACCGAGGATCAGCTTGTCAGCGAAGTTCATGTGACTCATGCTGCTGTAGTTGTCGAGATGGACGGCAAGGTGCTTTATGTCAAGAAAAGAGGGAAGAGCACGCTCGAGCTGCCTTCCGTTGATGTTTCCGGAAACGAATTTCCGGCTATGGCGGTCAGACGTCTGCTTACGGAACAGCTGAATACCGAGGAGCGCTCCCTGCGTTTCGTGTCGGCGTATTCCGTGACCGACGGGGAGGAAACCCGGTACGGTGTGCTTTATTACGCGGATATAAGCTCAATGCGCACACTCAATGACCCGGGGCTGTGCGGAAGTTACTTTCTGTCGCTTCCTCCGGAGGACAGGGAGAAGTGGAGCAGTCCCGAAACGGATATACCGCTGCTCGAAAAAGCTACGGGGAAAAAGTAAAGTAAACTGGTGAAATAATGGACGTAAAAAAGTATTTCAAGAAGTCCGGGCTTATCCCGGCGATAATTACCGACGCAGAAAACGGCGAGGTGCTCATGCTCGCCTACATGAATGAGGAGAGCCTACAGAAGACTCTGGAAACCGGATACACCTGGTTCTGGAGCCGTTCCAGGCAGGAGCTCTGGAATAAGGGTGCTACCTCCGGGCACTTCCAGAAGGTAGTGGAGATGTACAGCGACTGCGACGACGACACGCTGCTGATAAAGGTCATTCAGACCGGCGCAGCCTGTCATACAGGACACCGCAGCTGCTTCTTCACAAAAATCAAGTGAGTATAAGATTGCTGTACGGTACAGGAAATCCTGCGAAGCTTGATTCCATGCGCCGTCAGCTTGAGGGAACCGGAATAGAGCTGCTTGGGCTGAGAGATATGCCGGAATCTCCTGTGAACGTAGACGAAAGCGGCAGGTCGCCGCTTGAAAATGCACGAATAAAGGCGCTGACTTATTATAAGCAGTATGGCGTTCCGGTATTTTCCTGCGACAGCGGACTTTATATCCAGCAGCTGCCCGAGGAACTTCAGCCGGGAACACATGTGCGAAACGTAAATGGAAAGCGGCTTTCCGATGAGGAGATGACCGAATATTACAGCGGACTTGCAAAAGAATACGGCAGGCTTACTGCACGTTATTTGAATGCAGTCTGCCTTGTGCTGTCTGAATCGAAAATCCATGAATACATGGGCGACGAGATCTCAGGGAACAGCTTTTACATCACCGACAAACCTCACTACAAAAAAGTCGAGGGTTATCCACTGGACAGAATTTCTCTGAATATCCGCACCGGGAAGTACTATTACGATATGACGCCCGGCGACTATGAGCTGGAAGATAGTTTCGGCGGCGGATTCCGGAGATTTTTCATTAAAGCATTGAATATTAAGGAGTAATCAACATGATGGACGCATTCAAGGACATGTACGACGTGGTAGTTGACCGCAGAGCAAATCCGCAGGAAGGTTCCTACACCTGCTACCTGTTTGACAAGGGTATCGACAAGATCCTAAAGAAGTGCGGTGAGGAGTGCACCGAAATGGTCATTGCCGCCAAGAACAACGACAAGGACGAGCTTGCAAACGAGATAAACGACCTGCTGTATCACATGATCGTAATGATGGTGGATCGCGGCGTTACTGTAGAAGATATTGAATCCATCATGGTGGAGCGCAGCAAGAAGATCGGCAATCTCAAGCAGTTCCATGTGAGCGACCACAACACCTGATATGGAGATAACCAGACTCACGGACATATTCGGCGATGATATTTACGCGCTGGCACTGATCACGACCAAGAGTTTCGACTCCGCCAGGGAGATTTATGTCCGCACCACAACGCGCTGCGAAGATTATCCGGAAAGCGCGGAACTCGTGAACTTCATCGAGAACGAATACCCGCTCTGCAAAAAGGCGGAGTGCAATGACTCCGCGGTGACACTTACCGGCGTTGAACTGGACATGAAGAAGCAGGTGATTCTTGAAACGGTACTCCAGAAGCCGTTTATAGTCCGCAGCATAATCCATATGTTCTGGGAGAACGACCTGGAACCCGATGAGATCGCGAAGATAACGGGGGAGAGCGCGAAGTATGTCCGCTCGGTTATTGAGGGGCTTTCCGATGAATTACGCACGGCGCTGGACCGGAACTACAAGGATATCTGCTTCCGTATCACGGCCGGCGACAAGCTGAAGGCATATGTGATACGCAGCGTGAATTCCGGAAATAAACGGCAGTTTGAAGTCAAGCAGGACGCTGTTCCTTTACACCGCTGGACAAAAAATCAGAAGATGGCTGTCTATATTGCGGCAGCAGTTATCGCGGTGATCCTCTGTATCGTGATCCCCCTTGCAGAAAGCTATTACAACATGCGCAAGGAAGAGGGCTTCAAGGACTGGCGAAAGACCGAAGAGGCAGGGCAGCAGACCGCCGAAGTGGTTTTGGAAGAGGAATTGGAAGTCAGCTTGATGTAACTTATAAATTTTTTCAAAAAGATATTGCTTTTTTCGGAAAAATGCGCTATAATAAATCTGTAGGGATTTTAACGATCCACTTCTAATTCAAAGGAGATCAAAAGCATGTTAGTATCTGCAAAAGAAATGCTGAACAAGGCTCGCGACGGCAAGTACGCTGTAGGTCAGTTCAACATCAACAACCTTGAATGGACAAAGGCTATCCTTCTCACCGCTGAGGAGTGCAAGTCCCCTGTTATCCTCGGTGTTTCTGAGGGCGCAGGCAAGTATATGTGTGGTTATTCCACCATCGTTGGCATGGTAAAGGGCATGATCGAGAACCTGCATATCACAGTTCCGGTTGCACTGCACCTCGACCACGGTACCTTTGAGGGCGCTAAGGCTTGCATCAATGCAGGCTTCTCCTCCATCATGTTCGACGGCTCCCACTATCCGATCGAAGAGAACATCGCAAAGACCACCGCTCTGGTAAATACCTGCGATATTCTTGGCATCTCCCTCGAGGCTGAGGTTGGTTCTATCGGTGGCGAAGAGGACGGCGTTATCGGTATGGGCGAGTGCGCTGATCCCAAGGAATGCAAGATGGTAGCAGATCTTGGCGTTACAATGCTGGCTGCTGGTATCGGTAACATTCACGGTAAGTATCCCGCAAACTGGCCTGGTCTGTCTTTCGATACTCTCGCTAAGATCAAGGCAGAAGTTGGCGATATGCCGCTGGTTCTGCACGGTGGTACAGGTATTCCTGACGACCAGATCAAGAAGGCTATTTCTCTCGGCGTTGCAAAGATCAACGTTAACACCGAGTGTCAGCTGGTATTCCAGGAAGCTACAAGAAAGTACATCGAAGAAGGCAAGGATCTCCAGGGCAAGGGCTTTGATCCCAGAAAGCTTCTCGCTCCCGGCTTTGAGGCTATCAAGGCTAAGGTTAAGGAGAAGATGGAACTGTTCGGTTCTGTTGGCAAGGCTTGATCTCTTTGATCATACCTGTCGCGCCGCAATTGCGGCGCGATTTTTTTACAGTAACACTTTAGCGTAAAATTAATGTTTTATGCAGTGAGATTAATGAATCTGTCAAAACCGTTGCATGAAATTTGTCATACGGTTGTCAAAAAAATTAGAAAACCTACTTGAATTTTTGCGTCAACTATGTTATATTATATATAGGTGATACAGTGCGGCTGCATGGAAATGCTCGGCAGGGCAGACCCCGTGTTGACCGGCAGTATTCAGCGATCAGATCGGAGGACATATCATAATGAGAATTCTTTACGCTGCAAGTGAAGCACGTCCTTTTGCTGCGTCCGGCGGACTTGCCGACGTTGCTGGTTCTCTGCCGAAGGCGCTTTGTGCCGCAGGGCAGGAGGCGTGCGTTGTTATGCCATACTATGTAAATTCATTCAAGCCTGAACAGAAGGAAAAGATGAATTACATAACCAATTTCACCGTTCCTGTCGGCTGGAGAAGCCAGTATTGCGGACTTTTCTCCCAGCAGGTTGATGGCGTTACCTATTTCTTCATCGACAACGAGTTCTATTTCAAGCGCGATAACGGACTTTACGGATACTTCGATGACGCAGAGCGTTATGTATTCTTCAGCCGTGCTGTGCTCGAAATGCTGAAATATATCCAGTTCAAGCCGCAGGTCATTAACTCCAATGACTGGCAGTGCGCGCTCATCCCGGTTTATTACGATCTTTTCTACCGTAATGCCGGCGGTTGCTATGACAACATCAAGCATGTGTTTACGATCCACAATATCGGCTATCAGGGTCAGTATGGCCTTGATTTGGTGAAGGATATTGTAGGTATCCCTCCGCACAAGGTAAATATCATTGAATACGATGGCGACATCAACTTCATGAAGGGCGCTATCGAGGTCGCTGACAAGGTGACTACTGTATCCCCCACCTACGCAAAGGAAATTCTGGATCCGTGGTTCTCTCACGGACTTGACAGGATTCTGGCAAGCAAGCAGTACAAGACCTGCGGATTTCTGAATGGTATTGACACGGATATGTACAATCCGGAAACCGATACTGCCATCGCCGCTAATTTCAGCGCAAAAGATCACAAGGGTAAGGCTGCATGCAAGAGCGCTATTTTTAATGAGTTCGGCATGCCAGAGTATAAGATACCTCTGCTGACCATGATCTCGAGATTCGCTGATCATAAGGGCTTTGATCTTGTTCGCGCAGTATTTGACGATATAATCGCAACAGACATGCAGGTAGTGATTCTCGGTTCTGGCGAGAGCCAGTACGAGGAGTTCTTCCAGAACATGCACTGGCGTTATCCAGACAAAGTAGGCTTCTACCGCGGATTCAACACCGGTCTTGCAAAGAGACTGTACGCAGGCTCAGATATGTTCCTTATGCCTTCTAAGAGCGAGCCCTGCGGACTTGCTCAGATGATCGCGGCAAGATACGGAACTATTCCGATTGTAAGAGCCACCGGCGGACTCAAGGACAGTATCGTGGACTACGGCGACAACGGAATCGGATTTACTTTCCAGAGCTATAACGCACACGATATGCTGGGCGCAATCCAGCGTGCGAAGGCTGCTTACGACAACCGTATGTCGTGGGGCAAGCTTGTTACTCGCGCAATGAAGGCTGATTTCAGCTGGGCACAGTCTGCTAAGCTTTACATTGGACTTTACAGGGAACTCTGCGGTGAATAAATAAAATTGAGGGGCTGTGTTTGCAGCCCCTTTTTATGTACACTTTGAATAGGAAATGCCCCCTGGAATCAATCCAGGGGGCATATTAATTATCATCAGATATGCTCATTCAGATACTGAATCAGCTGACCGATCTGTGGCTTGGAGAACTGACCGTCGGCGCCTACGCTCTCGCCCTTGATTCTCATCTGATCATTGATGAGGGAAGAGAAAAGGTAAACTGGAATACTCTTTAAAACCGGATCGTCCTTGATCTGCTTAGTCAGATGGTGTCCGTCCATTTTCGGCATTTCGATATCGCTGATCACGCAGGAAATCTCATTCAGGATATTTCCGCCGAGTTCCTTGTGCGCGCTGACGTAATCCCATGCGTCCTTGCCGTTGTCGAAGTGTACAACATTCTGATATCCGGCATTGTGCAGCGTATTTACGATAAGCGTATTCAGGAAAGGGGAGTCCTCCGCGATAACAATGTGCTTTGAGGACTTATCTCCGTCAGTCGGAACGACGCCGGAAGTGTCGAAAGCAGCGGAAGGATCCATATCGGAAACTATCTTCTCGAAGTCGAGTATAAGTACGATTCTGTCCTTGAACTTAGCGATACCAGTAGCGATGTTGTGTGTTCCATCACCTGCCATTGCCGGCGGCTTCTCAATGTCCTCCCAGGAAATGCGCTGAATACCCTTTACGGAGGAAACGTGGAATCCCACGTCCTTGCCGTTGAAGTGGCAGATGATGAGCAGGTCGTGCTCAGGATCCGGGCTTTCCTTATGTAAAATGGTATGGAGGTTGATAACCGAGATCACCTTATCTCTGGGGGTGAAAACGCCCTCGAATGCCGGGTGTGAATCAGGAACCGGAACCATCGGCTGATAGTTCATGATTTCAGTGACCTTGGCGATATTTATACCAAAGCTCTGGGTGCCTACCATGAATTCAAGCACTTCAAGCTCGTTGGTACCGCTCTCTAAAAGAATGTTGCTTTCCATTTCGTACTCTCCTTTATCTTTGGTCTGGAGTAATTCTATCTATATTATACAACAACCTTTCGAAAAAATCAATAGATTTTGTTAAAAAATGTTTTTTACAGGTCAATATTTCGGACGAAGATTCTCACGGCGCTTTGCTACCTTCTTGATCCACACGAATACAAGGACAAGGAGTGCCAGAAGAACAACCAGTCTTATAACAAGCGCCCACACGTCAAAGGGGACTATTGTCAGGGAATACAGCCTGCCGATATCGTCGCGGAAATACAGCGAACCATTGCTGGAAGCGCAGAACGCTCCGTTCTCAAAGTACTCTATCCGCGCCAGAATCGAATAGGACGGCTCGGAGCTGTCGTCCATGTCAAGTATGCTGAATATTGCCCACTTGTCGTCGTATTTTCCAACGGTGTAAATATACGGCCCGCTGCCATAATGCACCTGCGGAGTGCAGCCGTTCTTGATATCGGATATGATGTAGGACACCTCCATGTTGAGGTTGTCCATGATGTAAAATCCGTCAGCCGTGGAAATATACAACCGTCCGTTCCACGCAACAGGGGAGGAGGGGGCCGCGCCTATCTCGCAGAAAGTCAGCGTATCCTCCTCAAGGGTTCCGTCGGAATTCAGCCGCAGCTTCCCGGCGTTGCCGTCCATGGTTGAGAAAAAGACCGCATACTGAGAAGCGAACGGTGCGCCGGAAATCTCCTTTCCCACCGGGATCTCGTTGCAGGAATCCCCCTTGTAGTCGTGGGTGTAAACGCTGCTTCCTGCCGCGAAAATCACATAGTCCCCCTGAACCGCCGGTGCGGAGATTTTGTCAGTCACTTTATAGGTCCATATCGTGTCAAGTCCCTCGCTGGTAAGGTCAATGCACATCAGCTCGTATCCGTCGTCCAGCTGAACAGTAAGGTATCCCATGTCGTCTATCATTGCGCAGTCCGAAGCCACGCTGCCGTCAAATGTTCGGGAAGAAACCACCGTCAGGTCCAGCACATTTATCACGGAAACGCCATTCAGCGTAGGCTGGAGCAGCGTATTTCCGAGCAGCGCTCCGGAATACTCCGTGGAGCACTCTCCGGGGAGTTTGACGCTGTCCGCGGTTTCGCCGGTCGCTTCACTTATCGCCAGCAGGGAATCCCCGGCAGGCAGAAGCACCTTGTCGCCGTATGCTATCGGAATACCGGAATTCTCGCGTTCCACGTCGCCGCCCCACTGGATCTGCGTGTACTTGTTGCTGTGAGCCGCTGCCGAGGGAGTTATGAACTTCTTCTCGCCGTTGAATCCGGCGTTTTCTGCTGACGCGGTTATCCCGGTCATGAGTAGTGTCGCAGCCGCCGCTGCCATAATGATCTGCTTTTTCGTAAAATCACCTCATAGATAGATTGCCTTATTCTGCCCGAAGGAATACAGCGCGAGTTTTACCTCGCCGTTTCTGCATTCCGGCATGAGTATCGGGAGAATTTTCTTATACAGAGCCAGCTGCCTGGAATAGGCAGGGAGCTCGTTTTCAAGACTTCCGGCGCTGTCGCTCTTGTAGTCCACGACGACCGCCTTTCCGTCCTTTATGAACATCATGTCAACACGACCCTGGAGAATCGTTGTGCCAGCCGCACCGGGGATTATCTCCGCCGCGGGAAGCTCCGCGAATATCTCGTATTCACGTTCTAGCTTCTGAGCTGTGAGCATATCCTGCCCCAGTCCGCTCAGGAAAAACAGCGTAATCCGCCGTATCATGTCCTGCTTTCTGCCATTTTCCAGGCAGAATATTTCCTCCGGGCGGAGCCGCTCGTTCTCGCAGAGAGTGTCTATTGCATTTTCTACTGCGGCGCTCATGTCCTCGTCCGAGAAATCTGCGTGCAATGTTTCCAGCGGAAACAGTTCCATTATATGATGGTAGGTGTTCCCGACAAGTATTCCATTTATTCTCAGCCCGGCCTTTTCCGGTGTTAGGAATACCGGCTTGGTCAGGGTGACTTCATCGTTGTCCTCGGGCGGCTCGTCCATGTGGGCAAGCTCCGTTACGCTGAATCTGCTGTGCAGTGCGGATTCGTCGGCGTGGGGGTAGGTTTCCCTCAGCGTTTCGCTGATGGATCTAGCCACGTCCTCGTCCGCGCCGCTGAATTCCGGAACGGAAGCTTCGACTGAATCCGGCTCCGGAAGCCTTTCCGTGAAGAAGCTGATCTTAACCCCGGGACCCTCAAGGAATACCGGCTCGCCGGTGGTAGGAATTACATTACCGTACCTCAGCAGGGAACTGAGAATCCACTTGATATGCGAATTTCCTGCCAATGCAAATTCCGGTGTAAAGCTGTCAGTAACGCACTCAGCCGCTGATTTCCCGGTACACTGCCCGATCATGATGAGCTTTTCCCGGGCGCGGGTCATGGCAACGTAAAGCAGCCGGAGTTCCTCGCCTATCTGGGAGCAGTTCACGGAAGCCTGAGCGCCGTTGAAGCTGACGGTCGGAAGCCGGAGACGCTGGTTGATCAGCGTATTCTTCAGTCCTATTCCGGTGCGCCGGTCGATGACAATACTGGAAGCGCGCTCATCGTGGAGCGCAGTTCCAAGTCCGCCAAGAATGACGATGGGCATTTCAAGTCCCTTTGATGCATGGAAAGTCATTATCTTCACGGCGTCCGCCGCTTCCTGTGGGATTACTGCTTCCTCCAGCTGCCCGGAGTTCTCGCGCACCGCGTCGGTGTACCTCAGGAAGTCGTTCAGCGTGCCACCGCCGGAATTCTCGAAATCCGCCGTGTATTTCAGCAAAAGCCTTATATTTGCAAGCTTCCGGTCGCCGCGCTCATAGGTGGAGATCACGGAGAAGAAGTCCGTGCCGTCGTATATCCGCCGAATCAGCCGTTCCACGGAGTTATTCGCCGCAAACGTCCGGAATGCGCTTATATCCTTTGAGAAAGCTGCGCATTTTGAGTCGATCTCACGATTCATTCCTGCTTCTTCAAGCTGAGCCAGGATTACACGCGCCTGTTCCGAAAGCTCCGGCTGGGCAATGTCGCTGCCGCCGGCGCACGCAATACAGCAGAACAGCGACTGCTTCGCAAAGCTGTCGTAAAGCGGTCTGAGGTCGATTCCGGAGTTGTCCAGCGCTTCAACGTCATAACCAAGTATTCCGAGCCGCGCCCGGGAAATATCCTCGGCGGTCATGCCGTAAAGCGGCGACATGATAACAGTAAGAAGCTCCTCGTCCAGCTGCGGATTGTCGATCACCTTGAGATAGCCGAGAATGAGATTTATCTCGTCCGCGGAAAGGTAGCTGCTGCCGCCGCTCGCCGCAACGGGGATTCCCAGCTTTTCAAGCTCCGCGCGGTACTCCGCGAAATGCGACCGGCTGCGCAAGAGTATCGCGAAATCCCCCCAGGTGCAGGGGCGCGTGGAATCCGCGTCCTGCTTCACCGGGAACTTTTCCGCCGCCATTTTCTGTATCAGACCCGCAGTGAATCTCGCTTCCGCCACTGGATTGGTCGCTTCAAGCACCAGGTCGTCGGATTCCGTGGCGGAGGAATCCTTTCCCGGCTTCTCCCGGGCAGGGAAGTCCAGCAGATACATCTCCGTGGAGTGATCCACGCTGTCCTTCGGATAATCCGCACCCCGGGTAAGCTGGTTGTTGTCGGAGTAATCCACCTCACCGTACTTTTTTGTCATTACTCCGTCGAACATCGCGTTGACCGCCCTTATCACGCCCTCCCGGCTGCGGAAGTTCATGTTCAGTGGCAGCGCCTCGAATCCGCTTCCGGGAGTGCAGCAGCGCGCCATTATCTCCGGGTTTCCTCCGCGGAACGCATAGATGGACTGCTTGATGTCACCCACAAAGAACAGGTTATTCTGTTCCCGGGAAATCAAGCGGAATATCTCGTATTGCAGGTCGTTGGTATCCTGGAATTCGTCAAGGATTATGCACTGATAACGCTGAGAAAGTTCGCCGCGAAGTCCGCAGTTCCCGTCGCGCAGCTTGTCGAGCAGCATTCGTTCGCAGTCTGCGAAATCCACCACTCCTGCCTTGCGCTTGATGGCGGTGAAATCCTGCTGTAATCTCCGCACCAGCATTACCAGGGCGGTGACGGCGCGCTGCTGCGGCACTAGTTCGTTCTTTACCACGTCCGCAGAATAGCCGCAGCCCTCCCGGATATCGGCGCAGTACTTCTGAATGCGCTTTCGTATTGCGTCTACGTCCGCCTTCATCTGCTTGTAGTCCGGATTATTCCGGGGGATTCCACTGCGGCTGAATGCGCCGAACGCAAGTCCCGTGCACCCGGCGTTGAATCTCTCGAAATCCGGGATCGTGGGGGAATGCCCCTCTGGAAACGCCGAGTCAAAGGAATCCAGCACAGCCCTCACAGCGATCTCGTCCACCTCAAGCACGGAAAGGAACCTCTCGCTGAAGGACGAGTCTGCATTTTCGCACATGGTACGGTATTTCCCCATGCATGCCGAAAGCAGCCTGCACTGACGGTGCAGGTCGCTGACGATTACCGGCAGGAAGCGCTGTTCCATCTTCTCAACGCTGCTGAATACCTCGGCGCAGCCGTCCAGCCATTCCTCGCTGTCCGCCAGGGAAGTGGACCGGAGGAATACCGCAGTCACCGCCTCCCGGAGTTTTACGTCCGTGCTGAACGAAAATGATTTATGCAGTAGTTCCCGGGCGGAATCTCCCAGGGCGTCCTTTTCCTCGTCAGAAAAGCTGCCGCCGAATCCGGAATACACCGCCGGAAAATCCCCGGCGAATTCATCGGAGTAGAAGTACTCCATGGTATTGTCCAGCGCCTTCTGCCGCATAATAAGTCCCTTGCTCTCCTCCACGATAGAGAAGTTCACCGGCAGATCGAAAAGCTCCGCATTTTCCCGGAGTACTCCCAGGCAGAAAGAGTTAATGGTGCTTACGACGGAGCTGCGGAATTTTATCAGCTGCTCCCGGGAAACGGCGTTCTCCTCGCGGCTCCTGGAAGCCGCGTCTATCGCCTTTGTCATACGCGTGCGGAATTCGTCCGCTGCGTTTCGAGTGAACGTGAGTATCGCGAATTTATCCGCGCTGACCGGGGGTATATCCTGCTCCGGGTCGCCCTTTATCAGCCTGACGACACGCTCCACGAGCAGCGCAGTCTTACCGCTTCCTGCCGCCGCAGTCACGCAGGCGGAGCGGTCCGAGGGGAAGTTTATCGCGGCCTCCTGTTCATCTGTCCATTTTATTGGCTTGCTCATATCTCATGTTCTCCTGTTGTCAGGTCAGGGATCCGATGAATCCGTCCTGGTCCTCTGCCGGCTTCTTCCTGGTCCGGCGCTTCGGCTTTTCGGGAACTGCCGGCTTTTCCTCTGAAGAAGGAACCGGTGCAGCTTCCTGCGGCTCTTCATCGATTCCGACAGTACCAAGCTTGCGTTCGGTGATTCCATCGTCAACTATCACTCCGTGGCTGTCCTGGTTGCCGCAAACTCCCTTATAGCGACAGTACTGGCAGGATTTCTGCTGCCCGGATTTGCCATCCTCGGTGTATATTGTCGGTATCGCCTGGACATCGCCGCTGTATATTTTCCGGAGCACTCCCCGGGTCTGCTCAAGAATCTCGTCCCGTAACTTCCGGAACTGCGCCGGAGTGGGCTGCGCGTCCTCCCTGGGATTCAGCTTCTTCTTGCTGATCTCGTCCCCGGAGTTCAGTATCATGCTCGCATAGCGCTCCGCGAACTTCTCCATCTCGAATTTGGTGTCGTCGTCCTTGACGCACATTCCGCTGGGGTAGTGACCCTTGGTAAGCAGCGCGAGAAGCCCTGCCGGAGTGCTGGAAGCGTCCGTCATTCTGGCGGTGAGGTAGCTCACCCCACCCGGCGTAACCTGCGGATTCGCGTCGCACAGCGCTATCAGATAAATCAGCATCTGCGTATTCACACCGTACAGCGCATTGGAAAGCTTGAACGCGTGACCTCCGGTCTTGTAGTCCACGATCCGGATATATTCATTTCCGCCCTCGCTGCGGAACATGTCCGCGCGGTCCACGATACCAGTTATTGCCACGGTTACGCGGTCGTTCACCTTTATCCTCAGCGGAGGCACAGACAGCTGCTTGGTATTCAGCGGCAGCGGCTCGGAGTGCCCCGAAAGGTCGTCCAGGGTCAGCTGTTCGCCGTCGGTTTCCCCATTTATATTCGGGAGTTCCGCAACATTGCCGTCCTGGAATTGCAGCTCGAATAACACCGGGCGGTAGTCGCGGCTGCTGAACTCCTTCTGGAGCACTATCAGCAGGTCAGCACAGCTTACCGCAAGTCCTTCGTACATATAGTTGAACGCCCGGGTGCGGTTTCCGCTGCCGCCCATGTTCTTATCGGCGTACTGCCGGAGGAGTTCCGCGGATTTTGCCGTCAGCTGCTCCCGGTCCAGCCGGAAGAACTCGTGCATTTTCGTGCAGTACTCCGACAGGGTTTTCTCGAGCACATAGTGAACCGCGCTTCCGACCTCGGAATTCGCCGCATTCAGCGTGCGGCGTTCCCGTATCTTCAGCCCGAAGCGGCAGAAATACTCGAACCGACACTTATTGAGTCCCTCCAGCTTAGTCGCGGAAACACGGTTTGCCCGGAACAGCTTTCCGGCTGTGTCCGGTGAGAGCCTGTGACGATACGCTGAGGGGCGCTCCAGTACTAGTCTTTCCAGCTTCTGTGCGTATTCTCCGTCGCCGGAAAGCTCCAGTGCCCTGCGGAGTGTGCTGCGCCTGCCGGCGTCGTTATCGCCGAACAGGGAAGCGTACCTTGCGCGCAGTGAGTACTTCGTCCTGCAATAGAAGTCGTCGCCGAATTCCGCGCCGTTCCCGGCATATTCCTCCCGGATCTGGGGAAAAAGCTCCAGCAAGTCGCTTATCACATCGGAGCGCATGAGAGTGTCGCACGCGGTGCTGAGCACCGGATAGGTTAGATACAGCCGATCTGTCGCCAGAGTCATGGCGCGGTAAGCCTGATAACGGTTGTAGTGGTAGCGCTCCTCCTGCTTCATGCTTATCTTTATATCACTCTCGCCGAGAAGCTCCGCTTCGTAATCCGAGAAAAGTCCGCAGCCGGAAGATTCCTCCGGGAACATTCCGTAGCATGCGCCGGCAATGAACGCCACCTTAATATTATCCGCACGGGTACGCCCCGTATCGCCGAGTATCACGCAGTCAACCAGCTGGGGCGGCTTTGCAAGCTCCGCTTCGGCGCAGATATCCCGGAAAAGGGAGTAGTAGTCACCGGGGGTTATCTCTTCGTTACCAAGCGCGGAATGAATCGCCTCAAAGATACCCACCAGGATATCCCACAGGGCGGTACAGCTTTCCTCCGCAGACAATACTGCCTGCTCAATTCCGGTTTCCGTAAAGAGAAAGCTGCATATGCGCTCGCTGAGCCACGCTCCGGTGCATTCCCCGGCACGTTTCTTCTCAATTATCTCATCGCGCAGCAGGATTACCGGCACCACAGCGGATTCGCGAACGGATTCCGCACGCTCCGCCTGTGCCTGGTCATCCCTGCCCATCTTGTCGGTGGTGAACTCCTGCTGTAGCTGGTCGCCGTGTATCTGCCAACGGAAGATATATCCGTCAAAGCTGTCTATATCTGCCAGAGAAAGCGCACGGAATTTTCCGTCCTCGTCTTTAACGCGCAGAAAGCTGCTGCGAACATAGCTGAGCAGATTCTCGGCATTCGGCTCGTCAATCGCTTTCAGCAGGGAAAGTATCAGATTGGTGAGCGGTGTATTCAGAATCGATTCCGGAATATCGCAGAATACCGGGATATCGTACTTTGCAAACGCACTTTCCGCCGGAGAGCGGTGGTCTTTCGGAGAGGAGCAGAGCACGGCTATTTCGCTGTAACGATAGCCCTCCTCGCTGATCAGTCGCTTTATTTCCGCGGCAATGAAATCCATCTCGCTGTAGGCGTCGTCAGCGCGTATTACCCGAACGCTGCTCATATCCGTTTCCGCGTCCGGAGTGCTGCTCCACAGCAGGTCTGAGGCGCGTATTATGCCCTCGACCATTCCGCGGCTGTTTTCCTGCAATGGCTCGGGAATCCCGTCCTCGCCGGAAAGCCGGTCGATATCCGCCAGAATAGTGCGGAACAGGTCGCGCTTGTCGTTTTTGTCGCACACAAAGGCAAAGCAGGCGTATTCCGCGCGCTCCGCCGCCGAGCGCAGCAGCATGAGCTGACTTCCGGAGAAGGAGTTGAATCCGTCCACGAAAACATGCTTCCCGTTAAACCAGCCGTAACGCATGGCAAGGTCAGCAGCGCGCATTGTGACGTCCAGCTTGTCGGTATAGTTGGCTGAAAGTATCTGGTCGTATTCCGTGTACAGTGCAGAAATATCACGCAGCTTAGCAAGCAGCGCCGGGCTTTCCACCGGGGGAGTATCTTCACCCAGGCGCTCCGAAAGTCGTGCGCAGTCGATTCCGGCGGTCTTGAAAAGGGAAACAGTCTTGACCATACCGGGAGCGAATCCCGGCTTGCGCGAAACCCTGCCAAGGCTGTTCAGTTCAACGTCACGGCTGCGCGCCGCCCGGTACATTATGACGCTCTTGGTGATATCGTCGGCAGGAGGCTTCTCAGTGCTGTATCTTGTCACGATCTCGTCGGAAATGCGCGCTATCGTGCGCACGCGGATCTGCTGGAAAAGTTCCGTGCGCCCTTGGGCGGAGCATTTCCGGAAGAGTGCGCGCTCGGTTTCAAACACGAACTGGTCCGGGACGATTATCATTGCTTCCTGCCCCTCAGACACGGTCTGGAATATTCTGTTGTAAAGTTCGCCGGTAACGTCGGCGCAGGCTTTTCCTGTGATGATTTCAGCCAATTACAGCACCTCCTTATTCAGTGAATACAGATATCTCCGTCCCTGGGTACCGACCTGGACAATTATTCCGGCGGCGCGCAGTACTTCCAGCCGGAGCGACGCAGAGGATTCCTTCGCGATCTTACAGAAATCCGCCTTGGTGAACTGCTCAGGCAGCCCCTCCGGCAGGAATACGCGCAAACCACCCGGAAGCGGAATTCTTATCTCCTCCGCAAGTTCCAGCGGGATCCGCGTTATCTGCGCCTTCTTGCGGACTGAGCGGCTGCGCATATCCGGCTTTTGTCCTCCGGGGTAGGCGATACGGCGTTCCGTTTTCAGCTTGGCGATGATGATAGTCAGCCGGCTGTCCGACAGGAAGTCCCTGATGGAATACAGCTCCTCAAAGAGCGCCAGCTTCCTGTACATACGCCGGAACGGAGTTTCCTCAAGCACCTCTCCGGTGTCGGAATCCACATACACGTTCCTGGTGAGAACCTCCATCGGGTGCACGATAGTCACACGGGAGGCTTCGGTAAACGCTTTGAGCTTCTCCTTCAGCACATACAAGTGCCGGGTCTGAATCTCGAAGATTCCTTCCTCCGTCACAGCGTCCGCAAAGAATTTGCCTATCCTGACCTCCTGGTCATCGCTGTAGGGCGCGTAGTAATTCTTCAGCACTGCGTGGATAAGCTTCTCGTTCTGAGTGCCTACCGAGCCATGCATTCCGCGCACCCGGGACATTCCTGCGCTTAGCGCATTGGAAAAACGTTCAGCATTTATGAGCGGCTTGGGAACTTCTCGCTCCCTATCTGGCAGGGAAATTCCGCATTCCTCTGCGATATAGCAAGCGACAGCACCTTCGTCGTTGGAACCTATGACTGTATCCGCCGCCTGCTTCAGTTCATCGCAGGAATTCGCGACAGCCACTCCGACGTCCGCTGCTCTTATCATCGACATGTCGTTGTTGTTATCCCCGAAGCAGACGAGCCGGTCAGCGTGCGTGAGTTCAAGTACCTGTAGCAACGCGGAAGCCTTGCTGGCGTTCCTGCTGAAAATCTCGTACCACAGCTCGTCCTTGTTGTATGTGTCCGGCATAAAATTCACAGCGAATCCGTTCTCCCGGCTGAAAACGCTGTCAAGCTCCGTAATATCTGTTTTCGGGTCAAGCAGGGTAAAATAGAATACGCGCCCCCGGAAAAGCTCCTCCCGGGACTTGACCGGACGCAGTCTTTTGTCGCCCTGCCGTGTGCTGACGTAGCCGTACACGTCCTTCAGCCTGTCCTCAAGGTAGCTGACGCGCTCCCTGCCGTCAATGTAGGAATACACCAGCGGTGCCAGGTCGTTGCTGTTGAAATAGTCCACCGCCAGCCGGAGGGAATCCCGGGAAAAGATATTCTCGACGATATGCCGCCCATCTCTGGGGTCAACGACAAAAACCCCGTTGAACGTTACAGCGGGGCAGTTAAGTCGAAGCTTTGTGAGCAGGGGAGAAGCGCTGGAATAGGAGCGCGCTGTCGCAAACGTGAATAGCACGCCCCGGTCGGTCAGCTGATTAAGCAGTTCAGCGCTTTCATCAGAAATGCTTTTATCGGAACGCAGCAGGGTCCCGTCAAGGTCAGTGGCATAAAGCGTCATTATGTTACTCCGAAATTAAATCAATCACGCTGGGGGTCAACAAATCTGTGATTGAGCATGTATTCGCGCAGCTCCGCCAACGTCGGAAGCCCGGCATTGTCGCTGGCATTCTGTATCTGCATGCTTCCAACGGCATTCGCACGGAATACTGCTTCTCCAAGGGGAATCTCATCGCATATTCCGCTTATGAGTCCTGCCGCGAATCCATCGCCGGCGCCGGCGGTATCCACCACGGAATCCGCAGCGAACGTGGGAGCGATCCCGCTCTCGACACGGCTCTTGTAATACGCGCCCTGTTTTCCCAGCTTGACAACAACTTTTTTCGTACCCAGGGATAAGTAGTGATCCGCAATTTTTTCCGGGTCGGAAAGCCCGCACAGGGTTTCGGCTTCCTTCAGACTCGGCAGGAAAACATCAGAATTCGCCGCGAACTTATTCAGCAGCGCAATTGTTTCTGGAGAGCTGTCCCAGAGCTGACAACGTAGATTGGGATCAAAAACGACGGTAATATTTTCTGCCTTTGCACGCTTTACCAGGTGGTGCGCCGCTCTGGCAGCCGATTCCGAAATAGACGGAAATATGCCAGTAAAATGTACTGCCCTTATATCCGACAGGTCAAGGGAATCCACGTCCTGTTCGCAGAGGAAGGAAGCCGCGGAATCCTGCCGGAAGTAGTATATCTCATGCTTGCCCGGCTCGGATTTACTCTTCATCATCGCACCGGTATGATGAGCCGGATCAGTTATGATAAGGTCGTCGGATATTCCGTTTGCCTTCATGAAGCTGCGAATGCGCATTGCCCGGGGATCATCTCCAAGCCGCGTCATGAATCTCGGGCAGATTCCCAGCCGGGAAAGTCCCACGGCAACGTTCATTTCTGCGCCGGAAACGCTTGCCCTGAAATGCGATATATCAGCAAGAGCGCCCTCCTCCTCGGCAAGAAGCAGTTCCATAGGCTCACCGATCAGAAGTACCTTATCCATAATTAAACCCTCTCTTTTTATACGTCTGTATTTTCCCCGTAATATCGCGAAAATGATACTACTATAATATTATAACAGATTTTTTTTATAAATCAAGGCATTTATACGGATAAATGAAGATTTTTTGCTTACATAATATGTAACCGCCGGAGCGGCGGCGGAGCCCAGCACCGAATCCATCTGCTCCAGCATAGTTTCTGCGAACACGGCGTATCCCCTCGCCGGATCGTTCAGGAAAACATGCGTTACTGCGCCGACGATCATTCCGTTCTGTATTATCGGACTGCCGCTCATTCCTCGTACTATCCCCCCGGCGGAATCCAGCAGTCTGCCGTCAGTCACCCTGATGACCATTCCCTTGGTTCCGTTCATGGCGCACAGGTTGATCTTCTCTATCTCGATGGAGTATTCCTGCGGCTCGCTGCCGGATATGGTGGACAATATCACTGCCGGACCGCACTCTACCTCCTGCCGGAAAGCCACCGGGAGCGCTTTGCCCTCGTATTCCTGCGAAAGCTCCCCGAACACTCCCACAGGCGTATTCGCCGAAAGTGCGCCGACGGTGCTCGGGCACAGATCTCCGCACAGTTCGCCTGCCTCGCCGTTACAGCCCTTGACCACGCTGTATATTTCCGCCTGAGTAACCTCGCCGCTGGACATCGGCATAAGATCCCCGGTAGTCACGTCGCTCACCGGGTGCCCCAGCCCTCCGAACACTCCGGATTCCGGATCGTAGAAGGTGAGGGTGCCTATGCCTGCCGCGCTGTCCCTGACCCAGGCTCCGAGTCGGAGCTGACCTTCCGCGCTCTGCGGAACTATGGTGACGCACTTCTCGCTGTCGCCGCGCGAAAATACCACTCGGCTGCCAGAGGGCTCCATCTGCACCGCCGCCGCGATCTCGGAATTCGTCTGCACGGGAATTCCGTTCACGTCCGATATTATGTCCCCGGCGCGTATTCCAGCCTTATCCGCAGGGGAACCTTTGTTCACAGAAACCACCATGACTCCCTCGGTGCGCAGCTTGATCCCAAACGGAGTACCCCCGGGCACCATCATGCGCCGCTCCACCTGCGACAGCTCTACCTGCTTAATGCGCATGCTTCCCATTGAATATCCCCAGCCGCCGTATTGCTCCGTAAGCTCCGCGCCCATGAATCCGCCGCTTATTTCTCCGCCGGTCTGCACTAAAAGCTCCCCGGGAAGAACCGCGGAATAAATCCCGATGAATCCCACCGCCGCCGCTATCAGCCAGCAGAATACCCCGGAAATCCAATTGCCTGCTCTTTCCATCATTTCACCCCGATATATTCATTCGGAGAATCTTCTCCGTCACGCTTTTACTATTTGCAGGCGTGGGTGAAATATAAAAGGAAATTACAAGCGGAATTATATGTCCCGAACATGCTTAGCCGTCTCGGGCGCGTTTATATAAATGAATAAAAATATTATGTCCATTTTCCCTGTAAAAAACATGAGAAATAATTTTGTCAACATGTCAAATATACTTGACATGTTGACAAATATATGTTATACTGATTACGAGGTGAGATTATGGCAAAAAATCTCAGATTAAAGGCAGCCAGGGCTTCAATGGATATTTCACAGGAGGCTCTTGCCAAAAAGATCGGGGTCACCAGGCAGACCATAAACGCCGTAGAAAACGGGGATTACAACCCCACAATAAACCTGTGCATAGCCATCTGCCGTGCCCTGGGAAAGACGCTTGACGAATTATTCTGGGAGGATGAAAAAAATGAGCATGAAGAGCTTTGACAAATTCTGCGAAAAGATGATACTCGGCGAACCAGGCAGCGAAAAGGAAATATTTGATGAGCGGCAGAAACAGCTTCGCACACATATCCTGGTGCAGTCGCTTGTCATTTATGCAATCGCTTCCGCACTGTGCGTTGTGCTGAACGAGTTTATCGGCTTTTTGGAAAGCGCCTTTTCGGGCATGGTGTTTGTTGCCGGGGCTGTTTATCTCTGGTGGGTCATCTCCCTGGCAGTAAAGGAATGCATGTTCGGAGTTTCCGGGAAGCAGGTCCTGTATAACGCGCTGACAGTCATCGTCCTGATTCCGATATATGTTATGATAATACTTCCCGACGAAGACGAACCCCCGTTTGCCATCGCCATAAACGGAGCGCTCACTGAGAAAGCCGTGGTACTTGCGGCGCTTTTACTGTATATGATTGCTACGGTCATTATACTTGTATCCTATTACAGGACCCGGCACACCAAACAGTAACGGGCCGTTTAATTTGTGCAACTTATAAAATTTTATGTAAAAGTCACATTCTGTGTTGACAATATCATTTTAATATTGTATAATAATAACATAAGCGCTGATAAATATGGAAGTCAGTATTCCTGCGGATCCATGCGCTGATTCCGCGATTGCTGGAGGTGTGTGCCGTGAAAATATGTCTTACCCAGACCAATATTGTGTGGGAGGATAAGGCTGCCAACATGCGCCGCTGCCGCGAACTGATGAAGGAAGCCGTGGAATCAGGGGCTGAACTTGTGATCTTCCCGGAATTGTCGCTCACCGGATTTACGATGAACGCTTCTCTTGCGGAGCATTCCGACGGCGAAACCGTGCTTTTTTTCCAGGAAATCACCCGGGAATTACATACAGCGGCGGCATTCGGATTTGCATGCAATTCCAATGGCAGGATAACCAATCGGCTTTGCATTGCGGATCACGGAAATATCACGGCGGAATACGACAAGATACACCCGTTTTCTTACGGAGGAGAGTGCAACGTGTATTCCGGAGGGGCGCGAATTGTAACAGCAAAGGTCTGCGGCATGACCGTGGGGCTTTCAGTTTGCTACGATCTGCGATTTCCTGAAATATACCAGGCAATGTCGGAAGGATGCCAGCTGATATTAGTTATCGCAAACTGGCCGGATTCCCGCATGTATCATTGGAATACCCTGATGAGAGCTCGTGCAATCGAAAACCAGTGCTATATAGCCGGCTGTAACCGCTGCGGAACAGGCGGAGGGCTTGTTTATTCCGGCGGAAGCATGATATGCTCGCCGACAGGAGAGGTGATTTCGGCTGCTGAACCATATAAAGAGCAGCTGATATACGCCGACATATCAAAAGAGGAAGTCAGCGGTATCCGCAATGGATTTCCGCTGAAAAAAGACAGACGTCAGAATCTGTACAAAGATTTTTACGCAAAGTAAGGGGTGCTTTTTCGTGGAGATTGAACAGAAGGTCGCCTGGCTCAGACCAGAAAGGATCCAGAAACTTTATAAGGGACAGAAAAGTTCCTATGGAATGAATAATCTCTATGTAATAGGGATAGGAAAAAATGGCACAGATTGCGTGCTGCGGTGCATGCACAACACGTCCAGACGCTTCGGACTGAATCCGCAGAAAGTGCGGTTTCTCTGCATTGGCGAGGAAAAGCTGCTTGAGCAGGCTTCCTACGAGGGGAGCGTACCCACTGACGGAGATGTGCTGCCTGTCGTTCCCGAGGACGCGATCTACAAGTATCTGAACAACCCGGCGAAGCTCCCGGATTCAGCTCTGTCATGGTTTGATCAGGGTCTGAAAAACTATTCTCCGGCTACACCCACATATGGGCTTACAAAACGTCAGTGCGGCAGAGTGGCTCTTTTCCACTACTTGAAGCAGATAATCAAACTTGCCGGCGAAACTATGAGCGGATTTGGCAGCACGGATAAGCCGGTGGATATAATCCTTACCGGAAACCTGGGCGATCCGTTCTTCGGCGGCATGTTCATTGACCTTGCGTATATCCTGGATCGTGTGTTTGCCGTGTATCCTGGTCCGGTTCGCATTAACGGCTATCTTTTTGCTGCGGATACCGCCGCGCTTATTGAAGAGGATAGCCGCGACATGGGATTTTATTCAGCAAACACGATCGTTGCAAAGAACGAACTCGACAGGTTCCAGTGTGGAAAGAAGCACTTTTCTCAGCAGTACTCCCGAACATTCAGCGTGGATTCCGACAAACCGCCGTTCAACGCATGCTTCCTTATCCCGGCTGCGGAAAATTACGAACTCACCATGAGCATTGCTTCGGAAAAGATACTGAACCGCATGGAGATAATATTCAGCAAGGACGACGACGCTGAGCGGATAATGTCATACAACATGCTCAAGGCGGACGCTTCGCATGATTTCCGTTACCTGGCTTGTAATTCCGCCGTGGTGGAGATTCCGGCAGGAAAGATGATGTCCTATCTTGGCATCAAACTGTTTACCAGGCTGAACCATACACTCAATGGAAACAATGTAGGCGAAGCACTTCTTAAAAGGTACTCCGGCATGGTTTCTCCAAACCGCGATCTTGTAGCTTCCAAAAGTGGGAGTCTGCCAACGATAGAGTTTGACGAGCGTTCTGAACCGGCGTTCTCTGCAAAATCCGTCAAGGCAAGCAGCGATAATCCCGAAAACGTGGTGCACAACTGGATAAACGCCACCAGGGAAGCAGTACAGGCTGGTACGGAGATCTGCGCCAGCGAAATTGCCGACAGCATAATACACGACTGCGAAAACGCAAAGACGGATTTCACAAAGGGACCGTTCTACGCGCAGGAAATACTGAAAAAGTGCTTTGCAGAGATTCGGGTGAATATCGCCAGGATAAAATCTGAGCTTGAGGACATGACCGACCAGACTTCCCGTACCCGGGAGCTTACGCGCGCCGCATACAGAAAAGTACGCTCGGCAGGACTCTTTGTGAACAAGGCGGTTGACCAGTACCTGTTCGAACTCAAGGGCTTTTCCGAGGCCAGCGTGGTAGTTGAGTGCAGCGAACCTATGATAGCTTTCTTCAATCTGCTGAACGAAAAGCTCACAAACTACTATAACGATGTTCTCATGAAGGCGATGGCACCCTTCGAGCAGATGTCCATGAACCGCGGTGGGGTAATCGACAGCATTAAGGAATCCAATTCCGGACACAGCTGCGTGACGGAAGCCTTTTCGGTGGATTCTGAGGAAGTCCGCGTGAAACTGGACGAACTTGCAGACAATGTCCCGAAAGACAAGCTCGAAAAGTGCTTCCGGGATTCGGGTATCCTCGCGCTTCCGGACAACGATGAAACCGCGCTTGCTGCAGCGGTCGTAAAAATACTCCAGCAGTGCTTCGAGGAGCAGCTGTCAATGTCGTTCGGCGAAATGTGCAGCTACTTCGGAATAGAAAATGGAATCGAAACCTCCATGGAAACCTGCATTGAATCCTGCGCGGTAAATACTCCGGTCAGCGACGCGTTTCCGATAACCCGTATCGTGTGCCCGAAAGTGGTGCGCCAGGAGGATATTGCCCAGCTGAGGAAGAAATTCCATGGCGTAAGCTACATCTGGAACGGGTCTGTGTGTGCACAGGCGACCGTTGCCTCCACAATATGCGGCGGAGCGGAACTTGAGAAGTTCGACGGTTATCAGCAGTGGGAGAACATGCACTACGCATACGCCAACGATTCCCTGAAAAAACACGGGCTGAAGATTTTCTGATGAATCTTCCGGCAAAGGATTTTTGATGAACAAAGACTTTTTCTCAGACGGTGTGCTGGTTTATGACAGGTATTACTGTACAAAGCCGCACACCCCTCTTCTTGTAATAAAACGAATACTGCTGGCGGTGACGTTCTGCGTTAGCTCGATGATGTATATTCTGTCGCAGTTCGGATTCCCGGTGGACCTTACGGCAATGGCGGCGGTTTGTGGAATCTCCTGCGCTGTTTTTTCCGGGATACTGGTTTTCGTCAGAAAGCGGTGGCTCCTGGCGGGAATCACCGTTGTTTTCGGATTGCTGACCTGGCTGAATTTCGGGCTGCTCCGGGACAAGCTCAGCTACTTTGCGGACGCCTGCATGCTCCTGGTCGAAGGGCGGTTCCTATATCCGCGGCGGTACCTCTTCCACCGCAACGAGATACTTGACGCATATAATCCGGATTTTGTGGCAGGAGTCGTGCTTGGCACCGTTCTGATGTGCCTAATGTACAGCCTTATTGTGTCGCTGTGTTTTTCCGGCAGGCTTCGTCCGCTTATCCCGGCACTTCTGTTTACCACGCTGTGCGTTCCGGTGTTGTTATCCGAGCGGATTGAATTCGGATTCTGGCTGATCCCGACGCTGGCATCCCTTGCCGGCGCGTTCGCTATCCGCAGGAATTACTCTGGCGGTCTTGCCGTCCGGCACAGCAGCCTGGACGACTACCGCAGGCGAATGAAAATGGAGGAGCGCTCGTTCCTGAAGCACACCTCCTCCGCGCCGTTCGCAAAGCGCACGGAAATGCACTGCAACTACTACTCCAAGTATTTTAGCTCCGGAATGTACTGCGCCGCGATTACGGCGGTATGTCTGATGATCGGCGCAGCGATAATTCCCGACGGGAGCAAGATCGACTATTCCGGGCTGTATTCTTTCGTGTCGAATCTCACAGGAAACGGCGACGGCGTGGAATCCCCGTTTTACAACGGCTCCGCGTCGGAATACTTCACGCACGGCGGAACCGAGCAGGAGGACCTGCTTAACATCGTATCCCCGGGCAGGGGCGAACGTGAAATGATCCGCGTCAGCTACCAGGGGAGCAGGCCGTTCTACCTGCGCGGAGATGTCGGCGTTGATTTCACCGGCAGATCCTGGACCACGGTCGTTGGAAACGAACCCGGGCTCTGGAGTGCTTCCGGACTGAAGGACACCTACCGTCCCTGCGAGAACCGCGTAATTGAAGCGTTGCTGGGTGCTTCCTCAGACGGGAGCTTGTATTCCGCCGTAGACGGGGAAAAGCTGATCGCCAGCGACTATGTGAGCATAGAATACCTTTGCAGCACCGATGTTGTATTTCTGCCGCCATATACGGTGGATTACTCGTTTTACAACAACGAGCTGTTCAACGTTTACGGAGATTACGCGGTCCGGGTAAGCGAAATCGCCGGGAGCCACATCAACTCCGTTGACTGCGTTGCGCTGATCCCGTCCTACACAAGCAACGAGCTTTATTCCGGCGACGCGGACGGACTGGCGGAAGTGGAAAGGATGTTCGAACTGAATTCCTGCACGCCGAACGACATCTACAGCAGCGTTGTTCCCGAAATGGAGCAGGAGGATATCCTGAGCAGCTACAGTTCCTACGTTGACAGCACCTACCTGAGCATACCCGACAACTATGTTCAGGAGATAGAAAGCTACATCAGGCGGTGCCTTTACGATGAATACGAATCCCTCGCAGACCAGAGGAATTCCGGAAGCATAAGCGAGGTACAGTACCGCTATCAACTTGCTACCGTTGTGGCAGATTACCTGCGCACGAATTACACCTATTCTCTCGACGGAAGCAATAACAGCCACGAACCTGTTCTACAGTTCCTGAACGAAACCAAGCGCGGTCACTGCTCGCTGTACGCCAGCGCAATGACGCTTATTCTCAGGGAACTCGGGGTTCCTGCACGCTACTGCACCGGATTCTATGTTGAATCCGCGGACGGGAGCAATTCAGTCCTGTTGCGCGAGAAGAACCTCCACGCCTGGACAGAAGTCTACCTGGGACAGTACGGCTGGGTAACATTTGACCCCACCAGCTCCGCAGCATATCCCGGAAGGGGAACTGCGGCAGCCGGAACCGTTCAGGCTTCGACAGAGCAGCAGACCGGGGACTCCATTGATCAGTCGGATTCTACGGAACCCAGCCAGGAAACACCGGATCAGACATCGGAAACAAAGCGCACTGGCGAATCAGACACAAGCATTATTCCCGTATCGACCGCCGATGTGAGCGCTGCTACCGGCGAAGGAAACTCCGACGGCGGATTCCCGGGGAATGCGGCTGCAATCCTGCCGTATATTATCGCAGCGGTTGCCGCCCTGGTAATAGCGGCGATGATACTGCTGCGACTGTGCTCCATCAGGAAATCCGCGCTTTCTGAACTCGAACGGCTGAAGGCAGGCGGCGGTAAATCCGGAGAATTGCTTTCGCTGTTACTTGCTCTGCTTGAATGGGGAGGACTCCGACCCGGCAGGGGAGAGCTGCCCGGAGCATTCTGGAAGCGTGTTGACGAGAATTTCGGCACAAGCCTGGAGGAGGAATCCGCGCTGATCGAGGCTATGGAGTTCGGCTCCTACAAGATCACCGACGAGGAAAACGCAAGATTGTACAAGCAACTACAGATCGTCGTCGATTCCATGCGCACATTCAGTTTCCCGTGGAAGATCGGTGTAATGAAGCTGATAACGGAAATCTGTCACGGAGCACAAAAATAATGCAAATAAATAAGGTTTTTTGTAAAAATCATGTTGATTTTTATGTGGATATTTGCTATAATGTATCTGGTGAGGGATTTTGTCCCGAACCCAATAAATCAGTTTATCAAATTTTTGTATAGAGAGGTATCATCATGCGACTGATTACACGTTCTGATTTTGATGGACTTGCCTGCGGCGCACTTCTGCTCTGTGCCGGAGTTGTCGAGCCTGATTCCTGGACATTTGCCCACCCGAAGGATCTTCAGGACGGACTGATCCCTGTGACCGAAAATGACGTACTGGCGAATGTTCCTTTCGTGGAGGGCTGCGGACTCTGGTTTGATCACCACTCCAGCGAGGAGGAGCGCAGAAAATACAAGGGCAAGTACAAGGGTGAAAGCCGCATCACCCCCAGCTGTGCGCGTATTATATATGAGTACTACGGCGGCAAGGAGCGCTTCCCGAACTTCGACGACCTTATGGAAGCAGTCGACAAAGTGGACAGCGGAAACCTCACCCGTGAAGAGATACTGAATCCGCAGGGCTGGATCCTTATCGGCTTCCTGATGGATCCCCGTACCGGACTCGGCAGATTCCGCAACTTCACCATAAGCAACTACCAGCTCATGGAAAAACTTCTCAAGTGCTGCGCATACATGACCACAGACGAAATTCTCGCAATGCCAGATATTCAGGAGCGTATCAAACTCTACAACGAGCAGACCGAGAAGTTCAAGGAGATGGTACATAAGTACACCCGCGTCGAGGGCGACGTGATAATCACCGACCTCCGCGGCGTTGATACGATCTATACCGGCAACCGCTTCCTGATCTACAGCCTGTATCCCGAGCAGAATATTTCTTGCTGGATCGTAAATGGCAAGGGTGGCAAGGGTTGCTCCTGTGCTGTCGGATACTCTATCCTCAACCGCACCAGCCATGTGAACGTAGGTTCGCTCATGCTGAAGTACGGCGGCGGCGGACACATGGCAGTAGGCACCTGCCAGTTTCCGGACGACCAGATGGAGGAAAAGGTTCCACAGCTGCTCAACGAACTGGTCAACTACGACAAGCTCTACAACGTAAAGTGATACTTACCGGACAGCTTAATCGGCTGTCCGGTTTTCTTTGCCTATTATGATATGTACAAAAAAAGCATTGACTAAATCGCTTTTTTGTGATAAAATAATAATGTATATTTATGTGATAGGGCTGATAAAGATGACAAAGGGAAAGATAATAGTACTTGAGGGCCTGGACGGCTGCGGCAAATCCACTCAGCTGGAACTTCTCAGCAGATCGCTTGGCGAAAAAGAAAATGCTCGTCTGATAAGCTTCCCGAATTACGAAAGCAGCACAGGGCGAGTCATCTCCGAATATCTTTCAGGTGCGATTCCCTGCGAGGGGGCAAGCGGAGCCTATGCGGCTTCAGCGTTCTACGCCTCGGACAGATACGCAAGCTACGTCACCGACTGGAAGAAAGATTTCGACGCCGGTGCTACAATAGTTTCAGGCAGGTACACTACTTCGAATGCGATATACCAGATGACAAAGCTCCCTCGGGAAGAATGGGACGGATTCCTCGAATGGCTGTGGGATCTGGAATACAACCGACTGGGACTTCCGGAACCGGATCTCGTTATTTTTCTGGACATGCCGGTGGAAGTATCGCAGAAGCTGCTTTCCGGAAGATACAACGGCGACGAATCCCGGAAGGATATCCACGAGAAGAATATCGCATTCCTGAAGGCATGCAGGGAAAGCGCCCTGTATACCGCCGGGAAATGCGGCTGGAAGATTATCCGGTGCTCTGATGGGGAAACGCCGCTGCCAATAGCCGACATCGCCCTCACTATAAAAAGAGAAGCAGAGGAGATCTGATGGCTGAATTTGATTTCAGATCGCCGGAATTATCGGACCGCGAATGGATCGAACCGCTCCTGTTACAGTCGGGATTCCGTGGGTGTCTGTATACTTTCGGCAACAACTACGTCTGGAAAGATGTTTACAACGTGAAGATTTGCCGCTACAGGGATTTTTACCTGCTCCAGAACCGGGATAATTCGGATATTCCGAGATTCCTGTATCCGGCTGGAAGCGGCGATATCCGCGCACTTATAACAGATCTGCGCGGCTACTGTGATTCAATGGGGCACGAGCTGCTGATGACTGCCAATAAGGAGTGCATTGCACAGCTTGTGGAAATGTTCCCGGGAATAACGACAGAGCCAGACCGCGATGGATTCGATTATGTCTACGAATCCGCGGACCTTGCGGAGTTAAAGGGCAGGAAATACCATTCAAAACGCAATCATCTCAACCGTTTCTACGAAAACGACTGGAGCTTCGAGGAGATTTGCAGTTCCAATATTGACTGTTGCTTCGAGGTGCTGGAGAAATGGCTGTCCGACACTTCGGACGTGGAAAAGACTACCGAAGCGGACGTGGTTCGCCGCAGCCTGGCTGACTACTTCACGCTGGGCTATCGTGGCGGAATCCTGTATGTGAACGGGGCTCCGCAGGCGTTCACTTTCGGGGAGCATTCCGCGGCGGATACTTTCGTGGTGCACGCGGAAAAGGCTCTACTGGAATACCAGGGTGCCTACACCGCAGTAAACTGTGAGTTCGCAAAGCGACTCGCCGATGATTACCGCTATATCAACCGGGAAGAGGACGCCGGCTCAGAGGGTCTGCGGAAAGCAAAGCTGTCCTACCACCCGGCATTCCTGGAAGAAAAATACTTCATTTCATTTGGAGGTACGACATGATATATGTATTTTTAGCAAACGGATTTGAGGAAACCGAGGCAATCGCCCCGATAGATATGCTCAGAAGAGCCAAGCTGGACGTAAAGACTGTCGGCGTGGGCACTTCCACACCCACCAGCTCTCACGGAATACAGGTAAAAGCCGACCTGACAGAGGATGAGGTAAAGCTTAACGACGATCTTCAGCTTATCGTGCTTCCCGGCGGAATGCCCGGAACGCTCAACCTGGAGGATTCCGAAACGGTTCAGAACGCGATCGCGTACTGCGTGAAGAACGGAATCCCGGTTGGTGCGATATGCGCCGCTCCGTCAATTCTCGGCAGGCTTGGTCTGCTTTCCGGCAGGAACGCGGTATGCTTCCCCGGATTCGAGCAGTACCTTGAGGGCGCGCATGTACAGAACAAACTGTGCGTTACCGACGGTAAGTTCACGACCGCCTGCGGAGCCGGCGCGGCTATCGCATTTGGTATTGAGCTTGTAAAGGTACTGTGCGGCGCTGAAAAATCGGAAGAGATCTTCCACGCGATAGTTGCCGACAGATGACCATTACAGAGGAAAAAAAGGCGCTCCGCAAGGCACTGATACAGCGCCGTAAGGATATCCCGGCGGATAAAAAGGCGCAGGCTGATCTCAGGATATTCGAAAGCTTGAAACTGTTGCTTGAAAAGTGCAGCAGCGTATTCACATATGTGTCAACAGAAATCGAAGTTGACACGCGAATGCTCCTGGACTGGTGCTTTGAAAACGGAAAACCAGTGGCTTCCCCGGTATCCGGAGATCACGAGCTGACATTCTATCCGCTGCATTCCATGCAGGACCTTGCCGCCGGAAGATTCGGCATTATGGAGCCTGTCAATCGAACAGCGCCTGCAATACCGGACGAGGACTCCCTGTGCATAGTTCCGGCGCTGACCTGCGACAAATCCGGACTGCGGCTGGGATACGGCAGGGGATATTACGACAGATTCCTGGCAGGATTTCCAGGAAAGTCGGTTATAATCTGCTATTCGGATTTCGTGGGTGAAGTACCTGCCGAGCCGCACGACAGACGTGCAGACGCGGTCATAACGGACTGACCGTGAGTTACATGAGGATTTTATATGGACAACAATAATTTCGATCAGCTGGGCTTCCCGGTAAACGACGACGGCAACGAGGATTTCGGCGCCACCCGGGAAATGAACAGCATTCATAATACAGACGGATTCGGGGAATACCAGGACATTGCACCGCGCGACCGCTTTACGGAACTTAACAGCGCCGACGAGCCTGGAAGCACCCGTATGATGGATTCCATTCAGGAGCCGGCGCCCACAAACGTTGAGTACCCGGAGAACCCTAACCCGGTACGAAAGCGCAGAAAGTCCAAAAAGAAAAAGCACCACTACAACCACACCAGAACCATGGGGCATATATTCCTCGGAGTTGTGCTCTCCGTTGCGGCAATATGCGCCGGAGTTTTCTGCGCGTGGAAGGTGATAGTTGCGCTCCAGGACTACACCGGCATGGCAAAAAAAAGCCACGAAGCAACTATCGTGATTGACGACAGCATGAATGTTGACGACATTGCAGATACGCTCTACGACAACGGAATAATTCAAATGCCCTGGCTGTTCAAGACGTATGTGAACCACGCCAAGGAAACCGACGGATTCCTTGACGGGGAATACACCGTGAATGCCACCATGTCCTACAGCAACATCATTACGCTTCTCAAGACGGTACGCACCTACACAAATACCGTCACCATAATGATTCCTGAGGGCTCCAACGCCCAGCAGATAGGAAAGCTTCTTGAAGAAAATTACGTCTGCCGCGCTAAGGATTTCGAGAATTTCTACCGCACAAAGCTCGAGAAATACGACTTTGAGGAGCAGATTAAGGTTTCCGAGGACCGCTTCTATGCGCTGGAAGGCTACCTCTTCCCGGATACCTACGAGTTCTATGTTATCGACGACCTCAAGGACAATCCGGACTTTGACACTACTCAATATGCAAAGCAGGCGGCGGAAAAGATGTACGCCAACTTTGAGAGCAAGATAACCAGAAGCATGTACGCCCGTGCGACCGAGCTCGGAATGACATTCGATCAGGTTATCACGCTTGCTTCGATCATCCAGAAAGAGGGTACGAATCCCGATAACATGGAGAACATCTCGTCGGTATTCCATAACCGTCTGGAGGATCAGTACGACTTCCCGCACTTACAGTCGGATACCACCGAGTACTATATCCGTGACTGTATCGAGCCGGGTATTCCCAGCGGATCACGGGATCTGTACCAGAACATCATCGACGCCTATGACACCTACGTCTGCGATGGACTGCCTGCCGGTCCTATTTGCAGTCCTGGTCTGGAGGCTATCAACGCCGCACTTTACCCGGCAGAAACAGATTACTACTACTTCCTGAGCAGCAGCGACGGAGTATTCTACTATGCAAATACCGCAGAAAAGCACGAGCAGAACATCATCGACGCCGCACTGCGTGAGGAGGACTAATATTAATGAATTACCCGACAGAGCTTCTCGCTCCGGCAGGAGATGAGGAGTGTCTAATATCGGCGCTGGATTACGGCTGCGACGCTGTTTACCTTGCTGGCAAGACCTTCGGAATGCGCGCCGGCGCAAAGAACTTCGACTTCAACGCAATGGAGCGCGCCGTAAAGCTGGCGCACTCCCGGGGAGTCAAGGTACACCTTACCTGCAACACGATACCGCTCAACGGTGAGATCGACCAGTTTCCGGCTTATATAGCCCAGGCGCAGGAATGCGGTGTTGACGCTGCGATCGCCTGCGACCTTGGAGTTATCTCGATGATAAAGGAGTACGCTCCCAAACTAGAACTGCATATTTCCACTCAGACTGGCGTAGTAAACTACCGCACAGCGATAGAGCTGTACAGAATGGGCGCAAAACGTGTAGTCCTTGCCCGGGAAGTCGGACTTGAGGATATCCGCGAGATACGCAGAAAGATCCCACAGGATATGGAGATTGAAACCTTTGTACACGGCGCAATGTGCGTAAGCTTCTCAGGAAGATGCCTGATCTCAGAATATCTCACCGGAAGAGGCGCAAACCGTGGCGAGTGCGCCCAGCCATGCCGCTGGGGGTACTACCTCATGGAGGAAAAGCGCCCAAACCAGTTCTATAAGGTGTTTGAGGATGAGCGCGGAAGTTATATTCTGAACGCGCGCGACATGTGCATGATCGAGCACCTTGACGACCTGATGGAAGCCGGCGTTACAAGCTTCAAGATCGAAGGCAGGGCGAAATCCGCGTATTATGTCGCAATGACCGTTAATGCGTACCGTGCAGCAATCGACAGCTTCAAGCGCGGCGAAAAGCCGGAGCCATGGATAATCGACGAAGTGAACAAGATCAGCCACCGTCCCTACAGCACCGGATTCTTCTACGGAAAACCCACGGACGGTTCCGGAACGCAGGATCCCTCCATGGTGACAAACGGGGGACAGTTCTTTGCCGACAGCGGCTACCGCAGGGATTCCGACTTTGTGGGAGTCGTGGACGGCTGCGCCGATGGAATAATGCACCTCACCCAGCGGAATTACTTCACCCTGGAGGACGAGCTGGAGCTTGTGCCGCCACACCAGAAGCCAATTCCGTTTGCTCCGGCAAAGATGATCAGCTCCGACGGCGAGGAGATTGCTATTGCACGCCGTGCAACTGAGAAACTCACGATCCCGACAGATATCGTGGTTCCTGCGCATACCATACTCAGAAAGAAGATCGTTCCCGTCAAATAAAAAGCAGATTTATGCGGAAAGGAAGAACTTATGAGCGTCAAGGATTACAAATGCCCCGGCTGCGGAGCCAAGCTTAAATGGGACGCAGAAGAGCAGAAAATGAAATGCGACTACTGCGACAATGTCTATGATATAGATACTCTGGAGGAATTCAGCCGGGAGGAAACTGACAAGCCTGCTGATAACTATCAGTGGACTCCATATTCCGATAACGGTGAGGTCAGCGGACTTAGGGTATACGTCTGCAAATCCTGCGGTGGTGAGATATCCGCTACCGGAGATACAGCAGCAACAAGCTGTCCCTACTGCGACAGCCCGGTAGTACTGGACAACAATGTTTCCGGAGTACTCAAGCCGGATCTTATAATTCCTTTCTGCAAAACCAAGGAGGAAGCACAGGAGGAAATGAAGAAATTCTGCAAGGGAAAGCCGCTTCTTCCTCCCACGTTCATATCCGAGCACCGCATAGAGGAGGTCAAGGGAATCTATGTTCCTTTCTGGCTCTACAACTGCGACGCCGCCGGGAAAATGCGCTTTGACGCGACCAAGGTCAAGAAGTGGTCCACCGAGGATTTCGACTACACAAAAACGGAGCACTACATGGTTATCCGCGAGGGCGGTGCGATGTTTGACAACGTGCCGGTGAACGGCTCCACGAATGTTGAGGCGCGTTACATGGAAGCTATCGAACCGTTCGAGGCTACCGAGGGGAAGCCGTTCCAGGACGCATACCTGTCAGGCTACCTGGCGGATAAGTACAACATTGATTCCGTGGAAGCTCAGCCCCGGGCGAACGAGCGCGTGAAGAAGGGAATGGAGCAGCTGCTCAGGAATACTGTTGTCGGCTATGACACTGTGAACACTGAAAGCAGCAGCATGCACCTGGAAACCGGAAAGATACGTTACGCTATGATGCCGGTATGGCTCCTCAGCACGAGATACCGCGGAAAGGTCTATAAGTTCGCAATGAATGCCCAGACTGGCAAGTTCGTAGGCGAGCTTCCCATCAGCTGGCGCAAATTCTGGGGGATTTTCGCACTGATAACCGGAATCGTGACCGCTGTCGGCACAGTGCTCCAGATATTTATGTAAGGGGGCGATCCAATGAAAAAAATCACTTCTTTCGCAGTGGCGGCTTTCGCAGCCATTACAATTACCGCTTCCGGATATGCGGAGAATTACGTTACATACGATCCCACAATAGTCTATCTGGATAGCGAAACTTCCAGTGTTTATGCTGACGATAACGAATCCGGCAATCTTTTCCTTGCGGATTCAGAGCTTCCTGAAGAAACACCGGCAGTACAGGCTGATACCGCACAGAACAACGACGAATCCTACACCACTCAGGATATCCTCAAGATGATAGGGATTTCCGCGATCATCGGTGTAGTAATCGCGCTGGTGGTCTGCCTTATCATGAAATCCCGTATGAAAACTGCGGTTCCGAAAATCACCGCCAACGACTACATACGAAAGAACAGCTTTAATATCACACGCTCCAGGGATATTTTCATCTACTCGGACGTGACGAAGAAAAAGCGCCAGAAGCCGGAAAACAAGTAACACACAGGAGGGGATACAATGGCTGAACATAGGTTCCTTGACGAAACTCTGAGTTTTGACGAGAGAGTGAGAGCGCTGCTTGACGAGCTCACCCTTGACGAGAAGCTGGGACTTCTCACAACGCACATGAACGCAGTTCCGCGGCTTGGGATTAAGGAATTCTGGATAGGCGCCGAGGTCGCACGCGGACTTGTCTGCCGCGACGACAAAAACGGCGAGGCTCCCACCACTGTATTCCCCGAGCCTTTCGGACTTGCGGCTACTTTCGACCCTGATGTTATGAAACGCATGGGTGAAATCACCGGAATCGAAACGCGTATTTACCAGCAGAAGGGGCGCGCCTCCCTGTGCGTGTGGGGGCCGACAGTTGACCTGGAGCGTGACCCGAGATGGGGCCGCACCGAGGAAGGCTACGGAGAGGATCCCTGCCTGACAGGTACGATGGCGGCGGCATACACTCTGGGAATGGCAGGGGAGGACGAGAAGTACCGCCGCGTGATTCCCACGCTCAAGCATTTCTACGCGAACAACAACGAAAACACGCGCGTGAATTGCAGTGCCGGAGTTCCGGACAGGCTGAAGCACGAATACTACCTCCGCGCATTTGAGAAGCCCGTCCGCGAGGGGCGCGCGGCAAGTCTTATGACCAGCTACAACGAAGTAAATGGCGTGGAGCAGATAGTTTCACTGGAGTTACAGAAGTTCTGCCGCGATCAGTGGGGACTGCTGTTTGCGGTCACCGACGGCGCAGACTTCATTCAGAATGTGCAGTACCACCGCCGCGACACCGACCATACCACCGCGTTTGCCAAGATCTACACCCATAACGGCGCGGACATCATGACAGATAACGAGGATATAGTCCGTACTGCGGCGCGTGAAGCGCTTGACAGGCAGCTTATTACGACCGCAAACATTGACCGGGCGCTTTTCGGCGCGCTGAAAGCACGTTTCATGCTGGGTGAATTCGACGATCGCACCCCGTTTGACAAATATCCGGAAAAGCTGCTTTGCTGCGATGAATACTACCAGACTGCCGTCGAGGCTGCGGAGAAATCCGTAATACTTCTGCGAAACAGCCGCGGAGTGCTTCCGCTTTCCAAGGACAGCAAGCTTGCCGTTATCGGATATCATGCGGATATGAACTTCCGGGACTGGTACACCGGGTATTCCACCAAGAACAGCACAATCCTTGACGTACTCACCGCTGAAGTAGGTCGTGAAAACATCATCTACGACAACGGAAACGACATAATCGCCCTGCGCAGTTCCGCCAGTGGATTCTACTTCTCCGTCAGCGAGGACGGCTCGGTAACATGTGACGCGCCGCTCATCAACGAATCATGTCTGTTTGAACTATTCGAATGGGGTGATGGCACCGTTTCACTGCGCTCCAAGATAAATAACAGATTCCTTTCAGATAACGGAGTTATGAAATGCACCGCCGTTCAGCCCTTTGGCTGGTTCGTAAAGGAGCTTTTCTTCATCGAGAGAAACGGCAGGGAATGCCGCCTGAAAAACTGGCAGAAGAGATTCCTCTACATTGACGGCAATGAGGAACTATCCGTCAGCAGCGCAGTTAGACCTCCCAAGAATTCCTCGCTGTGCATTGAGGTGTTCTCCGACGGAACCGACCGCGTTCGCCGCCTTGCCACCGAAGCACACCAGGCCGTGGTATTCTGCGGCAACAATCCCATGATCAATGCACGGGAAACCACCGACCGCAAGGATCTGAAGCTTCCGGAAAAGCAGAGCCGGAACCTCGACGCCGTTATCAGCATGAATCCGGACGCGGTTCTGTTTATGGTGTCCGGTTATCCCTATGAGCTTGAAAAGCGGCATATTGCCACTGTTATGCACATCTGCCATGCCGGTCCTGCAATGGGTCAGGCGGTCGCAGAAACGCTGTTCGGAGATATTTCCCCGGCAGGCCGCTGCCCGATCACCTGGTATAAGTCAACAAACGAACTGTGCGACATCGAGGACTACAACCTTTTCCGCACACGGTCTACATATCTTTATTATGACGGCGATCCGCTGTTCCCGTTCGGTCACGGACTCAGCTATACTGCATTTAGATACATGGCTGTAAGGACGGACAAGATCTCGTATCACAGCGGAGATACCGTGAACGTGTCCTTCGAAATTGAGAATGTCGGCGTAATGGACGGCGACGAAGTCGTTCAGCTGTATGCTTCCGCACCGGCTTCACTGCCGCTAACGAAGCCTAAAAAGCAGCTTATTGCATTTAAACGCATGTTTGTTCCAAGGGGAGAAAGAGTCACCGTTGAGTTAAGTTTCTCAATCAATGACCTTTCGTTCTGGAATCCGAACAAGGAAGATTTTGACCTGTTCAGTGGCTGCTACACACTTATGGCAGGCGCTTCCTCCGCGGACATAAGAAGAACCGCCGATATCCAGGTGAATGCGTCTGACTATGACGGACTGGACGTATCAAGGGAAGTTCCCGTCACCGCTGCGGTCGATATGGTCGGCGCTGAATACGACGCCGACTGTGAACTACGAGAATATGCGCTGATAAACGACTGGCAGAGCAGTATAACATTTGAATGCTGTCGCATGAGAAGCTACCACGCTGTTGAGGTAACAGCCTCCAATCCGGGCGCGCCAGTGAAAATGGTTTTCACGACTGATAGCGGTATGACCGCTGCGGAGATCGAGATTCCCTCCACAGCCAGCCTGACGGATTTCATCACAGTAAAGGGAACCGCAGAACCTATCGACGGGCTGACTGACCTGCGCTGCACAGTCAGCGGAATGCTGTCACTCCGGTCGTTCAGATTCTTCTGATGTGCCTTTTCAAGGAGTTACTATGATAACATTGGAAAATTGGTTCGTGGTCTACGATGGGATAGGATTCACCGCCAACGGGATTGTGTACGGACACACCAGTCCGCACTGCCCGGACGGCGAGGAAATACACACCTCCATGATAGAATCCGCCGAAGTAGCAGACGGGGAAATTATCCTTTCCACGCTGAACTCAGAGTACCATGTGCGTATTGACGAGATGGACTGCGAGTGCTTCGACCTCTGGCGTTCACTCCGGACATTCGAAGTTTTCGCCCAGAGATTTGATATCATGGATTGCCTTCCGGAAGTCCGGGAACACTACATACAGCTGGAAAAGGACCAACTCCGGCTGCGCAGCGAAATTTCCGGGAAGCTGACGGATAATTCCTTCTACCTGGAGCTTTCCGACAGCAGCGAATTCTACTTCCGCATGGGGCTTTACAAAAGCTCCGGAGGAACGTGCGAATTCTTCCCACGGATATCGGATTTCGACACCGACCGCGGAAAACTGGTGGTCATACTGAACTACATAGTGAAATACTACCCCTACAACGACGGAAATCTGGATTTCATCTGGCATTCGGAAATGTCGCTTCCTGACGGCGAACACCTCGGGATAATACGCAACAGCGGCAGTTCTGCGCTGAATATCAGATTCAGCTGGGGAAAGACCGTTATAGTCGCTCCGGACAGCGAGCTTGATATTTCCTATGGCATGGGCGGATTGCTGCCGCTCACGAGCAGTGAACAGAATTTTTGAGGTGAGATCATGACAGACAACGAGATACTTTCCCATATTGACCACACGCTGCTGCGGCCTACATCTACTGTTTCCGAAATTGACGCCCTCTGCGACGAGGCAATTTCGCTCAAAACAGCAAGCGTGTGCGTTCCGCCATGCTATGTAAAATATATTAACGAAAAGTACCCCGAATTGAATATCTGCACAGTGATAGGATTTCCGCTGGGATATAATACAACGGAAATCAAATGTTTTGAAGCGCGGGACGCTATCAGGAATGGCGCTTCAGAGATAGACATGGTAATCAATTTGTGCTGGGTAAAGAACGGCGACTTCGGCAAGGTTGAATCTGAGATAACTGAACTGCGCAAGGCGTGTGGAAGTCATATTCTGAAAGTGATCATAGAAACCTGCTACCTTACCGAAGAGGAAAAGATCACACTCTGCGGCTGCGTAACACGAGCCGGAGCGGATTTCATCAAGACCTCCACCGGATTCGGAACAGGCGGAGCAACGCTCAGCGATATCCAGCTGTTCAGCCGGAATATCGGCAGCGGCGTCAGAATGAAGGCCGCCGGCGGAGTTAAGACCCGAGAGGATCTCGAAATGTTCCTGGAAGCCGGCTGCGACCGTATCGGAACCAGCTCAGCAGTACGGCTGCTGAAAAAATAAACGAGGTAATATTATGACCAAGCGAGTATTCCTTATAGTTCTGGACAGCTTCGGCGTCGGTTATCTGCCGGACGCCAGGGATTTTGGCGACGAGGGCGCAAATACCATCAGGTCATGCTACAATACCGGTCACCTGTCCGTGCCCAATATGCAGTCCCTCGGGCTGTTCAATATTGACGGTGTAGATATCGGCACTAAATCCAAATCGCCTAAGGGAGCCTTCCTCAGACTTGCTGAGAGTTCCCGTGGAAAAGACACCACTACCGGGCATTGGGAGATCTCAGGCATAGTGTCCAAGAAGCCCTTCCCGACATTTCCTGACGGATTCCCTGAGGAGGTCATCAGCAAATTCAAGGCGGCCACCGGCAGGGGAGTGCTCTGCAACAAGCCCTACAGCGGAACCAAGGTAATCGCTGACTACGGTGAGGAACATCTCCGCACTGGCGACCTTATCGTGTATACCTCCGCTGACAGCGTTTTCCAGATCGCGGCGCATGAATCTATCGTTCCTCCGGAAAAGCTGTATGAATACTGCCGTATCGCCCGGGAAATCCTCACCGGGGATTACGCGGTCGGCAGAGTAATTGCACGCCCGTTCGAGGGGGAGTATCCCTTTACCAGAACTCCGCGCCGTCATGATTTCTCGCTGGTTCCGCCCAGGGACACCATGCTGGACTGCATTTCCCGGCAGGGTCTTGACGTAATAGGCATAGGGAAGATATACGACATTTTCGCCGGCAAGGGGCTGACGAAATATGTACGGGATATCGGCAATATTTGCGACATGAGCCACACCGCAAGCTTCCAGAGTATTCCGTTCAACGGACTGTGCTTCACCAACCTGGTGGATTTCGACATGCAGTATGGGCACAGGCGCGATCCGGTAGGATACGCCAATGCGCTGAACGAATTCGACGTATGGCTCGGCGGATTCATGGATAAAATGCAGAAGGACGACGTCCTGATGATCACGGCTGACCACGGCTGTGATCCCTGCTACACAGGAACAGACCACACCCGGGAATACATTCCGCTGCTGATTTACGGCGCAGGGATCACGCCCGGAAACCTTGGTACAAGAGCCTGCTTCGGTGATATCGGAGCCACTGTCCTGGAACTTCTCGGAGTACCCGGAATGCTGGACGGCGAGAGCTTTGCAAATAAAATAACAACATAAGGAGCATAATATGAACGGAGAAGTATCACAGATCAGCCGTATCGTTGCAGCAGCAAGAGCGGCGCTCAGAGATGGAACAGAGCTGAAATACACCCCTGTAAGCTACGAGGGCAGCGCAGTATTCAATTTCTGCGACAGGAAGAACGAAGGCGGAATGAGATTTCATGCGAAGGATCCTTCCGACTGGTTCGAGCACCTCAAGAGCGAGGGCGTGAAAACTATCTTCATGATCGAAAGCCTTAAGGCAAACCGCAGGAATACCGCGATCACTAACAATTCCGCAACAACGATATTTGTACGCTACAACGACGGTATTGTCACAAGATTTGCTGTAACCTGGAGCCTTGACGAAGCTTCTGGTAAGTGGAACACAGAATACACTGAGCTTATCGCTGAGAACGCACCGGCAACCGACCCCGAATTCCGAAACGAAGCCTCCATGATGGAAGCGAACCTCAAGGACATTGCCAACCTTGCCGACAAGCTTGGCGAAACAAAGTATGCTGAGAGATTCAGGAAGTCCGCAGCAATACTGAACGGCGAAACTCCGAAGCTGAAGGAGGGCGCTGTTATTCCCCAGGTTCCCGAGGATATGCTGAAATTCTACCTGGCTTCTGACTATGCCGATGTATTCGGACTTTCCGGAAGCTGGAACGACGAACCTGCCGAGAAATCCAAGGCGCAGGGGATTGATAAGGATTTCATGACCCTGTCTGACAGACTGTTCTGCTCCATTCGTCTTATGACGATGTATGCGGTAAACTTCCCGATTAATTAATAAAAGGTGATTTGAATGAGCGAATGTACACACGACTGCGGAAGCTGTTCCGCAAACTGTTCCGAGCGTAATAAGGAAAGCCTGGTCGCACAGCCGCACAAGGACAGCCACATCAAAAAAGTTATCGGTGTTGTCAGCGGCAAGGGCGGCGTAGGAAAATCCATGGTTACATCGATGTCTGCGGTTCTTATGAACCGCCGCGGAAACCGTTCTGCGGTGCTTGACGCAGATATTACCGGTCCTTCAATTCCCCAGGCGTTCGGACTTCACGAGAAAGCCCAGGGCAGCGAAACCGAAATTTTCCCGGTAACTACTGAAACCGGAATTAAAGTGATGTCTGTGAATCTGCTTCTGCCGGACGAAACTGATCCGGTTATCTGGCGCGGACCCATAATAGCAGGCACCGCAAAGCAGTTTTGGACTGACGTTGCGTGGGGCGACGTGGACTACATGTTTGTTGATATGCCTCCGGGAACCGGCGATGTTCCGCTAACAGTATTCCAGTCCATTCCGCTGGACGGTATTATCGTTGTGACCTCCCCCCAGGAGCTTGTTTCGATGATTGTCGGCAAGGCAGTCAAGATGGCGGAAATGATGAACGTCCCGATAATCGGGCTTGTCGAAAATATGAGCTATGCCGTATGCCCGGACTGCGGAAAGCACATAAGCGTATTCGGTTGCAGCCACATTGACGAAACCGCGCAGAAATTCGGGCTGAAGGTCCTCGCGAAGCTCCCGATAAATCCGGAGCTTGCGGTGCGTGTGGATAACGGCTCCATTGAGGGATTTGACTGTCCCGAAGCGGAATCCATTGCCGACGCAATTGAGGGATTCCGCAAATGAGCCGCGGCGACAAAGCGTATGAGCTTTTCCTGAGCGGCTACAACTGCACCCAGGCGGTGGTCGGCGCCTTCGCCGACGTTATCGGAGTGGATTTTGACACCGCAGTCCGTATTGGTTCCGGATTCGGCGGCGGTATGGGCAGGCTCCGGGAGGTGTGCGGAACATTTTCCGGCGCTGTCATGGTAATAAACATGCTGTACGGGTATTCCGACCCGAAGAACGTCCAGGCGAAAGCGGAATTATACGCGCGAATCCAGGAGCTGGCGGCACAGTTCCGCCGGGATAACGGAAGCCTTATCTGCAAGGAACTCCTCGGGCTGGTTAAGCCGGAGAATTCCCCGATACCGGAGGCGCGCACGGACGAATACTACAAGAAACGCCCCTGTCCGGAATTGTGCAGATACTCTGCCAACATGGTGGAGGATTATATAAAGGAACACCCACCAGTAAAGGAATAACATGGATATCAAAGACAGCAGAATCGACGGTGGTAAAGCATTTGACTGGGGACGGGTTTCCAGGGATTACGCGAAATACCGCGACATATATCCGGAGGAATTCTATCAGAAGATCGTTTCCCGTGGGCTTTGCGTGCAGGGTCAGCGAGTACTCGACCTCGGAACCGGGACCGGAGTACTCCCCAGAAACATGTACCGCTTCGGCGCTGACTGGGTAGGTACTGATATTTCCGAAAACCAGATCGGGCAGGCAAAGCGTCTTTCCGAGGGAATGGACATTGAATACAGGACTGTATCCGCAGAAGATATCGACTTCCCGGACAACAGCTTTGATGTGATCACGGCATGTCAGTGCTTCTGGTATTTCAGACATGAAAAACTTGTTCAAGGATTCCGGAGAATACTGAAACCCGGCGGAAAGATTCTGATACTTTACATGGCTTGGCTCCCTTTCGAGGACGACATTGCCGGTGAGAGCGAGAAGCTTGTGCTGAAATATAGCCCGGAATGGAGCGGCGCGGGAGAAACTCCACACCCGATATTTATTCCGGAGTGCTACGACAGTGCTTTTGAACGCACCTGGCATGATGAATTCCGGCTGAATGTTCATTTCACCCGGGAAAGCTGGAACGGCAGAATGAAAGCCTGCCGCGGAGTCGGAGCGTCGCTTGCTCCGGACGAGATCCGGCGCTGGGAACAGGAGCACCTGAAAATGCTCGAAAACTTCCCGGCGGAGTTCGACGTGCTGCATTATGCGGCTATGGCTGAACTTACAATGAAATAACAAAAGGGGCTGTATCAAGACAGCCCCTTTGTTTACCAGATCATGCCGTAAGCTTCGTAATAAGGTTGAATCCCATGACTACCACGCCGAGAACCACAAGAACGATACCGGTTGCCCGGTTGAGCGTCTTGGGAGAAGCCTTGTTCGCGAACACTGCTGCGATCCTAGCCCAGATCAGCGTGAATACTATGCACAGTATCATTACGAGGATATCCGGAGTTCCTCCCATTGCGAAGTGGGATATAGAGCCGGTCAGCGCTGTGAAGGTCATAATGAACACGCTTGTTCCGACAGCGGTTTTCAGTTCATACCCCAGCAGGGAAGTGAGGATAAGCAACATCATCATTCCGCCGCCTGCTCCGATGAATCCGCAGATGAATCCAATAACAATTCCGGCTACGATGGACTGAATGATACGCTTTTTTGGCGAAACCGCCTGCATGTCCTCCTTGGTGGTCATGACAGGCTTCACAATGAACTTGATTCCAAGCAGGAACGTCATGAACACGGAAAAACCGCCCATGGTCGCCGATGGAAGCAGGCTTGAAACCCAGCTTCCCACAACCGTGAACGCGAGGACGCTCACCATCATGACAAGTCCGTTTTTGATATCCAGATTCTTGTTCCGTCCATATGTAAATGCGGACACGGCACTCGCCAGAACATCAGAAGCAAGCGCGATACCTACGGCAATGTAAGGGTCAATCCCCAGGAATGTCGTGAGCATCGGGGTGATCACAGCGGCAGCGCTCATTCCGGCAAATCCGGTACCAAGACCAGCGCCCATTCCGGCGAAGAAAGTTACTACGATCGTTATAAAAAGCTCCATGCAATACCTTCTTTCTCAGATATTATACAACAAATATGCGATATTGTCAAATACAGCAGTAGTATAATACAGCAATTGCACAGAGATTGTACATGATGCGAAAAAGGGCGGATCAACAATCCGCCCTCTGATATCTGATTATTCGCCGCAGTGTTCACAGTCGTGCTTTTCCTTGAAAAGCTCGGGATCATAAGCGATACCGTTCTTATCGTAGTAATCCTTGACAGCTGCCTTTACCGCTTCCTCAGCGAGTACTGAACAGTGGATCTTGTGTGCAGGAAGTCCATCCAGCGCTTCAACAACAGCCTTGTTTGTAAGCTCCAGAGCCTGGGAAACCGGCTTGCCCTTGATCATCTCGGTAGCCATTGAGCTGCTGGCAATTGCAGAGCCACAGCCGAACGTGCTGAACTTTACGTCGTCGATCACGCCGTCCTTGCTGATCTTGAGGAATATCTTCATGATATCGCCGCACTTGGCATTGCCAACCTCGCCGACGCCGTCAGCGTTCTCGATGGTTCCTACATTGCGTGGGTGTGTGAAGTGATCCATTACTTTTTCACTGTATAACATAGCTTCTCTTGCCCTCCTGTAAATCCTGCCATACCGGGGAGATACGACGGAGATAATCCACGATCTCGGGTACAGCCTTTATGATTGCCTCGATCTCTTCTTCTGTATTATATTCGCACAGAGAAAGTCTGAGCGATCCGTGTGCTACATCGTGTATTCTTCCAATAGCAAGCAGTACATGGCTCGGGTCAAGTGATCCGGAAGTACACGCAGAACCAGAGGAAGCGCAGATACCCTTCTGATCAAGCAGAAGCAGCAGGGACTCACCCTCAATACCCTCAAAGCACATATTGACGTTGCCGGGAAGTCTGTTCTCCCTGGGGCCGTTGAGGATCGAATGGGAAATCACGGAAAGTCCCTCGATCAGACGATCGCGCAGCTTTGTGATCTTCGCCATGTTGGCGTCAAGATTGTCCACTGCCTCCTTAAGTGCAGTTGCCATGCCGACGATTCCGGCAATGTTCTCAGTACCCGCACGCTTGCCGCGCTCCTGGGCGCCGCCCTCGATCAGAGAGGAAACCAACAGTCCCTTGCGTGCATAGAGTGCGCCAATACCCTTAGGTCCATGGAACTTGTGTCCAGCGAGAGAAAGCATGTCGCAGCCGATATCCTTTATGTCAACCGGAATATGACCGACAGCCTGGACGGCGTCAGTATGGAAAAGGACACCGTTTTCGTGACAGATAGCAGCAATCTCCTTGACAGGCTCAAGGGTTCCGATCTCATTGTTCGCCATCATGATAGAAACCAGCGCAGTGTCCGGGCGGATAGCCTTTCTTACCGCTTCCGGATCAACTCTGCCTTCGCCGTCAACCGGCAGCAGAGTTACTTCGAATCCCTGCTTTTCAAGACGCTTGAGGGAGTGAAGGATTGCATGATGCTCGATCACATCAGAAATAATATGCTTTTTGCCCTTTCTTGCGCCAATTTCCGCACCGGTAAGCAGCGCCTGATTATCAGCTTCGCTACCACCACCGGTGAATATGATCTCCTTAGGGTCGCAGTTCAGGCATTCAGCCATAGTCTTACGGGCACTGAAAAGAGCCTCCGCAGCAAGCTGACCAACAGTGTGCAGGGAAGAGGGATTACCGTACTGTTCAGTCAGATACGGCATCATTGCGTCCAGCGCTGCTTTGCTGAGCTTTGTCGTTGCAGCGTTGTCTGCATATATTGTAGTCATAAGTTCACCATACTTTCTTTGTGGATTTAGTAAAGCCTATCCGGGAAGTATGTTTATATTTCCTATCGGACAAGTAGGATTATATCATACTTTTTCTTTTTTGTCAATAGTCTTTAAGAAATTATTCCTGATTTATATAGAAAATATTCATACCGCAATATCATCAGATACCTTACTATACTATTTATTTACAGCAAGTGACTAAATTCATAGAAAAAACTGAAATCATTGAAAAAAAGATGTTGCATTTTCTTTTGAAATGTGATATAATAATAAAGTTGATAAGCGCCTGTAGCTCAGCTGGATAGAGCAATAGCCTCCGACGCTATGTGTCGTGCGTTCGAATCGCATCAGGCGTACCAAACCCCGAGCTCAGGTTCGGGGTTTTTTATTAACCGGTATGATCTCATGGCAGTATTATAATATTGTGAATCATATTCATGGTTAAATACTGGTATTTGAGATTATATTTGATTATATCAATGATGAATTTATTTCTTAGATCCTCTGTATTGCGTAAAATTTCCATTTTACGCAATAAGATATTTTGGGATTTCATTATGAACAACAAATACGATAACGCTCCCCAGCTGCTGAAGGATTACCTTGTATACCTTCAGCTAGTAAAAAACCGCTCGGAACTGACTGTACTCAACTATTATACTGACCTGCGTACATTCTTCCGGTTCTACAAAATCAAAACCGGACGTGCGTCAGATGATCCGGCGGAATTTCAGAATATCAGCATTACTGACATCACGGAAGCCGATATAAAATCCGTTGATCTGATGATGGCGCAGGATTTCCTTATCTACACCAAAACTGAAAAAGATAATCACCCCCAGGCAAGGTACCGCAAAGGAGTTGCACTCCGGCAATTTTTCAAGTACCTTACTAATAATAAGGGGCTGTTTGAGGTCAGCCCACTGGCTAATCTGGAATTGCCATCTCCAAAGCCGGCTCTTCCCAAGTATCTGACCCTCGACGAATCCGTGGAAATGCTCCAGAATATCAATACCCCAGATCAGAAGCGCGATTACTGCATAATCACGTTCTTCCTTAACTGCGGAATCCGACTGAGTGAGCTGGTTGGAATCAACGTATCGGATATCCGCCGTTCCAGGGATCCTTCGGGAAGTGAAGTATGGACTCTGAAAGTCCTAGGTAAAGGGAACAAGGAGCGTATTGTATACCTGAACGACGCCTGCATAAGCGCATATTTGGATTACATTGATCCGACAGAAACCGATATCGAAAAGCGTAATGCTTCCGGTGCGCGGAACATGACCGTAAAAACAGACGCGCTTTTCCTGAGCCGGAGGAACACCCGTATTTCAAACCGCAGAGTACAGCAGATCGTAGAGGAATGCCTAAAATCCAGCGGTCTTGACAATCGAGGACTTTCCGTTCACAAACTCCGCCACACTGCCGCTACCTTAATGTACCAGAACGGAGTTGACGTCCGGGTGCTTAAAGAGATCCTGGGACACGAAAACCTAAATACAACGCAGATCTACACGCATATCTCCAACGATCAGATGGAATCCGCGATGAGCAAAAATCCGCTCGCGGAGCTTACAAACCAAAAGAACAAGGAATAAACAAGAGCCGCTCATATTGGGCGGCTCTCTTTTTTATACCTTTGCTTTGTGTTCGATGGCTGTTATTGAATAAGTGAACGACTTTTCTCCGTCGGGAGAAAGTATCTCGATTCCACGCTTCTCCGCAAACACTCCGGTGCAATCGTCGAAATCTGCGGAACCGCACCAAGGCTCAATACAAAGGAACGGAGCGTCCTTTGCCTGCCATACGCCAAGGCTCGTAAAATCCGGGAAATCCACACGAACGCCCACATTGTCATTGTTCAGCAGTTCCACCTGACGAGAACGTATCTTGTCAAAATAGCAGACGTCCTCGTAGAACATCTCGTGAGAAAGACTGAGTTCAGTCGCTTCCTTCATAAGTTCCCGACGATTGTTTTCCTCGTGAAGCCCAGTTGAGAGATTGTAGTTCGGGACTTCCGCAGTCTCGATTTTCGGGAACTGAAGTCGGTAATCCGTCATATCACCGGGAGTTGCAAACGCAGGGTGAGCGCCAACACAGAACGGCATATCAACATTGCTGTTATTATGAACACGATATGTGACCGTGACTCCGTCCGCCTTCAGCGTGTAGCGAACCGTAAACTTGAAATCGAATGGGTACATCTCCTTTGTATAGTTACTCTGGGTAAGGGAGAACATAGCGCTTCCGCCGTTAAAGTCCTCCGGTGTGAATTCCAGGTCACGGGCAAATCCGTGCTTTGAAATCTTGTATTCACTGCCGTTAATGATGGTCGTACCATTTTTCAGAGTGCCTATCATAGGGAAAAGCAGCGGCGATGTCTTACCCCAGAATGCAGGATCCGCACTCCACATGAGTTCACGATTACCAACTTTAAGGGACTTCAGCTCAGCGCCCTTAGAAATGATTTTCGCAGACACTTCCCCGTTCTTTAATGTAATATCCATATTTTCCTCCTTATTTAAACTGCGGATTCTTAATCAGTCACTTATGGTATTTTCCGTTATTGATTATTGAATACGCACGATAAACCTGCTCCATGAGCATTACCCTCGCAAGGGAATGCGGAAAAGTCATCGGTGACATGGATAGCCGCAAATCCGCCTGCTTTTTCAGCTCCTCATCCAGCCCGAAAGAGCTTCCCACCAGGAAATTCACCGTACTGAACCCCTGCCCTGCCGCGGATTCCAGTTTCTGTGAAAGCTGCTCACTGGAAATAGTCTTGCCCTCAATACACATTGCAACCGTAAAACTTCCGGGCTTTATCTGCTCGCGTATCTTGACGGATTCCTGACGGAGAGCGGCTTCGATCTGTGCCGGAGAGGGCTTCTGCGGAAGGTCCACAGGCGAAGGCTCGATTACCTTCGGGGTAACGTATGCCCCAAGACGCTTCAGGTATTCCGCGCAGGCTTCCCGGTACCAGCTTTCCTTGAGCTTTCCCATGGCGATAAAGTTGATGTTCATGCTTATCTCCTGTTCTTTCTTGGAGGATTCATGCTGATACGTCTGCGACGGTTCATATCTGCAACTTTTCTGCGGTAGGATGCCTTGACGTAATGCGACACGATAAGCATAATTATCTCAAGTCCGACAAGCACGCAGGTCCAGGCAAACAGCGGATTATCCATCACCTGCTTGATCTTTTCCATGTAGAATGCCGTGGTATCTATATCAATATCATTTTCAATTTCAAGCGGAATGGTAGAGATGACCTCGCCGTCAAGCATAAGCTGAAGCTCGCCTACCTGGTATCCCTTGTTCTGCGGAGCCTGAACCGGACGGCGGTCCTCAAACCAGTTTATCTGCTGGGATACAGTCGTCTTGTTAAGGCTCTTTTCAAGAAGCGTAGAGAAATCATCAGCCGCACAGACTCCGACCTTATCAACATTCTTGCCCTGGTAAACCTCGGTCTGAGCAATAGTTTCATTAGATGCAACTATATTTGTATATACCAGTTCCGAATATGCCCAGTTATACAGCGCGACATGATCCCTGAAAGAGTTGTATGACCGCTGACCTTCCGCGTTATGGTAGGGCGCGCCAAGGGTAACTACGATGTAGTGGTATCCTCTGCCGTCGCTTCCCTTTGATGTCGCGGTAGAAACCAGTGCCATCACGCCTTCTTTCGGATTTTCCATATCCCAGCTGCCATTTTTGTACTCGTAGTATTCGTCAATACTTCCAGTTTTTACACCGTGGACTCCCTCGTAGTAGAAGTCTCCGTCAAGCATAAGCTTATTTGTGGTGGACATAGTATAGCCGCTCGGGTTTTGGTCATTAGCAGGCATGTCATAGTATTTTGTGTCGCATATCTTCATGAATCCAGGATAATTGTCTATTGCGTATCTGGTGATAAGATAAAGGTCTTTTGCGGAGGTGTAATTGTCCGGGTTATACAATCCATGAGTATTGGCAAAATGTGTGTTTGTGCAGCCTATCTCCGCCGCCTTTGCATTCATCATGTCAACGAATTCCTGAATACTTCCTGCAAGATTTAAAGCAAGAACATTTCCTGCCTCACAGCCGGAGGATACCATCAGCGCGTACAGGCAGTCGTTGAAAGTAACGTTCGTCTGACCAACTTCAAGCGCAGAGGTAGAGGCTCCCTGGTAGTTGGGATCGCTCATACTGAACTCATTCATCGCGTCATAGGTGATCTTCACCGTCTGGTTAAAGTCTTTTATATTTTCCAGGGCAACAAGCGCAGTCATGATTTTCGTCGTAGAAGCCGGAATAAGCTGCTCATTTTCATTCTTGGCGACAACAACAGTGTTAGTTTCCATTTCTACCATATAAACGCCCTCGCTGTGCAGGTCTACCTTGGGTGTAAAGGCTGCGTGCGCGGTTATACCGGTCGAAAAAGCACCGCATAGTAAAATTATTGAGGTAAATATCGAAAAAATTTTTACTTTTCGCATATAGACAAATCTCCTGTTATAGGGTATTATATATAAAGGCGGCTTTTTTTAGTCAGTCGCGGCTCTCAGTTACCTTATTATTATACAAAATATAAAGGTTCTTGTAAAGGGCTTTTTTCAAATTGTAACCAAATTTTAATGATTTGGCTGCATGGGGGGATCATATGATATACATAACCGGAGATATACACGGCGATTTCTCAAGATTCAGATCGCCGGCGCTTAAAAAGCTCCGGAAAAATGACGCGCTGATCGTCTGTGGAGATTTTGGATTCATCTGGGACGGCTCCGCTAAGGAACAGAAAATACTGAAGAAAATCGGGAAGCTGCCCTACAACGTACTGTTTGTGGAGGGTTCCCACGATAACTACGACCTGCTCGAGGACTACCCGGTGGAGGAATGGTGCGGCGGAAAGACACGCCCCATCTCCGGAAGGCTCCGGCAGCTTATGAGGGGTCAGGTGTTCACCATTGCCGAAAAGGTAGTTTTCTCGTTCGGCGGAGGTCAGAGCGATGACACGGTGGATCTGATTGAAGGCGAGAACTGGTGGAAGCGCGAAATTCCATCAGAGCACGAGCTTGAAGAAGGGCTCCGCAATCTCGACAAGGCGGACAACTCCGTGGATTTCGTGGTAACATACGAACCGCCGTCAAAGCTTCACGATTTCCTTGACCATAACAGCGGTGACCGGAATCACATCAACACCTATCTGAACGATGTCTATGAGAAGATCAAATTCGACAAGTGGTTCTTCGGGAAGCTTCATCTGAACAAGCTGATACCCCCGAAATACAACGCGGTGTATGACCAGATAGTTGTCGCGGACAATACGAAGATAAAAAAGAAACGGGCGCCAAGACACCCGAAAAATAAAACCGAAGAGGAGAATTGACATGGCAGAAGTAACATTTGAAATAACCAAGGAGCTCGGAGTAATCTCCGAGAACGCAAAGGGCTGGACCAGAGAACTGAACCTCGTAAGCTGGAACGAGCGCGAGCCGAAGTACGATATCCGCGACTGGAACGCAGACCACACCCGCATGAGCAAGGGTATTTCCATGACAGAAGAGGAAATGCAGAAGTTGGTTGAGCTGTTCAACGCAAGGGACGAAGAGGATTCCTTTGAGTAATTCCAATCAGAAAGAAATCCGGGCTGAAAATTCAGTCCGGATTTTTTTATTTGAATTTCTGAGTGAAGTTGATGACAAATCCTACCGCGACAGCAAGCACCGCACTGACAAGAAGCGGAAACCACACGTTGGCGAGCGGCAGTCCGTTTGCGGCCTCGTTGAGGTTCATTCCGTAGAAGCTGAATACAATTGTGGGTACCGCAATAATTATCGTCAATGTAGTCATTCGCTTCATGACTATGTTAAGGTTATTGGAAATAATGCTGGCAAATGTATCCATTGTTGTAGAAAGAATGTTAGAATAGATATTTGTCATCTCGATTGCCTGGCGGACTTCTATCAGCACATCGTCAAGCAGATCCTGATCCTCCTCATAGAGCTTGATGTATCTGCCGCGCATCAGCTTCTCAAGTACGGCTTCGTTTGCCTTGAGCGACGTAGAGAAGAATACCAGGGACTTCTCAAGTCCGAGAAGCTGAATAAGTCCCTTGTTCTGCATTGATTTATGCAGGGTGCCTTCAACGTAGCTCTGGATTTTGTCAATCTGTTTGAGGTACTGTAAATATCTTGCAGCAATACGCAGCAGGATAGTGAATACAAAACGGGTCTTTAGGTTAGTCTGGATTCCCTTTACCACACCTTTTGATATGTCCTCGACTACGGAATTTTCCTTTGCGCTTACCGTCACAACGTTCTTCTCGGTGATGATTATGGACATAGGCGTTGTGGAGTACAGCAGCGTGCGGTCCGGGTTGTTATCCGTTTCGGCAACCGGATAGTCAACGACGATCAGCGTAACTCCGTCGTCGCTTTCGATTCGCGACGGCTCCTCTTCATCAAGGGCTGCACGGACGTAATCTCTGTCGATCCCGAGATCGTCCTCGAGGTTGGAAATCTCGGTTTCAGTCGGGTCTATAACAGATATCCAGCAGCCGGTTTCAGCTTTCTCTATCTCGCAGAGGTGGTTTTCAATATTCCTGTAATATTTGACCAAATTCAGCACTTCCTTTTTACTCCTGGGAAGCACCCTCAGCGCGACCCATAGGATATATTGACTCATTACAACTTCGGTATGACCCGGGGTCTGCGCTCATGTTCTCACCGTCCTTATCACAGAAAATCATGGTTAAGTTTATTTTATCACATTTTTTGTGAAATTACAAGTAGTTTTATCATAAATCTCGATCAAATCTGCATTGAATACTGATACAAGTCAGGACGGTCATTGCGACCACTTTTTATGAAACCGAAACAACAATTTTGCTTGACAAACTGGAATAAAAATGCTACAATTATATGCGGAACATATTAGATTTATGGATTAACAGTCCAGACTGTTCACAGAATTTATTCACCTGGCGTGAATTAGGGAGAGTGTCTATTAATGGCTTTTGATTACAAAGATTATACGCTGTTGCTGAATCAGCTTATCGAAAAGAGCGGCGAAATGCGTCAATTCAGGGATACGCCCCTTCGGGACGCTATTGCTCCGCTATGCCGTTTCCTGCGTATTTCTAAAGTGACTTCAGCCGTTTTTGACAACGACGCTTATTCCGCTAATATTTCCAGGGAAACCTACTCATATTATGACGACGGCGGTGCAGATGACCGCTTCATTTCATTTACAGAGAATATCTTAAGGCGGGGGAAAGCTGTTTACTCCTTCTTCCAAGAGTACGGCGAGGAAAACTGGTCCGATGAGGAAAAAGAGCAGATCCGTGCATTTGAAAAACACCTTTTCGTGCTGAGCGAGCGCGCTTTCACAATACAGCTTGCGGAATCCCTCCCGCTGCACGACAGCGAGTTCGAGGTGTATTCCCTCCCCTTCTTCCTTACCACTTCACGCACGCTGATAGCACAGGGAAATGTGGGGGAATTCGGCGCCGTATACTTTAATATTAGAGGATTCTCGGCAATAAACCAGAATCTCGGAAGAGAAACATCCAACAAGGTGCTCAGCCTTTTCATAAACGAACTGGTAAATAAGCTTGTATACGAAGAATGCGTATGCAGGATAGGCAGCGACAACTTTGTAATGCTGTTCCGCAAGGAAAATCTCGACATGATAAGAAAGCACCTGTCCGGCACCACTATCACCTACGGTGACAGCGGCGAACACGTCACTGTAACCACCTACGCCGGATACTACATGATCCCGGAGTCTACCGACTCGCCGGTCGAGATCATGGACAGAATATGCACGGCTTATCAACTGGCGAAAAATGTTGTGAAGCAGCCCTATCTATTCTTTGACGATAATATAATGAAACAGCAGGAGCATGTCCAGGCAATAGAAGCTATATTCCCGGACGCAATAGCCAACGAGGAATTCAAGGTGTTCTATCAGCCCAAGACCCAGCTGAACGATTACCACATGGCAGGCGCCGAGGCGCTTTGCAGATGGTTCCGGGACGGGAGTATCATTCCCCCGGGGGAGTTCATTCCCGTGCTGGAAAGCAGCAAGGCAATATGCACGCTGGATTTCTACATGCTGGATCATGTGTGTCGCGATATCCGCAGATGGCTGGACGAAAAACGCGACGTCGTGAAGGTATCCGTCAATCTGTCCAGACTTCATCTCGGCGACGCTGACCTTCTTGAGAACATTCTCGGTATCATCGACAAGCACAATGTTCCGCACGAATACATTGAGATCGAGCTTACGGAAACCACCACCGATGTGGATTTCACGGAGCTGAAGAAGATCGTGAACGGACTCCGGGAGCAGGGTATCAGCACATCCGTGGACGACTTCGGAATGGGGTATTCGTCGCTGAATCTGATCCGCGAACTTCCCTGGAATGTGCTCAAGATCGACAAGAGCTTCCTACCCACCAGCGCGGAAAACCAGGACCCGTCCAAGGTAAAAATGCTGCGTCACATTATCACAATGTCGCAGGATCTCGGGCTGGAATGCATAGTTGAGGGTGTGGAAACCGCCGAACAGGTGAATCTCCTCAAGGAGTGCAAATGCTACCTTGCACAGGGCTTCTACTTCGACAAACCTCTACCTGTCAAGGAATTTGAACGCAGGCTTGACGAGATGAGCGCAAGCTGACATATAAGAAACACGGCTGTCAGAATTCCGACAGCCGTTAAGTTTTATAGCCCTCAAAAAATCAGGCGCAATATTTCGACAGGATCAATAAAAATTTGCGAACAGCGCCGCAGCGGCAACAGTAAGAATTCCCGATACAACTACGGAAAGGCTGCTCATTGCACCTTCGATCTCGCCTATCTCCATTGCTTTAGATGTACCCATTACATGCGCGGAGGAACCAAGTGCAATCCCCTTTGCGACTGGCTCGGAAATCCTGAACAGCTTCAGCAGCATATCGCCAAGCATATTGCCGATAACTCCGGTAATGATGATCACGCCGACCGTAATAGGTACGATTCCGCCGTTTTCCTCAGCCACGCCCATTCCGATAGCGGTGGTTATGGATTTTGGCAGGAAAGTGATGTATTCCTCATGGGAGAATCCGAACAGGACCGCAAGTCCCAGCACGCTGCCAAGACTGCTGAGTACGCCGGCAACAACACCGGCAGTTATCGCGGCAATGTTCTTCTTCAGCAGCTCGAACTGCTCATATAGCGGAACCGCCAGCGCCACCGTCGCAGGAGTCAACAGCCAGGAAAGATAATGTGCTCCTTCCTCGTAGGTGGCATAGTCAATATTCAGCAGAAGTATCGCCGGAATAGTCAGGATAATAGAGATAAGCAGCGGATTTATCAGCGGACACTTCAGCTTGCTGCGGAGAAGCGAACCCAGCCCGTAAGCCGCAAGGCTGATCAGAACGCCGAAATACGCGGAATTTGACAGAAACTCGCTCATGCCTTTTTCTCCTTTCTCTTACGCGCGCGGATAACCGCCTGGGTCACCAGTCCGGAAACCGCCATTACAAATATCGTCGTAACTACCGTAACCACCAGGAACTGAATCCAGGACGGAGCGAGAATATCCCATGTGTCTATCAGCCCGACCGCCGCCGGAATAAACATTATCGGCATTATCTGAATAAGAAAAAATGACGCTTCCTTTACCTCGCTCACCGGAATGAGCCTGGTCTTTAGTCCCAGGAAAAGCAGCACGATACCGTAGATTCCTGCCGGAACAGGAATCGGAAGCAGCGCGTGAAGCACCTCGCCAATGAAGGTGATCAGAAGAATTATTCCGAACTGTTTTACGAATTTCATTTTATCTCTCCCTTGTTCTGCACATATTCCTGCGTCAGAGCCACCCAAGACCCTCCGCAAGTATTTTTAACCCTATTAATATAAGTACAACGCCGCCGGTTATCTCGGCGCCGGTTTTATATTTCGCGCCGAACACGCTTCCAAGCTTCACGCCCACCGCCGACGCAGCAAACGCAACTCCGCCGATGATCCCGACAGCCAACGCTAACGGGACCTCCAGAAAGGCAAAGGTCACGCCAACTGCCAGGGCGTCAATACTTGTGGCGACTGCCGGAAGTATCATGCTCCTGGGGCCCACGGAGGGATCCCGGGTGTCCTCCTCGGCTTCGTCGCCAAGGGCTTCCCTTATCATATTGCTGCCAATTATCACCAGCAGCGCGCAGGCGATCCAGTGATCGAAGTCAGAAACGACCTGCGCAAACGCACTGCCCAGAAGATACCCGATGAGCGGCATGAGCGCCTGGAATCCTCCGAACCACAAGCCGACTATCAGCATATGCCTTAGCTTTATCCTGCCCAGCGAAAGTCCCTTGCAGACGGATACTGCAAATGCGTCCATTGATAGCCCTGCGGCAAGGATAACTAATCCTGCTGTCCCCATATGTGCTCCCCCTTATGTACATGTTTTCTTCAATTATACATAATATGGAAGAGATGTTCAAGGGGAAATAAATCAAATACCATCTGATTTTGCTGAAACCCGATTGACAGCCGGACAAAAATATGCTAAACTGAACCTATAACTGTTCAGGAGCTGATCTGCATGAAATTAAAATACGCTGTTGTTGTTATTCCGATTTTGCTTTGCGGCTGCAACGGAACCCCGTCTGAAACTCCGGTGTTCACGGACGAATCTTCGGACGTTACCCTGGAATCCTATTCAGCGGAGATCCCTTTCTCCAGCACCATGGAGGATATTCCGGACGAGGACGAACTTTCCCTGGCGGACCCGCTGGATAATCTGGACATCACTCCGTCCGACTATTTCACGCCGGGCGTGTGGACTTCCCTCAACACTGACGACACAGGCAACTTCTACATATTCGACGAGGACGGAATACACGGGCGGATAATCCCCATGGCGGACGCTGACGGGGTGGACTTTGTGTACTCCATAAACGAAAACAGAATGACAATGTACGTCGGCGAGGAATTCACCCCGTACAATGCGACCCTTGAACGCACAGACGAGGGACATGTCGTGATCAGCATGACTTTCCTCGGGACCCAGGACGAACTGACGTTCCTGTCCGAAGTTTCTGCCGGAAATTTCTCGTTTTACCCTGCCGCAAGGCTGGCAAAGATGGCGGAGATGTACTACACACAGCAGACGGGAACCGAACTTGCTGGCGTAGAATACCTCATCGAAGATAACGACATGGTCGTGCTGAATCTCTGGGTAAAGGATCAGAACGGCTGGCGCAGCGATGTCGAAAGCTATACGGTCAGCATGTTCAGCGCAAAGGGGTGGAGCAGTATAACTTACGATGATATCGACCTGAGTTCCGTCAGCATTGAGGTCACTGACGAACAGCTGCCGGAGGACGATATCCAGGATATCATCGAGGATTAAATCCAAAGGTAATTCTACTACTTTTTCTTTAGCAAGTCAATTCCTGGCGATTAGTTATCTGGAACAATCAATGCTTTTTCGGCGGTTTGTATGTTATCAACATATTTGCCGCCTTTGATTTGTGCAAAACGCTTTGGGAAACTTATATTTTTTACAATATCAGCAGGCATATTTGTAACTAAAATACAAATATTAGACTTTTCATGATGATTGTTTCATAAAAATATTGATTTTCTCCAATTTTTGTGATATAATATAAAATAGTATCCACAGAAGCTGCATATTGCAATTGCAAGCAAATCTATTTTATCGGAGGTAATACTCAGATGAGTGAAAAAATCAAGGAATTAGCAGCCAAGCTGCCACGACAGACTAAAATCAAGTATCGTATACTCAGACTTGCGATACTCAGTGTGGTAGTATGTATTTCAGCGCTGATGATAGTTATGACTACCAGTATCATTTCAGCATATAACACAAGCTATACAAACCAGACGCAGTCACTGGCGGAGGCTTATGGCGAGGTTATCACAAATACCATTAGATCACTGACCCTTGAAATCGAAAGCGCTGCCAACGACAGCACCGCTTTCGACTCGACGATTCCGCTCGTTACCAGGCAGAAGAATCTTTCCAAGCTTGCTGAAACGGCTCTCTTCAAGGACTACTCCGTTGCATATGAGAACGGAACCACTTACAACGACACCGACCTCTCTGACAGAGAATATTTCCAGAAGGCACTCAACGGACAGGTCGCAATTTCCGCACCGATTATAAGAAAGACTGACGGCACTGTAACAACAATGATGGCTGCCCCTGCCCAGTACAAAGGTCAGAAGTACGTCATCTACGGCGGTCTGGACACCTCAATGTTCTCCAACGGTCTTGATAGGATCGACATGGGCACGGGCAGCAATATAGTCATTTTTGACAACCACGGTCAGGTAATTGCTTCAAGCGATTTCGAGATCGTTACCTCACTCACTAACTACCTTGAAAGTGACAATCAGAGCTTGAAGAAACTCGCTGAAAAGACGATGAGCGGCGAGAGCGGCACATATAGATATAACGACGGCAAGAATAATATGCTCGCCTATTACATGCCGCTTGCCGGAACAGATGGCTGGTCTATCGCAGTCAGCGGAAATTACGACCAGGTTCTGGGAAGCGTTTTACTTGATCTCGGAATCGCCGTTGGCGTCAGCCTGGCGCTTATCTGCCTCGGCATATTCATTTCCATAAACGTTGCAAACAAGATCTCCAAGCCTATAGAGAATTCCGCAGAACGTCTTAAACTCCTTTCACAGGGCGATGTCAACACACCGTTTGAGATCACCCCCTCCGGCGATGAAACGCTTGTCCTTCAGGAATCTCTCTACAGCACCGTTGAAACGCTCCGTACATACATTAACGACATACGCGATGTCCTGGAACCGCTCGCCGACGGCGACTTGACCGTTTCCTCCGATATTGAGTACAAGGCGGATTTCGTAACGATAGGAACATCGCTGAATCAGATAGCCTCAGCCCTCAATTCCGCCATGACCACGGTAAAGAACAGCGTAAGCAATATCCAGTCAGGCGCTGAGCAGGTTGCCGAGGGCTCCGCAAGCCTGTCGGAAACCGCGATCAAGGAAGCCGAAGCGGTTGACAAGATATCCAATACGATTGGCGCAATCCAGAAGAAAGCGGACAATACTGCCAACGTATCCAGCAATGTTGCGGCACTCGCCCAGGAAGCCAACAGCAGCGCCCAGGAGGGCGGCGAGCTGATGAAGCAGCTTCTTGAAGCAGTCGAGAACATAAAGGATAAATCCGCTTCGATAAAGAATATCATCAAGACAATTGAAGATATAGCATTCCAGACCAATATACTCGCGCTCAATGCTTCCATTGAAGCGGCAAGAGCCGGTGAAGCAGGAAAGGGATTCGCGGTCGTTGCTGATGAGGTTGGCAACCTTGCTGCCAAGAGCCAGGAGGCTGCTCAGAATACTACGGCGCTCATCAACGATTCACTCGCTGCAGTCGATAAGGGAACAAAGCTTGCCGCAGACGCCCACACTGCAATGGATAGCATTGTTAATGGTATCAGCAAGATCTCCGACCAGATGCAGGAGATCACCGAAGCCGCTGCCGAGCAGCAGTCCGCGGTGTCCGAGATGACCGAGGGAATATCCCACATAGAATCCGGAATGCACTCTACCACGGCAACAGCAGAACAGAGTGCGGCGTCCAGTGAGGAACTGTCTGCACTGGCTACCACGCTTGCAGGAGAAGTCGAAAAGTTCATCACCGAATAATCAGTATGAAACCAGGGGGGCTACCCCTGGTTTTTTTGTAGCGAAAAATACCAAACGACCGCTTAAAGGTACTTGAAATATGAAAAAAGATATGGTATAATAAAACAAATATATTCTGATCCAAGAAACAAAGGGGGTATTCATATGCTGTTCGGGCAGCACATAGTGGCCTTGTGCATTCCTCGTATTCACGACAGCACTAATCACGAGTTCATTACCTCTCTAAATAAACATCTCATTGAAAGGGATTGCCGTCTGCTGGTTTATAGCACACCCTCCGAGTTATACTTGAATTCAGTAGACGAACAGGGCGAAAAGTCTGTTTTTGAGCTGATAAACTATAATATCACGGACGCAATAATCATTCATGATGAAGCAATAAAGAACAAGGAAGTTGTAAACGAGCTCATCAGCAAAGCGCATCAATACAATATTCCCGTGATAACCATCGGCGGTGAACATGATGGCTGTACCAGTGTGAAGTTCGACTACTCCACGGGATTTGAATCGGTAGTTCGTCACGTTCTCAGAGATCATCATGTGACAGACTTCCATTTTATTGCAGGAATCAGGAACAACATTTTTTCCGAAGAACGTATACAGGTGGTTCGCAAAGTCGCCCAGGAATTCAACGTTCCGTTTTCGGACGAGGACGTAAGCTATGGAGAATTCTGGAGCAAACCTACTGAAGAAGCGCTAGAAGCACTGTTTACAAGGCGCCGCAGACTGCCCCGTGCCATCATCTGCGCAAACGATTCCATGGCGATAACCACAGTAAATGTACTGAAACGGCATGGAATAAAAGTCCCGGAAAACGTTATCGTCACCGGTTTTGATGGTGTCAGTGAGGCAAATTTCTGCACTCCCAGGATCACTACCTGCCTGTGTAATAATGACCAGTTGGCTGAATGCGTTGCGCAGACAACCAGCAAAAAGATCGCCGGAGCGAAAACACCGGATTGCCGTCTGGTGGTTCCAGTACTGCAAAAATCCGAGAGCTGCGGCTGTAAGTCCGACGAAGTGCTGAATGCGTCTGAAGAGCTGACATATGTGAACAATTCCTTTACCAGGTATCAGAACGAGGAAGAACATATGTTCCGCATGATATCCAGAATAATGGAATGCCATTCCTTTACACAGGTTGCAGATATCCTTGACAAATACGACTTTTACGATATGGTCATCATGCTTAACCCTGAGTGTCTGGATCCCACTTTCGACCCTCTCAGCAAATCAAGAAATAACTCTTTTGGTGAAAAAGTCAAGATCATCTACAACACAAACTACCCTCTGCGTGGAAGAATTGAAGAGATGGAAACCCAGCTCATTCACCCTAACCTCAGGGATATGCTAACAGAGCATAACGATCCGCTTCTTATCTTTTCACTTAATTACATGGGACTTTCAATGGGATATTGCGTGTTTAATTTCCACAATTACGAAATCCAGAATTACTACAAGGCGTCCCAGATTGTGAATACGCTGAACTGCGCCTTCGGTGCGTACCGCACTATCCAGTATCAGCACTACCTCTCTGAAAAGATCGAGGAGATGTACCGCTGCGACGGACTCACGCACCTGCTGAACCGGCTTGCGCTCAAAAACTCCTACGGCGATATTCTGAAATATTCCGACGGAAATATGACAGTAGTGCTTGCGGACCTTGATCACCTAAAATACATTAACGACAATTACGGTCATGACGATGGCGATTTCGCAATCTGCACCGTAGCTAACGCGCTCAAGCATAGCAGTCCCGAAAATGCGTTATGCGTACGCTGGGGCGGCGACGAAATGGTCGCTGTGATACCTGGTATATATTCAGGCAATGTTATCCGCAGGGATATGAACAAATACATTGAGGCAGTGAATTCTTCGTCTGACAAGAAGTACAGGATATCCGCAAGCGTGGGAGTAATGACTTTTGCCACCGATGAATCCACGTCTTTTGAGGATATGGTGAGAGCGACCGACCAGATGATGTACTCAGAAAAGAACCGGAAAAGGGCTGCTGGTATTTCCGACAATATCCACTAAGAAGGTGTTTTTATGAAGGCAGTGATTTATGAATCCAATGCAGGCAGCACAAAGCGCTATGCTGAAATGCTTGCGGAAAAGCTGGGCGTACCCGCATATTCCGTCAAGGAAGCAAAAAAGACTCTGCCTAAGGACGAAGAAGCGGTATTCCTCGGGTGGGTCTTTGCCAACAGGATACAGGGACTCCAGAATGCTCAGAAGCGGTGGAACCTGCTTTGCGCCTGCGCGGTAGGAATGAATCCGGCGAACGAGAAATACCGCGAGATACTGAAGGAATCTAATCCGACGGATATTCCGATATTCTACCTGCGCGGCAAGCTCGACATGTCCAAACTGAAATGGCTCCAGCGCAAGCTGCTCGAAACCATTCGCACGGATCTTGAAAAGCAGAACAAGCCGGGCACGGAGGAAATGGTCACAATTCTGAAGGACGGCTGCGATTTCGTATCAGAAGACATGCTGAAGGAAGTCCTCGCATACATCATGATGAAGCAGTAACGGCACAACTCAACAACATCAGGCGGCAGAGCATTCTGCCGATGAGCACGTCGAAAAATCCCCTAAAGGGGCTTTTCCGCCGAGCAACCGCACTGCGCGCACTCGTTGTCGGCTATGCCGACAATTCGCACACTTGTGCGGTTAGCAGTGTTTTTTGCCTCGGGAAACCCGTGGCAAAAAACATATTTTAAAAGCCTGCTTCGCAGGCAATTTCACCTTTTGAAAAGCTGAGGCGGCAGAGCATTCTGCCGCTTTTTTCGTCAAAAAACGGGAAATTTTATTGATATATCGTTGACAATATATGAACTATGTGATAAAATAATATTATGTACTGTTTGATATAACAGGCAGTGAAAATATACAGAAGAAGGGTGATCTCTTAATGAAGCTTAGCGGTTCTGATATAATCGTTGAATGCTTACTGGAACAGGGCGCGGATACTATTTTTGGCTATCCCGGCGGTGCTGTTCTCAATATTTACGACAGTCTGTACAAGTACAGCGACAAAATCAAGCATGTGATCACATGCCACGAGCAGGGCGCATGTCATGCGGCTGACGGCTACGCACGTTCCACCGGAAAGACCGGCGTGGTTCTGGCTACCTCCGGTCCCGGCGCCACCAATCTTGTAACCGGTATTGCAACTGCATACATGGATTCCGTTCCGCTGGTTGCTATTACAGGTAACGTTTCCTGCGGTCTGCTTGGTCTGGATTCCTTCCAGGAAGTCGATATCACAGGAATCACTATGCCCATTACAAAGCACAACTTTATCGTGAAGTCCGTGGACGACCTCGCGGACACTATCCGACTTGCATTCCGTATCGCAAATACCGGCAGAAAGGGTCCCGTGCTCATCGACGTTCCCAAGGACATCACTCAGGCGATGGCTGAATATGTACCCCAGCCGGCTCAGCAGCCTGACAAGAACCCTGCCCTTTCAGCTGATGAGATCAATGCGGCAGTTGAACTTATCGCCAACTCAAATAAGCCGTACATCTACGCCGGCGGCGGTGTTATCTCCTCCGGAGCCTCCGAGGAACTCAAGAAGCTCGCGGAACTTACTGACGCCCCAGTTTCCTGCTCTCTCATGGGTCAGGGCGCATACGATGAAACCGACCGCCGTTACATAGGCATGCTCGGCATGCACGGCACAGTCAAGGCAGCCTACGCGCTAAACAACTGCGACCTGTTCATCGGAATCGGCACGCGCTTCTCCGACAGAGTGACCGGCGACACCTCCGTATTCGGCAAGCAGGCGAAGATGATCCACATTGACATCGATCCGGCTGAATTCAACAAGAACGTTGATGTGAATACTACCATAACCGGCGATGTGAAGGAAGTACTTGCTGCAATAAACGCGAAGATCTCACAGCAGTCCCACCCGGAGTGGTGCGCTGAAATACTGGACAAGGATTTCGGCGAGCCTGTACAGCAGGGCACCCCGGAACTTCCCGTAACTCCCGAGGCTGTTATCGAGGAACTCGACCGCCAGACTAACGGCGAAGCCATCATCACCACCGAAGTAGGTCAGACACAGATGTGGGCGGCGCAGTACTACAAGTGCAGGAATCCGCGCAGCTTCGTTTCCTCCGGCGGACTTGGCACGATGGGCTTCGGACTTGGCGCTGCAATCGGCGCAAAGACCGGCAATCCTGACAAGACCGTTGTGAACATGGCTGGCGACGGCTCCTTCGCAATGAACCTCAATGAGCTTATCACAGCTTCCGCGCACGGAATAAACATCGTGGAAATTGTAATTAATAATAGTGTACTCGGCATGGTACGTCAGTGGCAGCGCCTGTTCTACAGCAAGCACTTCTCTGAAACCACGCTGGACGCACGCCACATTGACTATGTGAAGCTTGGCGAAGCATTCGGTATCAGAACTTTCGTCATCGAAAAGACCGAGGATATCGCTCCGGTTCTCATGGAAGCGCTTGAGATCTCCAAATCCGCTCCGGTAATGATCGAAGTACGAATCGACAGAGATATCAACGTACTGCCGATGATCCCTGCCGGAAAGCCCGTCGTAAATCCCATCACATCAATTGACCTGGAGGCGTGATCATGCAGGAATACGTATTATCAGTAAAAGTAAACAACAGCGAAGGCGTGCTGCTCCGGGTTTCAAGCCTGTTCAGCAGACGCTGCTTCAATATCAAGAGCCTTAACGCGGCTGAAACCGAGGTCCCGGAGGTATCCAGGCTTACCATCGTCGTTGCCGGGGATCTGAGAGTTCTCGAGCAGATCAAGAACCAGCTCATGAAGCTCCACGACGTCAGGGAGGTCAAGATCCTCACCGACGCCGTATGCCGTGAGCACGTTATCGTCCGCGCAGGACGTTCCGTCGAAGACAGACGAGGTATCGTCGAGGTCGCAAATCTGTTCCGCGCAAAATCCGTAGACATCGGCGAGGAGAGCATTATGCTGGAACTCACCGGCAAGCCCGAGAAGATCGACAGCTTCATCAGCCTGCTAAAGCCGTTCGGGATCGTAAAAATGGTGAGAAGCGGTATTTCCGCACTCGAACGTGACTGATAACATAGAATTGATAAATCTTTAACAGAAATCCTTCTGTATTTTACCGGGGAAACGACGAAAGGCAGGAATAAAGTTGAACATACTTCATCTGAAATATGCCGTAGAAGTGGCAAAGACCCGTTCCATCAGCAAGGCAGCGGAGAACCTCTACATGGGGCAGCCTAACCTCAGCCGCGCGATCAAGGAGCTTGAGGAATCCCTCGGGATAACCATATTCCGCCGGACAACAAAGGGGATATCCATTACTCCGGACGGCGAGGAGTTCCTGCAATACGCCCGGCAGATCGTACAGAAGGTCGAAGAGGTGGAGCAGATCTATCAGAACGGACGGCAGAAGAAGCAGACTTTTTCTGTCAGCGTGCCGCGCGCAAGCTACCTCAGCTTTGCCATGGCGGATTTCTCGCGCTGCATGAAAAAGGGCTCCCCTGCCGAGTTCTACTACTGCGAAACCAACCCCATGAACACCATAAACAGCGTTGTCCGGGAAGATTTCAACCTGGGTATCGTGCGGTTCCAGTCCTCGTATGAGAAGTATTTCAGCGACCTGTTCAAGGACAAGAAGCTGACCAGTGACACCATCGCGGAATTCTCGTACAGCATGATCATTTCAAAGAACGATCCGCTGGCGCATAAGGACAGCGTCTGTCTTGACGATCTCGCGGATTACATCGAGGTCTGTCATTCCGACCCGTATGTTCCGTCGGTTCCGGCGATTGATGTTCGCAAATCCGAGCTGACGGAATTCGTGGAGCGCAGGATCTTCGTTTACGAGCGTGGAACGCAGTTCGTTCTTCTTGGTAATGTCCCGGAAACCTTCATGTGGGTGTCCCCTGTTCCGCAGCAGCTGCTGGACAACTACGGGCTTGTGCAGCTTAAAGTACGGGGCGCTGAGCGGCTTTACAAGGATGTCTTGATCTACCGCCGGGATTACCGCCTGAGCGACTACGACAAGGAGTTCATTGCGGCGGTGCACCGGGCGAAGTTCAAATATAACGTGATTTGATGTGATTATCGGCTATGCCTTTTGCTGATAGGTATATATCAATATTACATTTTACAGGGATAAAATAATGTGTTAAAATATTAACAGGTGCGAAAGTGGTCAGCTATAACTGTAAGCTGATTGGCACTATATAAGTGGTAAGAAACGGACAGCAACGAAGCTGATCCGTGCAGATATCCGGACAAACAGGATATTGCGACTGCGCCGCGGCATTCCGCCGTTACCGCCGCCGTCATACAGGGTGTCAAGGGTTGACGCATGCATACAAATATTAAGGAGAAGATGACTATGGCATATCATGAAATGGTTGACAGCGTTGAAAGCTTTGAGAAAGCGCTCAAGAAGGTCAAGGAAGCACAGGAGATTTTCTCTACCTACACTCAGGAGCAGGTAGACGCTATCTTCTTTGCTGCAGCTTCCGCAGCAAACAAGCAGAGAATTCCGCTTGCTAAGATGGCTGTTGAGGAAACTGGCTACGGTATTGTAGAGGATAAGGTTATCAAGAACAACTATGCAGCTGAGCATATCTACAATGCTTACAAGCACACAAAGACCTGCGGCGTTATCGAGCGCGATGAAGCTTACGGTATCGAAAAGATCGCAGAGCCTATCGGCGTTGTTGGCGCGGTTATTCCTACAACCAACCCTACTTCCACTGCTATCTTCAAGACCCTCATCTCTCTCAAGACAAGAAACGGTATCATCATCAGCCCGCACCCCCGTGCAAAGAAGTGCACCGTTGAGGCTGCAAAGATCGTTTACGAGGCAGCTGTAAAGGCTGGCGCTCCTGACGGCATCATCTCCTGGGTTGACGTTCCTTCTCTGGATCTGACAAACCTCCTGATGAAGGAAGTTGACATCATTCTCGCAACCGGCGGTCCTGGAATGGTTAAGGCTGCTTACTCCTCTGGTACTCCTGCTATCGGCGTTGGCGCAGGCAACGCATCTGCTATCATCGACTCCTCCGCTGATATCGTTAACGCAGTAAACTCCATCATTCACTCCAAGACCTTCGATAACGGTATGATCTGCGCAACTGAGCAGACCCTTATCGTTGACAAGACCATCTACAACGATGTCAAGAAGGAATTCGAGAAGAGAGGCTGCATGTTCCTCGACAAGAAGCAGGCTGACATGATCAGAAAGGTTATGCTCATCAACGGCGCTCTTAACGCTAAGATCGTTGGTCAGCGTCCTTACCAGATCGCGAAGATGGCTGGCTTTGAGATTCCTGAGTCCGTTAAGGTAATAATCGGCGAGGCTACTTCCCTGGAGCCCGAGGAAGCTTTCGGTCACGAGAAGCTCACCACTATCCTTGGTATGTACAAGTCCGATAACTTCGACCAGGCTCTGGATATGGCTGACACACTGCTCAAGAACAACGGCGGTCTTGGTCATACTTCCGTTCTCTGGATCAATAACAATACTCAGAGAGAGAAGCTCGACAAGTGGGCAGAGAGAATGAAGGCTTGCCGTCTTATCGTTAACACTCCTTCTTCCCTCGGCGGTATCGGCGACCTCTACAACTTCAAGTTCGCTCCTTCCCTCACACTGGGCTGCGGTTCTTGGGGTGGCAACTCCGTTTCTGAGAACATCGGAGTTAAGCACCTGCTGAATATCAAGACCGTTGCTGAGAGGAGAGAGAATATGCTGTGGTTCCGCGCACCTGAGAAGGTTTATATCAAGAAGGGCTGCCTCCCTGTTGCTCTCAAGGAGCTCAAGGACGTTATGGGCAAGAAGAGAGTATTCATCGTAACTGACTCCTTCCTGTTCAAGAGCGGCTTCACAAAGGCTATCACTGACAGACTGGACGAGATGGGTATCGTACACACCACCTTCGCAGATGTTGAGCCTGATCCTTCCCTGGCTTCCGCTCAGAAGGGTGCCGAGGCTATGAGAAAGTTCGAACCGGACTGCATCATCGCTGTCGGCGGCGGTTCCGCAATGGACGCTGGTAAGATCATGTGGGTTCTCTACGAGCACCCCGAGGCAGACTTCATGGATATGGCTATGAGATTCATCGATATCCGTAAGAGAGTCTACACATTCCCGAACATGGGCGAGAAGGCTTACTTCATCGCTGTTCCTACTTCTGCTGGTACTGGTTCCGAGGTTACTCCGTTCGCAGTTATTACTGACCAGACCACTGGCGTTAAGTATCCGCTGGCTGACTATCAGCTGATGCCTAAGATGGCTATCGTTGATGCCGACATGATGAAGACTGGTCCGAGAGGTCTGACTTCCGCTTCCGGTATCGACGCAGTTACACACTGCCTCGAGGCTTATGCTTCCGTTATGGCTACTCCGTTCACTGACGGTCTGGCTCTCAAGTCCCTCCAGCTCATCTTCGACAACCTGCCTGCTGCTTATGACTCCGCTATTTCCGGCGTATATGATCCGGTTGCTCGTGAGAACATGGCTAACGCAGCTACTATGGCTGGTATGGCATTCGCTAACGCATTCCTGGGTGTTTGCCACTCTATGGCTCACAAGCTGGGTGCATTCCATCACCTGCCCCACGGTATCGCAAACGCTCTGCTGATCGACGAAGTAATCCGCTTCAACAGCGCTGAGGCTCCTGCTAAGATGGGTACCTTCTCTCAGTATGATCACCCGCACACCATGCGTCGTTATGCTGAAGTAGCTGAGTTCCTCGGCGTAACCGGCAAGAACGATGAGGCTAAGGTTGAGGGTCTTATCAAGAAGATCGACGAGCTCAAGGACAGAATCGGTGTTAAGAAGACCATCAAGGACTACGGCATCGATGAGAAGGACTTCCTCGACAGACTGGACGCTATGGTTGAGCAGGCATTCGATGACCAGTGCACCGGTGCTAACCCGAGATTCCCACTCTTCAAGGAAATCAAGCAGATGTACCTGAATGCTTACTATGGTACTCACGAGAAGGTTTAATATAACCTGACTTTCCCGAACTGATTTAATGCAGCCGGGCATGGACTTTTAGCCCGTGCCCGGCTTTGCGCTTTGTATGAACGACACTCAGTGAACTGATTCAGCAGCCAGATCCGTGCGAGATATGTTCGCATTTTTATTCAGCTGGGTTCAGCATTCAGTGAACTGAGCGTCTTATATATAAACAGGAGGTAAAAAGCTATGTCTGAAAACATATTAGCTGTCAGACCCGGAAAAACTATCTACCGTGAGGGTAACACCCTTGTCAAGGTTTTCGATGAGAGCTATCCCAAGTACGATGTACTCAACGAAGCCCTTAACCAGGCACGCGTAGAGAACATCGGAATCAACGTTCCGAAAGTTCTTGAAGTAATGACCATTGATGGTAAGTGGGCTATCGTTTCTGAATTCATCGAGGGCAAGACACTTGCTCAGCTGATGAAGGAAAATCCTGCCAAGAAGGACGAATATCTTGAGATGTTCGTTGACCTTCAGATGCAGGTTCATGCTGCAAAGTGCCCTCTGCTGAATAAGCTCAAGGACAAGATGAACCGCAAGATCAGCGAAACTGACCTCGATGCAACAACACGATACGAGCTGCACACCCGTCTTGAGGGAATGCCCAAGCACAACAAAGTATGCCACGGTGACTTCAATCCCTCCAACATAATCGTAAAGGACGACGGCACCGCGTACATAATCGACTGGTCGCATGTTACTCAGGGTAACGCTTCCGCTGATGTCGCGCGTACTTACCTGCTGTTCCACCTGAGCGGCGACAAAGAAATGGCCGACAAGTACCTTGATCTGTTCAGCAAGAAGAGCGATACTGCAAAGCAGTACATTCAGAAGTGGCTTCCTATTGTTGCGGCTTCTCAGATCGTCAAGGGCAAGAAGGAAGAACGCGACTTCCTGCTGTCCTGGGTAAATGTCGTAGAATACGAGTAATACGAATCGGGGCTTACCGCCTGGTAAGCCCTTTCTTTACTGCAAAAAAGACTGCACGGTTTCCTGTGCAGCCTTTTTATATTTACCAGTCGGTGTCCCAGTCAGTATCGCCTGCGTCCCAGTTGCCGCCGAAATCCCAATCATTGCCGTCATTCCAGTCGGAGTTGCTGTTGGAACTTACATAGTAGTCCGTGTCGCTGAAATCCGTTACCCCGAAATCCGAGTTGTAATCGCTGTCGGCATAATAACTGGAATAGTTGTCGTAGAGCTCGCTGTCTATGCTGTCTGCAAATATCCATATTGCTGAGAGTGGGTCGAAGTAATACCAGTCGTCGCCTGCCTGGCAGTAGTAATACCTGTCGTTGTAGCGGTAATATCCGCGGCTCGGCGTTTTGGCTGCGAGGTAGGTACTCGCGCCTAAAATTCCGCCCACCACCACAAACAGGGTCAGCGGATATGCCAGCTTTTTCAGGAGTGCCTTTCCCTTGCTTACGGGCTTTCCGCCGCCGGACTGCGTCGCGCTGCTGTTCTTGTTCCTGCGGAGGGCAACCTCGGACTTCATCTTTTCGTAAATTTCGTTGACCGCATATGCCTCGTCCGGTCCGCGATATCGTTCCGCCCGGGTGCCGTCTGCCTTATTTTTGTACACCACGAAATTCCCGTCGGAATCCTTGAATATGCCGAACGCTCTGGCTTCCTTGAAATCCTCGCCGATAAAAAAGCGCATTTGCTCCAAGGGAAGCTTTTTGGCTTCACAGAACGCGCGAAGTTCCTCAATAGTCTTCGGAATGCCGTCAGTTACACGGCTCATGTGTTCGTTTGCGGCGCCGCAGTTCGGGCAGATGGGCTCGGTGTCCTCAATCATTCCGCCGCAGAAATCGCACTTAACTTTCATATGTATACCTCCATTGCGACTTACAGTCCTAATTATATTATACAATATGTTTGACCAGTAGTCAACCGTTTATGGAATATATATCTGACTCTTAAACCAGAAAATGTATTTGTCTGGCATTATTGCTCGACTTATCTTCAAAAACCGCTTGAATTAATCAGCGCAACATGATAAAATAAGACATAGGCTAACGCCGGAAAGGAATTAACTTATGAAATCTGTTTTATCTGCAATACTTGCCGTTGTGGTCGCGCTGAGCGCAGCATGCTGTTCCGGAAAGAATAACGACAGCGGATCGTCCACGGAACCTGATGCAAGCACCTCTCAGACAACTGAGATCACCGCTGAACCTGCTACCGAGGAGCCAGCCTCCAATGGCGGATTTACTGTCAGCGGAACCAAACTGCTTGACGCCAACGGGAACGAGTTCGTTATGCGCGGAATCAATCACCCCCACTCATGGTTCACATCTGAGGACGACACTGCCCTGGAAGCTATCGCGGCAACTGGCGCAAATACAGTCCGTATCGTGTGCGGAAGCGGACAGCAGTACACCCGGGACACCGTAGAAAGTCTGAACAAGCTGACCGACAAATGCCGTGAACTTGAGATGGTGGCAATCCTCGAAGTCCACGATATTACCGGAAAGGACGACACATCGCTCCTCGAAACCGCGACGGAATACTGGATTGAGGTCAAAGAAGCCCTCATCGGACGGGAAAACTACGTCATTCTGAATATCGCAAACGAATGGGTCGGCGAATGGAATAGCGAAACCTGGCGTAACGGATACACCTCCGTTATACCGAAGCTGCGCGACGCCGGAATCAGGAACACCATCATGGTGGACGCTGCAGGCTGGGGTCAGTACGGGCAGAGTATCACGGACTACGGCGAGGACGTGCTTGCTTCCGACCCGGACGGAAATACGATGTTCTCAGTGCACATGTACGGGACCGCCGGAAAGAACAAGGCGACTATCGCCCGGAATCTCAAGCTGTCCACGGACAAGGGTCTGTGCATGATCGTTGGTGAGTTCGGCTGGAATCACACGGACGGCGACGTTGACGAGGAATACATTCTTCAGTACTGCGCCGAGAACTCCATCGGCTGGCTGGCATGGAGCTGGAAAGGCAATGGCGGCGGAGTGGAATACCTTGATCTCGCGAACACCTGGGACGGCACTTCCCTTTCGGACTGGGGCGAAACTGTGATCAACAGCGACCTCGGACTGAAAAAGACCTCCGTTAAGTGCAGCATATTCAACTGATCTGCAACATAAAACAAGCCCGTCGGCAATCACCGACGGGCTTGTCAGCTTGTTGAAAAAATCGGTTTTGCCCGCGAAGCGAGCTTTTGAAATCCGTTTTTTGCCACGGGTCTCCCGGGGCAAAAAACACTTCTATCCGCACAAGTGTGCGGTTTGTCGGCATAGCCGACAAACCGTGCGCGCCGGGCGGATGTTCGGCGGAAAAGTCACTTTAGTGACTTTTTCGACGGTCTCACAAGCCCGTCGGCGATCACCGACGGGCTTGTTTTATTCGCCTATGAGTTCCAGAAGTTCCTGTTCGGACAGGACCGTGATTCCGAGTTCCTGTGCCTTGGTGAGCTTGCTGCCTGCCTCTTCTCCGGCAACCACATAGGTGGTCTTTTTGCTGACGGAGCCGGAGCACTTACCGCCGTGGCTCTCTATCAGCGACTTCGCCTGATCCCTGGTCATTGTCGGGAGGGTTCCGGTCAGGACGAATGTCTTTCCGGCAAGGTCGTCAGCAACTTTGCCGCTGTCATAGGCCATGTTCACCCCGTGCTCGCGAAGCCGCTCTATCAGCTTAATGCGGTGAGGTTCCTGCATGGCGTTGTAAACTGAATCCGCCATGATCTGTCCGAAGCCGTCAATACTGCATATCTCCAGCGGAAGCGCTTCCATGATGGCTTCCATACTGCCGAACTTCTCGCAGAGAAGGACTGCGGCACGCTGTCCGATTCCGCGGATTCCCAGTGCGAACACCAGGCGGTCAAGTCCGCGCTTCTTGGAGCCTTCAATGGAGGCTATGAGGTTCTCCGCGGATTTCGCGCCGCCGGTTATCTGCATGACAGTCTGGACGTCAAGTTCATACAGGTCGGCAACGTTATGCACGAACCCATAGTCAAGCAGCTGCTGGACTATCGCTTCGCCAAGTCCCTCGATGTTCATTGCATTCCTGCTGGCGAAATGCTCGATAGAGCGCGCAAGCTGCGCCGGGCAGTCGATATTCTGGCAGCGAATCACCGCTTCGTCCTCGTCCCGGAGCGCTTCGGCGCCGCATATCGGGCACACGTTCGGAATAAAATACGGCTCGGAGCCTTCCCGGTGTGAAACGCTGCGGACTACCTCCGGGATTATGTCGCCTGCTTTTCGAACCACTATCCGGTCGCCGACGCGGATATCCTTGTCGGTGATTATATCCTGGTTGTGAAGAATCGCCCGGGAAACCGTCGTACCTGCCAGCTGAACCGGGTCAAATACCGCCACCGGAGTAAGCGCACCGGTCCTGCCGACATTTATCTCAATTTCATTCAGCGTGGTTTCCTTTTCCTCGGGGGGATACTTGAATGCCACCGCCCACTTCGGCACCTTGGTAGTTGCTCCTATTTCAGTACGCAGTGCGAAGCTGTTCACCTTGACAACAGCGCCGTCGATATCAAACGGCAGGCTTCTGCGCATTTCGCCTATCTCCCGGATTCGCTCCACCGCTTCGTCGGCGGTTTGGACAACACGGTAATCCGGGATAACGTGAAATCCCAGGGATTGCATGTATTCCAGCGACTGGGAGTGCGTCGTCAGTTCCTTTCCGCGTATCTGCTGAAGATTGAAGCAGAATATATCCAGCTTGCGGCTGGCGGTGACGGAGCTGTCGTTCTGGCGGAGAGAACCTGCAGCAGCATTTCTAGGATTCTTCGGCAGTGGATCGCCGTTTCGTTCCTGCTCCTCGCAGAGGGCGGCAAAGCTCTTCCGTGGCATATAGACCTCGCCGCGCACCTCGATGAACTCCGGAGCGTCATTCAGTCTAAGCGGAATAGAACGTATTGTTTTCAGATTTGCCGTGATGTCCTCACCGACAAAGCCATCGCCACGGGTGGAACCACGGACGAATACTCCGTCCTGGTACTCCAGCGACACGGAAAGCCCGTCGATTTTGGGTTCAACCGTAAATTCGTGGGCACCCTGTTCCATCACTCCGGAAAGGAACGCGCGTACCTCCTCCTCGCTGAAGATATCCTGAAGCGAACCCATCTGCACGACATGCTGCACCTTCTCAAAGCTGCTGCTGACTGTACCTCCCACGCGGTGCGTCGGAGAATCCGGCGTGGAAAGCTCCGGGTACTGCTGCTCGATTCCGCGCAGTTCACGCATGAGGGCGTCGTACTCATCGTCCTCGATCGTGGGATTATCCAGGTCATAGTAGTTGTGATTGTGCTTCTCGATGACTGCACGCAGTTCCGCGGCGCGCTTTTCTGCTTCCTTGAGTTCCAAAGTATCCTCCGTTCAGTCGAGGACCGCCCCGTAATCCTGAAGCAGTCCAACAAGGTCAGTATCGCCTGCCACAACGTGCGTGTACGCGTCCGGAACCTTGCCGACAATTATCGTTTCTGCTGCGACTATTGAAGTCGTCACCGGAACCCTGGTGCTGAATCCCGGTATTACTGCGTCCGCCACGACGCCTATTTCAATTATTATCCTGTGGCGCGTCTGGTTTAGCCCGGCCTCGGTGAACTCGCTTATTATAGCGGTGTTCGCGTAGCCAACAGGGCTGACGGTCATTCCAATGCTGAATCCCCTGCCGTGCAGAAGCGAAATCCCGGTCAGAGTGCCGACAGGGATCATTATGTCAATGTCGCTCATTCGGGCGAGTTCACGCTCGATTCTGTCCGAGACATTCGTTTTCAGGCGGTTCATATTCACTGCATTGGTTTCGATCGAACATACGGTGCCGCTCTCGTCCCGGGTAATGTCCACCAGTGCGGAATAATCCGTTCCTTCGCGCTCAAGCTCAGCGGATATGGAATGGTTGATCATATCGTTGACCGCGGCATGGCACTCGAATGCGTTCACCGTTTCGATCACCGGGCGGAAACTCAGGTCCGCAATGAACGCTATTCCGACAAGTATCATCGCCGCCGCTATCAGCTTTATTCCCAGCCGGCGCAGGGAATTCCGCGTTTTCTCTTTCATGAACATCACCTCTGCATATAATATGTGTATGCAGAGGTGTTCGTGAATTTGTACAGGCTTTTACGCTACTGTCGAATTGTTATCAGTTGTTCACAAATGCTTCGAAAGCCTTGTAAGCTGCCCAGATATCGGTCTTGGCAGTGATCTCGAAGGGAGCATGCATGGAAATTACCGGAACGCCAACGTCAATGGTATCAACGTCCAGGTTCGCGATATAAGCTGCGACAGTTCCGCCGCCGCCGTTGTCTACCTTTCCGAGTTCGCCTGTCTGCCAGATAACGCCGTTGGCGTCAAGAAGTCTGCGAATCTCGCTTACGAACTCAGCGGAAGCATCGGAGGTTCCGCTCTTTCCACGGGAGCCGGTGTACTTGGTAACGCACACGCCGCAGTTCAGCAGCGCACTGTTGCGCTTCTCGAATACGTCGGGGAATGTCGGGTCGAACGCCGCATTTACGTCTGCGGAAAGGCAGCGTGAATTCTGGAGAACGGTCCTGCCCTTTACGCCGAACGTGGAAGCAAGGTCAGCAATGAAATATCTCAGGTAAGCGGAGCGGAGTCCGGTGTTGCCGTCGGAGCCGGTTTCTTCCTTGTCGGTGAGAATCGCAACGGCGGTCCTTGCAGGATTCTTCAGCTCAAGAACTGCCATAAGCTCGGTGTATGCGCAAACTCTGTCGTCCTGACCGTAGGAACCTACCAGGCTTCTATCAAACCCGACATCCTTTGCCTTGAACGCAGGAACTGCCTCAAGCTCGGCGGAGATGAAGTCGTCCTCGACGATACCGTACTTCTCGTTGAGTATCATCATGATGTTCAGCTTTACTAGCTCGCTGCCCTCGTCATCTCTGAACGGACGGCTGCCGACCATGATGTTGAGCTCCTCACCCTTGATAAGCTGAGTGGAGGGGCGCTTGTACTGTGCGTCAGCCAGGTGAGGAAGCAGGTCGGATACGCAGAAAACAGGGTCGTTCTCGTCCTCGCCGATATTTACGTTCACCTTGCTTCCGTCTGCCTTGAGGATAACTCCGTGCAGGGAGAGCGGAACGGTGGGCCACTGGTACTTCTTGATTCCGCCGTAGTAGTGGGTCTTGAAATAAGCCACCTCGTCCTTTTCATAGAGCGGATTCTGCTTCATATCCAGTCTTGGTGAGTCAATGTGGGCTGCAACAAGATTAACGCCATTCTCAATAGAATCCTTGCCGATTACCGCAAGGATAACGGACTTTTCGCGGTTCTGGGTGAATATCTTGTCGCCGGGCTTGTAGTGTGCCTTCTGATCGAACTCCACGAATCCGTGTGCCTTCGCCATCTTCACGATCTCAGCGGAAGCCTCGCGCTCGGTCTTTGCAGCGTCCAGGAAGCGCTTGTAGCCCTCGCAGAACTTGTCGCATGCCTTCAGTTCGGCGTCATCCATACGGAGAATCGCGTTCTTTTTCTTTTGCAGGAGCTTTTCCTTGAGTTCCTTTACTGTTTCCTTTGCCATAATAAAACTTCCTTTCATAACAGCGTCAGCTGTAAAGTCTTTCATATGTTTCCATCGCCCGGACTATTTTCCGGACGTAATGAGCTGTGTCAGATATTGGTATCTCGTCCAGGTGGACTCCATCGGCGGAAATACTTCGGTCGGCAAGCCACTCGTTTACCTGTCCCCTGCCGGCGTGATACGCTGCCATGGCGGTTTCCACATTGCCGAACTCCTTATAAAGGTAGCCCAGCAGCCAGCAGCCGTAGCGGATATTCGTTTCCGGAACGTACATCTCCAGGTAGCGCGTATCCTCGTCGCCCATTCGGTACTTCACCCAGTCGAACGTGTCCTCCATTATCTGCATGAGTCCACGCGCGCCGACATTGGATACTGCGTTCGGGTCGAATCCGCTCTCGGTCTTTATGACCGCGTATACAAGGAACTTGTCCAGCCCGTTTTCCCGGGAGTATTCCCCGACCAGGTCCTCATATTTTATGGGGTGGGTGTATCTTTCCCAGCGGTCATAGCCGAAATACCCGGCGACAGCTATCACAGCCGCCAGCAGTATGCAGACTATCACCACCGGAAGCGCACTTCGCTTCTTACGGTATTTTGTCATTTATCGCCTTTCAGTATCCGCGCCGCCTCTTCTGCGGATTTCCGCAGCTCCCCGGCGGTGCCGTTGTTCTCTATGATAATGTCGGAGCGCTCCCGGAAGAATTCCGCGCCGTGCTGGCTCGAAAGCCGCGCCCGGGCGAGTTCCTCAGGAATATTATCGCGCAGCATTATGCGGCGCACGCAGTTTTCTGCGTCTGCGATAACTCCGACTATCCTGTCACAGAGCAGCTCAAGCCGCGCTTCAAAAAGCGTGGGCGCGTCCAGCATTATCAGCTTTCCGCCCTGCTTTATCTTCGTCAGGATATTATATGTAATATAGGGATAGATTATTTTATTGAACAGCGCACGCTTTTCCGGATCGTGGAATATCATCTCGGATGTCCCACGGCGGTCCAGAGTGCCGTCCGGTAGGATAAGCGCCGGGCTGAGCCGGTCGTGTATTTCCGCAAGGGCAGGCGAACCTGGGAGCACTACTTCCCGGGCGCTGAGGTCGCAGTCCACAATATGGAATCCACACTCGGCGAAAACCTTGCAAACCGTGGATTTCCCTGCGCCGGACATGCCTGTAAGTCCTACAATAAGTCTGTCACTCATCAGTTTCAATCACCCTGAAAGCCGCCGCCCGGAGGAGCCGGTTATAGACAGCCAGCCCGATTCCGTCCTTCGATGGCATTTCAACGTACACTTTCGCAGCACCCTCCTCATCAGCTTCACGCAAAAGCGCAAAAAGGCGGTGAGCCTGCTCCTGGACATTACTGCCGAAGCAGCGGAACATTCCGTGCTCGTGGGAATCCGCGGAAAGCGCCAGAGTGCCCTCAGCGGAATGCGCCAGGCACCAGTCCCGGAATCTATCCCCGTGGGCATTGACGATGTACACCTCCGCCCTGGGAGAGTAATGCTTGTACTTCATGCCCGGTGACATTACCTTCGCGCCCTTGGGCGGCTCGGAAGTCACTGCCGGGTCGATATCCACTGCACAAAGCTCCGACAGCATTTCCGCAGTAACTCCCCCCGGACGCAAAATTCTCACTCTGTCCGGCGAGGGGAAACACAGCACAGTGCTCTCAACTCCGCAGCTGCACTCTCCGCCGTCGATTATAAGCGGAATGCGCCCATTCATGTCGTTCATGACGTGCTGCGCAGTGGTCGGACTGGGGCTTCCCGACAGGTTTGCCGACGGAGCGGCAAGAGGGAATCCACAGGCGTCAATTATCGCACGCGCTGCCGGACTCTGCGGCATTCTCACGGCAACAGTATCCAGTCCGCCGCTGGTGGCGGAGGGAATCAAGTCGGATTTCGGGAAGATCATCGTAAGCGGACCGGGCCAGTACTTTTCGGCGATCTTCAGCGCAAGGTCCGGAATCTCCCGGACGAGCGGCGGAAGTTGCTCAATGCAGCTGATATGGACAATCAGCGGATTATCCTGCGGCCGTCCCTTTGCCTGGAATATGCTACGCACGGCGGATTCATTCCGGGCGTCGGCGGCAAGTCCGTACACTGTTTCAGTCGGGATTCCGACAATACCGCCGGCGCGCATTATCTCAGCTGCTTTCCGCGCGGACTCCCCGGAAAACGGCAGAAGTTCTGTATTCAATCAGGTCATTCCTTTCAATTCTCCTGCTTCAGGAGTTTCGCAGTCTGGTCGGCAAGTCGCAGCGCTTCAAACACCTCGTCGCAGCCGCCGTTCATCATCTCGTCCAGCTTGTAGAGCGTAAGTCCGATTCGATGGTCAGTGACACGGGACTGGGGGAAGTTGTAGGTCCTTATGCGCTCGGAACGGTCGCCGGTACCCACTTGGATTCTGCGTTCCTCTGCAATGGCGCTGTCACGGGCTTCCAGCTTGGCTTCATACAGCTTGCTGTAAAGCTTCTTCATCGCCTTTTCCTTGTTCTTGAACTGGGAGCGTTCCTCCTGGCACTCGACTACGGTTCCGGTCGGATTATGTATGATCCTTATTGCGGACTCCGTCTTGTTGATGTGCTGTCCGCCAGCACCGCTGGAGCGGAAGGTTTCAATCGTTAGATCGGCGGGATTGATGTCCACATCGACCTCCTCCGCTTCTGGGAGTACTGCGACTGTGACCGTTGAGGTCTGAATGCGCCCCTGGGATTCCGTTTCCGGCACTCGCTGAACGCGGTGGACTCCGCTTTCATATTTCAGCTTGGCGAAAACTCCCTCGCCCTCCACCAGGAAGCTGACTTCGCGGTAGCCGCCGAGTTCCGTCGGATTGGAGCTTATCTGCTCCGTCTTCCAGCCCTGGCGCGCAGCATACATCGTGTACATTCGCAGCAGGGAGTTCGCGAACAGCGCTGCTTCCTCGCCGCCGGCTCCGGCGCGTATCTCAATGATACAGCTGCGGTCGTCGTCGGGATCTTTAGGCAGGAGAAGTATCTTGAGCTCCTCGGAAAGCTTCTCCATCAGCGCCTTGTTCTCGTCGTATTCGCTCTGGGCAAGCTCCCGGAGTTCCGCGTCGGAACCTGCTTCGTTCAGTGCTTCCACAGCGTCGTCAAAGCTGCGCTGGGCTTTCTTGTATTTATGCCAGACCTCCATCAGAGGGGTCAGGCTCTTGTGCTCTCTCATAAGATCGCGGTACAGCTTGTTATCCGCGATCACAGTCGGGTCGGAAAGCTTTACGCCGATCTCGTCGTAGCGCGCTTCCGCCATCATCAGTTTATCGTTCATCGTGTGTTCCTCCATGCAGTGCTGTTCCAGGAATCAGGCTGGGCTACTGCTCGGAGTTTTCGGTTTCGCGGATAACCGTCTTGATCTTCTTCTCGCACTTAGAGCGCGGTATCATGAATACATGACCGCAGCCGCTGCAACACAGTCTGAAATCCGCGCCGCACCGCTGCACCAGCATTCTGTCGCTGCCGCAGCCCGGGTGAACTTTTTTCATCACAAGCACATCTCCGACCTTGATATCCATATCTTCCCACACTCCTTTCCATCATACCTTAATATTATATCACTTTTCTGTTATTTTTTCAATATCATTTCCGTATTTTAATTCCAATGTTATATTTCCGGAAAAAATTGTTAAACCTATTGACAATTGCGCTAATATAATTTATAATAAATGTATGTGGACTTTTTTAGGGAGAGAATTCTGAGGGATTTATTATAGATGAAGAAAAAGAAGAAAATGGGCAAAAAGCTCAATCTTATCGTCTGCGCGATTGCCTTTATTGTGATGATCGTTTACCTGGTTTTTGTGGACAGTATCGACAACGTTGTGGCTGCCCTGAACAGGATAAATAAGGGCGCGCTCGTGATCTGCGTTCTGTTTATGGTCGGATACTGGCTCAGCGAGGCGGCGACAATACACGTCATGCTGAAATCCATGTACCCGAAGATGAAATTCTGGAACAGCTGGCTGGTCACGATAATCGGGCAGTATTTCAACTGCATTACTCCATCGGCTTCCGGCGGTCAGCCCATGCAGGCGTATTACCTGGTGAAATTCGGTGTTCCTCTCGGCTGCGGACTAACGGCGCTGCTGAGCCGCTTCATCGTGTATCAGTTCGTGCTCACGCTGTATTCCGTATTCACTCTCGCAGTTGGATTCAACCACTTCGGCGACGACCTTACGCAGAAAGGGCTCATGCCCTTTGTGATTATCGGGTTCGTTATCAATACTGCAGTCATAATCTTCCTGTTCTGCATTGCTCTGTTCAGAAAGGCTACGCTGAAGGCAGCAAACGGCATAATCTCCCTGCTTGCTAAAATGCACCTGATGAAGCACCCGGTAAAGTGGCGTGTTTACCTTACCCGGGAAGTAAATAAGTTCTACAACAACTTTAAATATCTCCGGAAAAACATTCCGCTACTGCTCAGAGCGATACTCTTCACGTTCATTCAGCTGACGCTGTATCTCAGCATTAGCTACGTCCTCTACCGCGGATTCGGCATGGGTGACGCCAGCCTGCTCCAGATCATGAGCTACCAGGCTTACGTTCTCATGATTTCATCATTTATCCCCCTGCCAGGCGCTATGGGCGGTGCAGAGCTTGGCTACCACGGTTTCTTCAAAGACATCTTCACGGAACAATACGTCAATACCTCAATGATGCTCTGGCGTATCATGACCTTCTACCTGCCCATCATCGTGGGACTTACCTTCACCCTCACCATGAAAAACAAGGGAATCGAGGAGCCTACGGAGAAAGAGGCAAAGCAGACTATTTTCGAGATGGAAGCATCTATCAAAAACGATACAAAATAATTTACAATAAGGAAGTAGACACATGGCAGATTTAAGACACGAAATCGAAAGGCGCCGTACGTTCGCGATAATCTCGCACCCGGACGCCGGTAAAACCACGCTCACCGAAAAGTTCCTGCTGTACGGAGGCGCGATCTCCCTTGCCGGCGCGGTCAAGGGCAAGAAGAACACCCGTCACGCTGTATCCGACTGGATGGAGATAGAGAAGCAGAGAGGTATCTCTGTAACATCCTCCGTTATGCAGTTCAACTACGAGGGATACTGCATAAACATTCTGGACACCCCCGGCCACCAGGACTTCTCCGAGGATACCTACCGAACCCTTATGGCAGCGGACAGCGCCGTAATGGTAATCGACGCGGCAAAGGGCGTTGAGAACCAGACCCGTAAGCTGTTCAAGGTTTGCGTAATGCGCAATATACCGATATTCACGTTCATCAACAAGATGGACCGCGAGGCGCGCGACCCATTCGACCTGCTGGACGAAATAGAAAACGAGCTGGGAATCAAGACCTACCCTGTGAACTGGCCCATCGGCTCCGGCAAGGAGTTTAAGGGAGTTTACGACCGTGAAAAGCGCCGCATAATCTCCTTCGAAGCGAACAACGGCACCCGAGAGGTAGCGGCTACTGAAGCTGACCTTTCCGACGCTTCCCTGGCTGACCTTATCGGCGAGCAGAATTACGATAAGCTATCCGAGGACGTGGAACTGCTTGACGGCGCCAGCGAGGAATTCAACATGGACCTCGTGAGCAGCGGCAAGCTGTCGCCGGTGTTCTTCGGATCGGCACTCACCAACTTCGGCGTGGAGCCGTTTCTTGAGAACTTCCTCAAGATGACGACATCTCCCCTGCCGAGAAATACCCCGGACGGAGTTGTTGACCCGTTCGACCCGGAATTCTCCGCATTCATCTTCAAGATACAGGCGAACATGAACAAGGCTCACCGCGACCGTATCGCATTCATGCGCATTTGCAGCGGCAAGTTCGACAAGGATATGGAAGTTCTGCATGTACAGAACGGACGCACAATGCGTCTTTCCCAGCCGCAGCAGATGATGGCGAGCGAGCGCGAAGTAATCTCCGAGGCATATGCCGGGGATATAATGGGCGTGTTCGACCCGGGCGTGTTCTCAATCGGCGACACACTGTGCTCTCCGAAAAAGAAGGTGAAGTTCGAGGGAATCCCGACATTTGCGCCGGAACACTTCGCGAGAATCCGCCAGAAAGATACACTCAAGCGCAAGCAATTCATTAAGGGCACCACACAGATCGCCCAGGAGGGTGCCATACAGATATTCTCCGAGCCGCAGAGCGGTTTCGAGGAGGTTATCGTCGGAGTTGTCGGCGTGCTCCAGTTTGAAGTGCTGGAATACCGCCTTAAGAACGAATACAACGTTGACATAATCCGCGAGGGACTCCCCTATGAGCATATCCGCTGGATAACAAGCCAGAAGCACCTTGAGGGCGGATATGACGTGCTCAGCAAGCTGGTGCTCACCTCCGATACTAAGCTTATCCAGGACGTAAAGGGCAACTACCTGCTGATATTCACAAGCGAATGGAACATCAAGTGGGCACTCGACAAGAATCCCGGTCTGGAACTTGCCGAATTCAACAGGGACTGATAATACACGATATGATGGCGCACCGCAGGGTGCGCCTTTTCTTTTTGCTTTCCGACAATCCGGCACTGGATTTTTCATTATTTACCGCCGCATATTGACATATTTTTCCGCGGCGTGAGTATATAATATTATAAGACAGGCTGGTGATAATATGGTTATTTACGCGGACGTGCTGCTCGTCGTCAATCTATACATAAACTATCTGCTGGTCCGGTGTACCGCGCTGCTGCTGCGCAGGAAAATAACTCCGCTGAGGGGACTTGCGGCTGCTTCCGTCGGCGCGGCAGGGGCGCTGGCTATATTCCTGCCGGAACTACACCCGGTGATTGCGGTATTTTTCCGCGTGGGGATGGGTGCGGTCGTCACCCTGGTGCTGTTCGGCAGGCAGAAGCGCATGGACATGCTTATTTCGCTGCTTCTGTTCCTGGCGGTCAGCTTCGGGTTCGCCGGCGGAATGATGGCGCTGTGGTATTTCGCGGCTCCACTGGGTATGTATTACTCCAACGGCACAGCGTACTTCGACATTCCCATCGGGGCTGCCGCAGTTATCACGGCGGTGCTTTACGGAGGATTCCGGCTTACGGGGTACATAATAAAACGGCGGCGTCCTGCCCGGCACTCCCGGGTAACTCTAAAACGGGACGGCGCTGAAATATCCCTGGACGGGCTGGCGGACACGGGGAATTCACTCCGGGACAGTTTCTCGGGTAAGCCGGTGGTGCTTGCTTCACTGGCGGCGGTGAGGTCTATAACTCCGAAGTCCGCCGTGAACTACCACGAGGGGAAATACGACCAGCTGGAGGGAATACGACTGGTCCCCTGCCGGACAGTTACTGCGGAGGGACTTGTCCCGGTGTTCCCGGCGGAATTATCCTTGGACGGGCATTCCGCAGAAGTTCTCATTGGCATTGCAAAACAGGATATTTCCGGGGCTGACTGTGTTTTCGACCCCAGCATAATATCAAAATAGGAGGTATCAGTATGAAAAATTTTCTGAAAAAACTGCTGGACGAGGGGCTGGGCGCATTCCTGAAATACGCGTTCGGAGATAACACCGGAGTCTACTACATAAACGGGTCGGAATCCCTTCCGCCGCCGCTGACCCGGGAAGAGGAGGAAGCCGCATTCCAGCTGATGGAAACGGATTTCTCCGCCGCCCGGGAAACCCTCATCGTGCACAACCTGCGGCTGGTCGTGTACATCGCGAAGAAGTTCGAGAATACCGGCGTGGGACTTGACGACCTTATCTCGATCGGCACGATTGGGCTTATCAAGGCGGTGAATACATTCAGCGTGCACCGCAACATCAAGCTCGCGACTTATGCCTCGCGCTGTATTGAGAATGAGATCCTGATGTACCTGCGCAAGACGAATCAGCGCCGCTGCGAGGTATCCATAGACGAGCCGCTGAACGTTGACTGGGACGGGAACGAGCTGCTCCTGTCCGATGTATTGGGGACTGACAGCGACTGCGTGAACGCCCACATCGAGGACGAAACAGAAAAAAAGCTGCTCCACGAGGCAGTCAGCCATCTGACTCCCCGGGAACAGCAGATAATGGAAATGCGCTTCGGACTCAAGGGCGGCAGAGAAAAGACCCAGAAGGAAGTCGCAGACGAAATTGGAATCTCGCAAAGCTACATCTCACGGCTGGAAAAGCGCATAATAAAGCAGCTGCGCGAGGAACTGGAGCGCGTCTGCAACTAAATACGGTTCTTGATTTTCTCGAGGGCGCCCTTTTCAAGACGGCTTACCTGCGCCTGGCTTATTCCGATTTCCTTGGCGACCTCCACCTGCGTCTTTCCGCGGAAGAAACGGAGATTCAGTATGTGCTTCTCCCGGGGACCCAACTGACGGATAGCTTCCTTAAGGGAGATCTCGTCCAGCCAGTTCTCATCGTCGTTATGATCACCAAGCTGATCAAGAACATAGATCGTGTCGCCGGAATCAGAGAAAACCGGTTCGTACAGAGAAATCGGCTCGCTGATGGCTTCCAGTGCGATGACTACCTCGGAGCGGCTGGCTCCTATCTCCTTGGCAATGGCTTCAATCGTAGGCTCACTTCCATTTTTGGTGGTGAGCTTTTCTCTTGCCTGCATTGCGCGGTACGCCAGATCCCTGACCGAACGGCTCACGCGTACCGGGGAGTTGTCCCGGAGATACCGCCGCAGCTCCCCCTGAATCATCGGAACGGCGTAGGTGCTGAATCTGACCGGCTGAGTGATGTCAAAATTGTCTATCGCCTTGATAAGTCCGATACAGCCCACCTGGAACAGATCGTCCGGGCTTTCTCCCCTGCCGGTGAATCGCTGGATCACACTCAGCACCAGTCTGAGATTTCCGTTAATCAAATCTTCGCGCGCCTGCATGTCGCCGGTTTTCGATCGCTTAAGAAGCTCCATCTTCTCGCTTTCGCGCAGCACTTTCAGCTGTGATGTGTTGACGCCGCTTATCTCGACTTTGTTATAGTACAAAAAAACCACTCCTGACCTGCTTGATCAGGGCTGACCTCTCGGCTGCTCCCTGGTACAAGTAGTATTGTCAGAAAGTGGTTTCAGTATTCTGTTATTTAATGGAATTTACGCCGTTTCATTTTCGGAGTTCCCACCAAGCTTTTCAACGAGAATAGATGTGAGGACGCCGAACAGCAGGCATACAAATCCGTAGCCGGTGCTGAGATTGAAGCCGAATCCGGACGGAAGTATCGCATAAACCGAGCCTACTACAAGTCCCATTATCGCGCTGTACGCCATCAGCCGGAACTTCTTCATCAGAGTTGAGATTATCTTCGCTCCGAGGATTATTCCGAGCACTACGCCTATTGCAAACGGGATTATTATATAGAAATTCAGATCGTTTATCTGTATAGCGGATATAACCGTCTGATAAATTCCCAACAGCAGCATAACGAAGGAGCCGCTGAGTCCCGGGATTATCATCGCCACTGCCGCAATAAACGCGAACACAAGCAGCTTAACGCTCATGAGGGGATCAAATCCGGCAACCTGCTCCGCGACCTGCTCGGTATTCCCCATGAGATTCTGCATAACCGTCAGGGCTATTACTATCCATAAGGATATAACGAACGGAACTGAGCAAAGCGGCTTCACCTTGCTTTCAGCCGTACCCATGCGGTAGATAAGCGGTACGCTTCCCAGGATAAGTCCGATGAAGTACATGTTCGTCTGCACCTCGTAATTATCGAACAGGAACTTTATCAGCTTTGCGAATCCAAGAATCCCAGCTCCCGCACCAATTCCAAAGAAAATCAGGAACACGATATTCTTGAAAATCGCCTTTATGCCGGATATGGATTCCGTCAATCGGTCGTACATTCCGAAAACGACAAGCATTGTTCCGCCGGAAACTCCGGGAATCACATTCGCAACGCCGAATACTATTCCGCAGAGCACTATTTTTAAATATTGAAGTATCTTTTTCATTGCTTTTTCCCATCATTCAAATTTGATTATCGAACGCACTATAACATAGCCAAGCGGCGGAATCACACCGGTGACTATGGAAATGAACGTTGCCAGCATATCTATCCCCGTCAGCCCGAACACGCTGTTCAGCCCCGGAATGAACACAAGCAGTACAGCCGCCAGGGCAGGAGCCAGGACTCCTATCACCGCAGGCTTTCCGCCCTCTGCCAGTCCGATGAACGGATTCCCCGAAGGCATGTTGACGAAGGTAAACAGCGATGTACTGAATCCGAAGGCAAGAAGCGAACAACTGCGTGCGAAATCCACATTAGATCCGGTGTCGTTGTACATGAACATGTAGGAAGCAATCGAAGCCGCACCGCACAGCGCGCCGACTATGGAAGCAAGAACGATGAAGCGGTGATTGATCTTACGGTTGGAAATGAACTCAGACGGCGGCATTATTCCCTTGCGGTCCGAGCGGTTATTCAGCCCAGCGAACGCGGTCAGCGGCAGAATGAACATAGTGAGAACCGCAATAAGCGCCGGATTCAGCATGAGCTGCGCGTCGCCGAAAAGGTTCAGCATATTCAGCAGAATAAGCGCAATATATCCGGAGATCATAGCTGCGCAGGCGCGCTTGATGTTCCTGTGGACCTGCCGCGCGGAAGCGATCATGTCCGCGATGGCAGAGAAATTATCGTCATGCATGATTACATCGGCGGCTTCATAGGCGCTGCCGGTGGTATTGCCGGACATCGTAATTCCAATGTCGGACTTCTCAATCGCCTCGGCGTCCTCGGCACGGGTGCCTGCCATGGCGACTATCTCGCCGTTCTTGCGGAGCTGCTCAATTACATACAGCTTCTGCTCCGGAGTTACACGGGCGTAGATATCCGCGTCAAGCTCCAGTTCGTTGCCGTACTTCACGGACTCCGAAATGCTCTTTCCGGTGACTGTCTTACCGGAAAGACCTATCATGCGGCCGGTCGCCGCCGCAGATTCCGCATTATCCTCGGTAAACATGACAACACGCACTCCGGCACGCTGGCATGTCCTTACCGCTGCCGGGACGGAATCCCTCATAGGGGAGCTGAATGCCGCGAATCCAACGAAAGTATACGCAAATCCGGCAGTTTCGTCGCAGTCGCGCTCATCGGCGTCTGCGCATGCGATCGCCATTACCTGCCAGCCGTGGGAGTAGAACTCCTTCTTCATCTTCTGGGCAACGAAAAGCTCTTCGCCGTGGAACTTACACAGCGGAAGTATCTGCTCCGGGGTTCCCTTGATACAGTACAGTCTGGAGCCGGAAACCTCCCACATTGCGCCGCTCATGAAATCGTTGGTTTCGGGGATCCGCTCAATGAACTTATATCTGTCGTAAACCTGGGTTATCTTCTCGTCGAAAAACGCGGCGCGCACCATCAGGGCGCGTTCCATTTCGTCCGTGGTGTCAGGCTCGCAAGCAAGCGCAGCTATTTTAAACATCAGCTCCTCGCTGGGTGTGTATATCGACTGGACGGAAACGCTGCTTCTTGAGATCGCACCCTCCTTCTCAACGCAGAGGACGGACATGGAATTAAGCTTCTCAATGTCCGGCAGGGATTTCACCAGGGCGCTCTTTTCCGCCATCTCCGCGGAGCAGCGCGTGTAATACACCCTTATTACCATGTCAAGCCCGGTGGGAAGGAAGCATAATCCCAGGGTGATACCGCGCATTGCGGATTCCAGCACCTCGTTGCCGTAGAGCATCCATGCGACCATTGAAATCAGCGCAAGCACCGCCGCAACAGCAGAGCACAGCGGAAGCAGCTTCTGGATTATCTGCTCCATGCCGGTGTAATACGCATGTTTGGGAGCCTGCTCCCCTACCTTGTGGTAAAGCTTTGTGTCAACTCCGGTGGCGCTCACCTTGCAGATGGCTACGCCGGTGAGTACCTTGGTTCCGCTGTAGACGAACGTCGGCTTCAGCTCTGACTTGGAGATTCCGCCCGGATACTTCGCGGCAGGCTTATTTGAGCCTGTGAATATGCTCTCGTCAACGGTGAGTTCGCGGCACTCCTGGATAAGCGCGTCGGCAGGAACGCATTCGCCTGCCTGGACGACGATAATATCCTCCGGGACTATGTATTCCTTGTCGATAAGCTCCAGCTTGCCGCTGCGGATCACGCGGAATTTAATGGCGGTGGAGCGCTTGATATCCCCCAGCTTCCGGTCGGAGGCGCGCCCCAGCTGGATGCTGACGACGCAATACGCGGCGTCCAGCAGCAGTATCATTATTCCGGTAAATATGTTCGTGAAAAAACTCAGTATTCCGGCAATGCACATCAATATCACAGCCGGGGACAGGATAACCCTCACTGGCTCGAAATGGTCTTTCTCCTTTTCCTTTTTTGTATATATATTCAGACCGTAAAGCTCGGTATTCCTCTGGATATCCTTGTCGTTCAGTCCGAAGTAATCTTCCTTGAAATTGAAAAACTGCGCCATCTGCACACGTCCTTTTTCGTTATTCTTTATACAGGACATACCTATACAATATATATTTTCGCATATTTTAACAAAAAAATCAAGTACTTTTTTCTGCAATTACGAAAAAATTCACAAAAAAGGCGGACCGAAGTCCGCCTGAGTTTGTCGAAAAAGCAATTTTTGCCCACGAAGTGGGCTTTTTAAATCA